>JACPOA010000020.1 GCA_016185205.1 Hyphomicrobiales bacterium | reverse complement strand
GCCTCCAGAAGCTCCCGCTTCCACTCGGCCGCCGGACCAAAACCGACCAGCACGACGCGCTTGCCTTCGAGCGCCAGGAACACCGGCAAGCGCGCCAGCGCGCCCATGCGCGCGGGCTTGCTCTCAATCGGTTTGCGCGCGGGCTGCGCCTCAAACGGTTTACGCAATTCGTCCATGACTGACGATCCTTTTGAGTTCCGGCAAACACGAGCCGCAATTGGTTCCGGCACGCAGCGCGGTGCCGATCTCGTCCACGTTCGCAGCCTGGCCGCTCGCGATCGCGGCGCGGATGACATTGATCCCGACGCCGAAGCAGGCACACACGGTCGGGCCGGGATCGGCAAGGCCATCGGTCGATTTGCCGGACAGCACCGCGCGCCGTTGCATGTCGCCGAGCGCTTCCGCCTCGAACAGCGCCTTCACCGTGTCCCATTGCGGGCCTGCGTCCGCCGGTCCGATGAACAGGCAGCCACTGAGCCGGCCGTCGACAAACGCCGCCACGCGGCAGATGCCACGCGGCTCATCCATATAGTCCGCGATCTCCGCCGCGCCGAACATGGCATGCCCGCACTCGCGCCAGGCCGACGGCGGCTCGTCGGTCGCCATCAGCAGACCGGTGCCGCTCGTAAGCCGCACGCGCGACCACCAGGTTCCCGCCGGTGGCGCGATGTGCTCGCGCGCCAACAGGAAGCCGCGATAGCGATAGGCCACCGGCTCCGCCGCGGCCGGCGTCGCCTTAGCCTCCGGCTGGCCGGAATGCGGATCGTTCGCCGGCGTCACCAGTTCGCCGATACGGGCCGACGAAGCGGTCTCGTCGCTCCAATGGATCGGCACGAACAGCGAGCCGCGCCGCTGGCCCTCGCTGATCACGACCTTGAGCACGCAGGCGCCGTAAGGCGTGCGCAGGCGCGCAAAGCCGCCGTCCGCGAGCCCTGCCGCCGCCGCGTCAAGCGGATGCACTTCCACGAACGGCTCCGGCACGTGATTGGCGAGACGCGGGCTTAAGCCAGAACGCGTCATGGTGTGCCACTGATCACGCACGCGGCCGCTGTTGAGCCGGAATGGATATTGCGCGGACAGCGCCGCCTGCGGCGCCGGCGGCGCCGGCGCGATCAGCCGCGCCTTGCGGTCGGCGGTGAAGAAGCCGCCTTGCGCGAAGAAGCGCGTGTCGCCGCGCGCGGCGTCCGTGCGCGCCGGCCATTGCACCGGAGCGAGCGCGTTGAATTCCGCGTCGGTCAGTTGCGCCAGCGCACCGATGTCGAAATCGCGCGTGCCGTCATTCTCGAATGCCGACAGCGCCGCGTGCTCGCGGAACACATCGGCCGCCGACACATAGCCAAACTGATCGCCGAAGCCTAGGCGGTGCGCCACCTGCGCGACGATCCACCAGTCCGGCCTGGCCTCGCCCGGCAGGGTCAGGAACGGCCGCTGGCGCGAGATGCGGCGCTCGGAATTGGTGACGGTGCCGTCCTTCTCGCCCCAGGCGGCGGCCGGCAGCAGGATCTGCGCGCCGGCATTGATGGTGTCGTTGGACAGCACGTTGTCGGACACCACGAACAGGTCGAGCTTGCCGAGCGCCTCGCGCACGGCGCGCGCGCGCGGCAGCGACACCGCCGGATTGGTCGCCATCACCCACAGCGCCTTGATCTCACCGCGCTCGATTGCCTCGAACATCTGCACGGCTTTCAGCCCTTCGCGCGGCGCCATATTCGATGCCCGCCAGAAGCGGCCAACGCGGTCGATCTCATCCGGCGTGAAATTCATGTGCGCCGCAAGTTGATTGGCAAGGCCACCCACTTCACGGCCGCCCATCGCATTGGGCTGGCCGGTAAGCGAGAACGGTCCCATGCCCGGACGGCCGATGCGGCCGGTGACGAGATGGCAATTGATGATGGCCGAGACCTTGTCGGTGCCCTGCGCCGATTGGTTCACACCTTGCGAAAAAGCGGTGACGACGTTCGGCGTCGTCCGGAACAGCTCGAAGAAGCGGCCAACGTCAGCCTCGGCAAGGCCGGCGGCCTTCGCCGTTGCGGCTAGGTCCGGCGCGATTTCGCGCGCGCGGATCAAGGCCTCGGAAAACCCCGACGTGTGCGCCTCAATGTACTCGTAATCGAGCGCAAGCTTATCGGCGAGGTGCACCAGCAGGCCGCAGAACAACGCGGTGTCCATGCCCGGCGCGACGGCCAGAAACAGGTCGGCATCTTCCGCGGTTGCCGTGCGGCGTGGATCGATCACGACCAGCTTGGCGCCGCGCGCGCGCTGGTTGGCGACCATGCGCTGATAAAGCACGGGATGGCACCAAGCCGCGTTCGAGCCGACCAGCACGATGAGATCGGCGCGGTCGAGATCGGCATAGACGCCGGGCACGGTGTCGCTACCGAAGGCGCGGCGCTGGCCGGCCACCGAGGAGGCCATGCACAGCCGTGAATTGGTGTCGACATTGGCCGAGCCAAGGAAGCCATTCATCAGCTTGTTGGCGACGTAGTAGTCCTCGGTCAGCAATTGCCCGGACAGATAGAAGGCGACCGCGTCGGGGCCATGTTCACGAATCGTGCGCGCAAAGCCGTCCGCGACCAGGCCGATCGCGCGCTCCCACGAGGTGCGCGCCAGCCTGCCGTCGATCTGCCGCAGCATCGGATGCAGCAACCGGCTGTCGAGGCCGAGCGTCTCGCCGAGCGCGGAACCTTTGGAGCAGAGCCGCCCGAAATTGGCCGGATGCTCGGGATCGCCGGCGATCGCCGCGCCACCGCGCCCATCCGGCTTGGCCAGCACGCCACAGCCAACCCCGCAATAGGGGCAGGCGGTGCGCACGGCCGGCAAATGATGCGCGGGCGCGTTCATCAATACACGTCCTGCTGATAGCGGCCCTTTTTCTTGAGATCGGCCACGAAAGCCGTCGCTTCGTCCGCGCTGCGTGCGCCGTACTGGGCCACGATATCGACCAGCGCGATTTCCACGTCCTTGGCCATGCGCTTGGCGTCGCCGCAGACATAGATATGCGCGCCGTCGGCGAGCCATTCCCACAGATCGCGGCCGACCTCGCGCATGCGGTCCTGCACGTAAATCTTGCTCTCGCTGTCGCGCGACCAGGCGAGCGTGAGCCGCGTCAACACGCCGGACGACTTCATGGTCTTGAATTCGTCCTCGTAGAAAAAATCGAACTTGGAATGCTGATGGCCGAAGAACAGCCAGTTGCGGCCGGACGCCTGGGTCGCCCAGCGCTCTTGCAGGAAGGCGCGGAACGGCGCCACGCCGGTGCCCGGCCCGATCATGACGACCGGCACCGCCGGATCGGCCGGCAGCGCGAAGGCGGGTGCCTTCTGCACGTAGATCTTCACGGTCGCGCCGGGCTTGACGCGCTCGGCGAGGTAGGTGGACGCAACGCCGAGCCGGCGGCGCGCGCCGATGTCGTAGCGCACCGCATCGACCGTGAGCGCGACCCGGCGCGGATCGAGCTTGGGCGAGGACGAAATCGAATAAAGCCGCGGCTGCAGCGCATCGAGCGCCTCGATGAAGGCTTCCGGATCGGGCCGGATACCGGGGAATTTCTCGATCGCCGCCAGCACGTCGAGCGTTTCCGCATCGCCATCCGGATCGTCGCCGTTGGCCAGCGCGCGCGCCTTGATCCGACGCGCGCCGCCGGTGATGTAGGAGAACAGTTGGAACAGCATGTCGGGCGCAGGCGACAGCGACACGCCGTCGAACAGCACCTCGCGCAAGGTTCGGTCGCCGATCGGAAAATCCGCCGGCGCCCCGAGCGCCTTGATCACCGCATCCACCAGCGCCGGGTCGTTGGACGGAAACAGACCGAAGGAATCGCCAACCGCATAATCGAGCCCGCGCGTCGAGACGTTCAATTCGACGTGCCAGGTTTCCTTTTCCGAGCCGGGCTTGTTGAGCCTTTTGCACGACAGCACGGTCGCCATCGCCGGATTGTCGCGCGAATAGCGGGGCAGGATTTCCGCTACCGGAGCGGTTTCGGCGGCAGCCGGTGAAGCGCCGGCCGGCGCAGGCGGCGCGCTCTTGAGCTCTTCATGCAATTTCTTGAGCATGCGGGCGGTTTCCTTGCCGCCCGGCACGCACAGATTCAGCCGTTCTTCCTTGCCGTTGAAAATCGCGCCCGAATAATTCTTGCAGTCATAGCCACACTGGCCGCAATCCTGCTGCGCCATCGCCGCCATCAGGCGCCAGCGCAGCGGCTTGCCGTCGGCCAGTTTCATCCGGTCAACCAGCGGAATAGTCTGGTCGTGCCAGGGCGCGCCGCCGTCATCGTCATCGGCGGGTTTTGCAATGGCGCCACCGGACAACAGCGCCGCCGCCTGCTCGCCGCTCAGTGGCGTGACGCCGAAGCCGTCGAGCGACACCAGGCCCGCGAAGAAACCGTTGAGCCAGACGCGCTGTTCGTCGGAGAACGGCGCGGTCGCCGGAACAAATGACGGGATCGGCGGCGGCAGGTTTTGCGTCATTCGCTTAGCCCCGCATCGAACATGGCCTTGAGCGTATCGACCTCATGCCGGCGCGAGAAGGCGAGAAACGTCTCCTCGCGCGCGGCGCGATGCGCCAGGTAGCCCTTGAGCATGCGCTCGACAGTGCGCGGCGCGTCAGTCGCCTTGACGTCGCGATAGATCTCGCGGCCGAGCGCGGCGTCGGGGCCGAAGCCGCCGCCGATATAGATGTGATAGCCCTCGATCTGGTCGCCCTCCTCCGAAACTTGAATCTTGCAGGCGAGCATGCCGATTTCGCTGATGTAATGCTGCGCGCAGGAGTGATGGCAGCCGGTGAGATGGATATTGACCGGCCCGTCGAGATTGACGCGCGCCTCGCACCACTGCGCGATCTCCTCGGCGTGACGCTTGGTGTCGGAGGCCGCGAACTTGCAGCCGACATTGCCCGTGCAGGCGACCAGGCCGGCGCGGATCGAGGTTGCTTTCGTCGAGAGGCCAAGCGCCTCGATGGCGGCGCAAGCGGCGGCCACCTTGCCGTCGGCGACGCCGGAGATCAGCAGGTTCTGCCAGACCGTCAGGCGGATATCGCCGTCGCCGAATTCCTGTGCGATCTTGGCCAGCCCGCGCATCTGTTCGGCGGTGAGTCGCGCCACCGGCAGCACCACGCCGATCCAGTTGAGCCACGCCTGCTTCTGTTGGTGCACGCCGACATGGGCGCCGCGGTCGTGCGGCGGCCGCGCGTTCAGCGCGTCGGCCGGCACCTTGATGAGCTTGCGGCCGAGCTTTTCCTCGACAAGGACGATGAATTTCTCCAGGCCCATGGCGTCGAGCACATATTTCAGCCGCGCCTTGCCGCGGTCGGTGCGGTCGCCATGGTCGATATAGACGCGCACCACCGCGTCGGCGACCTGCGTCGCTTCTTCCGGCTTAACGATCACGCCGGTGTCGCGAGCGAAATCCTTGTGCCCGGTGATGCCGCCGAGCGCGAGCCGGAACCAGACGCCCGTCTCGGGTCCGAAGCCCTCCTTCAGCTCGACCGCCTGGAAGCCGATGTCGTTGGTGTCCTCCAGCACCGGAATGCAGCCGCCGCCGTCGAAGCCGACATTGAACTTGCGCGGCAGGCCGTAGAGCGCGCGCTCGTTGAGAATGTGGAAGTGCCATTCGCGCGCGTAAGGCCGCGTATCGATCAGCTCCTGAGGATCGATACCAGCGGTCGGCGTACCGGTCACGTTGCGGATATTGTCGGCGCCCGAGCCGCGCGAGCATAGGCCGAGCATCTGCACTTCTTCGAGCATTAACACCGCGTTTTTCGGCTCGATCTCGCGCATTTGCAGATTGGCGCGGGTGGTGACGTGGCTGTAGCCGCCGGCATAGCGCTCGGCCAGATCCGCCAAACCTGAGAGTTGCCAATGCTTTAGGATACCGTTAGGCAGGCGCAGCCGGCACATGTAGGAATTCTGCGCTGGCGCCACATAGAACAGCCCATAAAAGCGCCAGCGGAAATTGTCCGGCGGCTTGGGCGCCTCGTTTTTCTTTGCTTGTTCTTTCAGCCGCTCATAGCCGTCGAACGGATGCTCCTCGCGCTTGAACTTCTCCTGATCGGCGAGCTTGCTGCCCGCCGCCAGCACGCGATCCTGCGCCTTGATGTGGATGGCGTCGGGGCCGGTCGGCTCGCCGCCCGCTGTCGCGCCCGCAGGAAGCTGGCCGCGCGCCGCGCGCGCCGCCGTGAGGCCTGAAGCGAAGCCCTCGAGATAGCGTTTCTGGTCCGGGGTGAAGTCGCTCGACATCGCCGCCCTCACGCCGCCAATACTTTAATCACAGAGCGTTCGGCCAAAGCGCGACCGAACACGAGATCCTCGCGGATGGCCTCGATCGAGTCGCCCGCACGGATCAGATCGAGATACCAAAGCCCGTCGGCGGTATCGCCGAACAGCACCGCGCCGACGAGGCGGCCGCCCTTGATCACCAGCTTCTTGTAAGTGCCAAGCCCGGGATCAGAGAGCACGAGTTGTTCGGTGTCCGCTGCGCCCAGGAAATCGCCGGCCGAAAACACATTGACGCCGGAGACCTTCAGATTGGTCGCCAGCACGCTGCCGGTATAGCTCGCACTGTCGCCCGCCAGATGCGCGGCCAGTGCCCGCGCCTGCTCATAGGCCGGCTCGACCAGGCCGTAACATTGGCCGCGATGCTCGATGCATTCGCCGATCGCGTAGATGTTCGGCTTACTGGATTGCAGATGATCGTCGACGACGATGCCGCGATCGATGTCGAGATCGGCGGTGCGGGCGAGATCGACATTGGCGCGGATGCCGGCCGCGACCACCACCAGATCGGCGTCGATCTGCCGGCCATCCTTGAGTTCTACTGCCCTGGCGCACGTTGATCCCAGAATGCCAACGGTCTCGGCGTTGAGATGCACGGCAATGCCGCGCGTCTCGACCACGTGCTTGAGCATGGCGGAGGCGCGCGCGTCGAGCTGGCGCTCCATCAATCGATTCATCAGGTGAACGACGGACACCTGCGAGCCGGCCTTCGCCAATCCGTACGCCGCCTCGAGCCCCAGCAAGCCGCCGCCGATCACCACCGCCTTGGCTCCATTCGCGGCCGCGGCCCCGATCGCAGCCACGTCACCGAGATCGCGAAACGTCATCACCCCGGGCAATTCCATGCCCGGCACATTGAGCCGGATCGGGCGCGAGCCGGTCGCGAGCACCAGCTTGGCGAACGGCAGCGTCGCGCCATTGGCGAGCCGCACCCGGCGGATCGCCGGATCGATGGCGGTGGCGGTACGGCCATAAAGCAGTGTGACGCCGCGGTCGCTCCACCACTGCGCCGGCCTGAGCTCGATCTCGCCGCGCGACACCTCTTGCGCCAGCACCGAGGACAACAACACGCGGTTATAGGGCAGCCGCGGCTCCTCGCCGATCACGGCAATGGCGTAACGTCCGAGCGCGCGATGGGTGAGATTCTCCACCAGCCGCATGGCGGCCATCCCGTTGCCGACGATGACGAGCGGCTCGCTCATCCGTACTCCCTTGCGGACTTGATCATGCCGCTTCGACGAAGCGGTGGCGTTCGTACAGGAACTCCAGCACGCGCTGCCGGCATTTAAGGAACGGCGCGTTCGCCACTAGTTCAAGCCGCTTGCGCGGCCGCGCCAGCGGCACCGCCAGAATTTCGCCGATCCGCGCCGACGGGCCGTTGGTCATCATCACGATGCGGTCGGACAGCAGCACGGCTTCGTCGACATCATGGGTGATCATGATCACGGTGTTACCGAGCTTCTGATGCAGTCCCATCACGGTGTCCTGCAAATGCGCGCGCGTGAGCGCATCGAGCGCGCCGAACGGCTCGTCCAGCAGCAGCACCTTCGGTTCCATCGCCAAGGCGCGGGCGAGCCCTACCCGTTGCTTCATGCCGCCGGAGATTTCGGAGGGCCGCTTGTCCTTGGCGTGCGTCATCTGCACGAGATCAAGGTTGTGCAGCGTCCAGCCATTGCGTTCGGCGCGCGACTTGCTGGACGAAAACACCTTGTCGACGGCGAGCCGCACATTGTCGTAGACCGTGAGCCACGGCAGCAGGCTGTGGTTCTGGAAAACCACCGCGCGGTCGGGGCCGGGCTCGTTGACCTCGCGGCCCTCGACGATCACACCGCCGACGGTCGCCGGAGTAAGGCCGGCGACGATGTTGAGCAAGGTCGATTTTCCACAGCCGGAATGGCCGATGATCGAGACATATTCGCCCTTGTCGACCTGCAGCGTGATCTCTTTCAACACCTTGGTTTCGCTCTGGCCGCGCACGAAGGATTTGTCGACGTGGTCGATCAATAGATATGGGATCATGGTCGCTATCCTCAGTTGGCGGCGGTTCCGCGGGTCACGATGCTGGCGACCCCGGCGACGATGCGATCGAGCACGAAACCGATGACGCCGACGTAGAACAGCGCCAGAATGATTTCGCTGATGTGCGACGAGTTCCAGGCATCCCAGATGAAGAAGCCGATGCCGACGCCGCCGATCAGCATTTCGGCGGCGACGATGGCGAGCCACGACAGACCGATACCGATGCGCAGGCCGGTGAAGATGTAAGGCGCCGCCGAGGGCACCATGATCTTGACGAAGAACTCGAACGGATTGAGCCGCAGCACCGCCGCGACATTGCGGTAATCCTGCGGGATATTGCGAATGCCGACCGCGGTGTTGATGATGATCGGCCAGATCGAAGTGATGAAGATCACGAAAATCGCCGACGGTTGGCCGTCACGGAACGCGGCCAGCGATAACGGGAGCCAGGCCAGCGGCGGCACCGTGCGCAGCACCTGAAAAATTGGATCGAGCCCGCGCATCGCCCAAACCGACTGACCGACCAGGGTGCCGAGTGCGACGCCGACAACCGCTGACAGCGTGTAGCCCAGCGCCACCCGCTGCAGGCTCGCCGACAGATGCCAGAACAGGCCTTTGTCGATGCCACCACGATCGAAGAACGGATCGACGATCAGCTCATAGGTGTCCTTGAACACGCGCGATGGCGGCGGCAGCGTCGCGCCCGTCTTGCGGCACAGCAGTTCCCACACCAGCAGCCCGAGCGCGACCACGATCAACGGCGGCAATATCCGCGCCGTGATCTCTTTTACCTGTGTCATCGGCCGCGTCTGCAAGGCCGGACGCTTGGGCGCGAGCGGCAGCACTTTCGCAGCCATCACCGGCGCGCCAGACCCCCCAGACACGGCCCCGGTGACTTCGGATTTCATCACAGGCATGTTCATCGCGAGAATGCTCCGTTCGAATTCAAGTTTTGCGGGCCGTCCATTCGCTTGCGCATGATCTTTTCCGAAAACCGGTTCCCACTTTTCGGGATCATGCGCCCGCGAGCGACCCGCGCGGGGGGTCAGACTTCCACTCGCTTGATGCTGAGGCTCTTCAGGTAGGCCGCCGGATTTTCCGGGTCGAACACCTTGCCGTCGAAGAAGGTCTCCTTGCCGCGCGAAGTGGAGGCCGGAATTTCGGCGGCGACGACGCCGAGGCTCTTGGCGGCGTCGCGCCACAGGTCCTCGCGGTTCACCTTCTTGATCAACGCCTTGCTATCGAAGCCAGGCTCGAATTTGCCCCAGCGGATGTCCTCGGTGAGGAACCAGAGCTCGTGGCTCTGGAACGGATAGGAGGCAAAGTCCTTCCAATACTTCATGATGTGCGGCGAGTTCTCGACGACGCGGCCGGTGCCATAGTCGAACTTGCCGCTGGCGCGGTCGAGAATGTCTTCAACCGGACAGTTGATCCACTGCCGCTTGGCCATGATGGCGGCGAGCTCGGCCTTGTTCTCGGTTTTGTCGGCCCATTGCTGAGCCTCCATGACCGCCATCAGGATCGCCTTGGCGGCATTTGGATACTTGTCGACGAAAGCAGCGCGCATGCCGAGCGATTTTTCCGGATGCTTGTTCCAGAGTTCGCCGGTGTTGATCGCGGTGTAGCCAATGCCTTGATGGACAAGCTGACCGGGCCAAGGCTCGCCTACGCAGAAGCAATCCATCGTTCCGACCTTCATATTTGCCACCATTTGCGGGGGCGGCACGGTGATGGTCTCGATGTCCTTGTCGGGATCGATGCCGCCGGCGGCGAGCCAGTAGCGGATCCACAGATCGTGGGTTCCGCCGGGGAAAGTCATCGCCGCCTTCACGGATTTGCCGGAGGCTTTCTTCGCGTCGAATGCCGCCTTCAGCGGCGACGCATTGGCGCCGATCTTGAGGCCGGCGTATTCCTTGGCGACCGAAATGCACTGCGCATCGAGATTGAGCCGCGCCAGGATGTACATCGGCGTCGGCACGTTGTTCTGTGTCACCTTACCGGCGCTGATCAGGTAGGGCATCGGCGTCAGGATATGCGCACCGTCGATACCGTTGCCCTCGGGCCCAAGCACGAGGTTGTCGCGCGTGGCGCCCCAGGACGCCTGCTTGGCAACTTCGACATCGGGCATGCCGTGCTTGGTGAAGAAACCCTTGTCCTTGGCGACGAAGAGCGGACCGGCATCGCTGAGCGCGATGAAGCCGAGCGTGGCCTTGGTGACTTCGGGACCGGCGGCTTGCGCGACGTGCGCGCCGAACGGGAATTGCGCGCTGACCGCGCCGAGCAGCGTGGCCGTGCTCGCGCCGGCCTTGAGGAACGAGCGGCGACTGAGGCCGCGCCGGCGGTGGTGGTCTGTCTTCGTCGTCATGTCGTCATCGTCCTTGTTCTCGTGTGATCCCGGTCGATGCGCTCGTCGGTCGTTTCCCTGTCTCGTCGAGGTCCGGCGTTTTTCCTTCAGCCAACAAAAAAACCGCAGCCCCAAAGACGCACTCGGCGCGTTCCCCCAGGACAGCGGCGTTGCTTGTCGGCCCGTCGTTGGACCATGGCTGCCATCGGCGTGGCACCCATCGACATCATCTAATTCAAGTGTCGTGCCAACTCGGCTTTCGAGATAATAATATAATATTATCAATAGTTTACGACAGTACGGTCCGTTTGGGCCTGAGTCGGTTCAGCGACCCATTTGCTCATCGTCGGCGCACTCTGCGAAAATTTTGTGCAATGCACAAATTTAGCGCACGACCGACAGACGCCGTCGGCTCGCACGCTTGGCGCGCCAAGCCGCGACACAACCCGCGACATCGACTGCGCTGAAACGCGGATCGATGAAGGCTCCGACACCGTCGGGCGGTTCGCCTCCTGCGGACCGGGCATGCTGCCAAGCGCGGCGTCGTAGAGATCGGGCCTAAACACCGCCTGCGCCGCGAGGCATGCGTCGTCGGACAGCGGCGCCTGTCACCAGCGCGCCATCTGCGCATAAAGCCAAGCTGCCCGCACCGGATCGGGCCGGATGAAAGTCGGCGGCGGTAGTAATAGATTGCTCGGCGGCGGTGGAGATGGGGCGCGAGCGACACGGGATCACCTCGGTGCGGCACGTTTGTGTCGCACGGGTGAGTATCACCCGCCCCAGCTGGGCCGATTTTTCCGTGTTTTCAATCCGCGAGTTAGGGCTGGCTGGGGCGCCTGGATTCGAACCAGGGGATGGCGGAATCAAAATCCGCTGCCTTACCACTTGGCTACGCCCCAATACTCGCCTGGGAAAAGTCGCACGGGTCTTGATACCGCGTCGGCCGCGCGGACCATAGCGGCGGCGCCCTGCCCGATCAACGGCTCTGGCGTCTCAATATATGGACAGCTATGGACGTGCTATGCACGTGACGCGCCGCAGGCGCGCTTTGACCCTCACCCTGTCCCGGTTACATTAACGCCATGACCTACCACGCCCCGGTTGCCGACATCGCCTTCGCGCTCAAACACGCCGCCGGCATGAAAGCCGCGCTGGCCGAGGGGCTGTATGGCGACCTCGACGAGGAAACCGTGGATTCCGTGCTGGTCGAAGCCGGCCGCTTCGCCAGCGAGGTGATCGCCCCGCTCAACCGGGTCGGCGACAAATTTGGCACCCCGTTCAAGGACGGCGCCGTCACCACGCCGCCGGGCTGGAAGGAGGCCTATACCGCCTGGGCCGCCGCCGGCTGGAACGGGCTGGCCGCGCCGGCCGAATGGGGCGGCCAGGCGCTGCCGCTCGCGCTCAACGCCGCCTGCATCGAGATGTGGAATTCGGGCTCCATGGCCTTCGGCATCGGGCCGGCGCTGACCATGGCGGGGGTCGACGCGCTCGCCGCCTACGGCACCGACGAACTCAAGCGGCAATACCTCGGCAAGCTTGTGAGCGGCGAGTGGATGGGCACCATGCAGCTCACCGAGTCGCAGGCCGGCTCCGATGTCGGCGCGCTGCGCAGCAAGGCGGAACGCGCCGGCGACGGCAGCTATCGCATCACCGGCTCCAAGATCTTCATCACCTATGGCGAGCACGACTTAACCTCCAACATCATCCATTTCGTGCTGGCCAGGCTGCCCGATGCGCCGGCCGGCACCAAGGGCATCTCGCTGTTCCTGGTGCCGAAGGTGATGCCGGACGGCACGCGCAACGACGTGCGCGCGCATTCGATCGAGCACAAGATGGGCATCCATGCCTCGCCCACCTGCACCATGAATTATGGCGACAAAGGCGGCGCCGTCGGCTTCCTCATCGGCGAGGAGCACAAGGGCATGGCCTGCATGTTCACCATGATGAACCGCGCGCGGCTGGCGGTCGGCCTGCAGGGCGTGGCGATCGCCGAACTGGCGACGCAGCAAGCCATGAGTTACGCGCGCGAACGCAAGCAGATGGGCCACTCCATCGTCGACTACCCCGACGTCAAGCGCATGCTGCTGACCATGCGCGCCTCGACCTCCGCCGCGCGCGCGATCTGCTACGCCACCGGCGTGGCGCTCGACCGCGCCCATCGCGGCAAGAGCGAGGCCGCGCGCAAGGCCGCGCATGAGCGCGCCTCGCTGTTGACGCCGGTCGCCAAGGCCTTCTCCACCGATATCGGCATCGAGGTGGCCTCGCTCGGCGTGCAGGTGCATGGCGGCATGGGTTTCATCGAGGAGACCGGTGCCGCCCAGCATTATCGCGACGCGCGCATCGCCGCGATCTACGAAGGCACCAACGGTATCCAGGCCATCGACCTGGTGACGCGCAAGGTTCCACTCGAGGGCGGCAATACGGTCCGCCTCTATCTCGGCGAATTGCGGGAGATCGTGAAAGCGGTGCAAGCGAGCAACGCGCCGGCCTTCGGCGAGACCGCGACGCGCCTGGGCGAAGCGATCGACAGTCTCGAGCGCGCGACGCAATGGCTGCTGGCGCAAAAAACGTCCGACACGACGCTCGCCGGCGCCACACCCTATCTGCGGCTGTTCGGCACTGCCGCCGGCGGCTGCATGCTGGCCGAGCAGGCGCTCACCGCCTTGCGCGCGGGCGACGGCGCCGCGCGCACCGCGCTGGCGCGCTTCTTCGCCGAAAACCTCGCGGTGCAGGCCAGCGGCATCGAGCGCTCGGTCACCGAAGGCGCCGAAAGCATCAACAACGCGCAAGCGGCGCTGGACGCATGATCCCGAAAAGTGGGAACCGGTTTTCGGATAAGATCATGCGTAAACAAAAGAGTCTTCAATGACCGACCTGGTCACCGTCAGCGACGAGGGCCCGGTCCGCATTGTGCGGATGAACCGCCCGGAGAAGAAGAACGCGCTGACCATGGCGATGTATGACGCCATGGCCGACGCCATCGAAACCGCGGGAAATTCGGGCGTGCGCTGCCTGCTGATCGCCGGCCACCCCTCCGCCTTCTGCGCCGGCAACGACATCGGCGACTTTCTGGCGGCGGCAAGTCAAGGCGGCGCGCTGGGCGCCCCGATCCTGCGCTTCCTCTATGCGCTGGCGCGCTGCGAGCTGCCGCTGGTCGCAGCAGTGCGCGGCAACGCCATCGGCGTCGGCACCACTTTGCTGCTGCATTGCGACCACGTGGTCGCAGCCCACGACGCGCGCTTCGCCACGCCGTTCGTCGGCCTAGGCCTGGTGCCGGAAGCCGCCTCCAGCCTGATCGCGCCGCGGCTGATGGGCCAAGCGCACGCGTTCTCTCTGCTGGTGATGGGCCGCCCGCTCGCCGCCGACGAGGCCAAAGCCGCCGGGCTGGTGAACACGGTCGTTGCGTCCGACGCGGTCGAAGCCGAGGCGATGAAGGCAGCAGCCGAGATCGCCGCTCTGCCGCCGCAGGGCGTGCTGGCGTCGCGCCGGCTGATGCGCGGCGCGCCGGATGAAATTATTGCGCGCATCGATCAGGAAGCCGAACAGTTCAAGACGCGCCTGCAGTCGACGGAGGCGCAGGCAGCCTTCACGGCCTTCATGATGCGCAAGCGCAGCTAGCGCGCCCTTCACGGCATGCGGCCGCCTTCGAGGTGGAAGGTCCAACCGGCGGCGACAGCCGCCCGCTCCATCGCCTCGCGCACGCGCGCATAATCGAGCTTGCCGCCGCCACCGAGCGAGACGTCGGTGCGCTCGCCCGAGCGTTGCCAGCCGCTCACCGTGGTCTTTTCCACCGTCAGCGTCGGCGGCGGAATGCCCCAGCTTTTCTCGACTACCGCTTCGCGGAAATACAGCGTGCGCTCGGCTTCCGCCAGGCGGCATGCCATCCGGTAATTCACCTTGCGGCCGCCCAGCCACCATTTCGCGCCAATGGACTCGACCTCGCCGCGCAGTTCGCGATCGGCGCCATCACGCACGCTGAGACCGAGGATGGCCGCCTGCTTGCGCAGCGCGGCCAGCAGGTCTTGCGCGGAAAGCATGTCTGCCATGACTATCACTCCGATATTTTGTCCGGACGCCAGTTAAGACCCCCGCGCGCCCGCTTGTGTTGAGGCAGATCAAGGGGCGCGCGCCGGCGGCGGTTGTGATATCGGTGGGAAACGCGCCAGCCAGAACGGCCACAATTGCGAGGGTTGATCCATGTCGCTCAAGGGCAAGACCCTGTTCATCACCGGCGGATCGCGCGGCATCGGGCTGGCGATCGCGCTCAAGGCCGCGGCCGACGGCGCCAATATCGCCATCGCCGCCAAGACCGTGGAGCCGCATCCCAAGTTAGAGGGCACCATCCACACCGCCGCCGCCGACATCGAAAAGGCCGGCGGCCGCGCGCTGGCGCTGCAAGTCGACGTGCGCGATGAAGCGGCGGTGAAGGCCGCGCTCGACCAGACCGCGGCGCATTTCGGCGGCCTCGACATCGTGGTCAACAACGCCAGCGCCATCCAGCTCACGCCGGTGGCGCAGACCGACATGCGCCGCTTCGACCTGATGCAACAGATCAACGCGCGCGGCACCTTCATGGTGTCGAAATATGCCCTGCCGCATCTCGCCAAAGCGGAAAACCCGCACATTCTGATGCTGTCGCCACCGCTCGACATGAAGGAGAAATGGTTCGCGCCCGCCACCGCCTATGCCATGGCAAAATTCGGCATGAGCCTGGTGGTGCTGGGGCTGGCCGGCGAACAGCGCGGCAAGGTCGCGGTCAACGCGCTGTGGCCGCGCACGACGATTGCCACCGCCGCGATCAAGAACCTGCTCGGCGGCGACGCCATCATGCGCGCCTCGCGCAAGCCGGCGATCCTGGCGGAGGCGGCCTATCGCATCTTCCACAAGCCGAAGAGCTTCACCGGCTATTTCCTGATCGACGACACGTTCCTGGCCGGCGAAGGCGTCAGTGATTTCGACCGCTACCGCGCCGATCCCAGCCAGCCGCTGCAGGTGGATTTCTTCGTGCCCGACGACATGCCGCCGCCGGCCGGAGTAAACTTGAAGGCATTGAAGTAGCTGTTTAACTCCGCTCACCCCCGCGTAAACGCAAGCGGGGACCCAGACGAGCCTGGCTGGATTCCCGCTCCCTGCTTCGCCAAAGCGAAGCCGCTTTGGCTTCGCGGCGGCGAGTACGCGGGAATGAGCGGAGAGCATGACCCGGCGCAATACGGTCTTCCGCCTTTGCCAAAGCTACGGCGGACAAGTCGCACTGCGCCCTACGGCTGATAATTGCATTGCATAGACCAACAACTTTAGAGAGTATCCTCCTGTTTCGAAAACAACCGAGATGGGGGATAAGCCATGTCATTCTGGAGCGACATAGGTGACGCGGTTTCCGGTGCGGCCGACGCAGTCGCGGGTGCCGTAGAGACTGTCGTGAATGCCGTTGAAGAGGTCGTTACCGATGTCGTGGAGACCGTGGGTAACGCGGTTTCAGACGCCGCCGGTGCCGTAGGGGATTTCCTCAGTGGTGTTCCACTGATCGGCGGCGCGCTCAGTGCCGTGTTCCACTGGATTGGCGACGTCGTTTCGGGCGTCACGGATCTGGTGGGGGCTGTCATCAAGGGCTATTTCGGCATCGTCGGCGGCGTGATCGGTGGTTTGATCCGCGTCATAGGCGGCGGCATCGGCGGGCTGTTCAATGGCGATGGCAGCGTGTTCGTAAAAGGCCTCGGAGACATCGTATCCGGCTATGCCGGAGCCATTGTGGTTGTTGGCGGCAAGCTCATTGGCCTGGTGCAGTCGGTGATCCCGCTGCAGTGGGGAAAGCGGCCGCTCACAAGAAGCGAGAAGGAAATTCTAAAACGGGTGTTTCGCGGTTCGGTGGCGCTCTACAATATCCGGATCATCGAGGGGTTCGCGGGCGTTTACAGCATCAACCCTTACCCCTTCACGCTTGGAAACACGATTTATTTGAAGGACGTCGACCCCGCAAAGAGCCCGGCGATCCTGGTGCATGAATGCACCCACGTCTGGCAGTATCAGAATCATGGGACCCGCTACGCATCCGACGCGATCGGTGCGCAGTGGTTTGTTAACGACGCCTACAATTGGGAGAAGGAGTTGGCGCGCGGCAACACGCAATGGCAGGACTTCAACGCAGAGGCCGAGGCCGAATTCATGGAGGATGTGTACGCGCAGGGCCGCGTCATCGGCACGACCGCGACGGGCAACGGCGAATATTATAACGACGAACCGCTTGCATCCAATATCGAATTCGTGTTCACGGCGAGCGACGGTACGGTTACCGACCATTCGGCTCTTGCGCGCGATACGGTCCCTTATGTCCGCGACGCTTTTGCATGGCGCTTGTCGGCGCTGCTCGGTTGAGCGCAGCAAAACCAATCCTGCTCGCTTATCATCACCGGGCTTGTCCCGGTGACCCCGATTACGCTGGCACTGCGCGTCCCTAAGCGAGATGGCCGGGACAAAGGCGAGCGAAGCGACGCCGTCCCTTGGACGGCTATGCCCGCCCATGCCGGCGGCAAAAACGTAACGAAATTTATCCCTCGCTTTTCTCCTTCGCGCTCAACGGCTTGCGTAAAAAATAAAAACTTATCCTCCCCCTCCCAAACGGCCTTATATTCCTAGTCGCCCGCTCCCGCGAGGGGACGCGAACCGGTTGCGCCGGCTTGTGGGGATCGGGTCGGCGCCCGCGGGCGTGGCGAGCAGGCCACGTTCCCGGGCGGCGTCGGGCTCCGCCCGCCGGCATTAGGACCGGCCGCGAGGAGCTCGCTGACGGGTGGGGCTTAGGTCTGCTCGCCCGAAAGCGCGGTCCGGCGCCGTCAAAGACGCCGAGGACGGTGCGCCGAAAGGCGCCCGCTAATACTGGTCGCGCCGAGTAGGCGCGCCGTCCCCCTCCCTTTTTGCAGGGAGGGCGAAAGGAAGAAACCTCGGGCGCGCCGCGCCGCGAGAACGATGAAGTGTGCCAGGATGAAAACTTCGACGAACGCACGGCGAACTCTCCTCCCCTCGCCAATTGCCTCAAGACGGCAAGCGGCCTAGATAAACCCAATGTCCACTTTGCTCATCTCCCACCCCGCCTGCCTCGAGCACGAGAATGGGCTCGGCCATCCCGAGCGGCCGGATCGCCTGCGCGCCATCGAGCAGGCGCTGGAGGACGAGCGCTTCCACATGCTGGCGCGCGAGCAGGCGCCGATGGCGCAGCCCGAGATCATCGCGCTCTGCCATCCGATGGAATACATCGAGGCGATCCGCAACGCCGCGCCGTCGGAAGGCGAAGGCATGGTGCGGCTCGACGCCGATACCTCGATGTCGTCGGGCAGCTTCGAGGCCGCGCTGCGCGGCGTCGGCGGCGCCACGCTGGCGGTGGACGAGGTGATGAACCAGAAGGCGGCGAACGCCTTCGTCGCCATCCGTCCGCCCGGCCACCACACCGAGACCGCGCGGCCGATGGGCTTCTGCCTGTTCAACAACGCGGCGATCGCGGCGCGCTATGCGCAAAATCGTTACGGCGTCGAGCGCGCGGCAATCGTCGATTTCGACGTGCACCACGGCAATGGCTCGCAGGACATTTTCTGGGCCGACAAGAGCGTGCTGTATTGCTCGACCCACGAGATGCCGCTCTATCCCGGCACCGGCGCGATCGGCGAGCGCGGCGAGCACGACACCATCGTCAACGCGCCGCTGGCGGCGGGCGACGGTGGCGATGTCTTCCGCGAGGCCTTCGAGGTCGCGATCCTGCCGCGGCTGCGCGCATTCAAGCCGGACATCCTGGTGATCTCGGCCGGCTTCGACGCCCACACCCGCGACCCGCTCGCCAATCTCAATCTGGTGGAAGCCGACTACGCCTGGGTGACCAAGAAGCTGATGGAGATCGCCGACGCCAGCGCGCAAGGCCGCATCGTCTCGCTGCTGGAAGGCGGCTACGATCTGCAGGGCCTGGCGCGCTCGGTCGCGGCCCACGTCACCGCGCTGATGCGGGGGTAGAATTGTTAGCGCGCCGTCAGCCCGCCGTCGATCGGCAAATCGGCGCCGGTGATGAAGGCCGCCGCATCCGACAGCAGATAAACGCAGAGGCTGGCGACTTCCGCCGGCTGGCCGAGCCGGCCGAGCGGAATGTCGAAGGTCAGTTTCTGCTTCACCGTCTGGGCGTCGCGCGTGCTGTGCGCGATGTCGTCCACCATCGGGCCGTCGACGAAGGCCGGGCACACGGCGTTGCAGCGCACCGGCGGCTTGTAGCGCGCGCCATGCAGCGCGACCGACTTGCTCAACAGCGATACGCCGCCCTTCGAGGCGCTATAGGCGGCCAGGTTCGCGCTGCCGACCAGCCCCAAGACCGACGACAGGTTGACGATCGAGCCGCCCCGCTTGCGCAGCAGCGCAAACATGTGTTTGCAACCGAGGAAGGTGCCGTCGAGATTGACCGACAGTACGCGTCGCCAGGTGGCGAAGTCGGTCTTCTCGATGCTGCCGACCGCGGCGATGCCGGCGGCGTTCACCAGCCCGTCAAGCCGGCCGTACTGGCGTTCGAATTCGGCGGCGAGGCGCTGCCAGCCCGCTTCCGCGGTCACATCGAGCGCGGCATCGATGCCTTTGCCGGCGGCCAGATCGGTGGCGATCGCGCGGCCGCCGGCCTGTTTCACCGCCGCCACAACGGCGGCGCCGATGGCGCCCGCAGCGCCGGTGACCAAAATTACTTTTTCCTTGAGATCCGTCATTGCCCGCCTTGCTTGCTCGCCCCACTGCGCTATCGTTCAATATCGAGCATTCGCAGCAAGATGTCACCCATGCAGCCCGTGTGTCTGATCACCGGCGCTTCCGCCGGGATCGGCGCAGCGCTCGCCCGCGTGTTCGCGGCGCACGGCCACGCGCTGGTGCTCACCGCGCGGCGCGAAGCTGAGCTTGAGCACTTGGCCTCCGACATCGCCGCGGCCGGTCATGCGCGCCCGCAGGTGGTGACCGCCGACCTGGGCGCGCCGGACGGGCCGGCACGGCTGGCAGAGGCGATGCGCGCCGCCGGGCTCGAGCCGTCGATCGTGGTCAACAATGCCGGCTTCGGGCTTCTGGGCGAAGCGGCAAGTCTGGACCGCGCCCGGCAGCTGGCCATGATCGACCTCAACATCCGCGCGCTTACCGAGCTGTCGTTGCGCTGGCTGGAGAGCGTCAAGAAGCACCGCGGCGGCATCCTCAATGTCGCCTCCATCGCCGGCTTCCTGCCCGGCCCCGGCATGGCGGTCTATCACGCCAGCAAAGCCTATGTGCTCTCGTTCAGCGAGGCGCTGCATGAGGAATTGAAAGCCGACGGCGTGCGCGTCTGCGCGCTCTGCCCGGGGCCGGTGGCGACCGAATTCTTCGCGCGCGCCGGCCTGCCGCACGGCTATTTCCCGAGCTATCTCAACCGCTCGGCGGAACGGGTGGCGCGCGAGGGCTATGCAGGCTTCATGGCCGGCCACTGCGTGGTGGTGCCGGGCAGGCCCAATCGCATCGTGACCCTGTTGCCGCGCCTGCTGCCGCGCGCCCTGATGCTGGCGATGACGGAACGGCGCTGGAAGCGCAAACGCCGGACTTGAATGGCTTTCGTCCCCGTCCCATGCCGGCATAGGATGACCCTCACGAATCGCTGCCCGGGAAGCCGACATGGCCGAAGCCAACAACGCCGACGTCAAGAAGATGCCCTTCGAACGGGCGATCGAGGAACTGGAATCGATCGTCAAGCGGCTGGAGGAAGGCAAGGTGCCACTTGAGGAGTCGGTGGCGATCTACGAGCGCGGCGAGGCGCTCAAGAAGCGTTGCGAGGAACTGCTGCGGCAGGCGGAAGCGCGGGTGGAGAAAATCACGCTCGATGCTTCCGGCAAGCCGACCGGCAGCGAGCCGCTCGACGTCGATTGATCGCGCCCGTGCAGGTCCGCCGCCGGCTCGTCATTTACGTCCAGGGTTACGACCCGCGCGGGCTGGCCGAATACTACCGCATGTTCCGGCGCGAATTCCGCCGCAGCTGCGAACTCTACGGGCTGACGGGAAAAATCGGCAAGCCGCAGGACGATCCTCGGCACTTCACCGCCCATTGGGACATCGCCACCGACGGCGACGGCTGGCAGGTGGAGACGCGCTATCTGTTCCTGCGCTGGGAAGACATCATCCGCCAGGATTTCGCGCGGCCGGTGTGGTGGAAGATCCTGCATATGTATCTCACCATGGGGGCGGCGCTGGCAAACGGCGTCGTGTGGCGGATACTGAAGGCGCATTGGCGCTTCGGACTGTTCATCCTGTTTCCGCTGGTGCTGATGACCGTCTGGGTTCTGCTGGGTGCCGTCTTCGGCACGCTATGCATGCAGTTGGTTGCCTCACTCGGCGCGCCGGCGGTGGTAGCTAGAATCGTCGGTGTGGTGACCGGGCTCGGCGCCTTCGCTTCCATGCTCTGGCTCACCGAGCCGCAGACTTACCTGCTCTATCTCTGCGACGACGTCGTCTCGACCCGACAGTTCGCGTATCGCCAGCGGCCGGATTGGGAGGCGCGCATGGAGGCTTTCGCCGGCGAAGTGGTCGATGCGGTGCACGGCAGCAAGGCCGACGAGGTCGTGATCGTGGGCCACAGTTCCGGCTCGTTCCTCGCCGTCGACGTGCTCGACCGCGCGCTCGCCCGCGACCCGCAATTGGGCAGTCATGGTCCGCGCGTCCGGCTGCTCACCATCGGCGCCAATTTGCCGATCGTCGGCTTCAACCGGCAGGCGCAATGGTTCCGCGACCGGCTGCGGCGGGTGGCGGTGGCGCCCGACATCGATTGGGTCGACTACCAGTCGCGCCACGACATCATGAATTTCTGGCCGTTCGATCCGATCGCCGGTCACGGCATCGTGCTGGAAGCGGACGAGCGGCAAAATCCTACCGTTATCGCCATCAGCTTCCGCGACCTCTGGAAACCGGGCAATTTCGGCCGCCGGCGCTGGCGCTTTTTCCAGGCCCATTTCCAGTTCCTGCTGGCCAATGAGCGGCGGGGCGCGGCCTACGACTATTACCTGATCTGCTGCGGCCCGCTCGATTTGCTCAGCCGCGCGATGAAGCCGCAGGAGGCGATCGCCGCCATGGCGGCAAAAACAGGTCCCGATGCCGACCCTTCGACCGCGGGTTGAATTGCCCGCCCCGGCACATCTGGTGTAAGCCTGCCCAGGCTGCTTATCCGGGCCAGCGCCAGCCCGGTCCGCCTTGGAGTTGCTGTGCCCGAGAGTCCGAAAACCCCGATGCTTGACCGCGTTCGCCTGCCGTCCGACATGAAGAACCTGTCGGCCGAGCAGCTTAAGCAGCTGGCCAACGAGCTGCGGCGGGAGACCATCGACGCGGTGGCCAAGACCGGTGGCCATCTCGGAGCCGGCTTGGGCGTGGTCGAGCTGACCGTGGCGCTGCACCATGTATTCGACACCCCGGCCGACCGGCTGATCTGGGACGTCGGCCACCAGAGCTATCCGCACAAGATCCTGACCGGCCGGCGCGACCGCATCCGCACGCTGCGGCAGGGCGGCGGGCTATCCGGCTTCACCAAGCGCGCCGAGAGCGAATACGACCCGTTCGGGGCGGCGCATTCCTCGACTTCGATCTCGGCCGGCCTCGGCATGGCGGTGGCGCGCGATCTGGCCGGCAACAAGAACAATGTGATTGCCGTGATCGGCGACGGCGCCATGTCGGCCGGCATGGCCTATGAGGCGATGAACAATGCGGGGGCCCGCAACGAGCGGCTGATCGTCATCCTCAACGACAACGACATGTCGATCGCGCCGCCGGTCGGCGCCATGTCGGCTTACCTGGCGCGGCTTGGCTCCGGCCACATGTATCTGAAGCTGCGCGATGTCGGCAAGCAGCTCACCCATCATCTGCCCAAGAGCTGGGATCGCGCCATCACCCGCGCGGTCGAGCACGCGCGCGGCTATGTCACCGGCGGCACGCTGTTCGAGGAGCTCGGCTTCTATTATATCGGGCCGATCGACGGCCATAATCTCGATCACCTGCTGCCGGTGCTGCGCAATGTGCGCGATGCCGAGATCGGACCGATCCTGGTGCACGTGGTCACGCAGAAGGGCAAGGGTTACGCCCCGGCGGAAACCTCCGCCGACAAATATCATGGCGTGGTCAAGTTCGACGTTGCCACCGGTGCGCAGGCGAAATCCAAGGGCGGCGCGCCGCAATACACCAAGGTGTTCGCCGACAGTCTGATCAAGGAAGCGCGCAAGGACGACAAGATCGTCGCCATCACCGCGGCGATGCCGTCCGGCACCGGGCTCGACCTGTTCGAGAAAGAATTTCCCAACCGCTTTTTCGATGTCGGCATCGCCGAGCAGCACGCGGTGACCTTCGCCGGCGGCCTGGCAACCGAAGGCTTTAAGCCATTCGCGACGATCTATTCGACCTTCCTGCAGCGCGCCTACGATCAGGTGGTGCACGACATCGCGATCCAGCGGCTGCCGGTGCGCTTCGCGATCGATCGCGCCGGACTGGTGGGCGCCGACGGGCCGACCCATGCCGGCGCCTTCGATGTTGCCTATCTCGGCTGCCTGCCCGGCTTCGTGCTGATGGCGGCGGCCGACGAGGCCGAGCTGGTCAACATGGTGGCAACCCAGGTTGCCATTGACGACCGGCCGTCGGCGCTGCGCTATCCGCGCGGCGAAGGCCTGGGCGTGCCGATGCCGGCGGAAGGCCAGCCGCTGGAGATCGGCAAGGGCCGCATCTTGCGCGAAGGCCACAAGGTGGCGCTGCTGTCGTATGGCGGACGGCTGGGCGAATGCCTGAAGGCGGCCGATGAGCTGGCCGCGCTCGGCCTGTCCTCCACGGTCGCCGATGCGCGCTTTGCCAAGCCGCTCGACGTCGAGCTGTTGCTGCGGCTGGCGCGCGAGCACGAGGTACTGGTCACCATCGAGGAAGGCTCGGTCGGCGGCTTCGGCTCCTACGTGTTGCAGGCGCTGGCCGACAGCGGCGTGCTCGACCGCGGCCTGCGCGTGCGCAGCATGGTGCTGCCGGATATCTTCATCGACCAGGATTCGCCGGCGGCGATGTATGCCAAGGCCGGTCTCGACGCCAGGGGCATCGTCACCCGCGTGTTCGAGGCGCTGGGCAAGGACGCCGCCGCCGAAACGGTGAAGCTCGCCTGAGCTACCGCCGTTTCTTGCGTTTCGGGACTTTCTTGCCCTTCTTGCGCGCCTCCGACAGGCCGATGGCAATGGCTTGCTTGCGGCTCTTCACCGTCTTGCCGCTGCGACCGCTCTTGAGCGTGCCTTTGTTGCGTTTGCGCATCGCGCGCTCCACATCTTTTGAAGCGCTTCTGGAATACTTGCGAGCCATCACGGCCTCCCTGATAGTCGAACGAAATTGGCCCCGTCGCATAACAAATCGACATGGAACTTGTTCCGTCTCCTGCCTCAGCGCCCGCGGATATCAATAAAGATGAATACGCCGTCCCGCCTTCGCGCCGACCGTCTACTGGTCGAGCGCGGCCTGTTCGAGAGCCGCGCCAAGGCGCAGGCCGCGATCGAGGCCGGTCTGGTGCGCGCCGGCGAGCGCCAGGTGCGCAAGGCCTCGGAGGAGATCGCAGTGGATGCGCCCTTGCACGCGAGCCCGGCGCATCCTTATGTCTCGCGCGGCGGCGTGAAACTCGCAGCCGGGCTCGACCATTTCGGCTTCGACCCGAAGGGCCGCATCTGCCTTGATGTCGGCGCGTCCACTGGCGGCTTCACGCAGGTACTGCTGGAGCGCGGCGCCCAACGCATCATCGCCGTCGATGTCGGGCGCGGGCAACTGCATGCAAGCTTGCGCGCGCGGCCGGAGGTCGTGTCGCTGGAGGAAACCGATATCCGCACGCTCACCCCTGCCCGTCTCAGCCAACCGCCGGACCTGGTCGTGATCGACGTCAGCTTCATTTCGCTCAAGCTGGTACTGCCGGCAGTGCTGGCACTGGCGGCATCGCCGCCCGAGCTGGTCGCGCTGATCAAGCCGCAATTCGAGGCCGGTCGCGCCGCCGCCAAAAAAGGCGTGGTGCGCGACACCGCCATTCACGCCGCGGTCTGCGCCGACATCGCGGATTTTGTCGCATCGCTCGGCTGGCGCGTGCTCGGCGTCATCCCGTCGCCGATCGCCGGCGGCGACGGCAATGCCGAATTCCTGCTAGGGGCTGTGCATGACTGAGCAGCTCACCATTTCCCGCCTCGGCCATCGCGGCGACGGCGTTGCCGACACCAACACCGGGCCGGTCTATGTGCCCTATACGCTGCCGGGCGAACTGGTCACGGTCGAGGCGGTCGCCGGCCACCCTGACCGGCGTCATCTCGATCATGTCGACAAGCCGAGCCACGAGCGCGCCACGCCCATCTGCAAGCATTTCGGGACGTGCGGGGGCTGCGCGCTGCAGCACTGGTCGCTGGCCGAATATCACCTGTGGAAGCGCTCGCTGGTGGTGGAAGCGCTCGAGCACGCCGGCCTGCTGGCGCCGGTCGAGCCGCTGATCGATGCGCACGGGCTGGGCCGCCGGCGCGCGACCTTGCATGCGCGGCGCGGCACCCACGATGTGCTGGAGGTCGGCTTCACCGCGCCGCGCGCCCACCACATCGTCGCCATCGACCGCTGCCCGATTCTGGCGCCCGGCCTCGACGGCGCCGTGCAGGCGGCCTGGGCGATCGCCGAAATCCTGAAGCCCACGAACAAGCCGCTCGACATCCAGGTGACCGCGAGCGATTCCGGTATGGATGTCGACGTACGCGGCTCGGGCCCGCTGTCCTCCGGACGCACGACCGCGCTCGCCGGTATCGCGGAGAAGCATAAACTCGCGCGCATCACGCGCCACGGCGAACTGGTGGCACAACGCGGGCAGCCGACGCTGAAAATCGGCCGCGCATCTGTGCCGCTGCCGCCCGGCGCCTTCCTGCAGGCGACCGCCGAGGGCGAAGCGGCGCTGGCGCGGCTGGTGCTCGGCCATGTCGGTGCCGCCAAGCGCGTCGCCGATCTGTTCTGCGGCATCGGCACGTTTGCGCTGCGGCTGGCCGAGCGTTCGCGAGTGAGTGCGGCCGACCTGGAGGCGAGCGCGATCCAGGCGCTGACGCACGCGGCGCAGAACACTTCAGGCTTGAAACCGGTGGAGGCGGCAGCGCGCGACCTGTTCCGCCGCCCGTTCATGGCGGCGGAGCTGAAAGCCGTCGATGCCGTGGTGTTCGACCCGCCGCGCCAGGGCGCCGAGGCGCAGGCGCGCGAACTTGCCAAGAGCAAAGTGCCGACGATCGTGGCGGTGTCGTGCGATGCCGCCACCTTCGCGCGCGATGCCCGCATTCTGGCCGAGGGCGGCTACCAGCTCGGCACCGTCACGCCGGTCGATCAGTTCCGCTATTCGGCGCATGTCGAGCTGGTGGCGAAGTTCGAACGCTGACTACTGAAAATCGTATCTGCCGCCGCCCCAGCGGTCCTGCCAGCGCCGCTCGCCGATGGTGCAGGAGATGCGTGGCGCTTCGGCAGACGTCGGCACCACGCGCGGCGCAGGCTGGAGGCCGGCGATCTCCAGCACCAGCTTGGTGCGGGTCGCCTCGATGAACTTGGCGCGCTCGCGGATCGGCACCACGAAGGCGCCCGGTCCGCCGATCACGCAATCCTCGTAATAGATGTCGAGCTCCTCGATATCCATCGTGCCGGGATTGGGCCGCTTGAGCATGATCGGCAGCCCGTTGATGGTGATGCCGGCTGACAGCACGTCGTCGCGCATCGGCGCCACCAGCGGCCCGTCATTGTTGGCGCCGTCGCCCGACACGTCGATCACGCGGCGCAGGCCGCGATAGCCGCTATTGTCGAACAGCGGCTTGGCGAAGCGCAGCGCGCCGGCAATCGAGGTGCGCGAGGCGCGCCGATAGGGCGCCCGCGCGATTTCGGCGGCAACCGCGTCGGCCGCCTCCGGTCCGTCGATCAGTCGCCACGGCATCACGATTTTCTGGTCGTACTGGCCGGCCCATTCGAAATAGGTGACCGCGATCTTGCCGTTGGCGCCCTCGCGCAGCGCGCGCAGGAACTCGCCCGAGGTCAGCGCCTGCACATAGCCCTCGCGCTGCAGCGCCTGCTCTTCCGGGTCCATCGAATAGGACACGTCGACGGCGATAACCAATTCGACGTCGACGGTAATGGCGTTCGGGCTTTTGTCGGCGAGGCGGGGCGTGGGGGCGGCAAACGCCGCGGCGGCGGCCACTACCGCGATCATTCCGGCGATGGCTATGGTCAGACCACGTCGCCCCATCGCAGAATGGTGACACGGAGCCGCGGCAAAAAAAAGGCCGCCAGCCGAATTTTGCTTGCGCTCAGCTTTCGATCGGCTCGGTCGACGCGATCTCGATGCCGAAGCCGCCCAGTCCCACATAGGTGCGCTTGCTGGAGGTGAGCAGGCGGATCGAGGAAATGCGCAAGTCTTTCAATATCTGCGCGCCGAGCCCGACCTCGCGCCATTGCCGCGAGCGCGCGGCGTCGGTGCCGGTGTCGCCATGCGGGATTTCCGCCACCGGCACGCCGGCGGTGCCGTCGCGCAGATAGACGATGACGCCGCGCCCTTCCGCCTTGAAGCGCGCGAGCGCGGCGCGAATCGATTTGGCGCCGCCGAATACGTCGCCGATGATGTCGGCGCGATGCAGGCGCGCCAGCACGGCCTTGCCGTCGCCGACCTCGCCATAGACGAAGGCCATATGGTGCACGCGATCGAACGGCGTCACGTAAGCATAGCCGTTGAGCGTGCCGATCTCGGAGGCCAATTGGAATTCGCCGACCCGCTCGACCAGCTTGTCGCGGCTCTGCCGGTAGGCAATCAGCTCGGCGATCGAAATTCGCACCAATTTATGCCTCTCGGCGAATTCGGCGACCTCCGGCCCGCGCATCACGGTGCCGTCGTCCTTCATTAGCTCGGACAACACGCCGACCGACGGCAAACCGGCCAGCCGGCAGAGATCGACGCAGGCCTCGGTATGGCCTGAGCGCATCAACACGCCGCCCTCGCGCGCGGCCAGCGGAAACACGTGGCCGGGACGCACGAAATCGTTGGCGCCGCTGTTGTCGTTGGCGAGCGCGCGCACCGTGTTGCAGCGCTCCTCGGCCGAGATGCCGGTGGTGAGGCCATGCCGCACGTCGACCGTGACGGTGAAGGCGGTGCCGAGCGGCGCGTCGTTTTCCTTCACCATCGGATCGAGATGCAGGCGGCGCGCGTGCTCGATGCCGAGCGGCGCACAGACGATGCCCGACGTGTTGCGGATGATGAACGCCATCTTTTCCGGCGTGCAGAGCGAGGCGGCGACGAACAGGTCGCCCTCGTTCTCGCGGTCGTCGTCGTCGGTGACGACCACGATCTCGCCCTTGGCGAAGGCCTTGATCGCCGTTTCAACTCTGCTGTGGCTATCGGACACTGATTTTACCTCGAACGGGGCGTCAAGTACCGGGCTTGAACGGCCACGCCGTTCCCTCGCCGACCTGACCGCGATGCATCAGATAGTGGTCGGCCAGCACGCATGCCATCATCGCCTCGCCAATCGGCACCGCGCGGATGCCGACGCAAGGATCGTGGCGGCCTTTGGTGACGATATCGGTATCGCGGCCGTGGCGGTCGACGGTCTTGCGCGGCGTCAGGATCGACGAGGTCGGCTTGACCGCCATGCGCACGACGATCGGCTGGCCGCTCGAAATGCCGCCGAGAATGCCGCCGGCGTGGTTGGACAGGAACACCGGCTTGTTTTCATTCCCCATGCGCATCTCGTCGGCATTGTCCTCGCCGCTGAGCGCGGCAACGCCGAAGCCGTCGCCAATCTCCACACCCTTGACCGCATTGATGCCCATGAGCGCGGAGGCCAGATCGCCATCGAGCTTGGCATAGACCGGCGCGCCCAGGCCAGCCGGCACGCCTTCCGCCACGACCTCGATCACCGCGCCGCAGGATGAGCCGGCCTTGCGCACGCCGTCGAGATAGTCCTCGAAGAACTTCGCCTGCACGGGGTCTGGGCAGAAGAACGGGTTGTTGTCGACCTCGTTCCAGTCCCAGCGCGCGCGATCGATCTTGTGCGGGCCCATCTGCACCAGCGCGCCGCGCACGGAGAGGCCCGGCACGATCTTGCGCGCGATGCTGCCGGCCGCGACGCGCGCCGCGGTCTCGCGCGCCGAGGCGCGCCCGCCGCCGCGATAATCGTGCAACCCGTATTTGACGTCGTAGGTGTAGCCGGCGTGGCCGGGGCGGTACTTGTCCTTGATCTCGGAATAATCCTTCGAACGCTGGTCGACGTTCTCGATCAGCAGCATGATCGGGGTGCCGGTGGTCAGCTGACCGCCGCTGCGCTCGTCGGAAAACACGCCGGACAGGATTTTCACCGTGTCCGGCTCCTGCCGCTGGGTGGTGAAGCGCGACTGCCCCGGCCGCCGCTTGTCGAGATACTTCTGGATATCGGCGGCCTGCAGCGGAATGCGCGGCGGGCAGCCGTCGACCACGCAGCCGATCGCCGCCCCGTGGCTTTCGCCGAAGCTGGTGAACCGGAACAGATGGCCGAAGGTATTGAACGACATGGCAGTTCCGTACCGCGCGCCGCCGCGGCGGTCAAATAGGCTGCCGTATCAGGCGTATCGGCTCAACTTGCCGCCCGCGAATACGTAGACCTCGCCCTGCACGATATCGACCAAGGGGGCCGCCGCCGGCTTGGCGATGCCGAGGACCGCCATCAGCCCGCGCGCGGTGCCGCCATGGGCGGTCGCCACCGTGTCTCGGTCAAGGCTTTCGTACCAGTCACGCATGCGAGCTGAGACCATCTCGTAGCTCTCCCCGCCCGGCGGCAGGAAGTGCCACTTGTCGTGCTCGCGCTGCGCGATGCGCTGCGGGTCGCGGTTGTGCAATTGCGCGATGGTGAAGCCTTCCCAGTCGCCGAAGGCGATTTCGATGAGTCGCGGCTCGATCCGGTAGCCGCTAGCCGGCAGAGCGAGCGCCGGGCGCACCAGTTCCATGGTTGCACAGGCGCGCTGAAGCGGGCTCGATACGTAATCGAGAGCGGCGGCATCGCGGCCGTCACGCGCCAGCAGGTCGCGTAGGATTTCGCCACACTGCGTGCCTTGCGCGCGGCCGCGCGCATTGAGCGGCACGTCGCGGCGGCCTTGCAGGCGGCCGGCGACGTTCCAGTCGGTTTCGCCGTGGCGGATGTAATAGACGGTCGGCTGCGACCGCGCCGGGATCATGCGCTATTTAACCGTGAAATCCGGCGCGTCGGGATGCTTGATGCCGACGATGTGGTAGCCGGCGTCGACGTGATGCACTTCGCCGGTCACTCCGCTCGCCATGTCGGAGAGGAAATAAACGCCGGCCTTGCCGACATCCTCCAGCGTTACATTGCGCCGCATCGGGGTGTTGTATTCGTTCCACTTCAGGATGTAGCGGAAATCGCCGATGCCGGAGGCGGCCAACGTCTTGATCGGGCCGGACGAGATGGCGTTGACCCGGATGTTCTTGGCGCCAAGATCGGCGGCGAGATAGCGCACCGAGGATTCGAGCGCGGCCTTGGCCAGCCCCATCACGTTGTAATGCGGCATCCATTTCTCGGCGCCGTAATAAGTCAGCGTGAGCAGTGAGCCGCCATTGGTCATCAGCTTCTCGGCGCGCTGGGCGATGGCCGTGAACGAGTAGCAGCTCACCACCATGGTCTTGATGAAATTGTCCTCGGTGAGGTCGACGTAGCGGCCGTCGAGCTGATCCTTGTCGGAAAAGGCGATGGCGTGCAGCACGAAATCGAGCGAGCCCCAGGCCGACTTCACGGCGGCGAACACCGCGTCCAAGCTCGCCGGATCGGTGACGTCGCAATGGCCGACCACCAGCCCGTCAACCTCCTCGGCCAGCGGCTCCACGCGCTTTTTCAGCGCCTCGCCCTGGTAGGTGAAGGCGAGGTCGGCGCCATGATCGCGGCAGGCGCGCGCGATACCCCAGGCGATCGAGCGGTTGTTGGCCACGCCCATGATCAGCCCGCGCTTGCCGCGCATCAGCCCCGAGGTTTCCGCCATTCCCTGCCCCGTTCTTGGCCGGTGAACGCCGGCCGCTTTCGTATGGCATAGGGTCATGGGACCATCAAGCAAAGCGGCCGCCGCGACCGGCTATCTTCGTTAATTCAATTCGTTGCCTGGAATATGATAGGGATTGAGGGGTTTTCCTGGCAGTGACGACACGACGGTCGGATGCCCATCATTCGGGACCGATCCGGTTTGCGGAATTCAAAGGGGGAAGGCTTGGCCACGTTCCGGCAGAATGTCGAGGCGACCATTCCGGCGTTGCGGCGCTATGCGCGCGCCCTGACGCGGGATTCCGACATCGCCGACGACCTGGTGCAGGACACGCTGGTGCGGGCGCTGCGTTCCGAGCACCTGTTCCATGGCGACGAGGTGCGCAGCTGGCTGTACACGATCCTGACCAATCTCAACCGCAACCGGCTGCGCTCGCTGTCGCGGCGGCCGCCGCTGTCGCCACTCGAAGATAACGACGCACCGGACTTGGCAGGTCCGGAAGCGGGCGGGCGCGATATCGAACGCGCGCTCGCCGCGCTGGTGGAGGACCAGCGCAATGCCTTGCTGCTGGTGGTGCTGGAGGGCCTCAGCTACCGCGAAGTGGCGGACGTGCAAGGCGTGCCGATCGGTACCGTGATGTCCCGCCTGGCGCGTGCGCGCGTACAGATCAAAAACTATCTCGACAACGGGCGCCCGGCGCTCCGTCGTGTGAAATGAGAAAAAGGGTGAAGCCATGATCGATCGCGATTCATCCGTGACCGAGGAAGAACTGCACGCCTTCGTCGACGGCGAATTGCCGGCCGACCGCCAGGAGGCCGTCACCGCCTGGCTTGCCACGCATGCCGACGCTGCCGCGCAGGTCGGCGCCTGGCGCACGCAGGCGGACAGTATCCGCGCGCGCTACGGCGCCGTCGCCCACGAGCCGGTGCCGGACCGCATCAAGCTCGACCAGGTGCTGCGGCGCGACCGCGCCAGCGGCCGTCATTTGGCGGCGATGGCCACGGCCGCCGCGCTCATTGCCTTTGTGTTTGGCGGCGCGGTCGGCTGGTTCGCGCATGGTGCGTCGGCCGCGGCGCCGACCGGCTTCGACACCTTCACCGCCGAGGCGCTCGACGCTTACAAGCTCTACGTGGTCGAGGTGCGTCATCCGGTCGAGGTGCCCGGCAGCGAGCGGCCGCATTTGACGCAATGGCTATCGAAGCGGCTCGGCTCCGAACTGCGCATTCCCGACTTGCAATCGATCGGCTTGAAGCTGGTCGGCGGCCGGCTGCTGCCCGGCCCGACCGGTGCGGCCGCCTTCTACATGTATGAGGGCCCCTCAGGCGAGCGTTTCACCATCTACTGCGCCAACACCACCACGACGCAGACCGCGCTGCGCTTCAAGAGCATCGATCGCTTCGCCGCGTTCTATTGGGTGGACGACAAGGTCGCCTATGTGGTGAGCGGCCCGGCCGACCGCGAGCGGCTGGAGACGGTCACCAAGACGGTCTACGAGCAGGTCGACAAGAGCGGCGCCAAGAAGTCCTAGCGCTCACTCCAGATCGCTGCGCGGATCGTACGGCGTCTTGTCGCGCAGCTTGCGCATCAGCTCCTTGAGCTCATCGCTGGCGTGCTCGGGCAGCGCGATGCGCACGGTGGCGAGCAGATCGCCGGCGCCGGCCTCGTTGTCAATCTTGGCCTTGAGGCCCTTGCCCTTGAGCCGGAAGGTGCGGCCGGAATCGGTGCCCGGTGGAATCGCCAATTCGACCGCGCCATCGAGCGTGGGCACGCGCACCTTGCCGCCGAGCACCGCTTCGTAGAGCGTGATCGGCAGATCGAGCCGCAGATCGGCGCCATCCGGCGTGAACACCGGATGCGGCGCGACGTTGACCGTGATCAGCGCATCGCCGGCCCTGCCGGACGCGCTCGGCCAGCCCTGGCCCTTGAGCCTGATCTGCTGGCCGCCGGCAAGGCCGGCCGGGATCTTGACCTCGACGTCCTTGCCGGTCGGCAGGTGCACGCGGGTCTTGGTGCCCTTGGCGGCGTCGGCGAGCGAAATGGTGAGGCTGGCGAGCAGGTCCTGCCCGGTCGTAGCCGCGCCGAAATCCTCCGGCTCGAACGACGTGCGGGCGCCGCCGCGCCCCGCATTGCCGAACATGCCGCGCAGCAGGTCCTCGAAACCGCCGCCTTGAAATCCGCCGCCGCCGGCTCCCCGCCGTTGGAAGCCGTCGGGGCCGTAGCTGAAACTCTCAAACTGACTTCCGCCCTGCCCGAAACCGCCGCCGCCCGGCTGCGCGCCGGCAAACCCCTGGAAGCGCGGCTTGCCCTCGGCGTCGATCTCGCCGCGATCGAAGGCCTTGCGCTTGTCGTCGTCGCCGGCAATTTCATAGGCGGCATTGAGCTCGGCGAAGCGCGAGGCCGCCTTCGGATCGTGCTTGTTGGCGTCGGGATGCAGCTTCTTGGCCAGGCGCCGGTAGGCGCTCTTGATCTCGGCCTCGCTCGCACCCTTGGAAACCCCCAGAATGGTGTAGGGGTCGCGCATCGCGTCCAAACTCCCGTGAAAACCCCCACGTCGCCGGCGCAACACCGGCGACTCGCTGACATCAATGTGGGGTTCCAATCGCCCGGATGCAACGCACCTACGCCCTTGCGGGCTTCGGTGCGCGAGCGTTAGCCGCTTACGACCGCTTCCAGGGCTTGAGCGTGCGCACTTCCCAGGCGCCCTTGGCTTGCTTGCAGGCTTCGCCCTGCAGCCAAGACTGCGAACTGCCGCTCACATAGCTCGCCAGGAAATCGCGGCAGGTGTGGCCGTCCTGGGTGTAGGCCGCGGCGATCGGGGTGACGGTGCCGCGCGCGCCCGAGCGCGGATTTTCCCAGGGCTGGCTGGCGTCCTTGCCGCCGCGATTGAGCACTTCGCTGACGGCGATGCGCGCAAAGGCGAGATCGGCGTCGGGCGGCAGTTCGCCAGCCTTGGTGCCGGGCGGCGGCGTGATCGAGCCGGTGCTGTCCGACTTGTCGCTGCCGCCGAACACCGAATCGAGCTGGCCGGACAGGCTGCAGCCGCCGACGGCCAAGGCCAGCGCCAGAGCGGCGGACGCCGCCAGCCCACGCCATAGGCGCGAGCGGCCAGTTCCACTATATAGACGCCACTGGTAATGACGGGTCACAAGACCGACCACGCAAGCGCTCCGCATATGTCCAATACGACTCCGATTGAACACCCAAGCTGGTTAACGAGTGGTGATTTCACCGCCGCCGACGAGCCTTTGGCGCTGTTTACCGCCTGGCTGAAGGATGCCAGCGCCGCCGAACCGCGCGATCCCACCGCCATGACGCTGGCCACCGTCGATGCCGACGGCGCCCCCAATGCCCGCATGGTGCTGCTCAAGGGCGTGGATGAACGCGGATTCGTTTTCTATACCAATATGGACAGCCCAAAAGGGCGAGAATTGGACGCCCGGCCGCTGGCCGCGCTGGTGTTCCACTGGAAGTCGCTGAACCGGCAGGTGCGCGTGCGTGGGCCGGTCGAGCGCGTCAGTACCGCCGAGGCCGACGCCTATTTCGCCAGCCGGGCGAAACAGGCGCAGATCGGCGCCTGGGCCAGCAAGCAGTCGTCGCCGCTGGAAAGCCGGCTCGCCTTCGAGAAGGCGGTGGCGCTCTATGCCGCCAAATACGCCATCGGCACGGTGCCGCGGCCACCCAACTGGTCGGGCTACCGGATCGTGTCGCTGCGCATGGAATTCTGGCAGGACCGGCCGTTCCGCCTGCACGACCGCATCGAATTCCGCCGCCAGCGCCTGGGCGCGCCCTGGAGCAAGACGCGGCTCTATCCATAAGCTAGAAAGATCAAATGCCGACTTCTTCATCGAACCAGCCGCGCCGTACGCTGCTCCTGACCGGGGCGAGCCGCGGCATCGGGCACGCCACCGTCAAGCGCTTCTCGGCCGCCGGCTGGCGCGTGATCACCTGTTCGCGCCACGGCTTTCCCGAGAACTGCCCGTGGGACGCCGGCCCGGAAGATCACATCCAGGTCGACCTCGCCGACGAAGCCAACACGCTCTCCGCGATCGAGGAGATCAGGCGCCGCCTCGACACCCACGAGTTGCATGCGCTGGTCAACAATGCCGCGATTTCGCCCAAGGCCGAGGCCGGCGCGCGGCTCGGTTCGCTCGATACGGTCATCGACGTCTGGCACCATGTGTTCCAGGTGAATTTCTTCGCGCCGATCATGCTGGCGCGCGGACTGGTCGATGAACTCAAAGCGGTGAAGGGCTCGGTGGTGAACGTCACCTCGATCGCCGGCTCGCGCGTGCATCCGTTCGCCGGCGCGGCTTATGCAACGTCGAAGGCGGCGCTGGCTTCGCTCACGCGCGAGATGGCGAGCGACTTCGGCCGGCTCGGCATCCGCGTCAACGCCATCGCGCCCGGCGAGATCGACACGCCAATTCTTTCGCCCGGCACCGACAAGATCGTCGAGCAGATCCCGCTGCAGCGGCTCGGCACGCCCGACGAAGTGGCCAAGATCATCTACGTGCTGTGCACGGAGACGAGCTCGTATGTTAACGGCGCCGAGATTCACATCAATGGCGGGCAGCATGTGTGAGGGCTTTCTTATCCCTCCCCCGCTTGCGGGCAGGGAAGGGATAAGAAAAAGCCAACGCTCCGCCGCCCAGTTTTCTTCGGCCCCGGGCAAGCCGTCGTCTGAATTCCATCCGTCGCACCCCGAAAGTACCGAGGGCGCGCGGGACGCCAGGGTCCCGGAGGACCCACGGACCTCGACGCCTCGCGACATCGAGGCTTGTCGAAATCCGAATTGCCCGCCTTCGCTCTTGCGAGCTTCGGCGCGGCAAGCCGCAAGTCCGCCAACACCCAAGGCGTCCCGCGCGCGGTGTTTGAGGCTTGCTCCGCTCCGCCCCCGGTGGACTGACCTTTCAGGCGCTCTCTTGAGCTAAAGCGCCTATCCACCGCTGCGGGCCCGGACGGAGCGGCTAACCTTTGGCCAGTCGCTTGGCTCCGCCGTCAAATGGGGCCCAGTGGCGCACGGCTGGTGCGCCAGGACGAAGCGGCTTGGACCGCCGGGAGGGGAAACTGGCGCCGCATCTCCGACGCCCCCGCCCGGCCACCGCTCCCCACCCCGCATCTGGAGACGCTTGATCAGACGCCCCTCGGCATGGGATGGGATAACTGTAGGACAGCATACCTTGTGGTCCGGCGAAGCGGATGAAAAGGCTTACGCCAAGCTCTGATCGCTTAGACGACCAGCCTCAAAGCTTACGCACCTTCGGCGGCGGCAGTTCGCGATCTGTACCCCATGACTGCATCCAGGCCCGCACTTCGTTCCATGGCACGCATTCGCGCGTGCGTTCGAACTCTTCGAGCCGTCGCGCATCTTCGGCGAGGACTTCCGCTGCCCATGGATTTGTCACGTCCATCGCGTCTCTCAGTTCGTAATTCGAAAATCTAAATCCGCTTCTGGATTCCGGGTTCGTCCGCCTACGCTATGCTTCGGCGGACGCCCCGGAATGACGAATGGCTCACAACCACTTCTTCCACTTGAAGAACAAGATCGGCACCACCGCCGCCAGCACGATCAGCATGAGCGCCCAGGGATAGCCATAGGTCCAGTCGAGCTCGATCATGCCCTTATGGAAGTTCATGCCGTAGATCGAGGCCACCAGCGTCGGCGGCATGAACACCACCGCCGCGATCGAAAAAATCTTGATGATGTCGTTCTGCTGGATGCTGACGATGCCGAGCAGCGCGTCGAGCAGGAAGGTGATCTTGTTGGCGAGATAAGTGGCGTGATCGGACAGCGACGTCACGTCGCGCTGCATCGATTGCAATTGCGCGCGCGTATCCTTCGGCCATTTCATGCCGTCGGCTTCGTTGGCCAGGAACAGCAGCAGACGGCCGATCGAGACCAGGCTCTCGCGCACCTTGGAGGTGAGATCGCCCTTGCGGCCGAGCGCCTTGAGCACGTCCTTATAGGACGGCGGCTCGGCCTCGTCGGCCGGCTCGAAGATCGAATGCGAAACCTGGTCGACCTCGGCGCCGATGCGCTCCTGGATGTCGGCGGCGCGATCGATCACCGCGTCGAGCAGGTCCATGAGCACGCTCTCGCCCGTCACCTTGGGCGGGCAGGCGCGCGCCAGCTTGTGCTCGACGATGGCGAACGGGCGCGGCTCGTCATAGCGCACGGTGGCCAAGCGATGGTTCGACAGGATGAAGGTGACCGGCGTGGTCTTCGGCGTCGCTGAGTCGGACTGACACATCAGCGTCGCGGTCATGTAGCGCGCGCCGTTCTCGACATAGAGCCGGCTGGAGACCTCGATCTCCTGCATCTCCTCGCGCGTCGGCACCGCGATGCCGAGCAGCTGTTCGACCAGTTTGTCGTCCTGAACGGTCGGCGTGACCAGATCGATCCACACCGCCTCCTCCGGCGGAGGCTGGCCGGGGTCGACCACGATTCGCTCGAGCGTCGTGCCGCGATGAACGTAGACCGAGAGCATGACTTCTCCGTGCGATCGGGTCGTCTCTCAATGACCCGATCACGCGGCTTCACGCAAGAAATAAATGACGTGACGCGCGGCCCGTGTGCCAGCCGCACGCGTCAGATCGAAAGCGTTGTTGATGTGATGGCCGGCGCGCCTTGCGCAGCCGGCGGTCGCGCGCTCAGTCGCGGCCGTAGGACGTGGTGTGGCTTTCGGTCGTGTTGTGCTGCTCGCCCTGATAGCTCAACGCCGCGGCGACCGCGGAAATCCCGATCTTGCCGTAGCGGCTGTCGATGTCGGCATCTTGGCGCCGGGAGTCTTGGCTCAGCCCCGTTGTTTTGGTTGCGTTCATTGTCACTATCTCCGATGCGTCCTTGGATGTTCCCCCGATGAGTTGAATCTGCTGCCTGAGTGGGGCGGAATTGCGCGGCAATTCGTGTCCTATCGTGACATTCGCCCAAGTCCGCCAGTATTCGCGTCGGTTTCGCCACACATGCGACAGTTATGGTAAACCATCTCTTAAGATGTTGTAGGCAAAATCGAATTTGCCGCTGGGCGGCGGCCGGGCGGGAACCCGGGGCCCGCCTAAAGTCGAGTGCGGCATTCCTGCCACAGGTCCACAGGAAGGTGATGGGGGACAAGGCGGAAATCGTAGCAATTGCGAAGACTCTTCGATTAATTGCGATTTGATGATCGTGGCTGGGGCGCTGCACGGGACGTGACCGGAAAGAGGAAGAAAATGGCGGCAAGGGGGTTCTTGGTTGTCCTGTTCGGTGCAGGACTTTTGCTCGGCGGCTGCATGCAGTCCACGATCGAGCCGGCTTCGGAAGCCAATCTGACTGCGCGCGACAAGAAGCTGCTGGCGGCGGCGCCCTATGAAAAGGTGGCGATCCCCGAGCCGTACAAGCGCCATATCGTCGCTTATCACCGCCGCGAGGCGCCCGGCACCATCGTGATCGATGCCGATGCGCGCTATCTCTATTATGTGCTGCCCGAAGGCCAGGCGATCCGCTACGGCGTCACCGTCGGCGAAGAGGCGCTGACCTTTTCCGGCGTGGCCAAGATCGGCCGCATGTCCGAATGGCCGACCTGGACGCCGACCGCCGACATCAAGAAGCGCATGGACGTGCCGAACTTCGTCGGTCCGGGCCCGCAGAATCCGATGGGCGCGCGCGCGCTTTATCTGTTCGACGGCAGCAAGGATACGATGTACCGCATCCACGGCACCAATCAGCCGGAATATATCGGCCAGGCGATTTCCTCGGGCTGCATCCGCCTGACCAACGAGGATGTCATCGACCTCTACAAGCGGGTCAAGCAGGGCACCATCGTGGTGGTGCTGGCGCCCAAGCAGGGCGACTCGCCGTTCAATCCGCGGCTGGCCTCGACCGGCAATCTATTCAACTGAGACGACAAAGGGGCTTGGGGAAAACGGCGCCCGCAGGCGCCGTTTTTTCTTGTCCCGGGCGCAGCGCAGCCCCATTAGCGGGGCACGAGGCCTCACGCCCCCAACGTGACGCGCACGACTTCCGGCGGCACGCCGAGCCGCATCGGCACCTGGCTGCAGCCGAGCCCGCCCGACACGATCATGTGACGGCCCTGCTCGACGATGTGGCCGTAGGCGTAACGCGCGCCAAAGCTCGAGGGCGTCCAGAACGGCTCCACGAACGGCAGGCGGATCTGGCCGCCATGGGTATGGCCGGCGAGCGTGAGCGCGACGCGCCCCGGAACCTGCGGAAAAATATCCGGCTCATGCGCCAGCAGGATCACGGGATCGTCGCTGCGCACATGGCGAAGCGTGGCCGGCAAGTCGTCGACGCCGCGGAACCGGCTCGGCCCCAGCCAATACGCGAGCTGATCGCCGAGCCCGGCCAGCCAGAAGCGGCGGCCCGGCTCGCCCAGCAGTACGGCGTCGTTTTCCAGCACCGGGATGCCCACCTGCTTGAGCGCGCGGCGCACCCCCTCGATGTCGTACCACCAGTCGTGATTGCCGAGGATCGCATAGGTGCCGAGCGGCGCCTTGAGGCGGGCGAGCTCTTCCGCCCAGGCGCCGTGCGGCACGTGCTCGGTGATAAAGCGATGGGTGGCGAAGAAATCGCCCAGGATCACCACCAGATCGGACTTGAGCGCGATGCCGGCATCGACCACCGCGCGCACACGCGCGAGGCCCATATTGGGGCCGCCGGCATGCAGGTCGGCGATCACGGTAATGGTGAGCCGGTGGCGGTCCGGCCAGTTGCGCGGCACCGGGGCGTAATCGGTGATCGCCAGCTCGCCAGCAGCTTGCAGGGCGGCATAGGCGCCGGTGCCCGGCAGCAGCAGGCCGGCAAAGCCGGTCAGGCCCAGCCCGCTCTTGAGCAGGCCACGGCGGGTCAGGCCCCGTGCGGGCGCGCGCAACTGCACGGGTGACATCACACGTCGCGGGTCGCCGATGGCCATCGGCGTAGTGCTACTCCGGATCGGTAAATGGGGGGCTATAATTTCCGGCCATCCTTAACGGCCACGATCGCGGGCCGCGGCGGCGGTAGCGGCACCACCTCGGCGGGCGGCGGCGGCTCGCGCACGTCCCACTGGCAGATGCGGTGGCCGTTGCGGCGCGCGGCGAGGTCGAGATGAATATGGGAGTCGTGATAGCCGTCGGAGCCGGGCCCGAGCACGGTGGTGAAACGCGCGCAGGCGCTCTCGCGGATGGAGGCGCGCAACTCCTTGGGCACGCCGATGTCGGTCAGGCCGATCACCCGGTTGTCGGCGAGCGTAAAGGCGCGCACGTCGACCGCATTGCCCTTGCCGTGCTCGGAGAGCTTGGCACCGAGCACGCGGTTGCGGCCGCGGCATTCGAAGTCGTCATAGGTCTCGACCCGGCGCAGGCTCGCCCCGGCCTTGGCCAGGCGCGGCGTGGCCTCGTCGCGAATCCAGCCGGCCAACGATTCCGCCATCTCACAGCGCAGCAGCGGCTTCGGATTGAGCCCGACCGCGCCGCCGCTCGCCAGCTTGACGGCGTCGAGCTCGACCATGTCGCCGCCGCCGCAGGCGCCGGGGCCGATCAGCCGCGGCATCGGCGCGATGGTGGCAATCGCCGCCAGCCGTTTGCGGCAGTCGGAGGGCTCGGCGGTGACGGCGGCGCTGTCGAAGCCGGGACCGGCCGCTTCCAGGAAGGAGCGCGGCTCCAGCCAGAGCGGCGGGCGCGGGCGCGGCAAAGGCACGGGGTTGGGCACGTCCTCGGCGGCGGCCATGCCGCCATACATGCCGCCACCCAAGGCCGCGAGCCACAGGATTGCCACCAGCCACCGCATTGGACGGATGTCGGGCAGGATTGCGGCATTTCTTGTACCGTCCTCCCGCGGGGCGGTGGGGAGGGTCGGTTCGCGTCGCGTCAGCGATGCGAACCGGGGTGCAGCGTTGAGGCAAGGACTCAGTTGAAAGAGTAATTGAGCAGCAGCTTAACATTAGAAAAGCCGCTGGACGTCGCGTTCCCGAGATCGGTTGCGCCTGCAAGCTTGCTCACAGCACCTGTCGAGCCGTTATAAGAGCATGCAACGATAGCCGCATACTTGGTCGTGGTGGTGTATTTGTAGATTGTATTGCCGCCTATGAAGATACCCGTGCCCGCATTGTCCTTTACGAAACCTATTCCGCCGGCGCAGTTCTTGATCATGTTGCTTTCAGCCTGGCCGATAGTCTTGGTTGTGCCGATTTGGAATGGGATCAGCGTAATCCCCCAGTCGGCCGCGCCATCGATCTGATTGCCGACGAAAAGCACGTCCCCTTCGCCTTGCATCGCGCGGCCAATGCTCTGATAGCCGGTTATTACTGTTTGAACGACAACGTTGGACACTTGGTTGTTGCTGACAACGACACGATGGCCTCCGTCAGTGGTATTCGCAACGAATATGCCGCCGCCGGTCGTATCGATAATGTTGCTTGCGATCACGCCTCCCGCATATCCATTGCTGCCCGCCCCCGGACATTCTACCCAAATCGCATTTTCGCCCGATCCGTAGCTGTTATTATTCAAGACCTGACAGAAACTCGAACTATTTAGCCTGATCGCGGAAAACGTGGAGCCGTAAATCGAATTGCTTTCGATGATAACAAAGTTGGCCCGAAAGACGTTAATCGCATTCCCGTATTGGCCAGTTCCGCCAGAAGCCGCGCCGGTATTCCCAATCGTATTGCGGAACACCTGACTATTGTCGCCAGCGATCGAGGACCGCCAGATCAGGATGCCATTGTTTCCCGAATCTACAACGTCGTTGTTCTCGATCGTCATTCCGCCGGTGGCGGCGTCGATCGAAAAGATACCGGTAGAGGCCGCCGAACCAATCAGATTATTTCTGACTTTGCCCCCTGTAGCATTGAGGTAAATACCATGGATAGCGGAGGCGTTTATGTAGCAGTCGTCGATAATCAGGTGAAATGTATTGAAAGCTTGAATCAGCCCTGCATCGGTCGGCGAACCTGAAAAGCTCTGCCCGCCGCCGTCGATGCTGATGTCATGAATATGGACCACGTCGACATATGTCGCAGGCGAAATCGGCGCAATATTTATCTGCGGCGAGTAACCGCCATATCCTTGCAGAAACCCGGATCGGGCTTACGAATAAATCTCAATATTGCTGCTGATGTTCACAGCTGTGATCAGGTAGGTACCGGCAGGAATAAAGAGAGGAAGTAGCTGGCTCTGCGCCGCATTGATCGCCGACTGGAAGTTTGCGGTTTGGTCGGCGCTGGTGTTCGGCACCATTCCGTAATCAACCGCATTTAGTGAGGTGACCGTGACCATGGATTTCCTCCCGTTTTAAGGTTAATGCCAGGCTGATCTTCCTCTTGCACAATTCTTACAACTTAACGTTGTGAAAGCAAGCCAAAAGAATTTGATCGAAGTTCTGATACACCCCACCGCGTCCGCATAAAGCTTAATTTCAACGTTCCTTTGACCTTTTTGGCCCCGCCCGTCAGAAAGCTGTGGCACACGCTTTTCGTGTTTTCTTCGGAGCGCCTCGGGTATGTCGTCGATCAACCCTGGTCCCGTTCAACGTTACCGCGCGCTCGACGGCTATCGTTTCATCGCCGCCAGCCTGATTGTTCTCTTTCATTACGACGGCGATTTCGGACTCGGGCGCGGTCAGTTGACGCCGGTCGTCAGGTCTCTCGATGTCATGGTCGATTTTTTCTTCGTGCTAAGCGGATTCGTAATTGCCGTAACCTACGGCGAGGCAATGAGTAGTCTTCGCGACTACGGCAGTTTTTTGCGGCGGCGGCTAGCGCGTGTCCTTCCCCTTCATCTGGCTGTGCTGTGCGTTTTCATTGGCTTTGCTCTTGCGCATAAGTCAGGCGTGCTGACCGCCAATCATCCGGAAATGCTCGACCTTACAGCACTGCCAGCGAATGCTTTGCTTCTCCACGCTTGGGGAACCGTCGGCCATTTGTCCTTTAATGCGCCTTCGTGGTCGATCAGCGCCGAGTTGCTCGTTTACCTGGCATTCCCGGTCTTGCTCATCGCCGCTCGACGGCTTCCCTTAATTACCAACCTTGCGCTGCTCGTAGTCGGCATTGTCGCGATCAGCTTTTTTCGAAGCGCGATGGGCCTGCGTGACTGGACCGAGGCGACCTATGATTTTGGAGCCCTACGCGCGCTGCCGACATTTTTTCTCGGCGTTATCTTTGCGATTCTGCTGAAACACCTTCCGCTTTCTATTCGCGTGCCTTGGCCGGTCGTTCATATCGTTTTTCTGTCCTCAATCGCGATCCTACAGTTTGGACTACCGCGCGAGGTGCCCATCGCAATGCTTGCGCTCGTTGTCCCTTTGGCTGCCATGGCAGAGCGAGGCAACCGACCTTCCTTGATGAGGACAGATTTCATGGCGCGTCTTGGCGACGCTTCCTATTCCGTTTATCTGATCCATATTCTGGCGGAGATACCCGTTCTATTCATCCTGCATAAAGTGCACGCCATAGGAACGCCGCTTGCAGTGGTGGGCGCGGTCGCCACTTACGTTGCGGTCGTCATCGCTGCGAGTCTCATCTACCGGCGATTTGAGGTCCCTGTTCGCCGCTGGATCGCTGGTGGCGACCAGACGCCGTCATTGGTGTTTGCCCGACGATTGCAGGCTGCGCAGCTAGGACCACGCTGACAGCGTTTGCCACACAACGCACCGGCTACCCGCCAAAAGGCGGCGTTTATTGGGGTCGGGCGATGATCCGAGCGCGCGGTCACGGCGTATTCCGTCGCGTTCCAAGGCATTGCGAACCGCCCGGCCCGCCCGCTAACCTTACAGGCGACCGGCGAGGGGCCGGTCCAAAAAGCTTGATTCAGGAGGGGATTGCCATGCTCGGGCTGATGCAAAATTGGCCGCTGCTGATGCATCGCATCATCGATCATGCCGCCACGTTCCACGGCGAGCGCAAGGTGATCAGCCGTTCGGTCGAGGGTCCGATCCACACCACCAACTATCGCGCGTTGCGCGCCCGCGCGCTGAAAGTGGCGCAGCGGCTCGACCGCGACGGCATCAAGCTCGGCGACCGGGTGGCGACGCTGGCCTGGAATACCTGGCGCCACATGGAGGCCTGGTACGGCATCACCGGCATCGGCGCGATCTACCACACCGTCAACCCGCGGCTGTTCCCCGAGCAGATCGTCTGGATCGTCAATCACGCCGCCGACCGCGTGATGATCGCCGATCTCACTTTCGTGCCGCTGCTGGAGAAGATCGCCGACAAGCTGCCGACCATCGAGCGTTACATCATCTTGACCGACGCCGCGCATATGCCGGCCACCACGCTGCAGAATGCCGTGCCTTACGAAGAGTGGATCGGCGCGGTCGACGGCGATTTCGCTTGGGGCGAGTTCGACGAGAACACCGCCGCCGGCATGTGTTACACCTCCGGCACCACCGGCCATCCCAAGGGCGTGCTCTATTCGCACCGCTCCAATGTGCTGCATTCGATGATGGCCGCCCTGCCCGACGCCATGGGCTGCTCGTCGCGCGACGTGATCCTGCCGGTGGTGCCGATGTTCCACGCCAATTGCTGGGGGCTGGCGCTGACCGCGCCGATGGTCGGCGCCACGCTGGTGATGCCCGGCGGCAAGATGGACGGCGCCTCGATCTACGAGTTGCTCAATACATACCAAGTGAGTTTCACCGCCGCGGTACCGACCATCTGGCTGATGCTGCTGCAGGACCTGGAAAAGACCGGCGGCAAGCTGCCGCACTTGAAGCGCGTGGTGATCGGCGGCTCGGCCTGCCCGCGCGCCATGACCAAGACCTTCCAGGAGGTCTACGGCGTCGAGGTGATCCACGCCTGGGGCATGACCGAGATGAGCCCGCTCGGCTCGCTCTGCACCATGAAGCCGGAACATGCGACGCTCGAAGGCGAGGCGCGGCTCGACGTGAAGATGAAGCAGGGCCACCCGCCGTTCGGCGTCGAGATGAAGATCACCGACGACGCCGGCAAAAACCTGCCATGGGACGGCAAGACCTTCGGCCGCTTGAAGGTGCGCGGGCCGTCGGTGGCGCGCAGCTACTACAAGGTCGACCACGATCCGGTGTTCGAGGCCGGCGGCTGGTTCGACACCGGCGACGTCGCCACAATGGACCGCTACGGCTACATGCAGATCACCGACCGCGCCAAGGACGTGATCAAGTCGGGCGGCGAATGGATTTCCACCATCGACCTGGAGAACCTTGCGGTCGGCCACCCGAAAGTGGCGGAAGCCGCCGCCATCGGCGTCGCGCATCCGAAATGGGACGAGCGCCCACTGCTCGTCATCGTGCTGAAAAAGGGCGAGACGGCGAGCAAAGACGACATCCTCGGCTTCATGCAGGGCAAGATTGCCAAATGGTGGATGCCGGACGACGTGGTGTTCGTCGACGAAATTCCGCACACCGCCACCGGCAAGATCCAGAAGATCACGCTGCGCCAGCAGTTCAAGGATTACCGGCTGCCGGGCGTGCAAGCGGCGGAGTGAGGGCTGATCCGTCACCCTGGAACCGAAACGGCACCGATCGCGTTTTCTTCACGCACGCGCCGGGTGGCAACCGGCCGCAATGGGGAAGACGGACGCAGTTGATTTTGCCGGTTTCTGACTGCGACAGCAACGCATCGGTACGCGTAGCGTCTAACCCGTTCCCGGCGCGCGCACCCTTTTCAATCAAGAGTACGCCCGCGCCTGCTACTCGGCGGCCTGCAAGTTTGGGTTCAGCCGATCCTGCGCGCTCACCAGCCGCTGCATGACCTTGAGATCGCGCTCGCTCAATTGCAGGCAGGCATCGGCCCATATCTGCACGATGCGGTCGAGTTCCTCGAGCGTGACCGGATTGACCTCGCGGCCGGCCTGGAAGACCGCGCGCGCGCCGGCGTGCCGCCGCTTGTTACGCTGGATGTAATCGCGCGCGGCCTCGATGCCCTGCCCGGGCTCAACGACCATGTGGATCAGGCCGGCGTCCTTCATCTGCTCGGCGGTGTAGGTCTTGCCGCTGAGCATCATCTCCTCGGCGAAGGCCGCGCCGGTGCGCCGCGCCACCAGGCTGTAGGCGCCCATGCCGGGGAACAGGCCGAACATGGTTTCGGGGAAGCCGAACTTGGTGCCGCGTTCGGCGATGATGATATTGAACGACAGCAGCGACTCGAAGCCGCCGCCGAGCGCGTCGCCCTGCGCCAGTCCGATCGTGATCATCGGAAGCCCAAGCGTCGTCATGTTCCGGTGCAGGATGCGCACGCAGGATTCGCCATAGGCGACCAGCGTCTGGCGGTCGCGCTGGCGAATTTTGGCCGCGAACAGATCGAGGTCGCCGCCGAGATTGAACACCCCGGCCGTGCGCGAACCCAGCAGCAGATACTTCAATTCGTCCGGGCGGTACTCAAATGCCGCCACGATGCCGCGTTGCCAGGCGTGGAAGTCTTCCAGCAAATCGGTGTTATAACTCGGGCGGCCGCGCGGCCGCATGAACGTCCACAGCGCGCCGATCTGCTCTTCCCAGGTGACCTCGAGCTGTTCCAACTCAAACAGCCGAAGCGCGTCGGCGCTTTTCTTAAGATCGATCACTTTCGGATCGATCACGGGAACCGCCGGCGCTATCGCAGCAAAGGACTTCGCGTGAGCGATGGCCCGACCGGGTGAACAGCCGTTCGAATACGCATACATCGACATTTCAACGCACCAGTTAACGATTTTTTTACCCTAACAGAAAGTTGTGCCCGCGACAATCAACAATCACTCGTTAACCATATGCGGAACGCAAGACTCGTATGTTCTGCGAACGCGCGCACAACGAAACGCGCGGAAAATTCGCCTCAAAATGAACATTAACTACAAAAGAAATTCTCTCGCGGCGCTCCCGAGTACTATTTCGATAACCGTTGCTTCTGTTCGATAATCATTGCTACTGGGCACGCACTTCGGAACAATTTTATTGAATTCGTGAAGCGGCCATTTGCCGCTTGTTCATCAATACCGCCGATTGGCAGGGCCGTTTGCACGATATTGAACATCGTTACGTACGATCGTCGGCTTCACGGAAGCCGTGCGAAGCCACATGCTGATTACAAAACTGCTCCAGACCCGCAGAGCGGATGCAAAACTCCCGACGGAGATTCGCGCCGCCTTGGTCGAGTCGCTGTTCGCGCCGATCGTCTCGCTGATCGTGGGCGCCATCGCCTGCTCGATCATCGGGGCGGCGGTCGCGCTGCGCGTCGGCGATTGGTGGCTGATGGCCAATTCGGTCGCCATCCTGGCGGTCGGCATGCTGCGGGTCGCGTCCGCGCTGTTTTACCGCAGGTACAAGAATAGCCAGCAGATCGAGGTGACAAAGCTGTGGGAGCGCGTCTACGAATACGGCGCCTGGGCGTTCGCGGCTCTCCTTGGTCTGTTGTGCTGGCTGACGATCACCCATACGTCGGATGCGGCGTTGCAAATGGCCGTCACCACCACCACGGCAGGTTACGGAGCCGCGATTTCGGGCCGCAACGCCGGGCGGCCGGTCATCGCCGTCGGTCAGCTCACGCTCTGCACGCTGCCAATGGCCATCGCGCTGCTCCTCTATCCCGACTGGGTGCACAAGGCGCTCGGCGTCGTGGTGCTGATGTTCATCTACGGGATGATCGACATCACGCTCTCGATTCGCGACATCATCATCCAAGCGCTGACCATGACGCGCAAGGAGGCGGCGCTGGCCGCCCGCTTCGAGGAGCAGGCCAACCGCTTCGACGTCGCACTCAACAACATGTCGCACGGCCTGTGCATGCTCGACCAGCAGGACCGCCTGCAGGTCTGGAACGAGCGGTTCATCGAACTGCTGCATCTGCAGAATGCGCCGATCCGTGTCGGCATGCGGATGCCGCAACTGATCCGGCACAGCATCCGCGCCGGCAACTTCAAAGCCAAGAGCGTGAAGCAGGTCATCCACGAGCTGGCCGGCGGTCTGCGGCAGGACAAGTTCGACCAGTTCCAGACTTCGCCGGACGGCGACCGCACCATCGCCGTGTCGCGACGAATGAAGTCCGGGGGCGGCTCCGTCATCATTCTCGAGGACGTGACCGAGCGCAAGCGCGCGCAGGAGCGCATCGCGCATCTCGCCCAGTTCGACGAGCTCACGGGGCTCGCCAACCGCACGCAGTTCCACGAGCGGATCAACACCATGCTCGCGTCCGTGCATGAAGGCGAGAATCACGTCACCATCCACCTGATCGATCTCGACCGGTTCAAGGCCATCAATGACACGCTCGGTCACCCGATCGGCGACAAGCTGCTCAAGGAAGTCGCGGCCCGGCTCAGCACCGTCATCCGCCCGATCGATATGATCACCCGCTTCGGCGGCGATGAATTCGTCGTTTTGCAAACGGCCACCCAGCGCCATCAGGACGCCAAGCGGCTTGCCATGCGGCTGGCCAGCACGCTCAACGCGCCGTTCGAGGTCGATGGCCATCGCATCGACATCGGCGCGTCGATCGGCATCGCCATGGCGCCGCATGACGGCGTCGACGCCGACCAGCTTCTCAAGAAGGCCGACATGGCGCTCTACGCCGCCAAGAACGGCGGCGGCGGCAGCCACTGTTTCTTCGCCATGGCGATGGAGGATGCCGCGCAGGAGCGCCGCTCCCTCGAACTCGATTTGCGCGAAGCCCTTGCCTTGCAGCAGTTCCACCTGAACTACCAGCCGCTGGTCGACCTGAAGACCGGCCGGGTGACGACCTGCGAGGCGCTGCTGCGCTGGACGCATCCGGTGCGCGGAAATGTGCCGCCGTCCGTGTTCATCCCCGTTGCCGAGGAGACCGGCCTGATCGTTGCCATCGGCGAATGGGCATTGAACCGCGCCTGCGTCGAGGCGGCGACCTGGCCGCACGGCGTCAAGGTTGCCGTCAACCTGTCGCCGATCCAGTTCAGGGAGCGCGGCCTCACCTTGCAGGTGGTATCGGCGCTCGCGAAGTCGGGACTGTCCGCGCAACGGCTCGAACTCGAGGTCACCGAGCGTGTGCTGCTCGAGGAGAGCGAGGGCACGCTCGCTGCCATGCGTCAGCTCAAGAATCTCGGCGTCAGCCTGTCGCTCGACGACTTCGGCACCGGCTATTCCTCGCTCAACTATCTGCGCAAGTTTCCCTTCCATAAGATCAAGATCGACCGGTCGTTCATTGTCGATCTTGGCGACGAGCACGACGCCCGCGCCATCATCGGCGCCGTCGCCAGCCTCGGCGCCGGCCTTGACAAAATCGTGGTCGCCGAAGGCATCGAAACGGAAGAGCAGATGAAGCTGGTGAGTTCGCAAGGCTGCCACGAAGGCCAGGGTTATCTGTTCGGCCGGCCGATGTCCGGGGATGCCATCCGCGCCCGGCTGGAGATGCCGGCGACCGTGGTGCAGTTGGTCGCTTAGCCGTCAGGCGCGTTGACTAGGCTGACGCCCGCAAGGACGCGGGGACGTTGCGCAGCCGGCTGCTTCCCGTTATCCCTCCTTCGCATGACCAGCCTCGAGGCGAGCGCAGCCGCGGCACATGGCGCCGTCCGATTTCTCGGCACGCGCCGCGCCTATTGGCGGCTGCTCATTCGCGGCGCGCTGCTGCTCATGGTCACGCTCGGCATCTACCGCTTCTGGCTTGCCACCGACGTGCGCCGCTTCCTGTGGGCCAACACCGAGGTCGCCGGCGAGACGCTGGAATATACCGGCACGCCGTTCGAGCTGCTGATCGGCTTCCTGATGGCGGTCGCCATCCTCATTCCGGTCTATGCCGGCTTCTTCCTGGCGGCGCTCGGTCTCGGCACCATCGGGCAGCTGTCGGGCGTGATCGCCTTTGCCGCATTGGGCGTGCTCGGGCAATACGCGGTCTATCGCGCGCGGCGCTACCGCCTGACCCGCACGATCTATCGCGGTCTGCGCTTCCACCAGAGCGGCTCGGCCTGGGCCTTTGCCTTGCGCGCGGTGCTGTGGTGGATCGCGAGCGCGCTCACGTTCGGGCTGGCCTATCCGTTCCAGCTCGCCAGCCTGGAACGCTACAAGATGCGCAACACGTATTACGGCGACCTCACCGGCCATTTCGCGGGCTCGGGCCTGCGCCTGCTGCTGCGTGGCTTGCCGATGTGGCTGGCGGTGGTCGCGCCGTTCGCGCTCACCGTTGGCGCCTTCATCGTGGCGGTCGACTGGAAGGCGCTCGGCGATGCGCTGAGCGCCGGTGGCGACGACATCATGAGCCGCATCGAGGGCAGCAATCCGGCGCTCGCCGGCGTCATTGCGTTCGCCATGCTGATGGCGGGCACCGCCGTCACGCTGGCCGCCCTGCTCTATCCGGCATTCCAGGCGCTGGTGTTGCGCTGGTGGATGTCGGGACTTCGCTTCGGCGAGCTGTCGATGACCTCGACGCTGCGCATGCGCCACGTCTACGGCGCCTATGTCCGCTTCCTGTGGTACGGCCTGCTGTTCTGCATCGTGATGGCGGTTCTCGGCACCGTCGCTTTGGTGGCGCTCGGCCTCGTCGCCGGCGGCGGCCAGACCGGCAACGCCGGCGAGATCGCGGCGACCGGCCTGCTGCTGGTCGGCTATGTGATCGTGGCGCTCGGCTTTTCGACCATCTATCGCGCCACCGTCCTGCTGTCGCTCTGGCAGTTGGGCATGGAATCGCTGCAATTATCCGCTCTCTCTGCACTCGACCGCGTCAAGGCCGGCGGCGCGCCCAGCTCGGCGCTGGGCGAAGGCCTGGCCGATGCACTCAATGTGGGCGGATATTGATGACGTCCGGCGCCGGCATCTATTTCGACGGCCAGACCAGCGTCCGCCATGACGTGGGCGTGACACTGGGCGCGTCCGGCCTGGAGATCGCCGGCCGCGACGGTGGCCTGCTGGCGCAATGGCCCTACGACCAGATCGAGGGCATGGCTGCGCCCGACAGCGTGCTGCGTCTCGGCCGCCGCGGCAGCGCCACGCTCGAGCGGCTGGAAATCGCCGACCCGCAATTCGCCGCCGCCGTCGACGAGCGCGCGCTGCATGTCGACCGCACCGGCCTGCGCCAGCGCCGCCAGCGCATCCGCGTCATCGGCTGGAGCGTGGCCGCCACCGCGTCGCTGCTGCTGGTGGCTTGGTTCGGCGTGCCGGCGATCGCCGAACGGCTGGCGCCGCTGCTGCCGGCGGGAATCGAGCGTAAGCTCGGCGACGCCGTCGATCTGCAGGTGCGCGCGCTGCTCGACAGCCGCAGCCTCGGCGCCGGCTTCGAATGCGGCAATCTGGACAGCGAAAAGCCCGGCCGCGCCGCCTTCGACAAACTGATGCAGCGGCTGCAAGCCGCCGCCGCGCTGCCGCTGCCGCCGCGCAGCTTTGTGGTGCGTCGGCCCGAGGCAAACGCCTTGGCGCTGCCAGGCGGCAAAATCTATGTGTTCCGCGGCCTGATCGAGAAGGCCGACACGGCCGACGAGGTGGCCGGCGTGATCGCGCACGAGCTTGGCCATGTCGCGCACCGCGACGGCAGCAAGGCGGTGTTGCAAGCCGGCGGGCTGTCGTTCCTGTTCGGCATGCTGCTCGGCGATTTCGTCGGCGGCGGCGCCGTTGTGTTTGCCGCCAAGTCGGTGCTGCAGTCGTCCTATTCGCGCGAGGCGGAAGCCGCCGCCGACGCCTATGGCGCCGTGCTGATGAACAAGGCCGGCGGCAATGCGCGCGCGCTCGCCAGCATGCTCGACAAGATCGGCGGCGCCACCGAGCCGGGCATGAAAATTCTGCTCGACCACCCGGAGACCAAGGCGCGCATTGCCGCTATCAACAGGCTGGCCGCGGCGCGGCCGACCGCGCCCTTGCTCGACGCGAGCGAATGGGCGGCCTTGAAACGGATTTGCGCGGGGTAAGATATGGCGCGACGACCATCCTTCGGCGATGAACCGGTGTCGAAACTGGCTGCCTGGTCCGGCCGGCTGGGCCTGTTCGCGCTCGCGGTCGCCGCGCTCTCGGTCATCATCCTGCGTTCCGGCCTGCTGGAGATCGTGCCGGCGCTGGCGACCTTTGCCGCCGCTTTGATCTTCGCTGGGCTCGCAATCCTGCTGGCCTTCGCGAGCTTCGTCGCGATCTGGCGGCAGGGTCTTTCCGGCCTCGGCTATTCCTTGCTCGGGCTATTGCTCGGGCTGCTGCTGCTCGCCTATCCGGGCTATCTCGGCTATCGCGCCAGCAAGCTGCCGGCGATCAACGACATCACCACCGATCCGGCCAATCCGCCGCGCTTCGATGTGCTGGCGCGTCTGCGGCCGCGCGGCCGCATCGATTATCCCGGTGCCGCCATCGCCGAGCGCCAACGCGCGGCCTATCCCGACATCGTGCCGCTGCAACTGGCGGTGCCGCCGAAGACCGCCTACGACGTCGCGCTCGCACTCGCCACCAAGCGCAAAGGGCTGCTGATCGATACAAGGCCGCCGGCGGCCGGCCGCCGCGACGGCACGATCGAGGCGGTGGCGCGCACGCCGATCATGGGCTTCCGCGACGACGTGGTGATCCGCATCAGTCCGCTCGGGCAAGGCGCGCGCGTCGATCTGCGCTCGGCCTCGCGCTACGGCACGCACGATTTCGGCGCCAATGCCGCACGCCTGCGCAGCCTGCTCGAGGACATCGACGAGGCCGCCGGTAACGCGCCGGAGCCGCGCGCCGAGGCGCCGAAGAAAGAGCCGCCGCCGCCCAAGCGTCAGCCGGCCAACAGGCGGTAATCGCTCCGCTTGTCCCTACGACAGCGCGGATCCAGAACTCGGGCGTAACTCATAAATGTGAAACCAAATGCCGCCATGAGTGCGCGGCACAACCTTGCCGCCGGATGTCGCAGAATTCATCAGCCGTTTAAAGCAAGAACGCAGATTCTAGCTACCCCGCGCTGATGTTGAGTTCTTTCACCAACCGCGCGTATTTTTCCGAATCCGAACGCGCGAGTTTGTCGAGCTGCTCCGCGCTACCGCCGACCGGCTCCACCGAACCGTTGATGAAGTTCTGCGTGAGTTTTGCATCGGCGAACGTCGCCTGGATCGCGGCATTGAGCGCCGCGACGATCTCGGGCGGCGTGCCGATCGGAGCGAAGGCGGCATACCAAGCTTCCAACACCAGCCCTTTGAAACCCGCTTCCTCCAGGGTTTGGATTTCCGGCAGTGTCGGCGCGCGCTTAGCCGAGGTCTGCGCCAGGAATTTCAGATTGCCAGCGCGGTAATGTGAGACCAGCGCGGTCGGCCCGAGGAAGGCCGACTTCACATGCCCGGCGATCAGATCGTTCACCGCCTGTCCGGCGCCGCGATAGGGCACATGGTCGAGCTTGATATTAGCCTCCTTAGCGAACCAGGCGCCGACCACATGCTGGTTCGTGCCGACTCCCGAGGTTGCAAACCCAACGCCGGGATTTTTCTTGGCGTTATCGATATATTCCGCGACAGAGTTCACGCCGAGCGTGGGATGCGCGGCGAACATCTGCGGCTGGCGACCGATCTGGATTACCGGCATCAGCGCCTTGGTGTAGTCGTAGCTGAGCTTGAGAATGTGCGGCGCGCTCGCCGCGTTGTCGTTGGTGATGAGGAACGTATAGCCGTCCGGCGGGCTCTTCATCGCCGCGTCCATGCCGAGGGTGCCGCCCGCACCGGTGCGGTTCTCGACCACGAACTGCTGGCCGAGATTGCGCGACAGCACATCGCCGCATTGTCGCGCGATGAAATCGATGGCCCCGCCGGGCGCCAGCGGCACAATGAAGCGTACCGGCTTGTTCGGCCAAGCCGCTTGCGCGATGGCCGGTGTCGCCAGTTTGGGCAGCAAGCCGCCCGCCAGCGCCAGACCGCCCGCCGCCTTGATGAAGCCACGCCGTCCGATGGTCGTCACGAATGCCTCCCTGGCGTTATTCCGCTTTGTTACGGCAGCATCATTGCACCGGTCCATCGCCGAAAATAGCCCCTTCTGATCACGCTGTCCGATCCGCGCGTGCCAGGGGCAGCTTTCCGGGCGGAGGGCGACCAATGGAGACAACCGACATTCAGGCTTCGCCGCGGCAGCGCATGGTGTTCCTTCCTGCCGGCGCGATCATACTCTTGCTTGAGAGCGCGACCGTGCCCCGGCGATTGCGGGTTGGCACAACCCGCGCGTCGACCGGTTGAGGCGGCAGGGTCAAGCGGACGTGGTGAACAGCGTGCTTTATGAATACACGGCCGAGATTCCCGCTGGAGCCTGCCCCCACGCAGGCGGGGGCGGCCATGAGTGGAATCTTAATCGCCCGCCAACCGATACACCCCATCGATCGACGGCGGCCCGTCGGTTTCCACCAGGCCACGCGTCACCAGATCTTCCATATGCGCCAGCACCGAGAGGCCGGCGGCGCCGGTCAGGCGCGGATCGATGCCGATATAGATGGCGCGCACGATGGTCGGGATGTCGGTGGCGCCCTTGCCCAGCCGATGCAGGATCGAGGCCTCGCGCGCCTTACGATGCAGGATGTAGTAATGCACGAACCTTGAGGCATCCTTGATTGCCGGGCCGTGGCCGGGGAAATAGATCGCCTCCTTGCGCTTGGCGAGCTTGGCGAGCGAGGCCATGTAGTCGCTCATGGCGCCGTCGGGCGGCGCCACGATCGAGGTGGCCCAGCCCATCACGTGATCGCCGGCGAACAACACGTTGTTTTCCTTGAATGCATAGGCCATGTGGTTGGCGGTGTGGCCCGGCGTCGCCACCGCCTCGATGCTCCAGCCGTCGCCGGCGACGACCTCGCCGTCCTTAAGCGCCACGTCGGGACGGAATTCCATGTCGCCGCTGTGATCGAGCCGGCGCTGTTCGCCGATATGCAGGGGCCGCGCGGCGCGATGCGGGCCTTCGGCATAGACGGTGGCGCCGGTCGCATGCTTGATCGCCGGCACCGCCGGCGAATGGTCGCGATGGGTATGGGTGACGAAAATATGCGTCACCGTCTCGTTGCGCACCGCCTCGAGCAGCGCGCCAATGTGAGCCGGATCGTCGGGGCCGGGATCGACGATGGCGACCTTGCCCTTGCCGATGATGTAACTGATGGTGCCCTTGAAGGTGAACGGGCCCGGATTGTCGGCCATGATCCGCCGCACCAGCGGCATCGGCTGGTCCACCGTGTCGGGCGCCAGATCGAGATTCTTGTCGAAGGGAATGTCGTCGGCCATGGTGCCGCGTCTTAGAGCACCGCGACCGAAGTTTCAATCGATCGCGGCGGGCGGCGGCTATGACGAAACCTCAGGCGACGGCCTCGACGCGCGGGCCAAGCTCGCCGAGCGTCCGTTGGACGTCGGCGGCCGGCCGCGGCGGGCTGAACAGAAAGCCCTGCACTTCATTGCAGCCTTCCGCCGTCAGGCTCGCGAGCTGCTCCTTTGTCTCCACGCCCTCGGCGATTGTCGTTATGCCCAGGCTGCTGCTCAATCCGACCACGGCGCGAACGATCGCGACGCTGTCTTCCTTCCCAGGCAAATCACGGATGAAGGATTGGTCGATCTTGATCTTGTCGAATGGGAAACTGCGAAGATAGCCGAGCGACGAATAGCCGGTGCCAAAATCATCCATCGCGATCTTGATCCCGAGATCGCGGAGTTGATGAAGAACGACGAAAGCGCCCTCATTTTCCTGCAAGAGAACCAGCTCAGTGATCTCCAGCTCCAGCCGGCTGGCCGAAAGGCCCGACGTCGCAAGCGCGTTGATGACGGTCGGCACCAAGTTGCGGCTCTTGAACTGGGCCGGCGAGAGGTTCACCGCGATGGTCACCTGCTGCGGCCAGCGCGCCGCTTCGGCGCAGGCCTGCCGCAATATCCATTCGCCCAATGGCACGATGAGGCCGGTTTGTTCCGCGACCGGAATGAACTCGAGCGGCGCAATCATCCCGCGCTCGGGATGATGCCAGCGCACCAGCGCCTCGCAGCCGGTGGCGTGTCCGCTTTTGACATTGACGATAGGTTGATAGTAAAGCTCGAATTCGCCGTTCACGATCGCCTTGCGAAGATCGAGCTCGAGCGCGCGGCGCGCTTGCATGCGGGCGTCCATTGCGACTTCGAAAAAGCGGTAGACACCCCCGCCATCGGCTTTGGAGCGGTAGAGCGCCAAATCGGCGTTCTTCATGAGGGCATCCGGCTCGCTACCGTCGTCCGGCGCGATTGCGATACCGACACTGGTCCCCACGACCACTTGATGACCGTTGATATCGTAAGGAGCCCCGACGACCTCGATGAGACGCGTCGCAAGCGCAGTGATATCCGCCGGCCGTTCCGATGGAACCTGCATGATGGCAAACTCGTCCCCGCCCAATCGGGCCACAATGTCTTCGCCACGCACGCAACTCCGTATGCGCTCGGCGACCGCCTGCAACAAACGGTCCCCGACGGGATGTCCGAGCGTATCGTTGACGTTCTTGAATTGGTCGAGATCGAGACTCAGAACCGCGATGGTTTCGGAGCGCCGCAAATGGCCGAGAACCGTTTCCATACGCTCATAGAACGTCACGCGGTTCGGCAGGTTGGTGAGCGCATCGTAGTGCGCCAAGTGCCTGATTTTCTCCTCGGCGAGGATTCGTTCGGTGATGTCCTCGTGGGTGGCGACCCAGCCGCCGTCCGCGGTCGGTTGGTTTACGATGGAAACGATCCGGCCATCTTGCAAGTTCGTGATCTTGCTGAAGGTCGTTCCTTGAGCGACTGCGGCCAGGAGGTCGGCTATATACGGCTCGAAGTCGTCGGCGCTAAAGCTCCCGCTTGCGACCCGTTGACCGAGGACTTCCCGAATGGTGCAGCCGGGCCTGACGATCTCCGGCGATAAACCGAACATTTCGAGGTAACGTTTATTGCAGACGACCAGGCGGGCCGATGAATCGAACATCACGAGGCCCTGCGACATGTGGGTCAGGGCGGCGTCGAAGCGTTCGTTCTGCACCTGCAATTGCTTGCTTCTGTCCCGGATCGTCGCGTTGGCGGTTTCCAGCGCCCCCAAGGTGCGATCGAGCACCGTGAGTGGGAAGACGCGCACGGCAAAATAGATGCCGATGCCGAACACCGCGCTGAGCAGCGCGGCGAAGCCTGTTTGCCACAACAGGGGACGCAGGCTGCTCATGGCCTCGGCCCGACCGATAACGGCGCCGGAAATGACGATCGGATGGCTGCGAACTATGACGGGCGCGAGCAATGCCGGACCCGCACTGGCAACGGCGGCGCCGGTCTCGTCGCGGACGGTCAGGGCATAGTTTTTACCGTCCGTTTCGGTGAGCTCGATCAGCTCGGCGATCCGCGGCGCCTGATATTGCCAAAGGGTCCGGTGCAAATAGACGTATTTGGCGACGCGCGCGGCAGCCTGCTCAGACTGGTGGTCCAGATGGTGCGACCTGTCCGCAAACTGCAAATAAAAGTATCCGCAGGGAATCGATACGAAAATCGTCAGCGTCACCATCAGGCCGATGGTGGCGACGAGCGTGCGCAGGCGGACGTTCCTCATGGGGCGCTCCGCCTATTCGCCAACGGGAAGGTTGCCGGTCGCCAGCAAAGCCTTGCGGCCATCGTCCGAGCCCAAGAATCGCAGGAGCTGCTCGGCGCCGGCGTTTCGATCCCGCGCAAACACGAGGTAGAATATTTTTTCGTATGGGTAGGTCCCGTTTGCCAGGGTGTCGAGACTAGGCATGACACCATCGATCGCAACCAGGCGCAGGTCAGATTGCTCGGCGACGATCTGGCCGTAGCCGGCCGGGCTTAACGATCCATCGAGACGTCGAGCAAGATTGACATTGTCCTGATCGGTCACCGCCACGAGAACATCGGGCCGCTGCCGCGCGCGCAGTATCGCCGCCGCGATGTTCGGGATCGTCCGCTCGACCAGCGCCGTGTCCGCATCGACCTTGGGGCGCAGAATGATTTTGAGGGGAGTGCCGTCTTGCCATTTCGGATTTTCCGCCGCAAAGATTGCGGCGATATCGCCGCTCTTCAACCCATTGGGCTTGGGATGCGATGTGACGAAGACCAGCGGCGTTCGCGCAAAGGGGTGCGAGACCAGCGGTCCCTTCGCTTCGTCCGGCGTGAGCGCGCGGGCGGCGGCGACGACGTGGATCTTGCCATCCGCGATCGCGCGCATCGCACCGCTGCTGCCGAGGCCCACGATCACTTCCAACTGGATACCGGACGCGGCTGTGAATTTCGGGGCGATCTGCTGCATCGCCTCGATGATGCCCCCGGTCCCGGCCAACCGCAGCGTCTCCGCCGTCGCGCCGCTTGCCGCCAGCGATAGGCCGGCGAACAATACAGCAGCCATCATTTTCGAAAATTGTGCACGCATGTGGCACATCCCTTCGATCAACGTGGGACAGTGCACATAAATTGTTCTTTATGGCTTTACGACGAGTGCGCTCTTTCCAAAATAGTGAACAAAACGATAGCGCACGGTTACAAATTACCGCCGGGTGGTTTCGAGCTACCATTTTTGCGGCGCTCTAGCCGCTGTTATGCGGCGATGCACCGAAAACACCTAATGATTATAATTATAATAAAACGCTCGACATACGGGTGTTGGCATCGCCCGAACAACGCCCGCTTCACTCGGCGGTGACGCCGGTCTCCTTGATAATGCGGAGATATTTGCTGCTTTCGGCGTCGACGAAGGCGCGGAACTGCGCGACCGACATCGGCTCGACATCGGCGCCGGCTTCCACCAGCTTCTTTCTCGTCTCGGGATCGTTGAGCACCTTGTTGATCTCGCTGTTGAGCTTGGCGATGACGTCCGGCGGCGTGCCATGCGGCGCGAAAATTCCCTGCCACAGCGTAAAGGCGAAATCATTGAAGCCGGCGGTCTCGGCCACGCTCGGCACGTCCGGCGCACTCCCTGAGCGCTTGGCCGACGACACGCCGAGCACCTTGACCAGACCGTTTTTCAGCAGCGGCATCGCCGCCGGTATGCCCGGGAAATACATATCGACATGGCCGCCGACCAGATCGTTGAGCGCGGGACCGGCGCCCTTGTACGGCACGTGGGTGAGATTGGCCTTGGTCTTGGCCTTGAGCAGCTCGCCGGCGAAATGTCCCGGTGTGCCGGTGCCGGCCGAGGCGAAAGTGTGTTTGCCGCTGCGCAAGGCCGCCAGGTATTCCGCCATGGTCGAATACGGCGCCTTGGCCGGCACCACCAGCGCCAGCGGCACTACCGTCATAAGCGCCACGTGCACCAGGTCCTTGTCCGGATCGTAGTTGAGGCCTTTGAGCCAATGCTGATTGATGGCCACTTCCGCGGTCTGCCCGACCAGCAGCGTGAGCCCGTCGGGCGCGGCGGCGACGACGCTGCGCGCGCCGAGGGCGCCGCTGGCGCCGGCGCGGTTTTCCACCACCACCGTCTGCCCGAGCGCGAGCGATAATTTCGGCGCGACGATGCGCGCCACCACGTCGCCGGTGCCGCCGGGCGCGTAAGCGACGATGAAATGGATCGGCCCGCTCGGATAGCTCTGCGCCAGCGCCGGCAGCGCCGTCATCACGAACCCTGCCGTCAGCGCAGCGGTGCAAATTTTCCGCGACATCGTTAGCAACATGATCGTCCTCCCGATAGTCGTTATTGGTTCAGTGAATTTCCGGCTCGGGGATCGCCCCGAGCGGCGCCAGGAAGTCGAAATCGCAGCCCTCGTCGGCCTGCCCGATATGCTCGGAATAGAGCGCGCCGTAGCCGCGCGGATAGCGCGGCGCCGGTGGCTTCCAGCCAGCGCGGCGGCGCGCCAGCTCCTCGTCGCTGACATGCAGATGGATGCTTCGCGCGGACACATCAACTTCAATTTCGTCGCCGGTCTTGACGAACGCCAGCGGGCCGCCGACAAAACTCTCCGGCGCGACGTGCAAAATGCAGGCGCCGTAGCTGGTGCCGCTCATGCGCGCGTCGGAAATGCGCAGCATGTCCTTCACGCCGGCCTTCAGCAGTTTGGTCGGAATCGGCAGCTGGCCCCATTCCGGCATGCCGGGGCCGCCAATGGGGCCGCCGTTCTTGAGCACCAGCACGTGGTCGGGCGTCACATCGAGATCGTCGCGCTCGACCTCGCGCGCCATATGGTTGTAATCCTCGAAGGCGATGACCTTGCCGCGGTGCTTCAACAGCCGCTTGTCGGCGGCGGACGGCTTCATCACGCAGCCGCGCGGCGCCAGATTGCCGGTGAGCACGGCGGTGGCGCCTTCGCTCGATACCGGATCGCCGAGCGGATGGATCACCTCGCGCTTGTAGACTTCTGCACCTTTGATGTTGTCGCCGATGCTCTTACCGGTGACCGTAAGGCAACCGAGATCGAGCGTATCCTTGAGCTCGGCCATCAGCGCGCGCAAGCCGCCGGCATAGAAGAAATCCTCCATCAGGAACTCGCCCGAGGGCCGCACATTGGCGAGCACCGGGATCTCGCGCGAAATCTCGTCGAAACGTTGCATGTCGAGCGCCAGGCCGGCGCGCCGCGCCATCGCCACCACATGGATGATGGCGTTGGTCGAGCCGCCCATCGCCATGTGCACGCGGATGGCGTTGTCGAACGCGGCCGGGGTGAGAATCTTCTGCGGCGTCAGATCGTCCCACACCATGTCGACGATGCGCCGTCCCGCGCTCGCGCACATGCGCGGATGCGCGGAGTCCGCCGCCGGGATCGAGGACGCGCCCGGCAGCGTGAGGCCGAGCGCCTCGGCGATCGCCATCATGGTGGCCGCCGTGCCCATCACCATGCAGGTGCCGTAAGAGCGCGAGATGCCGCCTTCGAGTTCGGCCCAATCGGCTTCGCTGATGCGGCCGGCGCGTTTCTCGTCCCAGTATTTCCAGGCGTCCGAGCCGGAGCCGAGCTGCTGGCCGCGCCAATTTCCCCGTAGCTGTGGCCCGGCCGGCACGTAGATCGCCGGCAGGCCCATGCTGATGGCGCCCATGATCAGTCCGGGCGTGGTCTTGTCGCAGCCGCCGAGCAGCACCGCGCCGTCGATCGGATGGCTGCGCAGCAGTTCCTCCGCCTCCATCGCCAGCAGGTTGCGGTAGAGCATGGTCGACGGCTTGACGAACGGCTCCGACAGCGACATCGCCGGCAGCTCGACCGGAAAGCCGCCGGCCTGCAGCACGCCGCGTTTCACATCCTCGGCGCGCGCGCGCAGGTGGGTATGGCAGAAATTGATGTCGCTCCAGGTGTTGACGATGCCGATCACCGGCTTGCCGGCCCAGTCGGGCGCGTCGAAGCCGCCTTGGCGCAACCGCGAGCGATGGCCGAACGAGCGCAGATCGCTGACGCCGAGCCAACGGTGGCTGCGCAGTTCCTCGGGACGTTTGCGCGCGCTCATTCCGCCGGAATCTCGGCTTTGGCGGCGGCCCGCTTTGCCGCTAGTTGAGCAACGACCACGACGGCGGTGATGGCCGCACCGATCACGCTGGTAAACACATGCGGATCAATTAGCAGTAATCCGGCGACCGCCAGCAGCACGCTCTGCCAATGCGTGGAATGGGTGACGAAATATCCGTGCAGCCCGGCGGCGAAAACCATGACGCCGACCGAAGCGGTCAGGCTCGCCCAGATGATAGTAGGCCAATCGCCGATCATCAGCAGCGCCGGCTCATACACGAACATGAACGGCACGATGAAACTGGTGGCAGCGATGCGCACGGCGGCGAGGCCGGTGGCCCATAGATCGGACTTCGCAATCCCCGCCGCGGCGAACACCGCCAGCGCCACCGGCGGCGTGATCGCCGACAGAATGGCGAAATAGAACGCGAACATGTGCGCGGCCGGGATTACCACGCCGAACTTGACGATCGCCGGCACCAGCAGCGCGGTCATGATGATGTAGGCCGGCGTGGTCGGCATGCCCATGCCGAGCACGATGCCGGCGATCATGGTGAACACCAGCGCCATCAGCAGGAAGTTCTGCGACAGGTTCACGACATATTGCGTGAACACGATGCCGAGCCCGGACAGCGTCACCACGGCGATCACCACGCCGGCGGCGGCGCAGGCCATCGCCACCGTCAGCGCATTTTTGGCGCCGTCGACGCAGGCCTCGATCAGATTGCCCAGCGTGACATAGTGGCGCGTCGATCGGCGCAGCGCCGCCACCGGGAAGCAGGCAATCGTTCCGGCCAGCGCCGCCATCGGCGCGCTGAAGCCGCTATACATCACGACAAGGATTGCGATCACCGGCAGGAACATGTGGCCGCGCTCGCGCATCACCGCGCCGAGCTTGGGCAGTTCGCTGCGCGGCACGCCGACAATACCGCGGCGCTTGGCCTCGAAATGTACCGCCGAGAAGCAGGCGATATAATAGAGCACCGCCGGGATGATCGCCCAGATCACCACCTGCCCGTAGGACACGCCGATGAACTCGGCCATCACGAAAGCGGCGGCGCCCATGATCGGCGGCATGATCTGCCCGCCGGTGGAGGCCACCGCTTCGACGCCGGCGGCGAATTGCGGCGGAAAGCCCGAGCGCTTCATCAGCGGAATGGTGATCGGACCGTCGACCATGACGTTGGCCACCGCGCTGCCCGAAATGGTGCCGAACAGCGCCGACGACACGCAGGACACCTTGCCGGGGCCGCCGGCTGTGGCGCCGGTCAGGCTCATGGCGAAATCCATGAACAGTTGTCCGGTGCCGGTGCGCTCCATGAACGAGCCGAACAGCACGAAGATCAGCACATAGGCCGCCGACACCGACAGCGGGATGCCGAAAATGCCCTCGGTGGTCATGTAGAGCTGGTCGAGCATGCGCATCGGCTCGAGCCGCGCGATGAACAGCCCATAGACCAGGAACACGATAGCCGTGATCGGCAGCGCCCAGCCGATGACGCGGCGGGTGGCTTCGAGCACCATCACGGTCATGAGTACGCCCATGATCATGTCCATCGCGCTCAAGTCGTCGACATAGAAGATGCGGTTGACGACGTAATCGTAGTTGACGAACAGATAGAGGATGGGCGCGACCGCCAGCACCAGTAGCAACAGGTCGAGTGGACTCGGCAGGCCTTCCGGCGCGCCGCTGCGGCGATGGATGATGAACACCAGCGTCATCGCGAACAGCAGATGCGTGCCGCGGAAATACACCGCCTCGGGCGTGCCGAAGGCGATCGCCCAGACGTGGTAGATCACCATCAGCACGGCGATGATCGTGGTGGCAAGACGGACGATACCGCCGTAGCTGAGATCGAGCTTGGCTGTCATGGCGTTTGCTTTTGGCGTCTGCTGTGTCGAAGGGCTAGGAGCGAACCGGCGCGCCGGCGCGCCGGCGGGAACCTCGATGGCCCCCGCCGGCGGCGCGCGATCAGTGCGATTGCACGTTGATGCCGGCTTCCTTGTAGAACTTGGCGGCGCCGGGATGGAACGGCACGCCGATGTCTTCCGCCATGCCCTTGGGCGTGAGCGATGCGATGTCCTTGGCGACCGTTGCCAGCGTCTTGGTGTTGGCGGCAAGCGTCTTGACCATGGTGTAGACTTCGTCCGCCGGCAGCTTGCACGACACGAACACATGGGTGGCGTAGCCGATCACCTTCACGTCCTTGTCCTGCTTCGGATAGGTGCCCTTCGGGATCGTGTTGAGCGTGTAGCCCGGATTGAGCTTCTTCATGCCGTCGAGGCTGCCCGCCTGATCGATCAGCTTGATGTCGCGCGCCGCGGCGAGGTCCATCACGGCGCCGGCCGGAATTTGCGTGCCGAGCGCGAAGGCGACGGCATGGCCGTCCTTCATCTGATTCACCGAATCCGAATAACCGACGAAGCTGATTTTCACGTCTTCGTATTTCAGCCCATGCACGCCAAGGATTTGGCGCGTGATCAGCTCGCCGGTGTTGCCGCGCTGCTGCGTGGTGACCGACTTGCCCTTGAGGTCTTCGATCTTATTGACGCCGGAGTCGGCATTGACGATGAACTGATAATACTGTGGATAGAGCGTGGCGAGGTTGCAGATATTGGTCGCCGGCTTATTGAACGGCGGCTTGCCGGCGAGGCCGTCCACCGTCGAGATCGAGTTGCCGAAGCCGACATCGGCCTTGCCTTCGTCGACACCGCGCGCATTGGCAATGCCGGCGCCGGGCATGACCTGCACGGCGAGACCGGGAACGGCTTTTTCCCACATGTCCTTGAGCTGGCCGCCGAGCGGGATCCACGATCCGCCTTGCGGGCCGGTCATCATTTTCATCTCGCCCGCCGCGGCGGGACCGGCGAGTGTCAGTGCCAGACCGAATACCAGGCCGAACGTCTTGATCGAATTTTTCATGGCGCTTCCCTCTCCACACGCCCGGCGCTTCAACCGCGCGGGCCTTTGTTATGACCTTGGGTGGCTATTTTTATTCCCGGGACGGAGGGTACGCGGGCGCACCGGCCTCACACAAGGGCGGGCGAGGCGCCGCCCACGGCCTCGATCGGCAAAGGCGGCCAGCCCGTTGGGGCGCTGGTTCCGGCTTGGTTTTTTGGGGGTAAAGGCGGGATTTTATTGGTCGGAGTGGCAGGATTTGAACCTGCGACCCCCTCGTCCCGAACGAGGTGCGCTACCAGACTGCGCTACACTCCGACTGTCGGCGGCCTTATAACCCCGGCTCCTTTGCAGGCGCAAGCTTGCGAGACACTTGAGAAGCAAATGACCGCCCAGCCGGGAACGCGGGTCCTGCAGACCGATCGTGACGCCATCGCGGCGGCAGCCGCCTGCCTTGCGCAAGGCGGGCTGGTGGCGTTTCCGACCGAAACCGTCTACGGGCTGGGCGCCGCTGCCGGCAATGGCGAGGCCATTGCTCGCCTGTATGCCGCCAAGGGCCGCCCGGCCTTCAATCCGCTGATCGCCCATGTCGCCGACGCCGCGGCGGCGCGCCGGCTCGCCGTCTTCGACGACGCCGCCACCCGGCTCGCCGCCGCGTTCTGGCCGGGGCCGCTGACGCTGGTGCTGCCCAAGCGGACCGACTGCGGCGTGGCCGATCTGGCGCTGGCCGGGCTCGACAGCGTGGCGGTGCGCGTTCCGGCGCACCCGGTGGCGGCCGCCCTGCTCAAGGCGTTCAACGGGCCGGTGGTGGCGCCGTCGGCCAACCGCTCCGGCCATGTCTCGCCGACCGACGCGGCGCACGTTCTGCACGATCTGCGCGGTCGCATCGATCTCATCATTGATTCCGGTCCCTGCACGGTCGGCGTGGAATCCACCATCGTGTCGTGCTTGGGCGAGCCGACTTTGCTGCGTCCGGGCGGGCTTCCGCGTGAAGATATCGAACGCGCGCTCAATCGGGCGCTAGCCATTCCGGCGGTCGCCGAAGAGACGCCGCTCGCCCCCGGCATGCTCGCCTCGCACTATGCGCCGAAGGCGCGGCTGCGCCTCGACGCGCAGGCACCGCGCGCGGACGAAGCACTGCTCGCCTTCGGGCCGGCGCCGGCGTTTTTCGGCACCACGCTCAATCTGTCGGCGCGCGGCGATCTGATCGAGGCGGCGACCAATCTGTTTTCGCATTTGCGGGCGCTCGATGCCTGCGGCGCCACGACTATCGCCGTCATGCCGGTGCCGCACGAAGGCCTGGGCGAGGCGATCAACGATCGGCTGGCGCGCGCCGCCGCGCCACGCTAGGACACGTCAATGAACTCACCACTCCGTCGCGCACCTTCACCCGATCTGCTGCCGCGCTTCGCGGCCATCGTCGGCGACAAATACGCCATCACCGATGCGGCCGCGCTCGAGCCGCATCTGGTCGAGGGGCGCGGGCTTTATCATGGCCGCACCGCGATGCTGCTGCGGCCGGGCTCGGTCGACGAGGTGGTGGCGATCCTCAAGCTCGCCAACGAGACCAAGACGCCGCTGGTGCCGCAGGGCGGCAATACCGGTTTAGTCGGCGCGCAAATCCCGTTCGACGGCGAACTGATCCTCTCGCTCACGCGGCTCGACAAGATCAGGGAAGTCGATGCCGCCTCCAACAGCATGACCTGCGAAGCCGGCGTGGTGCTGGCGAATGCGCAGAACGCGGCAGCCGCGGTCGACCGTCTGTTTCCGCTTTCGCTCGGCGCCGAAGGCAGCTGCACCATCGGCGGCAATCTCTCCACCAATGCCGGCGGCACCGCCGCGCTCGCCTATGGCATCGCGCGCGAGCTGGTGATGGGCTTGGAGGTGGTGCTGGCCGATGGCCGCATCATGCATCTGCTGTCGAAGCTCAAGAAGGACAACACCGGCTACGACCTGCGGCATATTTTCATCGGCGCCGAAGGCACGCTCGGCATCATCACCGCCGCCGTGCTCAAGTTGTTCCCGCGCCCGCGCGCGGTGGAGACCGCCTTCATCGGCGTGCTCTCGCCCGCCGCCGCGGTGAAGCTGCTCAATCTGGCGCGCGCGCGCGTCGGCGGCACGGTGACCAGTTTTGAGCTGATCGTGCGCGAAGTGATCGAGTTCGCAGTCAAGCATGGCCACAGCGTGCGCGATCCGCTCACCGGCAGGCATCCCTGGTACGTGCTGATGGAAGTGGCCTCGCAGCACAGCGACGGCCTGCGCGCCAGCCTGGAGGAGCTGCTGGGCGACGCGGCGCAGCAGGGCCTCATCGAGGACGCCACCATCGCCGCCAGCCTCGATCACGCCAAAGCGTTCTGGCATCTGCGCCACGTGCTGCCGGAGGTGCAGAAGCCGGAAGGCGGCTCGATCAAGCATGACATTTCGGTGCCGGTGGCCTCGGTGCCGGATTTTCTTGAGGACGCCAGCGCGGCGGTGCGCAAACTGATCCCGGGCTGCCGGCCGGTGCCGTTCGGCCATGTCGGCGACGGCAATATCCATTTCAACGTCAGCCAGCCGGTCGGCGCCGACCAGGCGGCGTTCCTCGCGCGCTGGGGCGAGGTCAACGCGGTGGTCGACAAGATCGTGCTCAAATACCAGGGCTCGATCTCGGCCGAGCACGGCATCGGCGTGCTCAAGCGCAACTCGCTGCCGAAGGTGAAGGACCCGGTGGCGCTCGACCTGATGCGCGGGTTGAAGCGGATGCTCGATCCCAATGGGATATTGAATCCGGGGAAGGTGTTGTAGCCTGTAGCCCTACGCGCTGCCCCATGACGATCTTATGATGACAGCGTACACCAGTGGCCAGCCGCCGAACGCGCGCCAAATCCGAACGCCGGTCACGCACAAAATCGCCACGCTGACCAGCCCGGCGACGATGGCGCCGATTACGTCTCGGACGACGTCGGCCCGAGTTTTCGGGAGCAGCTCATTCATGGCGCCAAAGCTCAGCTAGCAGCCACTCATATCCCGCCTGCTGCACCTCGCCAGCGTCGAACGGCAGCGCGCCGTCGATCTGATCTCCTATCGCGATCCACTCATCCCAGACTCGCGCCCAGTGCGCGACCCGATCAATCGCAAGCACGGCTGAAACCGTAACCTGCCGTTTCACCGGCAACGACCACGCGACGCCGATCAGATAGTAAGGCCGCCCTTCGCCGCGCGGCAGAAGCGTCCACTGCTCGATGTGACGGGCGGCGTCGAGTTCGTCATAGCCCGGCCGCCACCCGACGGCGAGCAGGTCGAGAATCGAAGTGGCCCGAACAAGCAAAGCCCTCTCGATCAAGTTTTCCGCGTGCGCCAGCATATGATAAATCATACGCGATGATTCTAGCTCGTGCAACCTGCGCGAAAGTCTCAGCGGGAGCGGAAGAGGTCCGTAAACGGAACACCCAAGGCCTCGGCGAGCTTTTCGAGCGTAATCAGCGTCGGATTGCCGCGGCGGTTTTCAAGATGAGAAATGGCCGGGGTCTGGACCCCGACTTGGTCGGCCAGTTCGTCTTGCGACAAGTCGCGGGCCTCCCGAAGCCGCTTCACGTTCTTGGCAAGCGCCCGGGCCGGCGCGGTATCTCGCACAGGAAAACGTGATGAGAATCCACCCCTTGCCATGCAGCAGTCGATGCCAGCCGCACGTCAAGGTGCCATATGACATATCATAAATCATCATCGCCGGCTGGCGTCTACTATCCGCAGCTTGCGGAGGACCGGCGGCGCACCCCAGAGGCCAGGAGCGGCGGCAGCCCGGGCGGATTAGCGCAACGTACCCGCCATTGCCCAACAATGCGGCGCAACACGCGTCGCTATTGCGCCACGGCCTCAAAACAACGTCCCCTGCCCTGTATCATTCTTCGGCCGCTTGACGGGCTTGGCGGCCGGCTTCGGCGCGGCCACCGGCTCCGCGCCCACAACCAACGCCTCGACCAGCTTCGGATCGTCGTTGGCCACGCGGTTGACATGGGTCGAAACTGGATAGGCCTCGAAAAAATTCTCCGGCGCCGGCGCGATCAGCGCGGCGGCGGTGGTGGCGTCAACCTTCGTGCAGTCGAGCCACAGATCGAACGCCTCCGGCGGCAGCACCACCGGCATGCGGTCATGGATGGGCGCCAGTGTGCGGCTGGCGCGGGTGGTGACGATCGCCGCGGTGTCGAGCTCCTCGCCGTTCGGCCCGGTCCAGGTTTCCCACAGTCCGGCGAAGGCAAAGGGCTTGCCGGATTTCGCGCGCACATAGAACGGCTGCTTGCGCCCGCCCACCGCCTACCATTCGTAGAAGCCGTCGGCCGGGATCAGGCAGCGCCGGCGCTTCATGGCGGCGCGGAAGGCCGGCTTGTCGAGCACGGACTCGCCGCGCGCATTGATCAGCAGCGCGAAGGTTTTCGGGTCCTTGACCCAGGACGGCAGCAGCCCCCAGCGCATCAGCGCGAACTGGCGCTTGCCGTCCACAAGCCGGACGATGGCGATCGGCTGCGTCGGCGCGATATTGAAGCGCGGCGGGAAATTGGGCTGCTCCGGATAGCCGAACAGTGCCCGCAGCACTTCCGGCGTGGCGGTGACGGTGTAGCGGCCGCACATATTTTAATGCCCCATAACCGCGTTTAATCGCGTTTTAACTCGCCATAAATAACACTATTCGCCGGTGGATTCCGGGCGACGGGGCCTTGATGAGATATCAGGATTGCGTCGAAGCCGTGCAAGCGGCCGAGGAGGCCGATGGCGCCTATGAGGCGCGGCTGGCCGCCGCCAACATCAATCCGGCGACCGGGCTCGCCAGCGATTACCTCAACCATTTCTACGAAGCCATCATGCTGCTCGAATTGCTGTCGAGCTGCCCCGATTGCCGCGACGACTTCCTCGCCTGGCAACCGATGAGCTATCGCGAGCACTTCGTGGCCTCCCGCTTCAGGGGCCGCGAACTGGCGATCGCCGCCTATGACGCCGCCGATCCGAACCTGCGCGGCTGCCTCGATACGCTGGCCGGCACCATGACCGCCGTGCTAGAGGCAACCCGCGCGGCGATGAGCGCCGATCTGCCGCCGGAGCGCATGGCCGCGCTCGCCGATCACGCCGCCGCCTGGCTGCGCCCGCTGGTCGCGCGCGCCGGGGCGGTGATCAACGGCCAAGCCGACGCCGGTGTGCTGGACGCGCCGCAGGCGGTGGTCGACGGATTGATGAAGAAATAGGTCACGTGGCCGAAAGCGACATCCGGAAATATCCGCAACGTCCCTACTTGGCCGTCAGCGCGGCCATCGTGCGCGACGGCAAGGTGCTGCTGGTGCGGCGCGCGCGCCATCCGGCGCTCAACCTCTACACCCTGCCCGGCGGCGCGGTCGAAACCGGCGAGACGCTGGCCGAAGCGGCGGCGCGCGAAGTGCGCGAGGAGACCGCGCTGGAGATCGACGTAGTCGGGCTCGCCGGCCACCGCGAGGTGATCGTGCGCGACGCGCAAGACCGCATCGAGCGGCATTTCGTCATCATGTGTTATGCGGCGCGCTGGCGCTCCGGCGAGGTTAAACTCAACGACGAACTCGACGATGCGCGCTGGCTTGTGCCGGCGGAGCTCACAGGGTTGCGCACGACCGAAGGTCTAGCCGAGATCGTCGGCTCTGCAATCGATATCCTTAACCGGAAGGCCTGAGCGTCCCGCCTTGCGATTGGCTTTGAGCACGGGCATATCACTCGCGTGAACAAGCTTCTCACCATCGGCTCGATCCTGCTTTGTCTGACGCTGCCTGCGCGCGCGGTGGAGGACGGTCCCGCCCCCTATGACGGCGACCTCGAGCGGCTCGCCGAAATCCTCGGCTCGCTGCAATATCTGCGCGCGGTCTGCGGCGCCAATGAAGGGCAGAAATGGCGTAACGAGATGCAGGCCTTGATCGACGCCGAGGCCCCCAGCGGCGAGCGCCGGCACAAGATCGTCGCCCGATTCAATCGTGGTTACCGGGGGTTCCAGCAGACTTATCGCACCTGCACGCCGGCCGCCGATGTCGCCATTCGCCGCTATCTCGAGGAAGGCGCCAAAATCGCACGCGAAATCACCGCGCGATACGCCAATTAGTCCCACCGTTATTAACCTTTCCTTTACTTGCCGGTTATGCGGGACCGTTCGCATGCTAACGTCCCGTCGGGATTTGGGACTGGTGTCCTTAAGCCGGGGCGCCCTGGGACGAAGGTGACAATGACGACAGCGGGGCGATCCACTCACTCGCGCGAGCCGGTGCCTGACCACGAGCAGAAACGCGTGGCCTTGGGCTACCTGCATGAAGCCTGGGCCGAGGCGCGCCTCGACGGCATCGACGGCGATTGCCTGGCGCAGGCCTGTCTGTTCGCCGCGCTGGCCGAATTCGTGTCGACCTATGGCGAGGAAGCGGCGGCCACCTTCGCGGAAGGTCTCGGCACCCGCATCCGCAACGGCGAATTCTCGGTCGAGCAGCACCGGCAATAACGCCGGCTCCGCTCGCAAATTCCTTTCTGAAATAACGATCAGTTAGCCGCGCGGCGCGTGCAGGCCGTAATAGCGTTCCAGCACCTTGTCGATATCGGCCGGATAGAACGGCTTCTTCAGGAAGGCGAGCGCACCGGCTGCGTGCGCGCGGTCGGCGATGGCGTTGTCGGCCGTCGAGGTCATCATCACCACTGCCACGTTCGGGGCTTCGCGCTTGATCTCCGCCAGCGTCTCGAAGCCGTTGAGGCCGGGCATGTTGTAGTCGAGAAACACCATGCCGAAATTGCCGCCGCGCAACTGATTGAGCGCGGCAATGCCTTCCGCCGCCTCGTGGATATCCAATTTGAAATGGCTGGCCGACAGAATCTTGCGCACGATGCTGCGCATGGTGCCGGAATCGTCCACGATCAGAACGCGGCTGGGGATTTTCGCGCGGACACAGATTTCGACCAGCGTGCGCGCGTCGTCCACGTTTGACGGCTTGCTCAGCATGCTGTCGACGCGCTCGTGGCGGGCGCTGCCTTGCGGCGCCGCCATGAACACCAGGGGCGCCGGTTGCAGCGCGCGCGCCGCCGCGATCACCGCGGTCTGCTCGGCATCGGACAAATCGCCATCGACCACGCAGATGTCGGCGCCATCTTTGGCGAGCGCACCGGCGGCAGATGCCGGCGGGTGTGCCGTGAAGTCGACCGGGACCGACGCCATGGCCGCGGCTTGTCGCCATAGCTCCTGATCCGGCAGCGCGGCCGCGATCACCAGCATGCGGAGCGAAACGAGATCACCGCTCATTGTCGTCCTACCCCAAAGTCCCGCGAATCGCGGCCCGAACAGGGGTGCGCAGGTACCGGTGATAGTCTCTCGTGCGGCGATTGCAATTCCACAGAGCCACAACGCATAAAGGCTGGGGAAAACTCGCGGGTCACCGGACAGGCCCGGCCACCATTGAAAACGCCGCTAGCTGGCCAAGGTTTCCAGGAACCGCACGCGTTCCCCTTGGCTCCCAGCGGTCAGGCTGCCCTCCCACATCACTTTGTGGCCGCGCACCAGGGTACCGACCGGCCAGCCGGTCACGCCGACGCCATTGTAGGGCGTCCAGCCGGCGCGCGAGGCGACCCACTCATCGGTGATGGTTTGCCGCCGCTTGAGATCGACCACTGTCAGGTCGGCGTCATAGCCTGCCGCGATGCGGCCCTTGCCAGCTATGCCGAACAGCCGCGCCGGACCGGCGCTGGTGAGGTCGACGAAGCGCAGCAGCGAGAGCCGGCCGGCATTGACGTGGTCGAGCATGATCGGCACCAGCGTCTGCACGCCGGTCATGCCGGACGGGCTGGCCGGATAGGTCTTGGCCTTTTCCGCCGCGGTATGCGGCGCATGGTCGGAACCGAGCACGTCGACCACGCCTTGTGCGACGCCGCGCCAGATGCCGGCGCGATGGACGGCGTCGCGCACCGGCGGATTCATCTGCGCCTTGGTGCCGAGCCGCTCGTAAGCCCCGGGCGCTTCCAGCGTGAGATGATGCGGCGTGGTCTCGACCGAGGCCACGTCCTTGTGGCCGGCGAGGAATTCCATCTCCTGCGCGGTCGACACGTGCAGCACGTGCACGCGCGCGCCGGTCTCGTGCGCGGCGCGCACAAGCCGCTGCGTGGCCTTGAGCGCAGCGATCTCGTCGCGCCAGACCGGATGCGAGCGCGCATCGCCTTCGATGCGCAGCTTCTTGCGTTCGTTCAGGCGCGGCTCGTCCTCGGCGTGGAACGAGGCGCGGCGGCGGATCACTTTCAAGACCGCGCGCAGTCCGGCATCGTCGGCCACCAGCAGCGAGCCGGTGGACGAGCCCATGAACACTTTGATGCCGGCGCAGCCCGGCAGCCGCTCCAGCTCGGCGAGCTCCCTGGTATTTTCGGCGGTGGCGCCGACGAAGAAGGCGAAATCGCAATGCATGCGGTGATGGCCGCGCTTGACCTTGTCGGCCAAGGCCGCCGCGCTCACCGTCAGCGGATCGGTATTGGGCATCTCGAACACGGCGGTGACCCCGCCCATCACCGCGCTGAGCGAGCCTGACTCGAGGTCCTCTTTGTGGGTCAGCCCCGGCTCGCGGAAATGCACCTGGGTATCGATCGCGCCCGGCAGCAAATGCAGGCCGCGGCAGTCGATCACCTCGCCGGCCGAAGCGCGGCTGAGGTCGCCGATGGCGGCGAACCGCCCGGCGCGAATCCCGAGGTCACGCGCGGCCTCGCCGTCGTGATTGACCACGGTGCCGCCCTTGAGGATCAGGTCGTAGGGTTCGGCCATATTTGATCGGCTCTGAACGGGACTTGAGGCTTATCCGACAGCGCTTACGTTTCGCCGTGAGTTCTGGCAAGAGACTTATCCAGAGAGGTTTTGAGAAACCGTCATGCAGGCAGCCCTCCTTCCCGAACGAGGCGTCGTCAAGGTCGCCGGCGAGGACGCCCGGCGCTTCCTCAATGGGCTCGCCACCAACGATATCGCCAAGCTCGCCCCCGGCCAGGCCCGGTTTGCCGCGCTGCTCACGCCGCAGGGCAAGATCATCGTGGATTTCATCGTGGTCGAGGCTGCGCCGGAGGACGGCGGCGGCTTCTTCCTCGACTGCCCATGCGTCTTGGCGCCGGCGCTGGTTGAAAAGCTCAACTTCTACCGACTGCGCGCCAAAGTGACGGTCGAGGACCTGTCGCAGTCGCTCGGCGTGATGGCGCTCTGGCCGGGCAGCGCCGACAGCGAATACGGGCTTTGCTATGCCGATCCGCGCCATCCGGGCCTTGGCACGCGCATCATGCTGCCGCCGCAGCTCGCCACCGAGGCCGCCGCCGATCTCGGCGCCAGCCTCACCGACGCGGACGCCTACGACATGCACCGAATCGCGCTTGGCGTGCCGCGTGGCGGTACCGATTTCATCTATGGCGACACTTTTCCGCACGAAGCCGACATGGATCAGCTTAGCGGCGTCGATTTCGACAAGGGCTGCTATATCGGCCAGGAGGTCGTCTCGCGCGTCGAGCATCGCGCCACTGCGCGCAGCCGCGTGGTGCCGATCGCCTATGACGAATACTCGCCGATGCCCGGCATTCCGGTGATGGCGGGCGACAAACAGATAGGCATGCTCGGCTCGACCGCGAAGGGCCGTGGCCTCGCTTTGCTCCGCCTCGACCGCGTCGCCGATGCGCTGGCGGCCGGTACCCAGCTTACCGCCGGCGGCATCGCCATCCGCGTGGTGAAGCCGGCGTGGGCGCGGTTTGCGTGGCCGGGCGAGAGTAAGGCTGCGTCATGAGCACGGCCGTTCTCCATCCCGACGGGATCAAGCGCTGCCCGTGGCCGAAGCAGGACCCGCTCTACGTCGCCTATCACGACGAGGAATGGGGCGTGCCGGAATTCGACGACCGCGCGCTGTTCGAGAAGCTTGTGCTCGACGGCTTCCAGGCCGGGTTGTCGTGGATCACCATCCTGCGCAAGCGCGACAACTTTCGCCGCGCCTTCGACGATTTCCAGCCGGAGAAAATCGCGCGCTACACGCCGAGGAAAATCGAGCGGCTGATGCAGGACGCCGGCATCGTGCGCAACCGCGCCAAGATCGAGGGCGCGGTCGGCTCGGCGCGCGCCTGGCTCAAGATCATGGAGAGCGGGCCTGGATTTTCCGCGCTGCTGTGGGATTTCCTCGACGGCAGGCCGAAGCTCAACACGTTTCGCAGCACCAAACAGGTGCCGGCGGAAACCGCGCTGTCGCGCGAGATGTCGAAGGAGCTCATCGGCCGCGGCTTCAAGTTCGTCGGGCCGACTATCGTCTATGCCTTCATGCAGGCGGTCGGCATGGTCAACGACCATCTGGTCACCTGCCATCGCCACGCCGCCTGCGCCAAGATTGGCAAGCGCAAGTGAGCAAACCGCGCAAAATCGCGAGAAAGGCAGCGCCGCGCGCCTGGCAGCGCATGCTGTCGGGCCGCCGGCTCGATCTGCTCGACCCCTCGGCGCTCGACGTCGAGATCGAGGACATCGCGCACGGACTGGCGCGCGTCGCGCGCTGGAACGGCCAGACCAAGGGTGCCCACATCTACTCGGTCGCCCAGCATTCGCTGCTGGTCGAAGCGCAGGCGCGCGCCAAGGTGCCGCGACTCGACGCCAAGGGCCGGCTCGCGGTGCTGCTGCACGACGCGCCCGAATACGTGATCGGCGACATGATCTCGCCGTTCAAGGCGGTGATCGGCGACAGCTACAAGGCGGTGGAGCACCGGCTGCTCGCCGCCATCCATCTGCGCTTCGGGCTGCCGGCGAAACTGCCGGAGACGCTGCAAAGCCTGATCAAGGCGGCCGACCGGTGCGCCGCCTATCTGGAGGCGACGCGGCTCGCCGGCTTTGCCGAGGACGAGGCGCGCAAATTCTTCGGCCAGCCGCCGAAATTTTCCGCCGCGATCGAACGCGATTACCTGACGCCCTGGCCGGCCGGCATCGCCGAAACGCGCTTTCGCGAGCGCTTCGAAAAGCTTTTGCGCCTGCAATAGACCAGTCATAGATATGACAAACACGTCCCGCTCAATGCCGCCATCATGATCCACGTCTGTTCGCTCGCCCGCCTGCACGCCACCGTCGATGAGACCGGCGCGCGCCACATCGTCACGTTGTTGCGGCTGACCGACCGGGTCGAGCGGCCGCGCCACATCGCGCCCGAGAATCATCTGGTGCTCGCGGTCGACGATATCGCCGCGCCGATGGAAGGCTATACCGCGCCGGGCCAAGAGCATGTCGAACGGCTGATCGACTTCGTCGGCACCTGGGATCGCGCGGCGCCGCTGGTGGTGCATTGCTTCGCCGGCATCAGCCGCTCGACCGCCGGCGCCTATGTCGCGGCCTGCGCGCTCAATCCGCAGCGCGACGAACTTGGGATCGCCTGGGACATCAGGCACGCCTCGCGCACCGCGCAGCCCAATGTGCGCATCGTCTCGATCGCCGATCGCCTGCTCAAGCGCGACGGCCGCATGGTGCGCGCGGTCGAGACCATCGGCCCCGGCCAATCGGCCGCGGAAGGTGAGCCTTTCCGGCTCGATCTCGACTGAGTCGGGAGACTAACCGAGCGGCAGGCCTGGTTCCCTCCCGGCTTGTGCGCCGTTAGCATGGGCCGCGCCAAGCGGCCCGGGGGCGTGCCATGGATGAAGTCATTTGGGTCTTGCTGGGACTTGTTGTTGTCCTCGCATTCCCCGTTCTCGCGATCGTCGCCTTGGTCAATGCGCTGAATGCCAAGGAGCGCGCCCGCCAGCTTGAATTGCGTGTCATGGCGCTGGAAGCTGGCGCGCCCGCCGCGCGCCCCGCGCCGTCCGCCGAACCGCAGCCAATCGTCGTCGAGCCGCCGCTCGCCGTCAGCGAGCCGATCATCGAAGCTCCGGTCACCGATCTGCCACCGCCGGCATCGCCGCCCAGACCGGAGCCGTCCGCAACGCCTATGCCGTCAGCAACGGCACCGTCGACCACGCTCGAGGAACGCCTCGGCACCCAGTGGGTGGTGTGGATCGGCGGCCTGGCGCTGGCGCTCGGCGCCATCTTCCTGGTGCGCTACTCGATCGAGCAAGGCCTGCTCGGGCCGGGCGTGCGCATCCTCCTCGCCGCGATATTTGCCGGTCTGCTGATCGCCGCCGGCGAATGGGCGCGGCGCAATGAAATCGCCGCCGGCGTCATTGCCATTCCAACCCGGCACATTCCGAGCATCCTCACCGCCGCCGGCACCGTCACCGCCTATGCCACCGTCTATGCCGCCTTCGCGCTCTACGATTTTCTTTCGCCGCCCGCAGCCTTCGTCCTGCTCGGCCTGGTGGCGCTGGCCACGTTGGCGGCGGCGCTGCTGCATGGGCCGGCGCTCGCCGGCCTCGGCGTCGCCGGCGCCTTCGTCACCCCGCTGCTGGTGCCCTCGGACGCGCCGAACTATTGGGCGCTCTATGTCTATCTCGCGATCGTCAGCGCCGCCGCCTTTGCCTTGGCGCGCATGCGGCTGTGGCGCTGGCTCGCGATCACGGCCGTGGTGCTCGGCGCGCTCTGGACGCTGCCCGGCGTTAACTATCCGAGCGTGGACGCGCTGGCGGCACATCTTTTCCACGCGCTCGCCGGCTTCGCGCTGGTCGCCACGCTGATCGTCTCCGGCTTGCTCTATGGCCCCACCGCCGCGCCCGGAAAAATCGACGAGATTTCCTCCGGCGCGATCGGCGCCTATCTGCTGGCCGTGTGCGTGCTGGCGATCGGCAGCGCGCACGATTCCGCGGCGCTCGCGGTCTTCACCATCCTGGCGGCGGCAACCGTCGCCATCGCCTGGCGCAGCGAGGCCGCACTGTGGGCGCTGCCGGCGGCGGGAGCACTGACCGTTTTTATGATGTTGCACTGGGCGGTGCCGGCGATGTTCGAGACGCTGGTGCTCGCGCCCGGCGTCACCCGCGGCGCCATTCCCGGTCCGTCGACCGCGACCGGATTGCATCTGGCGCTTGGCGCGGCATTCGCGGCGCTGTTCGGCCTGTCGAGTTTTGCCGCGCAAGGCCGTTCCGACAATCCGACGGTCGCGTTGCTGTGGAGCGCAACCGCGGTCGTGACGCCGATCGCGCTCCTGATTGCGCTCTACATGCGCATCGCGGAGTTCGAGCGCTCGATTCCCTTCGCCGGCCTCGCGCTGTTGCTGGCCGCGCTCGATGGCTACGCCACCGATCTCCTGAGCAAACGCGAGCCGCGCCCCGGCCTTGCCGCATCGGCGGCGGTATTCGCCACCGGCGCGGTCGCCTCGCTCGCACTGGCGCTGACGCTCGCGCTCGACAAGGGCTGGCTCACCGTCGGGCTGGCGTTGATGGTGCCCGGCATCGCCTGGATTTCCGAGCAGCGCCCGCTGCCGGCGTTACGTTACCTGGCCGCGGCCGTGATCGTGCTGGTGCTGCTGCGCGTCGGCTATGAGCCGCGCATCGTCGGCAACGACATCGGCACCACGCCGATTCTCAACTGGCTGCTCTATGGCTACGGCGTGCCGGCGGCCTCGTTCTGGACTGCCGGCTATCTGCTGCGGCGGCGGGCCGACGATGTCCCGGCGCGCATGGCCGATTCCGCGGCGATCCTGTTCACCGTCCTGCTCGCACTGCTGGAAATCCGCCACTATATGAACAACGGCGACGTATTCCGCCAGTCGACCGCGCTGGCGGAAGTTGCCATGCAGGTTTCGGTCGGCCTCGCCATGACGATCGGGCTGGAACGGCTGCGCGCCCGCACCAGGAGTATCGTGCACGATGTCGGCGCGCAGATCATCGCGCTGCTGACCTTGGTGGCAATCGTCTTCGGCCTCGTGGTCTCGCTCAATCCGCAGTTGACCGGCCGCCCGGTCGGCGGCGCGTTCTTCAATCTGATTTTGCTCGGCTACGGAATCCCTGCGCTGTTGGCGGCGATCCTCGCGCTGGTCGCGCGCGACAGCCGGCCGCTCGGATATCGCACCATCGCGGCGACGAGCGCGGTCGTGCTGTCCATGCTTTACCTCGGGCTGGAGGTGCGCACGCTGTATCACGGCGCCATTCTCACGCGCGGGGTGACCAGCGACGCGGAGCAATACACCTATTCCGCGGTCTGGCTCGTTTTCGGCATCCTGCTTTTGTTCGCGGGATTCATGTTGCGCTCGCAGCCGGCGCGTCTGGCCTCCGCCGCGGTGATCGCGTTCACTATCGTCAAGGTGTTCGTCATCGACATGGCGGCGCTGACCGGCATATTCCGCGCGCTGTCGTTCATCGGGCTCGGCGCCGTACTGGTCGGTATCGGCTGGCTTTACCAGCGGTTGCTGTTTCCAGCGAGGAACAAGGCTATAACGTCGGACGCAACCGGCGCAGGAAATGGCAATGAATGAACGCGGGACGCAATACGGCGTGGTGCCGCCGGAGACAGTCAAAACCTACGACGGGCTCGGCTTCGTGAAGGCGATCATCGACGGCACGCTGCCGCAAGCGCCCATCTGCGAGGTACTGGGCTTTCACCTGATCGACGCCGAATACGGCCGCGCCGTCTTCGAGGGCGTGCCGGAATTCCGCCTGTACAACCCGATCGGCACGGTGCACGCCGGCTTCGCCGCGACACTGCTCGATTCCGCGCTCGGCTGCGCCATCTTCTCGACGCTCGCGAAGGGCGATACCTGGACCACGCTGGAGCTGAAATTAAATCTGGTGCGGCCGCTCACCAAAGACACCGGGCCGGTGCGCGCGGAAGGCCGCATCGTGCATCGCGGCCGCACGGTGGCGACCTCGGAGGGCGACCTGAAGGATCGCGCCGGCAAGCTCTATGCCCACGCTACCACGACCTGCATGATTTTCCCGGCGAAGGAGTAGTCGCGGCTAACGATTATCCGCGGTGAACGACGGCCGCAGGCCGAGCGGCTGGTGCGAATTATGCGCGCTATGCGTCACGGTGGTGCGGGTGTTGTGGCGGGTGAATTCGCAGGAGGCGAAGCTCAGCCCCGAGACCGAACCGCGGAACGTATTGCCGTCGAGGCGCTGGAGATTGAAGCACGGCTCCAGCGGCAGCCCGCGCACCGAGGCGCACACCGCCTCGCCCTTCACCTTGAGCGTACCGGGCGGCATATGCGCGTAGCGCACCTGACCGGCACCCTGGAATTGGATAGAGCCGACCACCGAACCGTCGGACAGGACGCGGCCCTGGCCGCGCGTGCCTTCGAAACAGGTGTAGTTGAACAGCTTGCCGACCACGAAGCGGCGCGCTTCCTCGGCACTCATCTCGCCGGCAAACGCCGGCACGGCGGCCAAAAGGCCGACCGTCAACGCAATACTACGCAACATCCCCGTTACTCCGACTGACGCAACAGATTACCAAAACCAGGGCCGGTTCAGAAAGCCTGCCGGACTATGCCACGCCGTTCGTCGCCAAATCCTAAACGTGGTTACCCGATTTTCACCACGATGCGGCCGCGGACCTGGCCGGCCAGCAGGGCCGCCGCCGCTTCCGGCACCCCGGAAAGGGCTATTTCACGAGTCATCGCGGCCAGTTTGGGGCGGTCAAGCTCGGTTTCGAGCCTTTTCCACGCCTCGTTGCGCCGGGGCAACGGACACATGACGGAATCGATGCCGTAAAGACACACTCCGCGCAAAATGAACGGGGCGACTGAACCGGGCAGGTCCATGCCCCCCGCCAGCCCGCAGGCCGCCACCGCCCCACCGTAGCGGGTCATCGACAACAGATTGGCCAGCGTGGTGGAGCCGACCGCGTCGATGGCGCCGGCCCAGCGCTCCTTGGCCAGCGGCTTGGGCGGGCCGGCCAGGTCCTTACGGTCGATAATCTCGGAAGCGCCCAGGCCCTTGAGGTAGTCGGCTTCGCCAGGGCGGCCGGTGACCGCGCTCACGGCAAAGCCGCGTTTGGCCAGCAGCGCAATGGCCACCGAGCCGACGCCGCCGGCGGCGCCGGTGACCGCCACCGGCCCCTGCGCCGGGGTGAGCCCATGGCGCTCCAGCGCCATCACCGCCAGCATCGCCGTGTATCCAGCCGTGCCGATCGCCATCGCCTCGCGTGCACTCATGCTGGCCGGCAGCCGCACCAGCCAGTCGCCTTTCACGCGCGCCTTGGCGCCATAGCCGCCGAGATGGGTCTCGCCGCAGCCCCAGCCGTTGAGGATGACCTTGTCGCCCGGCTTCCAGGCGGGATGGCTGGAGGCTTCCACCGTGCCGGCGAAATCGATGCCGGCGATCATCGGAAAGCGGCGCACCACCGGCGCCTTGCCGGTGAGGGCGAGCCCGTCCTTGTAATTGAGCGTGGAATATTCGACCGCGACGGTGACGTCGCCGTCCATCAGATTGGCTTCGTCGAAATCGGTCAGCGCGGCCCGGGTCGCACCGTCGGCCTTCTCGATCACGATCGCCTTGAATGTCGCCACGTTAAGCACTCCTTCGTCACCACCGAAACTGAAGGAGCCTTTGTGGAACAAATTGGCTGGCAGGAACAAGCCCCCACGGGCCGCTTGCGCGTCTTGTCGCGGGCGTGCGCGCAATCAGCATCCTGCCTGAAATGACCTCAGTCTCGCCTTCAAACGGCCAGACCGCGCCCCTAGCAGAGCGGCCTTCGGCGGGGCCAATCCAGGAGTGTGTTGATGTTCGTGCGCTTGAGCGCCGCGCTGTGCGGCATCGTGATTGCTGTTGCCTGCTCGTCCGCTGCGATGGCCGAAACTGGAATTGCGTCGATCTATGCCTATGCCGGCGAAAAAACCGCGAGCGGCGAACGCGCGAAGCCCGAAGGGCTCACCGCCGCACATCGCACGCTGGCGTTCGGCACCAAGGTGCGCGTGACCAACCGGCGCAACGGACGCAGCGTCACCGTGCGGATCAATGACCGCGGCCCGTTCGTGCGCGGCCGCGTGATCGATCTGACGCCCGCTGGCGCGCGCGCCTTGGGCTTTTCCGGCCTGGCCCCGGTGACGGTGGAGCGAAAGCAGTCGTAGCGTGGACGTCGGCCGCTCAAGCAACCGCCGGCACCGCCTCGACACGCACGATCGGCTTCTCGACGATCGGCAGGTTGATGATCGCCGACAGCACGCCGAACACCACCGACAGCCACCACACCACGTTGTAGGAACCGGTGCGTTCGAACAGGATGCCACCCAGCCAGACGCCGAGGAAGCCGCCTACCTGGTGGCTGAAGAAGGCAAAGCCGAACAGCGTCGCCATCCAGCGGGTGCCGAACATCAGCGCCACCAGCGCCGAGGTGGGCGGCACGGTCGACAGCCACAGCAATCCCATCACGGCGCCGAACACGATGGCCGAGACCGGCGTCACCGGCAGGCTGATGAACACGATCACCGCCACCGAGCGCATCAGATAGATGATCGACAGCAGGTAGCGCTTCGGCATGCGGTCGCCGAGCCAGCCGGCCGTGAGCGAGCCGACGATGTTGAACAGGCCGATGGCGCCCAGCGTCCAGGCCCCGGCATCGGCCGACAGTCCGCGATCGACCAGATAGGCGGGCAGATGCACCGTGATGAACAGCAACTGGAAGCCGCAGGTGAAGAAGCCGAGCACCAGCAGGACGTAGGAGCGATGGCCGAAAGCCTCGGCCAGCGCGTGGCGCAGCGACTGCTGACTGACGGCGCCCGGTCTGGCCTTCATATCCATCGGCGCCGTGCGCAAGGCGAGCGCACACGGGATCACCAGCAGCGTGATGATGCCGAACGCGACCAGCGCATGCTGCCAGCCGAACCAGTCGATGAATCCCACTGCCAGCGGCGAGAACAAAAATTGCCCGAACGAGCCGGCGGCGGTACCGGCGCCGAAGGCGAACGTGCGCATATGCGGCGGCATTAGCTTGCTGAATGCCGCAATCACGACCGTGAACGAGCTGCCGGCGATGCCCAGTCCGGTCAATACGCCGGCCGTCAGGTTGAGCATGCCCGGCGTGGTCGAATAGGCCATCAGTGTGAGGCCGGCAAAGTAGAGCACGGCGCCGGCGGAGAGCACGCGCATGGTCCCGAAGCGGTCGGCTATGGCGCCGACAAAGGGCTGCGCGGTGCCCCAGACGATCACCTGGATCGCCAGCGCCAGCGCGAAGACGTCGCGGCTCCAGCTGAAGGCCGACGACATCGGCGTCAGGAACAGGCCGAGCGCGGCGCGCGGTCCGAAGCCGAGCGCGCCGATCAGGCAGCCGCAAACCAGGATGACGAGCGGCGTGCGCCAGCCGCCCAAAGCCGACTTGTCCGCGGTTGATTGCACCGACATCGTGAGATTGCTCCGGCCGAGTTACTGCGTCATCCGCGTCGCGGCGCGGACGGGGGCGGACCATAGAGGCTCCGCCGGGCAATCCAAAACGAATCTTCGTGATCCAAGCCATTTGCGCGGCGCATGGCTTAGGGCGGAAGGCGCTATTTGCGAGTGTTTTGGCGAGTTGCCGCCAGCCCCTCTTCGGAGCGCAGCCATTCGCGGCTGTGATTGACGGGCGCGATCTGCTCCTCCAGGGCGGCATTTTTTTGCGTCGTCGCCGCGTCGCCCCAGGTCGGTTCCTCGGAACCGTCGCCCCAATTGCGCGGCCGATAGAAGGTGTGGACGCCGAGCTTGTACAGTTTCTTCATTTCCGCGACCCAGCTCGGGTGCACCCAATAGGCGTGATAGTGGGTGGACTTCGCCACCTCCGGCATCCACAGCTTGCCGTCGAGCATATCGCGCGCGATGCGCTGGGCGCGCTGCCAGGCATCCGGTTCGGTGACGATGTCGGGAATGCCGTCGCAGGCGAAGGTGAATTGGCAGGCAAGATGGCGGTGCGAGTTCTGGTAGACGACGCCGCAGACGTCGTTCGGATAGAACGGCGAGAACACACGGTTCATCACCACTTGTGCCACGGCAATTTGCCCGCGCACCGGCTCGCCACGCGCTTCGAAATAGACCGCGTTGGCGAGACATTTCTCGGCCTTGGCGCGGCCCACGCCGGTGAGCGCGAGCCGTTCGGTCGGCGATCTCGGCCGCTGATCGATGCCGGTGACCTCGCCCTTGCGGGCGACCGATTCGCCGGTTTTGCCGTCGCCGCCGAGTTCGGGGGCTCCGAGCGCCGACTGCTTGATGTCGGGGTCGCCGGAGGCGCGCGAGGCCAGCACCACCGGCGCCTGGCCGGGCGCATAGGGCGCGATCGCTTCGCGTTCCGGCGCGATCGGATTGACGCCAAAAAATATCAGCGCCGAGTCCTTGCCCTTACCGTGTTGCGGCGCGACTCCAATGAGATGAGCGGGCGGGAGGTCGACATAGGGCAGATCGACGTCGGGCGTCGCCGCACCGGCGGGCGACAATTCGCTGAATTCATATTTCGAGTACGGATCGAAGCGCCCGTCGCTGTCCTTCTTCAGCGCAATATCGGGCTCCGGCTCCGGCACTGGATTGATCGCCAGCAACGGCGGCAATGGCGGCAGCGGCTCGCGCGCACGCGACAGGCCTGAGTCGCGCTTGGCCTTGCGATTGACCTTGGGAAATTGCAGCGGCGCCGAGCCATCGCCGAGCGGCTGCGCGCCGATCGAGCCGGTGATGTCGGTCGGGTCGAAATTCGCCAGCGCATAGAGCGGCGGCTCCGGAATCGCGGTGCCGACCGGCCGCGGCAGGCTGAACATGGCGGCGTGAATGGTGCCGAACGGCGAGGCGATCAGATGCGCGCGCGCGCGCGCCGCTACCGCCGGCTGGCGCGCCAGCAACGCGCCCAGATCCTGGAAGGCGATCGTGCTGGGCAGCAGCGTCAAGACCAGCGCGCCGATCCCGACGGGCACAAATCCTTTCGGCACCAGTCTTCGCCGTCGACGCCTACGCGACACAACCATTTGCCCGCTCACGCGACATCGCCACAAAATGCTGCCTATGCCTGCCGCCGGACTGGCGACAATGCGACCGATTTTTTTATGGACTGATTAACCTTGCGAAGGCGTTAACCAATCGAGCCCGGGCACAGGCCCGCTGGCGACGTCGTAAACGCCTGGTCAACGGAGAGGCGTTATTAACAATATCGCAATCGCTGATGCCCACTATGGAGGCATCGCGTTACCTGCGGGCCGGCATGCTTTTTCCCACTTTGTCCTCGACTGTCGCGGGCCAGACCCTGCTGCTGGCCGCCTTTGGCGTTGCCGCGCTGGCGCTGGTCGGCATCGTGCACCGGCGCCTGGGGGCGCAAAATCGCCGGCTGCGCAACGCCATCGACAACATGTCGCAAGGCCTGTGCATGTTCGACACGCAAGGCCGCATCGTCCTGCACAACCGCCGCTACATCGACATGTACAAATTGTCGCCGCAGATCGTACGGCCGGGCTGCACGCTGCGCCAACTGATCCAGCACCGCAAGGACACCGGATTGCTTTCCGGCGACGTCGACGCCTATTGCCAAAAGATCATGGACAGCATGGGCAAAAGCGAAAGCTTGCAATTTTACGTGCAAGCCAGCGATGGCCGCATCGTGCTGGCCAAGAACGGGCCGCTGCCGGGCGGCGGCTGGATTTCCACCCATGAGGATGTCACCGAACAACGCAAGGTCGAGCAGGAACGCGCCGCCAATCGCGATCAGGAGCAGCGGCGCGCAACCATCGACACGGCGATCGCCTCGTTCCGGCCGCAGATGGAGACGCTGCTCTCCAGCGTGAGCGGCAGCGCCACCGCCATGCGCTCGACCGCCGGCACACTGCTCGGCTCCTCCAACCAGACCTCGCAGCGCGCCGAAAGCGCCGTGCAGGCGTTCACCGAAGCCTCAACAAATGTGGAGACCGCGGCGATCGCGGCCGACGAATTGTCGCGTTCCATCGCCGAGATCAGCCGACAGCTCAGCCACACCAGCAATGTCGTCGGCCAGGCCACCGAGGAAGCGCGCGCCACCGACGGCGAGATCGCCGGCCTGGCCACCGGCGCGCAGAAGATCGGCGACGTGGTCAAGCTGATCCGCAATATCGCCGGGCAGACCAATCTGCTGGCGCTCAACGCCACCATCGAGGCCGCGCGTGCCGGCGAAGCCGGCCGCGGCTTCGCGGTGGTGGCCTCCGAGGTCAAGTCGCTGGCGGTGCAGACCGCCAAGGCGACCGAGGACATCGCCAGCCACATTCTCAGCGTGCAGACCTCGACCGCGGGCGCGGTCGACGCCATCCGCCAGATCGCCGCGCGCATGCAGGAGATCAACCACACCACCACGACGGTGGCGGCGGCGGTCGAGGAGCAGAATTCGGCGACCGGGGAAATCTCGCACAACGTCGCCAGCGCCGCGCAAGGCACCGGCCACGTGGTGGCGGTGCTGGGCGAGGTCGCGGTTGCCGCGACGCAGACGCGCGCCTCGGCGGAAGTCGTGCGCGATGCCTCGCAGACGGTGGAAGCTGCGGTCGGCGATCTGCGACGCGAGGTGGAAGACTTCCTTGCCAAGGTAGCAGTTTAACGCGCAACCTTCCGCTTCGTCGCCCTGCGCAGCGTGTCGTTAATGCGCGTCTGCCAACCCGGACCGGTGTTGCGGAAATAGCGAACAACATCGGTATCGATCCGCAATTTGATCGCGGTTTTTGGATTTGCCAGCCGCGGCCGCCCGCGCACCGGCTTGCCGCCGATCTCAAGCGTCGCGCCGGCGAGCTGCTCATCGGTCAGCTCGGGCGCATCTTCATATTCCTCCGGCTGGATGCGGTGAGCGTCAAGCTTCCGCAAATCGCTGCGAATATCTTTTTTGTTCCTTGGCATTGCACTTCCTCATCGAGATGACGTGCCGGGCATCGCCACGCGGCGTCCACACCACCATCACCATGCGGCCCGCGAGAAACCCGACGGTTTGAAAGCGCGCCTCGCCATAGGCACGCCGAATGTCCTGCATCGTCAGCGTCCGGCCGGCGAAGACCTGTTCCGCGTCCAAAAAATCGACGTTGCGGTCAATCAGCGTTGCGGTCAATCAGCGTTGCGGTCAATCAGCGTTGCGGTCAATCAGCGTTGCGGTCAATCAGCGTTGCGCCCGCTTGGCGGGGTCGCAGGTGATTTTCATAGCAAATATTTGTACCCCCAATAAAAGACAGTGTCAAGTATTTTGGGGGTACAAAAAGCTCGACACTACGCCTGGCTGGCCGCGGTCTTGCCGAGCGCCGCTTGCGCTGCGGCCAATCGCGCGATCGGCACGCGGAACGGCGAGCATGACACGTAATCGAGCTTGGCCTCGTGGCAGAACGCCACCGAGGCCGGATCGCCGCCGTGTTCGCCGCAGATGCCGACCTTCAGCTTGCGGCGCACCTGGCGGCCGCGCTCGACGCCGATACGCACCAGTTCGCCGACGCCCGGTTGATCGATCGACACGAACGGATCGGCCGGCAGGATGCCGCGCGCGGTATAGATGCCGAGAAAGCTCGCCGCGTCGTCGCGCGAGATGCCCAAGGTTGTCTGCGTCAGATCGTTGGTGCCGAACGAGAAGAATTCCGCGCTCTCGGCGATCTCGCCGGCCATCAGGCAGGCGCGGGGTAATTCAATCATCGTCCCGACCTGGTAGTCGAGCTTGGCGCCTTTTTCCTTGGCGACCGCCACCGCCATGGCGTCGATGCGCGCCTTCACCAGGTCGAGCTCGGCCTTGGTGGCGATCAGCGGCACCATCACTTCCGGCGTCACCGGCTTGCCGGTGCGTTGGGCGGCTTCGACCGCCGCCTCGAAAATGGCGCGCGCCTGCATCTCGGCGACTTCCGGATAGGCGATGGCGATGCGGCAACCGCGGAAGCCGAGCATCGGGTTGAATTCGGCGAGCTCGCGAGCGCGGTCGGCGAGCCGTCTGGGATCGGCGCCCATGGCGGCGGCGACCTCGGCGATTTCCTTCTCGCCGTGCGGCAGGAACTCATGCAGCGGCGGGTCGAGCAGGCGGATGGTCACCGGACGGCCATCCATGATCTCGAACAGCTCGACGAAGTCGGCGCGCTGCATCGGCAATAGCTTGGCGAGCGCGGCGCGGCGGGATTTCTCGTCGTCGGCCAGGATCATCTCGCGCACCGCCTGGATGCGGTCCTCGTCGAAGAACATGTGCTCGGTGCGGCACAGCCCGATGCCTTCGGCGCCGAAGCGCACGGCGGCCTTGGCGTCGGCCGGCGTGTCGGCATTGGCGCGCACACCGAGCCGGCGCACCTTGTCGGCCCAGCCGATCAGCGTGGAAAATTCGCCCGACAACTCGGGCTGGACCATGTCGACCTTGCCGGCCAGCACCTGGCCGGTGGAGCCGTCAACGGTGATGAAGTCGCCTTTCTTAAACGTCTGCCCGCCGACGGTCATGGTGCCGGTGGCGTAATCGACGCGCAGCGAGCCGGCGCCGGAGACGCAGGGCTTGCCCATGCCGCGCGCGACCACGGCAGCGTGCGAGGTCATGCCGCCGCGGGTGGTAAGGATGCCTTCGGCCGCGTGCATGCCGTGGATGTCCTCAGGCGAGGTTTCCACCCGCACCAGGACGACCTTGCGGCCGTCGGCCTTGAGCTGCGCCGCCTCGTCGGGCGAAAACACGATTTCACCGCTGGCGGCGCCAGGAGATGCAGGCAACCCGGTCGCAACCACGCGGCGGTGCGCGCGCGGATCGATGGTCGGATGCAAGAGCTGGTCGAGCGTCAGCGGCTCGACGCGCAGCACCGCTTCGTTCCTGGAGATCAGGCCTTCATTAGCCAGTTCAACGGCAATACGCAGCGCGGCCTTGGCGGTGCGCTTGCCGTTACGGGTCTGCAGCATCCACAGCTTGCCCTGCTCGACGGTAAACTCCAGGTCCTGCATGTCGCGGTAGTGGCGCTCGAGCACGTTGTAGAAGCGGGTGAGCTCGGCATAGGCCTTGGGCAGCGTCTTCTCCAATGACGGCTTGTCGGAGCCGGCCTCGATGCGCGCGGCCTCGCTGATCTCCTGCGGCGTGCGGATGCCGGCGACCACGTCCTCGCCCTGCGCGTTGATGAGGAATTCGCCGTACAGCTTCTTTTCGCCGGTCGACGGATTGCGCGTGAAGGCAACGCCGGTGGCGGAGGTGTCGCCCATATTGCCGAACACCATGGCCTGCACGTTGACCGCGGTGCCCCAGCTTTCCGGAATGTTGTGCGTGCCCCAGCTTTCCGGAATGTTGTGCAGTTTGCGATAGGTGTTGGCGCGCTGGTTCATCCAGGAGCCGAACACGGCGCCGATCGCGCCCCACAGCTGTTGCTCGGGATCCTGCGGAAAAGCCTGCCCAAGCTCATCCTTGACGCGCTTCTTGTAGCGCTCGACCAGTTCGGCCCAGTCGTCGGCGGTCAAGTCAGTGTCGAGACTGTAGCCTTGCCGTTCCTTGTGGTGGTCGAGCAGCTCCTCGAAGTGCTCGTGACCGACGCCGAGCACCACGTCGGAATACATGGTGATGAAGCGGCGGTAGCTGTCATAGGCAAAGCGCCGGTCGCCGGATTTCTTGGCCAGCGCTTCCACGGTCTCGTCGTTGAGGCCGAGATTGAGCACGGTGTCCATCATGCCCGGCATCGAGGCGCGTGCGCCGGAACGGATCGACACCAGCAACGGATTGGTCTTGTCGCCGAAAGTCTTGCCGGCGATCTTGCCGACCTGGGCCAACGCCTTCTCGACCTGCGCTTTCAGCTCTTTCGGATATTGCTGCTTGTTGGCGTAGTAGAAGGTGCAGACCTCGGTGGTGATGGTGAAGCCGGGCGGCACCGGCAGGCCGAGATTGGCCATTTCGGCCAAGCCTGCGCCCTTGCCACCGAGCAGGTTTTTCATGCTCGTCTTGCCCTCGGCTTTGCCGCCGCCGAACGAATAGACCCACTTGCCTTTCGACAATTTTTGGCCCGGGCGCGTGGCTTTGGTCGCAGGCTTGGGCTTGGCTTTCAAAGCCTTGCGGGACGTGGGTTTTTTGCGCTTTGCGCTGGCGCTAGCGGTGGTTTTTTTGGCCATGGGTCATTGAAAAGTGGAAGGGCTGGTGGCGCCTAAAAACACCCCCAGCCTCGCCGACGCAAGCCCGGATTGAGAATTAGTCCAAGCTTACTTGATCAGCCCGAGCCCAATCACCCCGACCAGGATCAGATAGATAGCGACAATGAAGTTAAGCAAGCGCGGCATGATGAGAATGAGGATGCCGGCGATGAGCGCGACGATGGGCTGCAAATGTCCGATGCCGATGACCATGGTGGTATCCCCCTAGGTTTGCGTGCAGCGATGCAACGGCGCGGCGGGCGGAAGGTTCCGTATTACCCCTCGATCTTGGAGAAATCTGCTACCGCGCGGGTGGCCTCGCGGATCTCGTTGAGCAGCTTGAGGCGGTTTTCCCGCAAAGCGCCGTCGTCGACATTGACGGTGACCTTGTCGAAGAAGGCGTCGACCTTGGGCCGCAGCTTCGCCATCGCGCTCATGGCGCCGGCGAAGTCCTCCTTGGCGACGGCGGCGGAGGCCTCTTTCTTCGCGATGGTGACGGCCTCGGCCAGCGCTTTCTCTTCCGGCTCGGCAAGCCGCTTGGCGTCGGGCGCGCCTGCATAGCTCTTGTTGTCCTTCTTTTCCTCGATGCGCAGGATGTTGGACGCGCGCTTGACACCGGCGAGCAGGTTCTGGCCGTCGTCGGTCTCGAGGAATTTCGCCAAGGCCTCGACCCGGCGGACGATCATCAAGAGATCGTCCTGACCTTCGAGCGCCAACACCGCGTCGACCAGATCGTGGCGGGCGCCCTGCTCGCGCAGCTGCACCTTCAGCCGGTCGGCGAAGAATGCGAGCAGGTCGCGCGACTGCCGCAGATGCGAATGGGCCTGCACCAGCACCGGCCCGGTCAACCGCTTGCTCTTTTCCGACACCAGCACTTCGAGTTTCACTGCCAATTCGATGTCGGTCGCGCTCAATTCCACGATTTGCTCTTGCAGCGGATGCAGCACCGCGATCGCTTCGGCTAGGGCCTCGTCGCGACCGACCGCGCCGAAGTGATGCCAGAGCTGCAGGCGCAGCGGCAGCCGCAACTGGTTCTCGATGACGATGCGGATCACCCCCAACGCCGCACGCCGCAGCGCGTAAGAGTCTTTCGATCCGGTCGGCTTTTCGTCGATCGCCCAGAAGCCGACCAGCGTGTCGAGCTTGTCGGCAAGAGCTACGGCAATTGACACCGGATCGCCCGGCACCAGGTCGTCCGGCCCCTTCGGCTTGTAGTGGTCCTCGCAAGCATGCGCGACCGCTTCGTCCTCGCCCTGCGCCTCGGCGTAGTATTTCCCCATCAAGCCTTGCAGTTCGGGGAATTCGCCGACCACCTCGGTGAGGAGATCGGCCTTGCACAGCAGCGCCGCGCGCTCGGCTTTCGCGGCATCGGCGCCGACGACGGGGGCGAGTTGCCCGGCGAGCGCGACGATGCGCGCGATACGTTCGGCCTGTGTGCCGAGTTTCTCGTGGAACACGATTCCATCGAATTTCGGCAGCCGGTCTTCCAGCCGCGCCTTTAGGTCGGTGTCGTAGAAGAATTTTGCGTCGGACAGCCGCGCGCGGATGACGCGCTCATTGCCGGCGACGATCGCCTTGCCGTGGTCGCTGGCTTCGATATTGGCGACCAGGATGAACTTGTTTACGAGCTTGGCGGTCTGCGGATCGCGCAGCACGAAGCATTTCTGGTTGTTGCGGATGGTGGCGCGGATCACCTCGCCGGGGATCGCGAGGAAGGCTTGGTCGAACGTGCCCATCAGCGTGACCGGCCATTCCACTAATCCGGCGACTTCGGCCAGCAACCCGGCGTCCTCCACCAGTTCGAAGCCTTGCGCAAACGCCAGGTTCTTGGCGTCGGCGTGGATCGTGTCGGCGCGGCGCGCGGCATCGAGCACCACCTTGGCCTTCTCGAGGCTGGCGACATAGTCGTCGAAGCGGCGCACCTTGATCGCGCCCGGCGCCATGAAGCGATGGCCGCGCGTCTCGTTGCCGGAGGTTATGCCGTCGATGTTGAACGCGACGACCTCGGGCTCTTCCGTCTCCGGCCCGAATGTCGCGATGATGGAATGCAGCGGGCGCACCCAGGAAAGCCGGCCGCTGCCCCAGCGCATCGACTTCGGCCACGGGAAGCCGCGCACCACTTCGGGAATCATTTCGCCGATCACCTCGATCGCCGCCCTGCCCGCCTTTTCGATCACCGCCACGTAGAAGTCGCCCTTCTTGGCGTCCTTCTCGATCTTGGCCTCAGCGATCGACTTCAAGCCCGCCGCCTTCAGGAAACCCGCAATGGCATTCTCGGGCGCGCCTACGCGTGGGCCCTTCTTCTCTTCGCGAATATCCGGGTGCCGCGCCAGCACGCCGTGCACCGACAGCGCCAGCCTGCGTGGCGTGGCGAAAGCCTTGGCGCCCTCATAGGTGAGACCGGCCGCCACCAGCCGGTCGGTGACGATCTTGCGCAGATCGTCCGCCGCCTTCGCCTGCATGCGGGCGGGGATTTCTTCGGACAGGAATTCGAGCAGAAGGTCGGGCATGGATCAGGCTTTGATGTCCGCGGTGCGCGCGATGGTGGCGAAGCGGTCGGCAAGCTCCGCGAGCGCAGTGCGATGAAGTTGCGCGGCCGGAATATCCGGTCCGCCGAGCGGGTCGGGCAGCGCACGGGTCGCCGTCGCGTCCAAGAGCACCGTTGTGCTGTAGCCGTGGTCGAGCGCGGAACGCGCGGTCGCGCTCACGCACATATGCGTCATGAAACCGGCAAGGACCAGCGACTTGCGTCCGGTCGCCTGCAATGCCGCGTGCAGATCGGTCTTGCTGAAGGAATTCGGCAGCGGCTTCTCGATCACCGGCTCTCCGCTCGCGGCAGCGGCCGGCGGCGCGATCCGGAAGGCATCGCCGGCGGGATCGAACAGGCCGCCCGGGCGGCCGCGCTGAACAATGTGGATGACGGGAGCGCCGGCCGCACGCGCGACCTTCAACAGGCTCGCGATATTGGCGAGCGCCGCTTCGACGCCATCGAGCGGCAGTTTGCCGGAAACATATTCGTTCTGCGCATCGATGATGACGACCGCCGCCTCCGAAAGCTTCGCGGGCGTCGGGTTGGCGCCAGCCATCTGCAGCAGCGTCTTGGCCGCGCTCATGCTCCGCCGCCTTCGGTGGCCAGCCACGCCGCGCCGCAGGCTTTCGCCAATTCGCGCACGCGCAAAATATAGCTCTGGCGCTCGGTGACCGAGATCACACCGCGCGCATCGAGCAGATTGAACACGTGGGACGCCTTGATGCACTGGTCGTAGGCCGGTAGCGCCATCAGGTGGCGGCCTTTTTTCTCGTCGGTCCAGCCGGCATCGAGATATTTCTGGCAGGCCGCCTCCGCCATCTTGAACTGCTCGAACAGCATGGCGGTGTCGGCGAATTCGAAATTGTGCCGGGAATATTCCTGCTCGGCCTGCAGGAACACGTCGCCATAGGTGACGCGTCTGTCGTCGTCGCGGCCGTTGAAATTGAGCGCGAACACATTGTCGACGCCCTGCACATACATGGCCAGCCGCTCGAGCCCGTAGGTGAGCTCGCCGGCGACCGGCGAACATTCGAAACCGGCGACCTGCTGGAAATAAGTGAACTGCGACACTTCCATGCCGTCGCACCAGCATTCCCAGCCCAGCCCCCAGGCGCCGAGCGTCGGGCTCTCCCAGTCGTCCTCGACAAAACGGATGTCGTGCACGTTCGGATCGATACCGATCGCCTTTAGCGAATTGAGGTAGAGCTCCTGGATGTCGGGCGGCGACGGCTTCAGGATCGCCTGATACTGGTAATAGTGCTGCAACCGGTTGGGGTTCTCGCCATAACGGCCATCCTTCGGACGGCGCGAGGGCTGCACGTAAGCGGCGTTCCACGGCTTGGGGCCGAGTGCGCGCAAGGTGGTGGCCGGGTGGAAGGTGCCGGCGCCGACCTCCATGTCATAGGGCTGCAAGATGACGCAGCCCCACGACGCCCAGTATTGCTGCAGTGCAAGAATCAGCCCCTGGAATGAGCGTGATGGATCCAGGTTGTCTTGACGCTGGCGCGGCGTGGCAAGAGTGTCAGCTTCGGCCATCGTCGGGTTACTGATTTTTAAGCGTGAAAAGTGGCCGGACCCTATCGGCGGCCCCGGAGAGGGTCAAGTCAGGGGATATTTACGGGATATTGAACCGAATCTGCTACGCACACGACCCATAAGAACAAAAGGAATAGTCGCGCGGAGGAAACGATGCTGGCTTTTCAACTGGTCGGACTGGCCCTGGTGGCCCTGTTCTTCGGGGCTATGGTGACGGGCAAGCAGAGCCTCGGCCGCTGATCCCTAGGTGTTACGGCCGATATTCGCCGGTCCTCGGATCGCGCCGCAAGGTGGGGCGATTTTCCTGATCCGCAATCGGCACCCGCACGCGCCTGGCGTTATCGAGCTCCTCGTTGATGCGGCGCGCTTCCTTGACCACCCAATGCACAACCATCGCGCCGCCCAGCGCGATAAACGACCATTTCACGAGCGGCGACAGCAGAATGGGTGGCATCGGAGCCTCCAAACAGGTTCGGTACGGTTAGGCTCGGACCGGAACAAGGCATTTTCGGGGCTGGGTTCGGGTGCCAGATCAACCGGCAATGAATTATGCTGGTCGACGGGATGTTATACGAGAGGCAAGCCCGGACCAGGCCGTCACCAGAATGGCCGCTCCGGCAGGCGGGAGGACGCCAATGACAATTTCGCAGAAAACAAAATGGACACTATCGGCACTGGTCGCCGCAGCTTTGACATTGCTCGTGCCGGCACAGCGCGCCGGCGCAGAAGCGTGGCCGAACCGGCCGGTGCGGTTGATCGTGACGCTCGGGCCCGGCAGCGGCGTCGATCTCGGCGCGCGGCTGTTCGCCGACAAGCTGTCGGCGCGCTGGGGGCAGCCGGTCGTGGTGGAAAATCGCCCGGGCGGCGACGGCATGGTCGCCATCACCAGCGTACTCGGCGCGCATGACGATCACACCTTGCTGGTCACGCCGGTGAGCTCGTTCACCGCGCATTCCTATTTCCACGACAAGCTGCCCTACGATCCGAACGAGATGATCCCGGTCGCGCGCATCTCCAAGACCGTGGTCGCGGTCAGCGTGCCGGCCTCGCTCGGTGTCAACTCGCTCAAAGAACTCGAAGCGCTGGCGCGCGCCAAGCCCGGGGATTTGAATTGGACCACCGCCACCGGCTTCACCGATTTCGTGTTCGCCGGATTTCTGCACACCGTCGGGCTGAAGATGGCGAAGGTCCCCTATAAGAATCCGGCCGGCGCCGCCACCGATCTCGCCGCCGGGGTGATCCAAGCCTACATGCCGGCCTATGCGATCGTGCGGCCGCAAGTCGAAGCCGGCAAGGTCAAGGTGCTCGCCGTCACCAATCACGAGCGCGCGCCCGTTATCCCTGACGTACCGACCGCAATCGAAGCCGGCTATCCATCGCTCGCATTCGACGGACTGGTGGGACTGTTCTCGACGCGCGAGCTGGCCGAGGACGCCCGCGCCAAGATCGCCGCGGATATCAAGGCGGTCGCCAGCGATCCCGACATCGTGAAGAAGATGACTTTGACGGCGCAGATCGTCAGCCCCGGCAATGCCAAGGAGTTCGCCGAATCGATCGCACAGCAAAAGGCGCAGGTCGCGGCGGTGGCCAAACTCTTCGGCAACAAGCCGGTGCAGTGACTGGGAGCTAAAACCCGTACCTCGACCAGATCGCTCGCGCTTCCAGCGTCGACAGCAACTCGTCGGTCAGACCCGGACGCTCGGCCAGCGCGTCGGCGATCGTCACGCTCGGCAGCTTGCGGCCGAACAGGCCGCGTTCCGCCGCGATCAGCGGCGTGCGCACCTTGTCGCCGTAACGCGCGTGCAGTGTCGAGCGCAGGTCGCCGAGCGCATCGGCGAGGCCCAGTTCGATCGCCGTCTGCGCGGTCCAGAATTCGCCGGAGAACAGCAGCTTGTCGGCGCCCTTGAGCTTGGCCCCGCGCCGTTCCTTGACCAGCGCGATGAAGTGATCGTGGATGTCCTTCTGGACCGCCTTGATGCGTTTCACGTCGTCCGGTTTTTCCGGCAGGAACGGATCGAGCATCGCTTTGCGTTCGCCCGAGGTATAGAGCCGGCGCTCGATGCCGAGTTTGTCCATCAGCTTCGGAAAACCGAACGAGCCGCCGACCACGCCGATCGAGCCGACGATCGAATATTGATCGCAGACGATCTCGTCGGCGGCGCAGGCCAGCATGTAGCCGCCGGAAGCGCCGACATCCTCGATGAAGGCGAGCACCGGGATTTTCTTCTCCTCCGCCAGTTGGCGGATGCGGCGCATGATCAGGTGCGACTGCGCCGGCGAACCGCCCGGCGAATTGATGATCAGCGCCACCGCGCGCGCCTTGCGCACGCTGAAGGCGCGCTCGAGCGAACGGGCCACCGTCGACAGCATCAGCCCGGGCCGCAACGGCGTGGTCACGCCGATGACGCCGGTGAGCCGCACCACCGGCACCACCGGGATATCGGTGCGGAAGCGCGCCGGCACCAGCCAGCGCAAGCTTTCAATCAGGCGGGCGAGGATCGAAGGCTGGGTTCGAGGAGGCATGCGAACCAGTTAGCAAGCCATTGAAAGCTAAGTCAAAGGCATACGAGCACGGCGAAGCTCGCGATCATGTGATCCGCCTGCAGCGAAAATTGACGCGAAATTGATCGCAAATTCCTCAGTTTGCCCAGTTTCAAGGGTTGGCATGTGTATTGCTCAGCTGACGGCAGCCACAACGAGGTGGCGTTCAATAAGAGGCCAACAATGGACCCCAAGCTCACCATCCTGATCATATTAATCGGCGCCGTTATTGTGCTTTCGCACCTGACCGAGGAGAACCTGGGCCGCATGCGGCGCCAGTTCGTCGACCGGCGCTGGCGCAAACTTGTGCCGCTGCGGCGCAGATCCTAGGCAAAGCCGCTGCCGTTTACGTCTCGGATACCATCAGCGTATCGCCAGCACGCAGCACGGCCTCGGCGGCAGCCGTCGGCCGGCCATCGGCGTCGTTGAGGACCAAGGCGGGATAGTCGCGCCGCTGTGCCCGACCGCCTCGCACCGCGCTTACCAGCACGCGAATGGCCGCAGCCTCCGGGCGCGGCAGCACCGGCAGCACGGCGATGTCGCCGAACTCCCCCGCCAGCGCGCCGAGCACATCGGCCAACGCATCGGCCCGCCAGATCAGCGTCAGCACTCCTTGCGGCTTGAGCAGAAAGGCAGCCGTCGCCACCCAGCGCGGCAGCAGGTTGGGCGCTCCGGCGTGCGCCAGCCGCCGGCGCGGGTCGGGCGAGACGTTCTGACGGCGCGCGTCGTTGAACGGCGGGTTCATCAGCACCCGGTCGATGCTGGCCGCTGCCAAGCCCGCGGCGGAGAGCGCTTGCGGGCCCTCGGCATCGACCAGGAGCGCCCTCACCCGGTCGTCCAACTTGTTGAGCCGCGCGTTCTCGGCGGCAAGCCCGCACAGCATCTCGTCGATCTCGACCAGCGTGACATGCAGGCCGCCGACACGCACGGCGAGCGCGAGGCCGGCGCCCCCGACGCCGGCGCCGAGATCGACCGCCTGCTCACCCGCGCGTGCGTTCGTCGCCGCGGCGAGCAGGATCGCATCGTGGCCGACGCGATGACCGCGCAGCGGCTGGCGCAGCCGCAACCGGCCGCCGAGCACGGCGTCTTCGCTGGTTTCGGGAGCGGCGCGCTCAGCTCCCATCTGGGCGCAGCTCATGGCCGAGGCCGGCCTCGGTGAGCAGACGGCGGGCGGCGGTGACGTCGTCCTCCGCCACCAGAATTCGGCGCGGCAGCACGCCGAGCGAGCCTTCCAGCACGCTCATGTTCTGATCGAACACCAGGTGCCTGATCTTGGCGCCGTCGAGCAGCGCGCCGATTGCCGACACCAGGACCGCATCATTGGTGCGAACGAGTTCGCGCATAGGGTCAGGTCCGCCTTCTTTCCTCGCCCGGCGCGCGATGCGCCAGATAGGCCAGCAGCTTCACCTCGCGACGCCCGCGCGTCACCGTATCGAGCACGAGGCCGACGGCGACGGACAGGGACGCGAGCATCATCAGGCCCATCGACAGAATGGCGGTCGGCAGCCGCGGCACCAGGCCGGTCTCCAGAAACGTGACAACGATCGGAATGGCAAAACCGATGGACGCCAGCGCCAGCACCAGCCCGATGCCGGTGAAGAACATCAGCGGCCGCTCGGCGCGATAGAGATTGACGATGGTACGCAGGATGCGGAAACCATCGCGCCAGGTATTGAGCTTGGAAACTGACCCGATCGGCCGCGAGAAATACGGCGTGTCGATCTCCGCGGCCGGCAGGCCCAGCTCGAGCGCATGAATGGTGAGTTCGGTCTCGATCTCGAAGCCGCCGGACAAGACCGGAAAGGACTTCACGAACCGGCGCGAAAACACCCGGTAGCCCGACAGCATATCCTTGAAGCTGGGGCCGAACACATATGCCACGAACGAGGTCAGCAGCCGGTTACCCGTCCGGTGGCCGGCGCGGTAGGCCGCCTCGTCCTGGTCGACCCGGTTACCAACCACCATGTCGAGACGCTCGCTGAGCAGCCGCTCGATCATGAGACGAGCGCTGGGCGCATGGTAGGTCGCGTCGCCATCCACCAGCACGTAGATATCGGCCTCCACGTCGGTGAACATGCGCCGCACCACGAAGCCTTTGCCCTGGTGGCGCTCCTGGAAGACATCGGCGCCGGCGGCGCGCGCGGCGGCCGCGGTATTGTCGGTCGAATTATTGTCGAACACGAAGATGGTGGCGCCGGGCAGCGCCGCCCGGAACGCCTTTACAACCTTGGCGACCGCTACTTCCTCATTGTAGCAAGGCACGAGTACGGCGATCTTGGCATGGTCGAGACCGGCGGATTTGCGCGCGTCCGGCGTTGAAATTTTCATCGAAGTTTTCATTGAAGTTTTCTTGGTCAATCCGAGCCCCCTTGCCCACCCGGCTGGGCGATTACGGCAATTTGACAATTTAACGCACTTGCTGCGTAAACATAGCGTTTCTATGCTCGCTTTGTCTTTGCTGCCCGGGAGAAGCATTTTGGCCGTCGTCGTTCCCTTCGAAAGTCCGCAATCCGCGTCGATCGAGCGTCTTGCCAGCATGGTTGCGGCGGACATGGAGCGGGTCAACACGGCCATTCTGGCGCGCACCGGCTCCGACGTGACCATGATCCCGGAGGTCGCCAACCACCTGATCTCGTCGGGCGGTAAGCGACTGCGCCCGATGCTGACGCTGGCCATGGCCAAACTGGCCGGTTACTCCGGCGACGGCCATATCAAGCTCGCCGCCGCGGTCGAATTCATGCACACCGCCACGCTGCTGCATGACGACGTGGTCGACGAAAGCGACATGCGCCGCGGCAAGCTCGCCGCCCGCATGCTGTGGGGCAACGAGGCCAGCGTCCTGGTCGGCGATTTCCTGCTCGGGCAGGCATTCAAGATGATGGTTGAGGTCGGCAACCTGCACGCCCTCGACATCCTGTCGTCGGCCGCCGCGGTGATCGCGGAAGGCGAGGTGATGCAGCTCGGCGCCGCCAAGAACACCGCCACCAACGAGGACGAATATTTGGCGGTGATCCGCGCCAAGACGGCGGAGCTGTTCGCCGCCGCCTGCGAGGTCGGCCCGGCGCTGGCGGGCAACGACAAAGCCGCGCTCGCGGCCTGTCGTTCGTTCGGCATGAATCTCGGCATCGCGTTCCAGCTGATCGACGATGCGCTCGACTATGGCGGCAAGTCGGCCAAGCTCGGCAAGAATGTCGGCGACGACTTCCGCGAGGGCAAGATCACGCTGCCGGTGGTGCTGTCGTTCCGCCGCGGCTCCGACAACGAGCGCGCGTTCTGGAACCGCACGCTCGGGCAAGGTGAAGTCGGCGACGGCGATCTCGATACCGCCCTCGCCTACATGACCAGGCATCACGCCATCGAGGACACGGTCGGCCGCGCCCGCCACTACGGCTCAATCGCAATCGATGCGCTGGCGCTGGTGCCGGAGTCAGAGATCAAGACGGCGCTGGAAGAGACGGTCGCCTTCTGCATCGCGCGGGCGCACTAATATTTTTATTGCGCAAGCGCCGCGCGCGCCGGCGGCGTCAATTGGTGTGTGCCGAATAGCCAGTGGCCGGGTCGCGATGCAACTGATGGCGGATGTTGCGATCGGGATCCTGGCCGATGAATTTGCCATATTGATAGACCGGCGGCGAACAGCCGTTCGGCCGCGGTTCCGGGTTGCCGGGCCATATAAAGCTCCAGGAGAATTGGTACGGCCGGTCGACGCAGTGCGCCCGCGCCTTGTGCTTGGCGCGCGCGAAGGCGGGATCGGCGGCAACAACCGCGATTAAGGCGACGACGGCAGTCACAATCCAACCGATTTTCATGTCGCTCTCCTGTTGCGCGTTAGAGCATGCTAGCGAGGTTTGCGGGCGCGATCCACCAGTCCGTGTGCGCGGCCTTAAGCCGTTGCGCGGCGGCATGAGCCTCGTCGCGCGAGCCGAACAGCGCAAAGCAGGTCGGCCCGGAGCCCGACATGCGCGCCAACCGCACACCCGGCAAAGCGCGCAGCGCATCCAGCACGTCGGCGATCGCCGGCACGCAGGCGATCGCGGCGTCGGTGAGGTCGTTGCCGTGGCGAGCGAGAAATTCGATCAGTGCGTCAAACCCACTTGGCACATCGCCGAGACTTTCCGGGCCGCCCGGCGCGACGGCGAATTTGGCGAACACATCGCGCGTCGCCAGCGGCACGCCCGGATTGACCAGCACCGCCGGCAGCGCCGGCAGCTCAAGCGGAGCCGAAAGCCGTTCGCCGATGCCGCGCATGATGCGGGCGTTCGCTTCGAGGCAGACCGGCACATCGGCGCCGACCATGAGCGCGGCGATGGTGAGGCGGGGGTTGTCGAGCGCGATGCCGTTGAGGCGCGCGAGCAGCCGCAGCGCCGCCGCCGCGTCGGCCGAGCCGCCGCCGATGCCGGCCGCGACCGGCAGTTTCTTCTCGAGCCGGAAATGCCCGGCCGTCAGGCCATCGACGCATTGGCGCAGCGCGGCGAGCGCCTTGAGCACGAGATTATCGGCCGCGTTGCCGCAGGCCGCGGCGTATGGCCCGGAGATGCCGAGCGCGCCGGTACCGCCCGGCTGCAGCGTGAGCGTATCGGCCAAGTCGGCGAAGGCCACCAGGCTTTCCAGATCGTGATAGCCGTCGAGCCGGCGGCCGAGCACGCGCAATGTCAGATTGATCTTGGCGGGGGCCTGTTCGACCAGCGGCGCGCTCACGAAGGAATTAACCCCCGTCGCCTACCTTCTTGCCGGCCTTGGCCTGCGACGACGTCTCGTCCGATAGTCCGGATTTCAGCTTTTCCTCGATCTTCGGCAGTTCTTCCGGATCTGGCTTGAGGTCGCGCGCATGCGCCCACTGGAACTTGGCTTCCAGCACGCGCCCGATGCGCCAATAGGCGTCGCCGAGATGGTCGTTGATGGTCGGATCTTCCGGCTTGAGCTCGATCGCGCGCTCGAGGTTCTTTACCGCTTCCTCGTAATTGCCGACCCGGTAGTAGGCCCAGCCGAGCGAGTCGACGATATAGCCGTCGTCCGGCCGCTGCTGCACGGCGCGCTTGATCATGTCCATGCCGTCGTCCAGGTTGATGCCCTGGTCGATCCACGAATAGCCGAGATAATTGAGCACGTGCGGCTGATCGGAAAACAGCGCGAGCGCCTTCTTGAGATCGGATTCCGCCTTTGACCACTGCTTCGAGCGCTCGTAGCAGATGCCGCGAAAATAAAAGATCACCCAGTTCGCCTTCTCAGGCGTAGCGATGGTGGCGATGCCCTTGGAATAGACATCGGCGCATTCGGCGAACTTCTTGTGGCCGCGCATAATATTGCCGAGCGCCATGATGGCTTCGATATCGTCGGGACGCTGCTTGATCACCGCGTCGAGATGCTTCTCCGCCTCGTCGGCGCGATCGAGCGCATCGAGATTGGCCGCCATCTGGATCGCGGCGTTGCGGTGCAGCGGCGAATTCGCCGGAATGCGCTCGTAGACCTTGATCGCCAGCGCCGGCTTCTTGAGCGACTCGTAAAGATCGGCGAGCGAGAGCAGCGCCAGCGGATGGCTGGGCGCCAGATGGAGCGACAGTTGCAGATAGACCAGGCCGAGATCCTCGCCGCCGCGGCGGCCGAGCGAGGCGCCGAGCCCGTAGAGCGCTTCGGCGGCGCCGGCCTGCGCATTCGGCACCAGCGGCGGCAATTTCTCGCCAGCCTTGAGCTTGTTCATGGCCTCGACCACCAGCGGGTGGCGCGGCAGCACCTTGTCGAACGCCTCGAAGACGGCGAGCGCTTCCTTGGGCGAGCGATTGCGCGACAGCCAGCTGCCATAGGCCTCGACTACGCGCAGCGCGGAGGGGTCGAGCTTATGGGCATGCTCGTAACGCTTGCCGGCTTCCTTCTGATTGCCGGCGAGGTCGAGAATCATGCCGGCATGCAGGTCCTTGAAGATGGCATACCAGTCCGGGCCGGCGAGCCGGTCGATTCCCGCCACTGCGCCCTTGCTGTCGGCGGCGCCATAGGCGCTCCAGGAGGTGAGCAGCGTCGCGGTCAGGTCGGTGATCGGCCCGCGCACCGACTGCGCCAATTCCTTGCGTGCGGCGGGAAATTGCTTGCGCTTGAGCGCCTGCACGCCGATCACCAGCCGCGAGACGCGATCAGTCTTGTCGGCTTGCACCACGCGCTCGGCGTATTTCACCGCTTCGTCGATATCGCCGTCGACCAGCAGCGACAGGAAGGTGCGGTCGAGCAGTTCGCTGTTCTTGGGGTCGTGCCGGAGCGCTTCCCGGTAATAGGCGGCGGCGGCGGCCGCATCGCGTTGCTGGCCGGCATGGCGGGCGGCGAGATAGCTGCCCGAGCCGGTAATACCGGCGAGGTCCCGCGCGCTCGGTGCCTGCGCGGCCAGCGTGATCGGTGCCGCCGCAAGAAGCGCGGCAAGAAACGTAACTTGCGCGGTGCCGGCGACGCACCGGGCGAGACTCGAGGAAGTCACTGGCGATGCTCCAATGAGGCCGTTTAGGCGCGGAATTCGCGCGAAGCAGCCAAGTTGGGCCAAGAATGGCCTTTTTGAGCCGCCCCCGCAAGAACGGTCGTGTTAGCGCTTAAGTCGCAGCTTGAAAACCTCGATGTGGCAGCATCGTGGCCGGGATCGGCCGCGCACAATCACATATTCGGGTAGTTCGGCCCGCCGCTGCCTTCCGGCGGAACCCAGGTAATGTTCCGATTCGGGTCCTTGATGTCGCAGGTTTTGCCGGTGGCGACAATTCTGCCCTTTGCATGGTGAAAATTTAGGTGAAGCGCGAAACCGCTGGCGCATCGCCTCACTTTGCTATATATGTATAGCAACTCCTGGAGTTGACAATGCTTGCCTTACGCCTCACCCCCGGAATCGAGAAGCGACTTACGGCCCTGGCCAAGAAGACCGGACGCACCAAAAGCTTCTACGCGCGTGAGGCCATCCTGCGGCACATCGAGGACATCGAGGATTACCACCTTGCGAGCCGACGGCTTTCCCGTCGCGGCAAGCGCGTGACGCTTGACCAGCTTGAAAAGGAACTCAGCGGAAAACGCTGAGCGGCTACGATGGCCACCGCGCAGCAATGGCGCGTCGAATTCGGCAGCGATGCGGCGCGCGAGTTGCGCAAGCTCGGACACGATGCCCAACAACTCGTCCTGCGCTATCTGCGCCAGCGCATCGCGACCGCCGACGACCCGCGCCGCTTCGGCCATCCGCTCACGCGCGACCTGAAAGGTCTGTGGCGCTACCGCGTCGGCGATTATCGCATCGTTGCCAAGATCGAAGACAATCGTTTTATCGTGCTGGTGTTGACCGTGGGGCACCGGCGCGAGGTTTACGACTAGCAGCACCAATACGCTTGCCGCATCACATATTCGGGTAATTCGGCCCGCCGCTGCCTTCCGGTGGAACCCAGGTGATGTTCTGATTCGGGTCCTTGATGTCGCAGGTTTTGCAGTGGACGCAGTTCTGCGCGTTGATCACGAATTTCGGGGCCCCACCCTCCTCGACCCATTCATAGACGCCGGCCGGGCAATAGCGCGTCGAAGGGCCGGCATATACGTCGTGCTCGGACGACTTCTGCAGGCCCAAGTCCTTCACCACCAGATGCACCGGCTGGTCCTCTTCGTGATTGGTGTTGGACAGGAACACCGAGGACAGCCGGTCGAAGGTGAGCTTGCCGTCCGGCTTAGGGTACGCGATCGGCGTGCATTGCGCGGCCGGCTTGAGCGTCGCTGAGTCCGGCTTGCCGTGCTTGACGGTGCCGAACAGCGAGAAGCCGAACGTGTTGGTCCACATGTCGAGGCCGCCGAGCGGGATACCGAGGTACGTGCCCATCTTCGACCACAGCGGCTTCGAATTGCGCACACGCCAGAGATCCTTGCCGATGGCGGACGAGCGCCAGCCGGCCTCGTAATCCGCGAGCGCATCATGACTGCGTCCGCTGGCGAGCGCTGAGGCCGCGGCTTCCGCCGCCTGCATGCCGGACAGCATCGCGTTATGGGTGCCCTTGATGCGCGGCACGTTCATGAAGCCGGCATCGCAGCCGATCAGCGCGCCGCCCGGGAAGGCAAGCTTGGGCACCGACTGGAAGCCACCCTCGGTCAGCGCGCGCGCGCCATAGGCGAGCCGCTTGCCGCCTTCGAAGGTGTCGCGCACGAGCTTGTGGGTCTTGAAGCGCTGGAATTCCTCGAACGGCGACAGATACGGATTGCTGTAATTGAGGTGCAGCACGAAGCCGACCGACACCAGATTGTCGTCGAAGTGATAGAGGAACGAGCCGCCGCCGGTTGAGCCGTCGAGCGGCCAGCCGAAGGAATGCTGCACCAGCCCCTTGCGGTGCTTGTCGGGCGCGACCTGCCAGAGCTCCTTGAGCCCTAGCCCGAACTTCTGCGGATCGCTCGCCGCCAGATTGAAGCGCGCGATCAGCTGCTTGCCGAGACTGCCGCGCGCGCCTTCCGCGAACAGCGTGTATTTGGCGCGCAGCTCCATGCCGCGCGTGAAACTATCCTTCGGCTCCTTGTTCTTGCCTATGCCCATGTCGCCGGTGGCAACGCCGGCAACCGCGCCGTCCTCGTCGAACAGGACTTCGACGGCCGCGAAGCCCGGATAGATTTCAACGCCGAGCGCCTCCGCCTTGCCGGCGAGCCAGCGGCAGACGCTGCCGAGCGAGACGATGAAGTTGCCGTGATTGCCCATCAGCGGCGGCATGGCGAAATTCGGCAGCCGGATTGCGCTGCCGGCCGTGAGCCAATAGAAGCGGTCGTCGGCGACCGCGGTCTTGACGGGTGAGTCCTCGCCGCGCCAGTCCGGCAGCAGTCGGTCGAGCCCGGCCGGATCGATCACCGCGCCGGACAGGATATGGGCGCCAACCTCGGAGCCCTTCTCGACGATCACCACGGAAATATCCGGATTGATCTGCTTGAGGCGGATAGCGGCGCTCAAGCCCGAGGGGCCGGCCCCGACAATCACCACGTCGAATTCCATCGCCTCGCGGGCGGGCAGGTCAGCCATGGATGCCTCCAGATTCCTGTGCCCTTTTCACCACTTTTGCACCGTGGCGGCAATCGCGCGGCTGTCATGCTAATGTGACACCATGACGCCCTCCCGTGAAAAACCGGCCCGTGACCTCATCGACTTCTATCTGGAAGCCGGAGTCGACGCCGCGCTCGGCGAGCAGCCGGTGGATCGGTTTGCCAATGCTGCGACCGCAAGCGCGCTCACACCTCCGCCATCACCCCCCTCCCCAACCCTCCCCCAGCCGAAGTCGGATGTTTCCGACTTCGGCCAATCTAAACATGGCAGAACTCGGGTAGACCCGAGTTCTGCTGGGGGAGGGAGCGAGAGGATCGTGGCTGCGCCGGTCGCCCCGGCGGTGCCCGAGGAGGCCGCCATGGCCGCGCGTGAGGCGGCGAAGAGCGCCAAGACGCTCGACGAGCTGCGCGCCATCCTCGACAAATTCGACGGCTGCGCGCTGAAGGCGACGGCATCGCGACTGGTGTTCGCCGACGGCAACCCACAGGCAAAAGTGATGCTGGTCGGCGAGGCGCCCGGCCGCGACGAAGACATCGAGGGCCTGCCCTTCGTCGGTCGCTCCGGCAAACTGCTCGACCGCATGCTGGCGGCGATCGGCCTCGACCGCAGCTCGGTCTACATCGCCAACATCGTGCCATGGCGGCCGCCCGGCAACCGCACGCCGACGCCGCAGGAATCGCAAATCTGCCTGCCGTTCATCCTGCGCCAGATCGAGCTGGCCGATCCCGACATCCTGGTCTGCCTCGGCGGGCCGTCGGCGCAGACCCTGCTCGGTATCAAGGAAGGCATCACCAAGACGCGCGGTCGCTGGTTCAGCTTCAACACGGGCAAACGCGAGATCCGCGCCATGCCGACCTTCCATCCGGCCTTCCTGCTGCGCAGCCCGCTGCAGAAGCGGTTCGTCTGGCGCGATTTTCTCGCCATCCAGAAGGCGCTTTAAAAAACATTGTTGCGGACGGCAGCGGCCGATGACGCGCGACAACATTTTGGAAAAAGGGCGGGCGCTCCTTAGCGTCCGCCCTCTCTCATTGATCCGCGAAATGCGGCGTAGCCGGATTAGTACGTGTTAATAAGCCTTTCGTAACCCGGGCTGCCGCCGCCAGTGTAGCCGCGCCACGCACCCGCGACATTGGACCCATGCTCCATCGCGAAGTATTCGGAGTTATAGAACCTCTTGACCGACTTCGCGTGCGGGCTCGGATTGTTGATCGAGCCATGCGGGGCGCCGTGCACATCGCGCTCAAAGCCTTGATTGTTTTCGATCGGCGACACTCTGGTCGCTTGCGCACTTGCTATCGACGCGCTCGCGAGGAGGGTGGCGGCGGCGAGCGCTATTTTGCATGTCATCTTGTATGTCATCTGGTTGTTCCTTTCGTACGCCTTTAGCGGCTACGCGCAACGATCGACGATCGGGTGTCTCCGTTTGCAGCGTAACCTCATCTGATAATTCGCAATAACCCCTGGTTTGGTTACACAGTCACGCAACTGTGATCGCGGGCGGCATATTAAGTTCCGCGCAACCGACTTGGCGCAAACATTCCCTGGTCGGTTGACTAGCGATACGCCACCAGCACCGCGCCCCCCGCGATCAGCGCGATGCCGAGCCGCGCGGATATCGAGCCTAGTGACTGGAACTGGCCGATAACCGCCAATAGAAAACCAAGCGTGACGATGACGACGATGGTGCGGATGAAAGTGGCCAAGTCGGGATTGATATTCTCGAGTCCAACCTTGGCGAAGATCGCGGTCAGCGCCGCGAACAGCGCCGAAAGCACCGCCCGGATCTGCCACGACGAGAATACAGGCTCATCCCGCCACCGCGAACTTGACCGCGAACAATGCCGCCAGCGCCAGCACCGCGGGCGAAGCCTCTTTCGCTTTACCGGAAATCAGCTTGGCCAGCGCGTACGTGATAAAGCCGAGCCCGATGCCGGTGGCGATCGAATAGGTCAGTGGCATGGTGATCGCCGTCACCACCGCCGGGGCATATTCGGTGAGGTCGTCCCAGTCGATTTCGGCAAGTCCGCGCGCCATCACGCAGGCGACATAGAGCAGGGCCGCGGCCGAGGCATAGGCAGGAATCGTCCCGGCGAGCGGCGCGAACAACAGCGCCAGCAGGAAGAACAGGCCGACAAAGGCGGCGGTCAAGCCGGTGCGGCCGCCGGCCTGCACGCCGGCCGCGCTTTCGATATAGCTGGTGGTGGTCGAGGTGCCGATCAGCGCGCCGAACATGGCGGCGAAGCTGTCGGAGATCAGCGCCTCTTTCATGCGCGTGAGCTTGCCGTTCTTCATCAGCCCGGTGCGATGGGTGACGCCGATCAGCGTGCCGGCATTGTCGAACACGTCGACGAACAGGATCGAGAACACCACGATCAGGAAGGTCAGCTCGAACACGCGCGAGAAGTCGAGCTGCAGGAACGTGGGCGCCAGCGAGGGCGGCAGCGCGACCACGCCCTTGAATTCGGCCAGACCGAACGGCAGGCCGATGGCGGTGACCACGAGGATGCCGATCAGCGTGGCGCCGATCATGCGTCGGTAATTAAGCGCGGCGATCAGCACGAAGCCGAGCAGCGCGAGCACCGGTACCGGTTTGGTCAGATCGCCGAGCGTGACCAGCGTCACCGGATGCGCGACGATCACTTTCGATTCCTCGAGCGCGATGATGGCGAGGAACAGCCCGACGCCGGCCGAGACCGCGAGCTTCAGGTTCTGCGGGATGGCGTCGATCACGTATTGCCGCAAGCCGCTGACCGAAATGATGAAGAACAGCACGCCCGAGCAGAACACCGCGGCGAGCCCCTGCTGCCAGGTGTATTTGTAGGTCAGCACCACGGTGAAGGCGAAGAAGGCGTTGAGTCCCATGCCGGGCGCCAGCGCGATCGGATAATTGGCGTAGAACGCCATCACGAAGGTGCTCACCGCGGCGGCGAGGCAGGTGGCGACGAACACCGCGCCCGGGTCCATGCCGGCCTTGCCGAGGATGATCGGGTTGACGAACACGATGTAGACCATGGTCAGGAAGGTGGTGACACCGGCGATGAATTCGGTGCGGACGTCAGTGCCTTGCGCCTTGAGCCCGAAATAACGCTCCAGCACGGAGGCGATTTGCGCTTCGCCGCCGGTTGCCGCTTTCGCGCGCTTTGCCCGCTTGACCATGGAAACCCCCGCTGCTCGCTGCCCTCGACGGCACAAGCCTATCGCGCGCGCGGGCCGCGCGCTGACACGATTGTGCGGGCTGTGGATAGCGGCGTCCGGCCGCGAACCCGCTTCGATTTAGCGCGGGCGGCGGAACGCTTGTCGCTCGCCAAGGTTTTACGCTTGGGATTAAGATTGGCCATAAGGGGCACGGCCGGCCGGAGTGTGCGATGGAATTCGATCCTGTCCTGCTGGCGCGCCTGCAATTCGCCTTCACCATCATTTTTCACATCATTTTTCCGAGCTTCACCATCGGCTTGTCGGCCTATATCGCTACCCTCGGCGCCCTCTGGCTGCGCAGCGGCAACGAGCGCTATCAGCATTTAATGCGGTTCTGGACCAAGATCTTCGCGGTCTCCTTCGCCATGGGCGTGGTGTCGGGCATCGTGCTGTCCTACCAGTTCGGCACCAACTGGAGCCGCTTTTCGGTCGCGACCGGCAATGTGCTCGGCCCGCTGCTCGGCTACGAGGTGTTGGCGGCATTCTTCCTGGAGGCGACCTTTCTCGGCGTGCTGCTGTTCGGCATCGACCGGGTGCCGCCCTGGCTCTATGTGCTCTCGGCCGCGGTGGTCGCGACCGGCACCGCCATCTCGGCGTTCTGGATTCTGTCGGCCAATAGCTGGATGCAGACACCCGCCGGCTACGAGCTCAAGGACGGCGTCGCCTATCCGACCGACTGGCTCGCCGTCGTCTTCAACCCCAGCTTCCCTTATCGCTTCGCGCACATGCTCAATGCCGCCTATCTCACCACCGGCTTTGTGGTGCTCGCGGTCGGCGCGCGCTATGTGATCGCCGGCCGCCACATCGAGGACGGCCGCCTGATGCTGCGCATGGCGATCGCCCTCACCGCCATCCTGGCGCCGTTGCAATTGGCGATTGGCGATCAACACGGTCTCAACACGCTCGCGCACCAGCCGATCAAAATCGCGGCGATGGAGGCGCACTGGGACGGCTCCAAGCCCGGCGACTTCCACATCTTCGCCTGGCCGGACGAGCAGGCGGGCGTGAACCGTTTCGAGCTATCGATTCCGAAAGGCGCCTCGCTGATCCTCACCCACCAAATGAACGGGCTGTTCCCCGGCTTGAACAGCGTGCCGGCATCCGAACGGCCGCCGGTGAAGATCGTGTTCTTCGCCTTCCGCATCATGTTGGCAATCGGCTTGTTCATGATTGCGGCGGCGCTGCTCGGCGCGTTCCTGTGGTGGCGCGGCTCGCTGTTTACGACGCGCTGGTATCTGCGCGCCATGGCGCAATGCTGGTGGCTCGGCTTCGTCGCGGTGATCGCCGGCTGGGTGGTGACGGAAAGCGGACGCCAGCCCTGGATCGTGCAAGGCATCATGCGCACCGCCGACGCCACCTCGCCGGTGCCTGGCGCGACCATCGCCGGCACGCTGGCGCTGTTCGTGCTGGCCTACGGCGTCGTGTTCTGGTTCGGCATCACCTACATCAACCGGCTGATTGCGCAGGGTCCGCAGGAGCCGGCGGCAACCGAGAGCGGGCATTTTTCTCGCCGCCCGTTTTCGGCAGCACACCGATGAGGGCTGCGTGATGGAATGGTATCTCCCGGTGATCTGGGCTGGCGTCATCGGCACCGCTATTGCCATGTACGTGATCCTCGACGGCTTCGATCTCGGCATCGGCATCCTGTTTCCATTCACGCGCAGCGAAAGCGAACGCGACCAGATGATGCGTTCGATTGCCCCGTTCTGGGACGGCAACGAGACCTGGCTGGTGCTGGGCGGCGCCGGATTGCTCGTGGCGTTCCCGCGTGCCTATGCGGTGATCATGCCGGCATTCTATCTGCCGGTGATCGTGATGCTGCTGGCGCTGGTGTTCCGCGGCATCGCGTTCGAATTCCGCATCGTCTCGCGCAGCAAGAGCAAGTGGAACGTCGCCTTCGTCATCGGCTCGACGCTCGCCGCCTTGGCGCAGGGCGTGATCCTCGGCGGAATGATCGAGGGCATTCCGGTGCGTGACGGTGCCTATGCCGGCGGGTCCTTTCACTGGGCAACACCGTTCGCGATTGTTTGCGGCGTGGCACTGATTGCCGGCTACGCCCTGCTCGGCGCCACCTGGCTGGTAATGAAGACGGAAGGGCCGGTGGCCGAACGCGCACGCCGCCAATCGAAGATATTATTGCTGGCCATGCTCGGCTTCATGGCGGCGGTGAGCCTGTGGACGCCGCTGGCCGAGCCGCGCATCGCGGCGCGCTGGTTCTCGGCTCCGAATATCTATTTCCTGTGGCCGGTGCCGGTGGTAACCGCGCTCACGGCTTTCGCATGTTGGCGCTGGATCGAGCAGCGCCGCGACGTGCCGCCGTTCCTGGCGGCGATCGCGTTATTTATGCTGGGCTATTTCGGGCTGGTGATTTCCAACTTTCCCTATCTGGTGCCGCCCTCGCTTACCGTCTGGGACACCGCCGCGGCGCCGGCCAGCCAGATCTTCATGCTGTTCGGCACGCTGCTGCTGCTGCCGTTCGTGCTCGGCTACGTCGCGTTCATCTACTGGCTGTTCCGCGGCAAGGTGCGCGAAGGCGAGAGTTATCATTAAACGCGAGCACGCTAAGGCGCAGCCGGCGGGCGCAACACGGCCCAGCCCACGCGGATAAGCGGCAGCAGGCCTTGCACCGAGCGTGAGAACACGCGCGGCACTTCCGGCACCATGGCGGGGAACTGCGATTTCAGCGTCGCCGGTGGCGAGCCGACATTGTCGGCTGCCGGCCACACCAGGATGCCGCCCTGCGCGCCGACATCGGCCGCGTTCGCCCACGGGCTGCGCTGCGGCGCCCAGGCGAAATAGACATGCGGCCGGCTGGCCGCGCCGAGCGCGACCAGCGGCGCGATGCGCGCATCCCCGCTCACAAACGCCAGCGGCTTGCCGGTACGGCGCTGGAACGTATCGGCAAAGTAACTGCCTTGCAGATTGGCCGGCTGCGCGATCTTGAGATCGACCGGCACCGTCCACGGCACCAGGAGCAGGCCGAGCACGACCAGCACCGGCGGCGCCACCAGCAGAGCGAGCCAAGCCGTCGACACCAGCCGCTCGCGATAAAGCGGCACTCGATCGCCGGCGGCGACCACGACCGCCAGGCCGGAGAGCACCACCAGCGGCGCGACGCGCTCGAGCGGCCCCAGCCGCCCGCTCGCAAACGCGATGACAATCGCGCACAACGCCGGCGCCAGCGCGAAGACGTAGACGAACAACCGCGCGAACGGCTCGACCGGATTGCGGTCGATCTCCGGCGCGCGTTCGTTGCGCTGGCGCGGCCAGCCGCTCGCCAGCGCGACCAGCAAAGCAAGGCCGAGATGGGTCGCCACCAGCGCCACGCACAGCCAGACGCCCGGCGACAGCCTGCCGGCAACGGCCGCGCTGTCATTGAACCCATCGAGCACGAGGTCGCGCGCGCCCGCCAGCCAGGCGGCATGCGGAAACACCACGATGGCGAGCAGCACGCCCGCAATCCACGGTTCCGGATGGAGCAACTCGCGCCGGCCGCGCGCGGTGATAAGCGTGAAGGCGATCATCAGCGCGAACAGGATCAGGCCGACGTAACTCGCCAGCAGCAGCAGGCCGAGATCGAGCGCGAGCAGGAACCAGGCGCCGCGTTGGCCTTCGCCGATGGCGCGCCAGTAATGCAGCAACGCCAGCGCCCATAGCGGCGCCGCCAGCACGGCCGGGCCGAAATCCGGGCTCGGCACCGTGAAGGCGGCGATGCCGACCATCAGCAGCACGCCGAGCACGGCGTGGCGCGTGCCGACAATGGCGCGCCCGAGCGTGAACACCGCCCATAAGGCTGCGACGATGCAGGCTTGCGCCAGCACATAGAGCCCGAAGCTGCCGGCCACACGAAATGCGATCTCGCCCAGCCAGAACGCCAGCGGCGGCCCGAGATAGCTGCCGAGCACGAATTCATGACCGATGGCCAGGAGTAGGGGCACATCGCCCGGTGGCGCGCTGTAGAAGAGTGTCGGGATCACGGTCCACAGTAGGCTTTGCGTCAGCGCCGCGGTCCAAAACACCACCACCGGGCGCCCGCGCAGGAATTCGATGATCAGGGAGACGTAATGCATTGGCCCGCGCGGAATGTTCTAAAACAGGCGAGCAGCAGAGATAGAGAACACGGGCTAAAGAGGCAACAACTCGGCCGCCACCTCGTCGGAAACCGCACCCAAAGCGGCAAGCCTGGCCGCTACCGGCGCAAACGACCTGCGGTGGTGGATGGTCGGCCCCAGGCGAGCCAGCGCCTCGAAATGCTCCGGCACGCTGTAACCCATATGGCGCTCGAAGCCGTAGCCGGGATGGGCCAAGGCCAGCCGCTTCATCAGCCGATCGCGGGTGACCTTGGCGACGATCGAGGCCGCCGCGATCGAGGCGATCAGCGCATCGCCGCTGATCACCGCCTGGCAGTCGCAAGCCACATCGATCTTGTGATTGCCGTCGACGAACACCAGCCGCGGCCGCACCGCCAAGGCCTTGACGGCGCGCGCCAGCGCCCAGAGCGAGGCGCGTAGGATATTGTCGCGATCGATGCGCGCGACCGCGCCGAACGCCACCGCCACTTGCGCGCTGGCGCAGATTTTTTCGTACAGAATTTCGCGCGCCGCGGCGTCGAGCTTCTTGGAATCGTTCAAGCCGCGCGGGATGCGCGCCGGATCGAGGATCACCGCGGCGGCCACCACCGGACCGGCGAGCGGTCCCCTGCCCGCCTCGTCGCAGCCGGCGATCGGGAAAATGCCGTTGTTGAGCGCGCGCCGCTCGCGCCGGAAAGTCGGACGCAGGATCGGCTCCTTCAACGGCAAGCGTGAAGTGGCGGTTCGGCGACTCATGCGGCGATCCTGCGCCGCAAGGAAGGCAAGTCAATCCGGGATAAGCAGACGCCCGTCGTCCGACAGCGGAAACCCCGGATTATACGCAACCTCCCAAAAGTGCCCGTCGAGATCGGCGAAGTATCCGGCATAGCCGCCCCAGAACGTCTTCTGCGCCGCTTTGGGCACTGTGGCGCCGGCGCCGCGGGCGCGCGCGATCGCCGCGTCGACCTCGCCTTCCGATCGGCAATTCCAGGCCAGGGCAACACCGCGGAACGTCCCCGCCATGCCTTCGAGGGCGACATTGGCGTCCTTGGCCAGTTCCTCCGATGGAAAAACCGCGATGGCGCAGGCGCCGGCCTGGAAAAAGCCGACGCCCTCGGCCCCTTGCGCTTTGCGGCGGAAGCCGAGCTTCTCATAAAAGTCGATGCTGCGTTTTAGGTTTGCAACGCCGAGCGTCACCAGCGATAATAGCGCCTGCGGCTCGCTCATGATTCAAACAGACTGAGCTGCTCCGCCCCCGGCTTGGGCGCGTGGAAATGCGCGGTCGAGAGCGAATATTTCGTCGCATTGAGGCCGAGCTTCTCGCAGGCCATCTCGAAGCGCCGCCCGATCATCCAGGCATAGGGCCCGCTGCCCTTCATGCGCCGCCCCCAAGTCGAGTCGTAATCCTTGCCGCCGCGCGTATCGCGGATCAGCTTGAACACGTGACGATAGCGGTCGGGATAGTTCGCCATCAGCCATTCGCGGAACAGGTCGCGCACCTCCAGCGGCAGGCGCAGCAGCACGTAGCCGGCTTCCTTCACGCCGGCCGCCTGCGCCGCGTCGAGGATGCGCTCGATCTCCATATCGTTGAGCGCCGGGATGATCGGCGCCACCATCACGGTGGTCGGAACGCCGGCCTGCGCGAGCCGCCGCAGCGTTTCCAGCCGGCGCATCGGCGTGGCCGCACGCGGCTCCATCTTGCGCGCCAGATCAGGATCGAGCGTGGTCACCGACAGCGCGACCTTGGCCAGTTTGCGTTCCGCCATGCGTGCCAGGATGTCGAGATCGCGCAGCACCAGCGCCGACTTGGTGACGATGCCGACCGGATGGCCGGCGCGGTCGAGCACTTCCAGTATACGGCGCATCACTTTGTAGCGCCGCTCGATCGGCTGGTAGGGATCGGTATTGGTGCCGATGGCGATCACCTTGGGCTGATAGCCGGGTGCCGACAATTCGCGCTCCAAGAGTTCGGCCGCCTCCGGCTTCACGAACAGCTTGGATTCGAAATCGAGCCCGGGCGACAGGCCGAGAAAAGCGTGGGTCGGGCGCGCGTAGCAGTAAACGCAGCCATGCTCGCAGCCGCGATAGGGATTGATCGAACGGTCGAAGCCGATGTCGGGCGACTCGTTGCGGGTGATGATCTTGCGGGTGGCGTCGTTGGTCACCGTGGTCTTGAACGGCGGCAACTCGTCGAGCGTGCGCCAGCCGTCGTCGAAGGCGACGCGCGCGATCGGCTCGTAGCGGCCCGATGCGTTGCTCTGCGCGCCGCGCCCGCGCCGGCGCTCATGCTCGACCACGACACCGAGCAGGCCGGTCAAGTCATCGACAAATTCGCCCGCCGGCGCGGAGGGCAGCTCCTTCACCGGCGGGCGTCTCAGGGCTGCGTTTGATCGAGCCATGGCGGTAACCTAATCAGACATTAAGAACGAAACAAGAACATTCTTTGAGCGCCCACAATTTGCGCAATCGGGGCCGGATCTCGTAGGCAGCAAAGTGAATGCCACCTGATATGGTGCAAACCCGTCACCGGCCCCTGAGTTCCATGCTCAGCGTCATCATTGCCACCCACGAATCGGAACGCGCGCTGGTGCCGACTTTGGCCGCGCTGGTTCCCGGTGCAACCGCCGGCCTGCTGGGCGAAGTGATCGTGGCCGATGCCAGCTCGCGCGACGCAACCGCCGAGGTGGCGGACATCGCCGGCTGCCACTTCATCAGTTCCAGCGCGCCGCTGGGTGCGCGGCTCAAGGCGGCGGCGGCCAGCACGCGCACGCCCTGGCTCATGTTTCTGCGCGCCGGCTGCGTGCCGGAGCCGGGCTGGATCGCGGCCGCCGATGTCTTCATGCAGGCAACCGACATGCTGGACGGCGCGGCGCGCGCCGCCGTGTTCCGCCCGCCCGCCGCCGCCGACCTGCTGCGCCCGGGCCTGTCGGAGGTGATCGCGCTGCTGCGGGTGGCGCTCGGCGGCGGCGCCAGACCCGAGCAGGGACTGCTGATTGCGCGGCGTTTCTACGACGCGATCGGCGGACATCCCGCGCAGGCCGACGCCGAGGCTGCGCTGCTGGCCCGCCTCGGCCGCCGGCGGATCACAATGCTGCCGACGGGAGCGCGTTTCGTTGCCGGTTAAATACTTGACTTAGTCAAGTATCTGTCCGAACCTGCCGCCATGACCGCCGCCGGCCAGCGACGCATCGCCGCGGTGCGCCGCTTCAACCGCTTCTACACGCGGCAGATCGGCGTGCTGCGCAAAACCTATCTCGGCAGCTCCTATTCGCTGGCCGAGATGCGCGTGCTCTATGAAATCGCGCAAGCTGACAAACTTGGCGAGCGGCTTACCGCCAGCGACATCGGCCGCGCGCTCGATCTCGACGCGGGATACTTAAGCCGCGTGCTGCGCAATTTCGAGAAACTCGGACTGATCGCCCGCAAGACTTCCCTAAAGGATGCGCGCCAGAGCTACCTCGCCTTGACCGCGCGCGGCGCCAAGACCTTCGCGCCGTTCGAGCGGCGTTCGCAGCAGCAAGCGGCCGCGATGCTTGGCAAACTCAAACCCGCGCAGCAGGCGCGATTGGTCGCCGCCATGGATACGATCGAGACGCTGCTCGATGGCGGCGCGGTAAAACCTGCCGAAAAATCAAACACTATCCTGCGCGCCCCGCGCCACGGCGATTTCGGCTGGATCGTCACCCGCCACGCCCAGCTCTACGCCCAGGAATACGGCTGGACCGATCCGTTCGAAGGCCTGTGCGCGCAGATCGTCGCCGACTTCGTCAACAAGTACGACCCCAAACGCGAGCGCTGCTGGATCGCCGAGATGAACGGCGAAAATGTCGGAACGGTGATGTTGGTGAAGGATGCCGACGACGTCGCCCGCATCCGCCTGCTGCTGGTCGATCCGAAAGGACGCGGGCTTGGGCTGGGTGCGCGGCTGGTGGACGAATGCATCGCCTTCGCGCGCGAGGCCGGCTACACGAAAATCACGCTGTGGACGCACGGCGTGCTGACCGCTGCCCGCCACATCTATGAGAATGCAGGCTTCAAGTTGACGTCATCCGAAAAACGCCGCTCCTGGAGTCAGGACGTCGTCGCCGAGTTCTGGGATTTGGAGTTGTAATTTACGTCTTGGCGCCTTTCGCCTTCCCTCGCCGCAAATGCTCGTCAAGCCGCGGCAATATCTCCACGAAATTGCACGGCCGGTAACGGTAGTCGAGCTGGTGCAGCAGGATCTCGTCCCAGGCGTCCTTGCAGGCGCCGGGCGAACCTGGCAGGCAAAAAACATAAGTCGCATTGGCGACGCCAGCGCTGGCGCGCGTCTGGATCGCCGAGGTGCCGATCTTTTTCTCGCTCACCAGCAGGAACAGCGTCGAGAAGCCGTCCATGCGTTTCTCGAACAGCGGCTCGACCGCCTCCGGCGTCACGTCGCGGCCGGTGAAGCCGGTGCCGCCGGTGGTGATGACCACGTCGATGAATTTGTCGGCGATCCAGGCCTTCACCCGCTGGCGGATCGCCTTGACGTCGTCCTTGACGATGGCGCGCTCGGCCAGCACATGGCCGGCGGCGCGGATGCGCTCGACCAGCGTGTTGCCGGACTTGTCGTCGGCCAGCTCGCGCGTGTCGGACACGGTCAGCACGGCGATCTTGAGCGGCACGAATTGTCGGGTTTCGTCGAGGCCGGGCACTTGTTTCTCCTACGTCATTCCGGGGCGCACGCGTAAGCGTGCGAACCCGGAATCCAGAAATCGAGTTCGCGGGCTGCATCTGGATTCCGGATCCGGCGCATGCGCGCCGTACCGGATTGACCGTTACAGCTGCACCGCCCTGAACGTATTGCAGGCCGCCAGTTTGCCCTGCGTGAACCCGTTCATGAACCAGCGCTTGCGCTGCTCCGCCGAACCGTGGGTAAAGGCATCCGGCACGACGCGTCCTTGCGTGTTTTTTTGCAACGTGTCGTCGCCGATGGCCGTCGCGGTCTGCAAGGCCGCATCGATGTCGCCGGCATCGAGAAATTGTTTGCGCTGTTCGGAGCGGTTCGCCCAAACGCCGGCGAAGCAATCGGCCTGCAATTCGACCCGCACCTGGATGCGGTTGGCCGCCGCCTTGCTGCCGGCGGCGCGCTGCTCGGACTGCGCCTTCGGCAAGGTGCCGAGCAGGTTCTGCACGTGATGGCCGACCTCGTGCGCGATCACATAGGCCTGTGAGAATTTGCAGGCCTTGCCCTGGCAACCGCGGAAGCGCGTCTCGATCGCCTTGAAGAACGAAGTATCGAGATAGATGCGCTTGTCGTTCGGGCAGTAGAACGGACCCATCGCGGCCTGTGCGAAACCGCAGCCGCCCTGCACCGAGCCGGCGAACAGCCGCAGCTTGGGCGCGCGGTATTGCTGGCCGCCTTCCTGGAAAACCTTGCTCCAGGTGTCTTCGGTATTGCCGAGCACGGCTGCGACAAAATCGCCCGCCTCGTCCTTGGGCAAGCCGGTGCGCCGGCTGGGCTGCCGATAGGGCTGCTGATATTGCGAGCCGCCGCCGCGGCTGGCCATCTCGGCGCCGCCGATCAGCACGCTCGGATCGATGCCGAGCGCCCAGCCGATCAGGCCGAGCACCACCACGGTACCGATGCCGAGCCCGCCGCCGCCCATCGGCAGTCCGAACCCGCCGCCGCCGCCCTCGCGGTCGTCCTCGACATTGTCGCTGCGGCGGAAATCATCCCAGCGCATTCAAAAACCCTCCAAACGACGCGTCATAATCATTGCCGAAGCCGCTGTCTGCGTCCAATGCGGCGGCACCGCGGCCCTCGCGAAGTTCCGCTAAGCCCCAGTACAATAGGCAGAATTTGCCCAGTAATAGGACAGTTTCATAAACCGTTTTTTCACCTTGAGCCGCCATAGTCCGGACTGTCGGTTGTAGGTCCCGCGTCGCCGACCGCGTCGCCTGAGTCAGAGTACTGAGTCATGGTTGTGTCGCGTCGCGGGGCGCCCTCACGGGCGCCCCGTGGAGTTTCAGAGACTCCCCATCAGCATCGCATCCTGGTCGGCGACTGCGTCGCCGAGATGGCGAAGCTGCCGGCGGCGAGCGTCGATCTAGTGTTCGCCGACCCGCCTTACAATCTCCAGCTCGCCAACGACCTCAAGCGACCGGACGATTCGCATGTCGACGCAGTCACCGACAACTGGGACAAGTTCGACAGCTTCGCCGACTATGACGATTTCACCAAACGCTGGCTCGCCGCCTGCCGCCGCGTGCTGAAGCCGGCCGGCACCATCTGGGTGATCGGCTCCTATCACAACATCTTCCGCGTCGGCACCATCATGCAGGATCTCGGGTTCTGGATCCTCAACGACGTGATCTGGCGCAAGACCAACCCGATGCCGAATTTCCGCGGCCGCCGCTTCACCAATGCGCATGAGACGCTGATCTGGGCCTCGCGCGATACCGCCAAGGGCTACACCTTCAACTACGAGGCGCTCAAAGCCGGCAACGAAGACATCCAGATGCGCTCGGATTGGACCTTCCCGCTCTGCACCGGCGAGGAGCGCCTGAAAGGCGCCGACGGCAAGAAGCTGCATCCGACCCAGAAGCCGGAAGCGCTGCTGGCGCGCGTCATTCTCTCGTCGTCGCGACCGGACGATCTGGTGCTCGACCCGTTCAACGGCACCGGCACCACCGGCGCGGTGGCTAAGCGGCTCGGCCGCCGCTTCATCGGCATCGAGCGCGAGACGAAATACGCCAAGGCCGCCGAAAAGCGCATCGCCAATGTGCAGGTCGTGCCCTCACCCTCGATCGCCCCGTTCGTGACCGCGCGCGAAGCGCCGCGGGTGGCGTTCTCGGCGCTGATCGAGCGCGGGCTAGTTTCGCCCGGCGCTATGCTGGTCGACGCCAAGAAACGCCACAAAGCAACGGTGCGCGCCGACGGCGCGGTCTTACTCGGCGACTCGGTCGGCTCGATCCATCGCATCGGAGCGCTGGCGCAAGGCCTGGAAGCCTGCAACGGCTGGACCTTCTGGCATCTGCAAACGCCGAAGGGCCTGCGGCTGATCGACGAGCTGCGCGCGCAAGTGCGCTCGGAGATGGCAGAAGCGGCCGAATAGATTTCCTACACATCCCCGCGGCCGAGCTGGCAGAGCACGCGAAACACCCCGATCTCTGCCCCGGCGAATTCCTTCGACAATCGCCCGCCGAGTTTCTCGGCGTCGCCCTGACGCAGCGTATCGACCATCAGGCAGGCTTTGATCTTCTTGTCGCCGCCACGCAGTTTTTCCTCCATCGACACCGGCTGGCCTGCCGGGTCAACTGCGCTCCAGATTTCGCAAACCGCAATGCCGGGGTCTTGCACCAGAAGATCCGCCAGCGCGGTCAGCGCGCCGGTATCGGGCTGCTCGTTGAACCGCGCCGTGACGGCATAGGCGCCGCGAAAGCCGCCGCGCCGGAGCGTGCTATGGCACACTGTCCGGTTCATGTTGATGAAAATTTCGGACATCACCTTGCGCGTCATCGGGGTCGGATTGTCGAGCCGTTCGAGATAGAGCTTCGACGTCAGCACGGCGGGCGTCTCGACGACATAGAAATTGAAATAGCCGGAACTGCCCGAAATCGCCGCATGACGCCGGCCGAGCAAGAAGCCGGGAACGGCAAGCCGTTCGAGCAGATGTTCGCCCTGGAACCATGCCTCGAATTCAGCCTCGCGGCCGGCGCGGCAATCGTTCCAGATCGCCAGAATTCCGGGCTGTTGCACGCCCACGCTCACGCCCCCGCCCCGCGCTCGACATTGGCGCTGCGCTCCGGCACGCCGAATTCCTTGCGGCAGATGTCGGCCAGCACCGCAATGCCCTCGCGAATCTCTGCATGCGAGGGACTGGCGAAACAAAGCCGCATGCGGCTTATGCTGTGCGCCTTGTCGGTCGACCATTCCGGGCCGGGATTGATGGCGACGCCGGCGGCGAGCGCGGACTGATAAAGCTTCAACGTGTCGACGTTGTCCGGCAGCTTCACCCACAGAAAGATTCCACCCTTCGGGTCATCGAATTCGGCAGCCGTGCCGAACTGTTCGGCGAGCGATTCCATCAGCGTCTCGAGCTTTTTGCGTAAGCCCCGCCGCAGCTCGGGCACATGTTCGGTGAAGTGCGGCGCGCAATATTCGGCCAGCACCATCTGTTCCAGCGCGCCCGATCCGGCGTCGGTCTTGAGCGCCAGCATGCGCGACATCATCGCCCATGGCGCGACGATGAAACCGACGCGCAGCGCGGGCGCGATGGATTTCGAGAACGAGCCGATATGGATGACGTTCTCCGCCTTGCTCATAGCGTGGAGCGAGCGCGGCCGCTCTCCGCTCCAGATCAGATCGGAGTAGCAATCGTCCTCGAAAATCGGCACCCCGTAAGCGTCGGCGAGCTTGAGCAAGGTCGCTCGCCGGCCCTCGTCCAAGATCGTGCCGGTCGGGTTCTGCACCGTTGGAATCGTGTAGATGAATTTCGGCCGCACATTCCGGCTTTTGAGCTGGGCCAGCGCTGCTTCAAGGGCATCCATGCGCATGCCGCCGCGGTCGAGCGGGATGCCGACCGCGGTGACGCCAAGCCGCTGCAACCGCGTCAGCGTGCCCTGGTAGTTGTCCTGCTCGACGATGACGGTGTCGCCGCGCGCCAGCAGCGCGCCGTTGACCAGATCGAGCGCCTGCAGCGAGCCGGAGACGATCAGAATGTCGTCGGCATTGCAGCCAATGCCGGCATCGCGCTTGAGCTTGCCGGCGAGAAATTCGCGTAAACGCAGATAGCCCTGCGGCCCGCTGCGCAGCCCGTAGTGCGCCAGCGTCCGGCCCTCGCGCGCGAGCACCGATTGCGCCGCTGCCATCAGGCCCTCGAGCGGCAGTTCGTCAGGGTCGTTATTGCCGCCGGTGAAGTTGAATCTGGGCGCGCCGCTCCATCGCACCGCGGGTGGCGGCAACCCGGCTGGAAACAGCGGGCTGAAGTCGAATGCCATGAAACTATCCCCTTGGGAGCCGCCTATTTTGCCGCCATCACCATGATCTCGAGCTTGTAATCGGGCGCTGCGAGCTTGGCCTCGACCGTGGCGCGCGCCGGCGTGTTGCCCGGCGAAACCCAGGCATCCCACACAGCGTTCATCTCGGCGAAATTGGCCATGTCGGTGATCCAGATATTAGCCGACAATAGCTTGCTCTTGTCGCTACCGGCCTTGGCCAGCAGGGCGTCGATCTGGCCGAGGACGCTCTTGGTCTGCTCGGTGACGCTCTTGCCCTTCGGATTATCCGCGACGATGCCGGCAAGATAGACGGTGTTGCCGTGCACCACCGCCTTGCTCATGCGTGGGCCGATGTCGTGACGTTCGATAGCCATGCTGGTGTCCTCCCTTTGAAGAGTCTTCGGCTGGTTTCCTAGCCCTCTTTGCGCCGCTTGGGAACTTGCGCCGCCGCCCCGGCATTATTGCAGCAGCAATGAAAGGGAGGCGCGCCATGGGTTGGTTTTCACCCGATATTCAAACCGTCGAAGAACTGTTCCTGCACAATCTGCAGGACATCTACTATGCCGAGCGTCAAATCGAGAAAGCGCTGCCGGATATGGCGGCCAAGGCCTCGGACGCCGAGCTGAAGAAGGGCTTCAACACCCATCTCAAGCAGACCAAGGGTCATATCAAGCGGCTCGACCGCGCCTTCAAAATGATCAAGTCGATCCCGCAAGGCACCAAGTGCCCGGCCATCGACGGCATGATCGAAGAGGCGAACGAGATCGCCGGCGAAGTCGCCGACAAGATGGTGCTCAATGCCGCACTGATCGCGGCGGCACAGGCGGTCGAGCACTACGAGATCGCGCGCTACGGCACGCTGGTGTCCTGGGCCAAGCTCCTGGGCCGTCCCAATGTCGCCAAGCTGCTGGCGATGAACCTCAAGGAAGAGAAGGCGACCGACAAGAAGCTCAACGGCATCGCCAAGCGCAAGATCAATCGTAAGGCCGCCGCCCGCAAGCGGTCGAAGCCCGACGAGATCGAGCGCGCGGAGAACGCCTTCCTGGCCGCCACGTCCGGTATTCCGGCGATTTGATCAGCGGGCCTCGTTGTCGAGGGCGTGCGCCAGTACCTTGCGCATGATGTTCGGCAGCGCTTCGCCAGGCAGGTCCGCAAGCTTCACCCAGCGCGCGTGCTCGGGCGCGCGCGTCGCGCGCGGCACCTGCGCGACGAATACCGTGAGCTCGAGCGGGAAATGCGTGAACACATGGGTCACGACGCCGGCAAGCTTGCGCCACTTCGGCTTGGCGCGCAGGCGCGGCGCAGCCGCAAGCGCGGTCGCGATATCGAAATCATGCGTCCAGTCGCTGCCCGGCACCTCGGTCATCGAGCCGAGCAGGCCTTTCTCGGGGCGCTGGCGCAGCAGCACGCGCCCGTCGGCGCGTAGCGCCACGAAGGCCGCACCGCGACGCAGGCGGCCCGCGCGCTTGGGCGCCTTGCGCGGGAAGTCCTCTTGACGCCCGTGCGCGCACGCCAGACACGGCTCGTTCCACGGGCACAGCGCGCAGGCCGGCCGCTTGGGCGAGCAGATGGTGGCGCCGAGGTCCATCAGCGCTTGCGCGAAATCGCCGGCGCGGCGTTGCGGCAGCAGCGACGTCGCCAGCCGCTTGATGAGCGTCTTCCCCGCGGGAAGCTTCTCTTCCACGGCAAAGAGCCGCGCCACCACGCGCTCGACATTGCCGTCCACCGGCACCGCCCGCTCATCGAACGCGATCGCCGCCACCGCCGCCGCCGTGTAGTCGCCGATGCCGGGCAGCGCGCGCAAAGCATCGATGCTGTGCGGGAAAATCCCGCCGTGGCGCTCGACCACCGCGCGCGCGCAGGCATGCAGATTGCGGGCGCGCGCGTAGTAGCCGAGCCCCGCCCAGGCGCGCAGCACGTCGTCGAGATCGCTGGTCGCGAGCGCGGCCACCGTCGGCCAACGGACCAGGAAGCGCGCGTAATAGGGCGCGACCGTCTTTACCGTGGTCTGCTGCAGCATGATTTCCGACAGCCACACGGCATAAGGATCGGCCCGCTCGCCGCGGCGCGCGCGCCAAGCCTCCAAGCGCCATGGCAGTACGCGGCGGTGGCGGTCGTACCAGGCCAGCAGGTCGGCCGGCTCCGGCGCGCTCGCGTCTTTCTTTCGCCTGGGCAATCGGACTGCTACCGTCATCGCGCCGACGATGGCATGAGAGCACTCTCTATGACCAAGCCTTCGCGCAGTTTTCCCCGGCCGCTTTCGGAGTTCATGGGTGCCACCCTGAGCGACGTCCTCAAGACGCAAGGCTTCGCCTCGGCCGAGATTCTGGCGCGCTGGGGCGACATCGTCGGACCGGAGGTCGCCGCCCACAGCGAGCCGATGAAGATCGCCTGGCCGCGCGCGGTGGGCGAGGAGGCGGCCGGGCCGGCCACGCTGGTGCTGCGGGTGGAAGGCCCGGCGGCGATCGAAATCCAGCACCTTTCGGCGGTGATCCTGGAGCGGGTCAACCGCTTTTTCGGCTGGCAGGCGATCGGCCGCATCGCGCTGCGCCAGGCGCCGCTGCGCCGCCGCGAGCCGCGCAAGGCGCCGCCGCCGCCCGATCCGGCCGTGGCCGCCCGCATTGCCGAGAGCCTGCCGGAGATCGAGGACGAGAACCTGCGCCAGGCGCTGGCCAGATTGGGGGCGTCCATCAAGCGAAAGTGAGGGTCAGCTATGCCTTGGCAGAACGGCCCGCCATTGCCACAATTACCGTATCCAGCTAGCCAATGCCCTTATCGGAACCGGTTTCAGCCCACGGAGCCTCAATTGCGTATCACCCGACGTGAATTTTGCCACAGCACCGCCGTCGCGGCGCTCAGCCTCGCCGTGCTCGGCGTCTCCGCGCTGCCGCGTTTCGACGGCGCCGCGCTGGCGCAAACCATACCGCCCGCCGATCTGCTCAAGCCGGACGCGCTGCCCGACATGGTCATGGGCGACGACAAGGCGCCGGTCACGGTGATCGAATATGCCTCTATGACCTGCTCGCACTGCGCGCATTTCCATGAGCAAACCTTCCCTGAACTCAAGAAGCGCTACATCGACACCGGCAAGGTCCGCTTCATTTTCCGTGAATTCCCGATCGACAGCTTGGCGGCCGCCGCCTTCATGCTGGCGCGCTGCACCGGGCAGGACGACAAGACCCGGTATTTTGCCCTGGTCGACACGCTTTTCCGCCAGCAGCGCACCTGGGCAGTCGAAAAGCCGCTGGCGCCGCTCTTCGCCATCGCCAAGCAGGCCGGCTTCACGCAGCAGACTTTCGATGCCTGCCTGTCGAATCAGAAGGTGCTGGACGGCATCGAAAGCGTCCGCCAGCGCGCGGCGAACCAGTTCAAAGTCGAGTCGACGCCGACTTTCTTCATCAACGGCACCAAGGCGCCGGGCGCCCTCTCCATTGAGGACATGGCGAAGCTGATCGAGCCCTATCTCAAGGGCTGAAAAGGGTTTTTCGGCGCCGGCGGGGTCCCGGTTGGGGCCCTTGCCGGCATAATTCTGCCGTCCGACCCCCGAAAGGTCTGGAAAACCACCCCAGCTGCTCGCAACTCTGTTGCTCAAGCGCGCGCGAAGATTCATTCTCCGGCCAATGCGTCGCACGCTCACCACGGTCCGGGGCCAAGTCCCTGGCCGGATTGCTTAACTGTCCACTGTAAAACCCGGCGTGCCAACGGGCGTTCATCCCGCTTGGTGCTTGAGGCATGAAGTATGAAACTTACGCGGCTGCGCCTGATCGGTTTCAAGTCGTTTGTCGAGCCGACCGATTTTCTGATCGAGCCGGGGCTCACCGGCGTGGTCGGACCGAACGGCTGCGGCAAGTCGAACCTGGTCGAAGCGCTGCGCTGGGTGATGGGCGAATCCTCGCACAAATCCATGCGCGCCTCCTCGATGGACGAGGTGATCTTCTCCGGCTCCAATTCGCGCCCGGCGCGCAACAATGCCGAAGTGGCGATCTCCATCGACAATAGCGAGCGCTCGGCGCCGGCCGCCTTCAACGACCAGGACATCATCGAGATCGCGCGGCGCATCGAGCGCGAGGCCGGCTCGGCCTATCGCATCAACGGCCGCGAAGTGCGCGCCCGCGATGTGCAGATCGTGTTCGCCGACGCTTCGACCGGCGCGCGCTCGCCGGCGCTGGTGCACCAGGGCCGCATCGGTGAGATTATCCAAGCCAAGCCCGAACAGCGCCGCCGCGTGCTGGAGGAAGCCGCCGGCGTCGCCGGCCTGCATGCCCGCCGGCATGAGGCGGAACTCCGGCTCAAAGCCGCGGAAGCCAATCTGCTGCGGCTGGAAGACGTGATCGGCCAGCTCGCCACTCAGATGGACGCGCTGAAGAAGCAGGCGCGCCAGGCGATCCGCTATCGCACCGTGTCGGCGCAAGTGCGCAAGGCCGAGGCCACGCTCTACCACCTGCGCTGGACCGCCGCGAGCAACGAGGTGGCCGAAGCCGAGCGCGCCAAGGACTTTTGCGTGCGAGAGGTCGCCGAGCGCACGGGCGCGCAGGCGGAAGCCTCCACGCGCCAAGCCAACGCACAGGCCGCGTTGCCCAGCTTGCGCGAGGCCGAGGCGCGCGCCGGTGCCGCCTTGCACCGGCTCAACGTCGCCCGCCAGGATCTCGATCGCGAGGAGCAGCGCGCCAAGGACCGCATCGCCGAACTCGAACTGCGGCTCAAGCAGTTCGCCGCCGATGGCGAGCGCGAGCAGCAGCTTGCCGCCGACGCGCAAGCGGCGCTGGCGCGGCTCGCCGCCGAGGAAGAGACCATCCGGGCGGAGGCGCGCGAAAGCGCCGGCCGCCGCAGCGGCGTCGATGCCAAGGTAGCGGAGGCCGACGGCGCATTGTCGGCGGCCGAGACGATCTTCGCCGAGCTGACCGCCACGCTCGCCGACCTTACCGCGCAGCGCCACCAGCTGGAGAACGCCGCGCGCGAGCACGGCGACCGCGCCGCGCGCCTCGCAGCCGAAATCACCGAAATCGAGTGCGAACTGAGCGCGCTGCAGCAGGCCTCCGGCCCCGACCTCGCTGCGCTTTCGGCGGCGGTCGACGAGGGGCAAGCCGCCATCGCCGCCGCCGAGGCCGCCGCGCTCGCGGCGGAAGCCGCGCATGCCGCGGCGCGGGCGCAACTCGAGGCCTCGCGCGCGCCATTGGCGGAGGCCGAACGCCGCGTGCAGCGGCTGGAGACCGAGGCCAAGACGCTGTCCAAGGTGCTCGCGGTCGAGAGCAAGAACCTGTGGCCGCCGGTGATGGACCACGTCTCGGTGGAGAAGGGCTACGAGAAGGCGCTTGGCGCCGCGCTCGGCGACGACCTCGATGCGCCGGTCGATCCGTCGGCGCCGATGCGCTGGATGGGCTCGGCGATCGACGCCGGCGACCCGGTGCTGCCTGAAGGGGTCGCGCCGCTGTCGGCGCATGTGCAGGCGCCGACCGAACTCGCGCGCCGCCTGCATCAGATTGGCGTCACCGATCGCGAAAACGGTCCGCGCCTTGCGGCGCTTCTGCGCCCCGGTCAGCGGCTGGTGTCGCCGGAAGGCGATCTCTGGCGCTGGGATGGTTTTGCCGCCGCCGCGCATGCCCCCACCGGCGCCGCCCGCCGGCTGGCCGAACGCGCCCGCCTCGCCGACATCGAGGCCGAGCTGCAAGTCGCGCGCGCCGACGCCGAAGCCGCCCGCGGCTTGGCCGAGGCCGCCGAAGCAGCCCTGCAATCCGCGGCCACTTCCGAAGCGCGAGCCCGCACCGCCGCGCGCGAGCGTCAGCGCGAGGCGCATGCCGCGCGCGACCAGCACGAGGCCGCCGAGCGCGAGCGCAATCGTCATGCCGCCCGCCTGTCCGCCCTGTCCGAAGGCCGCACGCGCCTGACCGCCAGCCGCGACGAAGATACCGCCGCCAAGGCCGAGGCCGAACGCGCGCTTGGGAGCCTCGCCCCCGCCACCGATCTGGAAATCCGGCTAGCCGGCGTGCGCGACGACATTACGGCCAAGCGCGCCCGCCTCGCCGAGATGCGCGCCGAGCAGCAGGCGATCGTGCGCGAGGCTGAAATCGCCGACCGCCGGCTGTCACAGCTGGCCACCGACAAAGACGGCTGGCTGCAGCGGCAGGACGGCGCGCGCAACCAGATCGCCACGCTGGCGAGCCGCGTCGCCGAGGCTCAGCGCGACCGCGCCGAACTCGAGAATGCGCCGCAGCTGTTCGCCGAAAAGCGCCAGGCGCTGATCAGCGAAGTCGAAGCGGCGGAAGCCGGGCGGCGCGCCTGCGCCGATCGCCTGCAGGAGGCCGAGAACGCGCTGGCCGAGGCCGACCGCGACGCCCGCGCCGCGCTGGAAGCCACCAGCGCCGCGCGCGAGGAACTGGCCCGCGCCGAGGAGAAGTTCGAAGGCGCCAAGCGCAGGCTTTCAGACATCGGCCGCGAAATTCACGACATGCTGGAGATTGAGCCGTCGGGCGTGGCCGCGCTGGCGGAGTTCAAAGAGGGCGCGCCACTACCCGAACTCAGCGAGATCGAGGAACGGCTGGAGCGGCTGCGCCGCGAGCGCGAGCGGCTGGGCGCGGTCAATCTGCGCGCCGAAGAGGAACTGCGCGAGGTCGAGACCCAGCACACTTCGCTCACCACCGAGCGCGACGACCTGACCGAGGCGATCAAGAAACTGCGCCTCGGCATCCAGAGCCTCAATCGCGAGGCGCGCGAGCGGCTGCTGGCCTCGTTCGAACAGGTCAACAAGCACTTCCAGCAGCTGTTCACCCGGCTGTTCAACGGCGGCACCGCCGAATTGCAGCTGATCGAGAGCGACGACCCGCTGGAAGCCGGCCTTGAAATCCTGGCCAAGCCGCCCGGCAAGAAGCCGGCGACGCTCTCACTCTTATCCGGCGGCGAGCAGGCGCTGACCGCGCTGGCGCTGATCTTCGCGGTGTTCCTCACCAATCCGGCGCCGATCTGCGTGCTGGACGAAGTAGACGCGCCGCTCGACGATCACAACGTGGAGCGCTTCTGCGACTTGCTTGATGAAATGACCAAGTCGACCGACACGCGCTTCGTGATCATCACGCACAATCCGATCACTATGGCGCGCATGAGCCGACTGTACGGCGTCACCATGGCCGAGCGCGGCGTGTCGCAATTGGTTTCGGTCGATCTGGAAGCCGCGGTGCGGTTCCGGGAAGCCAGTTAAGCCGCCACGGTTTTCGCTGGACGCCTCGTTTCAACCAGCCGCGGCGCACCCGCCAGCCAGGCGGAACTCGTCATCCAGACATGCTCTTTCCCGCAGGCCGGACAAAGCATGCGCGAGGCGACCTTCGGCAATTGACGGAACACACTCGGTTCAGTCTCGATCGCGGTCGAAACCGCAAGGCCGGTATTGGGGCACTTGATCATGACCGTACTCATGATGAGCCTCCGAATTTTCTCCCCACACCCGGCATGGAACTCATGGATCGTGACCATCCTGAGACGGCCGATCCCCCCTGTGGATAAAGTCTAGGTGATCGGGACGAGCCCCGGAACCAAAGCCCGGGGTCGGCGTTATTGCCCTATGACTTTCAGTCGGGCGGCTCCCCCCTTACCCCCCGAATAGCCGTCTGGCGAAAAGGCTCCGGGCTCACGCTCGGAGCCTTTTTTCTATGATACCAATAGGTTATCGGAAGCCAGACGCGACTTGCGGGTTCAATCGCCGAAGCTGGCCCGTTGCCGTTGGCAGCAAAGCTCCCATCTAGGCTAGGCTTGTTCCGTTCCACCGTTTTTCAGGAGCCGTTCCATGTCCACCACCAGCTGGGTCGTTCTCGGCATCGTTGTCGTGATCGTGATCTGGGCAATCAGCGTCTACAACAGCCTTGTCGCCATGCGGCAGCGGACCAATCAGGCCTTCGCCGACATCGACGTCCAGCTCAAGCAGCGCCACGACCTGATCCCCAATCTGGTGGAGACGGTGAAGGGCTATGCCGCGCACGAGCGCGGAACGCTCGAGGCGGTGATCCAGGCGCGCAACGCGGCCATGGCGGCGCCCGGGGTCGAGCAGAAAGTGGCGGCGGAGAACATGCTGACCGGCGCGCTGCGCCAGATGTTCGCGCTCGCCGAGTCTTACCCCGACCTGAAGGCCAACCAGAACTTCCAGCAATTGCAGGGCGAGATCTCGGACATCGAGAACAAGCTCGCCGCCTCGCGCCGCTTCTACAACAACGCGGTGCAGGAATATAACACCGGCATCGAGCAGTTCCCGGCTGCGCTGTTTGCCGGCATCTTCGGCTTCTCACATCGCACGTTCTTCGACCTGGGCGAAAACCGCGCTCAGCTCGAGCAGGCGCCGAGCGTGAAGTTTTAAAAAAAGAATATCCCTCCCCTGAAAGGGGAGGGCATAGGCGGCCTACGGCCGCCGTTATAAAATCACGCCGATGCGAAGCATCGGCTATGCCGCCGCAAGGCGGTCCGGGGTGGGGTCACTTTGTTACACCCACCGAACGACCCCCACCCGCCCGCCTCCGCTACGCTTCGGCGGGCGACCTCCCCCTTGCAGGGGGAGGTATGAGGAAGAGAAATGGCCGCCTACGGTCTCTACACCCACATCCAATCGAACAAGCGCCGCTCGGTCGCGCTGCTGATCGGCCTGTTCCTCATGATCTATGTGCTGGTGTTTGCCGGCGCGCTGGTCGCCGAAGTTATCATCTACGGCGACGTGCCGCTCGATTATCTCCTGCGCGCCGCCTGGCTCGACTTCGTCAAGGCGTTGCCGTTCGCCACCGTCGGCACCCTGCTGTGGATCCTGATTGCCTACAAATTCCATCAGTCGATAATCGACGCGGTTGTTGGCGCCAGCGAAGTCACGCGCAAGGAGGAGCCGCGGCTCTACAACATCCTGGAGAACCTGTGCATCTCGCGCGGCATCACCATGCCGAAGCTGCACATCGCCGACGACGACGCGCTCAACGCCTTCGCCACCGGCCTCAACGAAAAGCAATATTCCATCACGGTGACGCGCGGCCTGCTCGATGCGCTCAACGACCAGGAGATCGAAGCCGTGCTCGGCCACGAGCTCACCCACATCCGCAACGGTGACGTGCGCATGATGGTGATTGCCTTGGTGATCGCCGGCGTGATCTCGTTCTTCGGCGAGATGATCTTCCGGCTGTTCTTCCAGGGCGCCTGGGGCCGATCGCGCGGCAGCGGTAGTAGTGGCGAAAAAAAGGGTGGCGCCGGTGTGGCCATCGTCATTGCGCTGGTGCTGATCGCGGTTGCCTGGCTGCTGTCGGTCGTGATCCGCTACGCACTGTCGCGGCAGCGCGAATACCTCGCCGATTCAGGTTCCGTTGAATTGACCAAGAATCCCGATGCCATGATCACGGCGCTGCGCAAGATCGAGAACCGCGGCGAGCTGCACGCCGCCAATTCGGCGGTGATGGAAATGTGCATCGACAATCCGCGCGAGGGCTTTGCCGATATTTTCGCCACCCACCCGCCGGTCGACAAGCGCGTCGAGGCACTGGTGAATTTCGCCGGCGGGCACGATCCGGGGCCGCTGGAGATTGCCGCGGCAGACGAACCCGCCCAGATCGCCAGCAATCCGCCGGCCGATGGGCCGTGGGCTGGCGGCACCCAAAGCGAAAGCGCCAAGCCGTTTTTGCCCGGCGTGCCGCCGATCGGTGGCGATGGCCCATGGGGGCCGAAGCCGCGCTAATGCCCCTCGAATGAAATCAGCGTGCGCACCGGCACGTCGAGCTTGCGTAATTTGTCGGCGCCGCCGAGCTCGGGCAGGTCGATGACGAAACAGGCGGCCAGCACATTGGCGCCCATCTGGCGCAGCAGCTTGACCGCGCCTTCGGCGGTGCCGCCGGTGGCGATGAGGTCGTCCACCAGGATCACGCGCTCGCCCGATGTAACCGCGTCCTCGTGCATCTCCATCTCGTCGAGGCCGTACTCGAGCGAATAGGCAATGCTTACGCGCTTATGGGGCAGCTTGCCCTTCTTGCGGATCGGGATGAAGCCGGCCGACACCTGGTGCGCCACCGCGCCGCCCAGGATGAAGCCGCGCGCCTCCATGCCGGCGACCTTGTCGATCTTCATGCCGGCCCAGGGCTGCACCAGCTCGTCGACCGCGCGGCGGAACGCGCGCGCATCGCCCAGCAGCGTGGTGATGTCGCGAAACATGATGCCCGGCTTGGGATAGTCGGGAATGGTACGGATCGCGGCTTTGAGGTCGTTTTCGAGGGCGGAAGAGGTCATGGACGACTTTCGGGAAACGGTGAATCGGGCTTGAAAAACAGGCTTTGGACGATATTCTGGCGAGGCTCCGGAGACCGGTCAAACCGCCTCGAACGCGTTCCGACATTAGCTGCTAATCGGACATATGTCGGCTCGGAACTGTTGAACTGACCCCGATTGATCTGGAGTGGAACTCCAACTACCGCCAGCCCTCCAAATGGGCCGTCTTAGACGATTCTTCGACGCGGAATTTCACAGTGTGCTATCAAATTTTTCATGAGCCCATCGTCTGATCATGGAGAGCTGATCGTTGAGCAGCCGTCTGGCAACCATCAGCCCGACGACTTGACCGGTCGCGCTCTCCGCCTGCGCATTCGTCAACAAGAAATACTCGCCGAACTCGGAGTCTTGGCTCTCCAAGGTACGAAATTCATCGATCTGCTTAATCACACTGCCCGTCTGACGGCCGAAGGCCTGGGGGCAGAATACTGCAAAGTATTGGAATACATTCCGGCCGAGAACCGACTGCTTGTGCGTGCGGGGATTGGTTGGGATGAAGGAGTTGTCGGCTCGGCAAGTGTCGGGGCCGATCTGGCGTCGCCCGCTGGCTTCGCCTTGCGCACCGGCAAGCCGGTTATTTCCAACCACCTTGAAAACGAGCAACGGTTCAGAACACCGGAATTACTTGTAGAACATGGCATTCGCCGCGCGATGAACGTGATTTTGCAAGGCGATGGCTCGCCGTTCGGGGTACTGGAAGTAGACAGCCGGTCCGAAGGCGAATTCAGCGAGCATGATGTCGCTTTCTTACAGGGCGCCGCGAATATCCTGGGAATGGCGATCGAACAACAGCAATACCAGCGCAAATTGAAGGCGGCGCTCGATCGTCATCAGGTCCTGCTCAAGGAGGTCAACCACCGCGTCAAGAATAGCCTGCAAGTCGTTTCCAGCATGCTTCAATTGCAAGCGAACGCGGTCGGTGATCCGGATCTCAGCGAACGGCTCAACGAAGCCTCCACCCGCATTTTAGCCGTCGGTCGTGCCTATGAGCGCCTCGCCTATAACGCGGACTATGAGAATATTGATCTGATCGCATATCTACGGGAAGTCATCGCAGACATAGAGACTGCGGTCGCGCCGTGCAAAATTCACCTCGATGCGCCGGACGAGATTCACTTTGCGGCCGATCGCGCAATCCTCGTGGCGCTCATCATTAACGAACTTGTTTCGAACGCCGGCAAATACGCCTACCCTGATGGTCGCGAAGGATCGATCTGGGTGCGGGTCGCTCAAGCTGAAAAGCATGCCGTTTCAGTATCGGTCCGCGACGAAGGTGTTGGTCTGCCTGCCGGCTTTAACCCGACGACAAGCAAGCGGCTCGGCACGCGCCTGGTCAACGCGCTGTCAAAGCAGTTGGGCGCCGAACTGACACGGCCGTCGTCGGCCACTGGCACCAATTTCACGTTGCTGGTACCGCGTGAGCGGATCGCCGCTCATTAAGCGCCGTGATTTTGGCGCTGTCGGTCATATCAACGTTCTAGCTCCCGCTTCCCAACACCCTGCCCGCCACCGCGTCGAGCTTCTTGATCAGCTCGGGATCGCGCGCCGCGGGCGCCGTGATCAGCGCGTTGTCGAGCGCACGATCCGAACCAATCGGACACGGCTCATGCTCGCGCGGGAAATCGCGCGCCAGCCGCGCCACCAGACGCATGGCGCGGTCGGCATTGTCCAGCAGAACCTTGATGATGTCCTGCACGGTGACGGCGTCATGGTCGGGATGCCAGCAGTCGAAATCCGTCACCATGGCGACGGTGGCGTAGCAAAGCTCGGCTTCGCGCGCGAGCTTGGCCTCCGGCATGTTGGTCATGCCGATCACCGAATAGCCGAGCTGCTTGTAGGTCAGGCTCTCGGCCAAAGTGGAGAACTGCGGCCCCTCCATGCACACATAAGTGCCGCCGCGATGCACGGCGATACCTTCGCCCTCCGCCGCCTGCGCCAGATGGATGCGCAGCCGCGGTGAGACCGGATGCGCCATCGAGACATGCGCCACCAGCCCCTTGCCGAAGAACGAGCTCTCGCGCCTGTAGGTGCGGTCGACGAACTGGTCGACCAGCACGAAAGTGCCGGGCGGCAGCTCCTCCTTGAACGAGCCGCAGGCCGACAGCGACACCAGGTCGGTGACGCCGGCGCGTTTGAGCACGTCGATATTGGCGCGGTAGTTGATGTCGGACGGCGACAGCCGATGGCCCTTGTCGTGGCGCGACAGAAACACCACCGGGAGTCCTTCGATATCGCCGATGCGTAGCGCGCCCGACGGCTCGCCCCAGGGACTGGCGATGCGCTGCTCGCGCACGTTCTGCAGGCCCGGCAGATCGTAGATGCCACTGCCGCCGATGATGCCGAGGATCGATTTGGTCATGTATTTCCCCGTCATGGCCGGGCTTGCCTCGACCATCAACGCCTTTGTCTCAAAACATCAATGCCCGGCACAAGGCCGGGCATGACGATTTTTATAGGTCGATCGGCCGGCGCGCTCAATGCACGTCCGACCATACCTTCTTCTTGGTGAAGTACATCAGCCCGGCCAGCACGATCAGGAAGATCATCACCTGGAAGCCGATGCGCTTGCGCGCGACCATGTGCGGCTCGGCCGCCCACACCATGAACGCCGCGACGTCCTTGGAATATTGCTCGACCGTCTGCGGCGCGCCGTCGTCGAAGACCACCTGCCCGGCCGAGAGCGGCGGCGGCATGGCGATGTTATGGCCGGGAAAATACTTGTTGTAGTGGCCGTTGGGCGGCAGCTGGAAGCCCTTCGGCGGCTCCTCATAGCCCTTGAGCAGCGCGGCGATGTAGTCCGGCCCCTGCTCCTGATACTGGGTGATCATGTCGAACACGAACCAGGGGAAGCCACGTTCGTAGGTGCGCGCCTTGGCCAACACCGAGAAGTCCGGCGGCGCGGTGCCGCCATTGGCCGCCGCGGCGGCCAGATCGTTCGGGAACGGCGACGGGAACCGATCGGCCGGCCGGCCGGCACGCTCGATCGCACTGCCGAGGTCGTTGATATCCTTAACCTTGTATTCGCCCGCCACCGCCGCCACCTGCGCGGCCGAATAGCCGAGCGCGCCGGCGTCGCCCAGATTGCGGAACGCCACCATGTCCAGCGAATGGCAGTTGGCACAGACCTCGCGGTAGACCTTAAAGCCGCGCTGAAGCTGGGCCTCGTCGAACTTGCCGAACGGGCCAGCGAACGACCACTTCTGCCGCGGCGGCTGCGGCGTATCGTGTTCCTGCGCAAACGCCGGTGCACCGAGCGCGGCGATGCCGCCTGCGAGCGTGAGAGCGATGATGGTGCGCTGCATCGTCATGACGATCCTCCCGCTCACGCTTTCGCGCCCAGAACCGATTCCGAAATCGAATTCGGCACCGGCTTGGTCTTCTCGAAAATCCCGAGCAGCGGCAGGACGATCAGGAAAAAGGCGAAGTAGTAGATGGTAAAGATGCGCGAGAGGACGACATAGATGCCCTCCGGCGGCTTGGTGCCGAGCCAGCCCAGCGCCACGCACACGATCACGAACAGCCAGAAGAACTGCCGGAACAGCGGCCGATAGCGCGCCGAGCGCACCGGCGAAGTATCGAGCCAGGGCAGGAAGGCCAGAATCACGATCGATCCGCCGAGCGCGGCTACGCCCATCAGCTTGTCAGGGATGGCGCGCAGGATCGCGTAGAACGGCAGGTAGTACCACTCCGGCACGATATGCGTCGGCGTCACCGCCGGATTGGCCGGGATGTAGTTGTCGGGGTGGCCGAGGAAGTTCGGGATGTAGAACACGAACCACGCCAACACGATGCAGAAGCACACCATGAAGAAGCCGTCCTTGACGGTGGCGTAGGGCGTGAACGGCACCGTGTCCTTGTCCGACTTCGGCTCGATGCCGGCCGGATTGTTCTGGCCCGTCACATGCAGCGCCCAGACATGCAGCACCACCGCGCCGGCGATCACGAACGGCAGCAGGTAGTGCAGCGAGTAGAAACGGTTGAGCGTCGGATTGCCGACGGCATAGCCGCCCCACAGCCAGCTGACGATCGGGTCGCCGATGCCCGGAATGGCGGAGAACAGATTGGTGATCACGGTCGCCGCCCAGAAGCTCATCTGGCCCCAGACCAGCACGTAGCCCATGAAGCCGGTCGCCATCATCAGCAGGTAGATGATGACGCCGAGGATCCACAGCACCTCGCGCGGCTCCTTGTACGACCCGTAATAGATGCCGCGCAGCATGTGGATGTAGACGGCGAGGAAGAACATCGCGGCGCCGTTGGCGTGCAGGTAGCGCAGCAGCCAGCCGTAATTGACGTCGCGCATGATGGTCTCGACCGACCGGAAGGCGAGATCGACATGCGGGGTGTAGTGCATCGTCAGCACAATGCCGGTGATGATCTGCACGCCCAGCATGAACGACAGGATGCCGCCGAACGTCCACCAGTAGTTCAGGTTGCGCGGCGTCGGGTACACGATGAACGAGGAATGAATCAGGCCGCCGATCGGCAACCGCTTCTCGATCCATTGCAGAACTTTGCTCTGCGGCTGGTAGCTCGATGGTCCGCTCATGATCAGCCGATCCGAATCTTGGTGTCGGAGACGAATTGGTAGGGCGGCAGGTAGAGATTCTTCGGCGCCGGGCCTTTGCGGATACGCCCGGCGGTATCGTAAACCGAGCCATGGCACGGGCAGAACCAGCCGTCATATTCGCCCTGGTGGGCGATTGGGATGCAGCCGAGATGGGTGCAGATGCCGATGACGACCAGCCACTGGTCGTGACCCGGCTTGACGCGCTCGCTGTCGGGCTCCGGATCGGGCAGGCTGGCGACGTTGACCTTCTGCGCCTCCTCGATCTCTTTCTTGGTGCGGTAGGAGATGAAGATCGGCTTGGAACGCCAGAACACCTTGATGATCTGCCCCTCGGCGATGGGTGCGAGGTCGATCTCGACCGGCGCGCCCGCCGCAATGGTCGAGGCGTCAGGATTCATCTGCGCGATCAGCGGCACCAAGGCCGCGGCCGCGCCCACCGCGCCGACGGCGCCGGTGGCGATATAAAGAAAGTCGCGGCGCGTGTGCTCCGCCGAAGACACGGTCGTCACGTCTGGTCCCTCTCCCCCGGGTGACTTGGATTATCCGCCCACAGCTGGGAGCCTGGGATCTTGAGGTCCCTCGGCGGCGGGGCGGACCGCATGCGGCTACCCTGGGAAAGGCAAGACCGCGCATCGGCGGTTTTTATTGGCACCCTTGCGGAAAGAGCGCAAGTCCAGTATCGCGCCGGAGCCCTTTAGCCGCATAAATCGTTCGTCTAGAGCGGCTTATCCAAACCTTTGTGTGCAAATCGTCAGGCCGGCCCGATGCGGATCGCCCTCTATGAACCCGACATTCCCCAGAATACCGGCACGATTCTGCGCACTTGCGCCTGCTTAGGCGCCGAGGCCCATATCATTGAGCCGGCCGGCTTCCCGGTCACCGACCGTGCCTTCCGCCGGGCCGGCATGGACTATCTCGACCAGGTCGCTATCACCCGCCATGGCTCGTTTGCGGGCTTCGAGGAATGGCGGGCCCGCGAGCGGCTCGCTTTGGTGCTGCTGACCACCGGCGCCGAACGCTGTTTCCTCGACCATGCCTTCCTCGACGACCAGGTGCTGCTGTTCGGCCGCGAGAGCGCCGGCGTGCCGGACGCCGTCCATAAGGCGGCCGATTTTCGCCTCCACATCCCGATGCGCGAAGGCTTGCGCTCGCTCAATATCGCAGTGGCCGTGGCAATGGTGGCGGGCGAGGCGATAAGGCAGACGGGGGGCTTTGCGCGATGATATATCGGCGGCAATGGGTTAAAAAATGAGCGCAATGGATTCCACGACGATCGAAGCCCGCAAGACTCGCGCCCGCGCCTGGTTCGAGGCGCTGCGCGACGACATCTGCGCGGCGTTCGAGGCCGTGGAAGCTGCGCTGCCGGCCAATGCACCGCTGGCCGCGCACGCGCCCGGCTGTTTCGTGCGCACGCCCTGGAGCCGCACCGATCATACCGGCCAAGCCGGTGGCGGCGGCGTGATGTCGTTGATGCGCGGGCGTGTGTTCGAGAAGGTCGGCGTGCATTGCTCGACCGTGCATGGCGAATTCGCGCCGGAATTCCGCAAGGAGATTCCCGGCGCCAGCGAGAGCCCAAGCTTCTGGGCCTCCGGCATTTCGCTGATCGCGCATCCGCAAAATCCGCACGTGCCGGCGGTGCACATGAACACGCGCTTTGTCGTGACAGCCAAGGCCTGGTTCGGCGGCGGCGCCGATCTAACCCCGGTGCTCGACAAGCGCCGCACGCAGAGCGATCCGGACACCCTCGCCTTCCATGCCGCGATGAAGGCTGCCTGCGATGCGCACCCCCAGGTCGCGCCTTATGACAAATACAAAAAATGGTGCGACGATTATTTCTTCCTCAAGCACCGCAACGAGATGCGCGGCATCGGCGGGATTTTCTACGACTATCTGGAAACCGACTGGGAGGCGGTCTTTGCCTTCACGCAAGATGTCGGCCGCGCCTTCCGCCGCATCTATCCCGAGCTGGTGGCGAAAAATTTCGCGACGCCCTGGAACGAAGCCGAGCGCGACGAGCAACTGGTGCGCCGCGGCCGCTACGTGGAATTCAACCTGCTCTACGACCGCGGCACTATTTTCGGCCTGCGCACCGGCGGCAATGTCGAGTCGATCCTCTCCTCGATGCCGCCGCTGGTGAAGTGGCCTTGAGCCTTTAGCGAAACGCGCCGTAGACCAAAAACACACCGCCCAGCAGTACCACGGCGTCAAGGATCGCGGTGTGCACATGGACCGGCATGCGCTCGACGAAGGCTTTGGCGAGGAATGCGCCCGGCAGCGCGACGATGCCGATCAGCAGCGCGATGGCGACCACCTGCGCCGTGAGCACGCCGGAGAACCCGAACACGGACGTCTTCACCACGCCGATGACGATCGAGATCGCCGCGTCGGTGGCGATGACGCCGACGCCTTCGACACCCGCCGCCATCAGCAGCGAGAGCAGAATCACGCCCGATCCGGCGGTGCCGCCGACCACCACGCCATAGCCGAGCGAACCGAGCGCCAGCCCGCCGTCGCCGAATTTCACGCCGTGATGTTTGAGCAGGCGGCGCAGCGGCACGCTGAGGATGAGCATGGCGCCGATCACCAGCGCGGCGCCGGCGCCGCTCAGATGCGTATAACCCCAGGCGCCCAGCACGCAGGTCGGCCCGGCTGCGACCAGCACGATGCCGGCGCGCCGCCAGTCGGCGTAGCGCAGGAAGGCGGTGACGCGGCTCGAATTGGTGAACAGCGCCGAGATCGCGATGATCGGCACCACCGGCTCGGCCCCCACTAGCGGCACCAGCACCAGCGGCATCAGCGCGCCGGTGCCATAGCCCGACACGCCGCCGACGATGGAGGCGAACAGCGCCACGCCGGCCACCAGCGCGAGCTGCCAGAGCGAAATGTCGGCAAAGCCGGCAAGAATTTGCATTCAGCGCGTGGGGGTGAGATCGGCCGGCGAGATCAATACGCTGAAACGCTCGCACCAGATCACCACGCTCGGATAGTTCTTCAGGTCGACGCCGGCGGGAATCGCATAGCGCTGGCTGCCCTTGAACGCGCGCAAGCCGCCGAGGTCGATGAACATCGAATCCTTCACCGCCGCAGCTGCGCGGATATTGGCGTTCGGCACCAGATAGACGTGGAACGCCGGCCCCGGGCCCACTTCGAAGTCGGGCTCCAGGAAGACGGTGCGCTCATAGACGCTGACCTTGCCGCGTCCCCAGTGCACCGGATCGGACGGGTTGGCGTGGATGAAGGTGCCGGTCGCGACCGCCGCTGCAGCGGCCTGCTTTGCTTCGACGCGCGGCGCGGGTCCTGCGACGTCGGCTTGGGTTAGCTGTTCCATGGCCGGCGGCGGCGGAAACACGAACGGAAAGAAAAAGAATCCGAGCGCGACACCGAAGCCGGTGCCGAGCACGCCGCCTAGCAAAAAGATCGCGATGCCGCGCCAGAAATTGCGCATGTGATTCCCGCTTGCGGCAGTATATCCGGCCGCGCCGACACCGTCACGCTGGCTGCTAAGTCGCCGCCGTATCGGCCGCCAGCATGGAAGGGCGTTACTCGGCGGCAGTCGCCGATGGCAAGGCTATTGTCTCGACCCTCGATAAGTCGAGCTTGCGAGACGCATGGTCGATATCAAAGCCGACCACGTCGCCATTTGCATCGAGATCGACGACCAAGCCATCGACAATCTCACGCGCTTCAATGCCGGGCGTGCTCTTCAACTCGATGTAGAGGCTGTCCGTGTCCGGATAATAGTGAAGTTTCATGTCTGCTCCTCCCGAAAATTTCGGTCGAAGAACGCGTTATGGATCGTCACGCCATCTTCCAATGTAACGACGCGGAGGAATCGCGGTCGATCTTCATTCCCTGGCACAATCCTACCCCAAAAGCGAATCCGACCGTCCGTTTGGCTCTCGCGCCGAACCGGGGCCGCGAGCACTATGTGGCACCATTCACGTTTGAGATAAGGGCGTTTTCGCAGCACTTGTTCCTCGAAATAACGTGTGGTTCTTAACATCGCCCCATGCGCCGCGCTGTCTGCGATAACGCCAAGCGCTTTCGCCTCGCTCGGAAACTCCGCCGCGATCCAGGCCTTCTCGGCGGCGGCCAACGCGGCGCCGAGTTCCGGCCCCTTGGCAACGCCGCGCTTGATGAAGTCCGCCGCCTTGAGCGGGAACACCGGCGCAGTAAAGCGCTGCGGCAAAGTCGCAAGCCGCAACCAGCCGCTATCATTGGCGCTGGCTTGTGAGCGCGCCCAGCCGAGCAGCGCGTGATCGGTGAATTGCTGCGGGCCCAGGCGATAGAGCAGCGCGCGCGCAGCCGGCTCACCGAAGCTCGGCGATATCCGTCGCCAGCCCTCCGCCATCGACGCCAGCCGCTCATGTTCGGTGTTGAACAGCCGCAGCTTCTGCCACAGGCGCTCGGCATCCTCGGCGACCATGACACTGAGCGCGCCGAGCCGGCGCACCGGATCGGCTGCCTGCCCGATCGCCACCTCCACTTTCGCCATGTTCTCGAACGAGGCGAGATAGCTCACGCCGCCGAGCATGCGCAGCGCCAGGCCGGCATCGGTCATGGCGATGAGGGTCGGAACCGCGTGCGGCGCGACCACCAGTTTCATCATTTCCATGCGCACGCGCTCGCGCGAGAGCTGCTCGAGCCCGTCGCGGCCGGCAATGCAGGCGGAGAGCCCCGCCGCATCCGGATGATCGCTGCTGCCGTAGGCGGCGTGAAAACGGAAAAACCGCAGGATGCGCAGATAGTCCTCAGCAATGCGCTTATGTGGATCGCCGATGAAGCGCACGCGGCGCGCCGCCAGATCGGCGAGGCCGCCGACATAATCGTAGACCGCGCCGTCGCGCGTCACCGACAGCGCGTTGATGGTGAAATCGCGCCGCTCGGCATCCGCCTGCCAGTCGCGGCCGAAGGCGACCTTGGCGTGGCGGCCATAGGTCTCCACGTCCTGACGCAGCGTGGTGACCTCGAACGGATGCTTGTCGATCACCACGGTGATGGTGCCGTGCGCGATGCCGGTCGGCACCGGCTTGAAGCCGGCCGCCGTCACGCGCCGCACCACCTCCTCTGGGACCGCGGTGGTGGCGACGTCGATCTCGTGGATGGGCATATCGATGAGCGCATTGCGCACCGCGCCGCCGACCACGCGCGCTTGCTCGCCGTCGCGGTCGAGCACCTCAAGCAGACGTGGCAACGCGCCCGCGCTCAGCCATGCCGCGTCGCGCAGGCTACGGTCGGTCGCGCCGGTGGTGCGCTCTGCCGTCATCCTGAGGTGGCGGCCGAAGGCCGCCCTCGAAGGATGACGGCGCCGTCGCCCTTCGAGGCTCGGGGCTTGCGCCCCTCGCACCTCAGGGTGACGGCGCGTTTTGTGGCGCGGCTCATCGATCACGTCTCACTTGGTCTGCCCCGGCACGAATTTGCCGTTTTCCATATGCGCCGGCACATAGGTCGTGCCGACCGGCGCGCCACTGTAATTGGCGAAATAGATGAAGCTGCCGACCATCAGCGCGAGCGCCACGATCACTAGCCAGGCGACGCGCGTCAGCGGCCAGGAGTCCGGATGCATGACACCGGCCTTGGTCGCCCACAGGAACACGCCGTACAGCACGAACGGCAGCAGGAACAGGATGATCTCGGTGGCGAGCGGTCGGATCATTTGTAAATCCGTTCATGCAGATTGCGCAGTATACCCGCCGTGACGCCCCAAATGTAGCGCTCGCCGAAGGTGATCGCATAGTAGTGCCGCGTCATGCCCTGCCAGTCGCGCGAATGGCGCTGCACGTTGTTCTGGTCCATCAGGAAGGCGAGCGGCACTTCGAAGGTGGCGTCGACCTCGCTGGTGTTAAGCGTGAGCGCAAAGCCCGGTGTGATGCGCGCGATCACCGGCACGATGCGATAGCCGAGCGTGGTCAAATAGAGATCGAGATAGCCGAGCGGCTCGACGTGGCCGCGGTCGAGGCCGATCTCCTCCTCCGCCTCGCGCAGCGCCGAGTCGAGCGGGTGCGCATCGCTCTTGTCGATCTTGCCGCCGGGAAACGACACCTGCCCGGCATGATCGGGCAGATGCGCCGAGCGCTGCGTCAGCAGCACGGTCGGCTCGGCATGATCGACCACCGGCACCAGCACCGCCGCCGGGCGGATCGGCCGCACCTCGGCAACTCTCTGCATCACCGGATCGGCGTCGTGGTCGCCGCGCTGGGGCGTGATGCTGGCGTCGGTCAAGCCGGCCGGCACATCGAGTGTGAGGCGGGCCCGCGCGCGCGCGAAAAATTCGGTGGCCGACAGGGTCTCCACAACGTCCATCAGGCAAACTCCCGCATCGCGCTGGCGTCCGCCATGGCGTAAAACTCGCCGCCCGAGGCGACGCCGAACTTAGCGGTGCCGTCGACCACGCGCTCCTCGCCGAGCTCGACCAGATCGTAGAACAGCGTACGCGTCACCTTGGCCCACAGTTCGCGGCGGACATGCAGATAGGGCTTGAGGCCCCCGCTCGCCGCCGGCGCAAAGCGCAGCGCATGGCCGGGACCGGCCTCGACCCAGTCGTCCGTATTGGTGCGGAAGGCGAGCACCTGGCCCCGAGCATCGTGCGCAACCTTAAGCTCGACGGCGAGGAACGGCACTTCTTCGACGATTAAACCGACCTTCTCCACAGGGGTGACCAGGAAATATTTGTCGCCCTCGCGCTTCAAGACCGAGGCGAACAGGCGGACCAAAGCCGGGCGCCCGATCGGGGTTTTCTGGTAGAACCAGGTGCCGTCGGCGGCGATCCGCATGTCGATATCGCCGCAAAACGGCGGATTCCACTGCTCCACCGGCGGCAAGCCCTTCTTCGGCAGCGCCGCCGCGATGCCCTCCAAACTGCCCTGCCCTGCCTTCGCCATTGTTTCCATTCGTTATTCAGGTCGCCGACCGCGCCTGTTCGCAACTTTGTGACTCAACCCACCAGGCGGGGGAAGATAGCGTAAGCTTGGCCGCAGATTGAGGCAGATTCGGCTGAATTCACGCAGCAAAATCGCCTGTGGTGCGTTTGTTGCATAGCCCTAGGCGGGGCTAAAGCGCCCGAAAAAAGGAACAAAGCTCATGGCGCCTTCAAGCGGCGAAAGCCTGGAAAAACTGGAAGATATGATCGTGCGCGCGGCGGAATCGACCGCTGTCCATGTGCGCGCCGCCAAGGCCGCCATCGGCGCGGTGATCTTTGGCCAGGACATCGTGGTGGAGCGGGCCCTGGTCACCGTGTTGTCGGGCGGTCATGCCCTGCTGGTCGGCGTGCCTGGCCTCGCCAAGACCAAGCTGGTGGAAACCATGGGGATCGCGCTCGGCTTGGATGCCAAGCGCGTGCAATTCACACCCGATTTGATGCCGTCCGACATCCTCGGCACCGAGGTTCTGGAAGAAACCCCGGGCGGCAAGCGCAGCTTCCGCTTCATCGCCGGCCCGGTGTTCGCGCAATTGCTGATGGCCGACGAGATCAACCGCGCCTCGCCGCGCACCCAATCTGCTCTTCTACAGGCGATGCAGGAACAACATGTGACGGTTGCCGGCGCCCGCCACGATCTGCCCAAGCCGTTCCACGTGCTGGCGACGCAAAATCCGCTCGAGCAGGAAGGCACCTATCCGCTGCCCGAAGCGCAGCTCGACCGCTTCCTGATGGAAGTCGACGTCGACTATCCCGACGAAGCCGCCGAGCGCAAAATCCTGTTCGACACCACCGGCGCCGAAGAAACGCGTGCCAAGCCGGCGATGACCTCGGAAGACCTGCTCTCGGCGCAGCGGCTGGTGCGCCGCCTGCCGGTCGGCGAGTCGGTGGTCGACGCGATCCTCGCGCTAGTGCGCTCGGCGCGCCCCGGCCCGGAAGCCGGCGACCTCGGCAGGCTGATCTCCTGGGGCCCCGGCCCACGCGCCAGCCAGGCCTTGATGCTGGCGGTGCGCGCCCGCGCCTTGCTCGACAACCGCTTCGCGCCCTCGGTCGACGACGTGCTCGAACTGGCCGAGCCCGTGCTCAAGCACCGCATGGCCCTCACATTTGCCGCGCGCGCCGAAGGCGAGACCATTCCCAACGTCATCAAGCGCTTGAAGGCGCGCATCGGATAATCATGGCCGAGCCCCGACGCAGCGACCCCGAGAACGACGCGGTACTCGCGGCTGTCGGCAAAAGCCGAAAGCTCGCCGCGCGGATCCCGCGGCTCATCTTGGAGGCGCGCCGTGTCGCCTCCACCGTCATGCACGGTTTGCATGGCCGCCGCCGCGCCGGAGCGGGCGAAAATTTCTGGCAGTACCGCCGCTTCGTGTCGGGCGAGCCATCGCACAACGTCGATTGGCGGCGCTCGGCTCGCGACGATCATCTCTATGTGCGCGAACGCGAATGGGAGGCCTCGCATACGATCTGGCTGTGGGCCGACCGTTCGCCATCGATGGACTTCACGTCCTCGCTCTCGGAGTGGAGCAAGCTCGACCGCGCCCTCGTCGTGTCTTTCGCGCTCGCCGATATCTTGGTGCAGGGCGGCGAGCGCGTCGGTATTCCCGAGCTCATGCGTCCGACCGCTAACCAGAACATCATCGAGAAAATGGCGCAGACGATCGTTCACGATACCGCCGAGCATCCGAGCTTGCCGCCAAGTTTCGCGCCTGCGCCGTTCTCGGAAGTGCTCCTGCTATCCGACTTCTGGTCGCCGGTCGCCGAGTTTCGCCGCGTCATTGGCCAACTGGCGGCGAATGGCGCGCGCGGTCATGTTGTGCAGGTGGTCGACCCGGCGGAAGAAGCTTTCCCCTATACCGGCCGTATCGAGTTCGTTGAATCGGAGGGGCTCGGCAGCGTCACCGCCGGCCGCGCCGAGACCTGGCGCAACGACTACCGGACCTTGCTTGCGAATCACCGCGCGGCATTGCGCGCGGAGTGCGAGCAATTCGGATGGAGCTTCACCGTCCATCGCACCGATCACGGGCCGACGGAACTGCTGTTTGCGATCCACGCGCGCATGGGTGCCGGCGCGCAGCAAACCACCGTCAACAGCCGGCACGCGCCCGCCCAGACAAGAGGCGCGGCATGATCGGCTCGCTTCCGCTCGGCTTCGTCCAGCCGCTGGTGCTGCTCGGCCTGCTCGGATTGCCGGTGCTGTGGTGGCTGCTGCGGCTGGTGCCGCCGCGTCCGCGCCGCATCGACTTCCCGCCGACCCGCCTGCTGTTCGAGATCGCGCCGAAGGAAGAAACCCCGCAGCGCACGCCGTGGTGGCTGACGCTGCTGCGCCTGACGCTGGCCGCGCTCGTCATCATCGCCGCCGCCGGTCCGCTTTGGAATCCGCCGCTCGCCACCTCGAACAGGGCGGCGCCGCTGCTGATCATGCTCGACGACGGCTGGGCGGCGGCGGCGTCCTGGGACGCGCGGCTGCGCACCGCCGATGAGCTGATCGCGCGCGCTGAGGCTGACAACCGCGGCGTCGCCGTGCTGCCGCTGTCGGAAACCGCGCGCGATATTTCCTTGGCTATCGCGAGCGCCGCGCGCGTGCAGATCAAGCAGATCAAGCCGAAACCGCACGGCATCGACCGTAGCGAGGCCCTGCCGCTGCTCGAACGCTTCCTTGGCCTCGCCAAGGATGTCGAAATCGTCTGGCTCTCGGACGGCGTCGATCTCGGTAAGGGCGCGGCGTTCGTCGAAGGCTTACAGCGCATCGTCGGCGGTCACCCGCTCACTATCGTTACGGGCGGCGTCGCCATTCCCCATGCGCTGGCCGCCGCCGACAACGCCGCTGGCGCGCTGACGGTGAAGGTGCTGCGCGCGCAGACCGGCAGCGCCGACGCCGGCCTGGTCAGCGCCATCGACCTCAAGGGCTTGCCGCTCGGCGAGGCGCCGTTCGCGTTCCAGTCCGATGCGCGCGAGACCGAGGCGGTGATCGACCTGCCGGTCGAAATCCGCAACGACGTGGCGCGCCTGGAGATCGCCGGCGAACATTCGGCCGGCGCCGTGCAACTGCTCGACAAGCGCTGGCGCCGCCGCACCGTCGGCGTTGTATCCGGCTCGGCCGCCGACCGCTCGCAGCCGCTGCTGGGCGCGACCTATTATCTGGCACGCGCGCTCAATCCGTTCGCCGATGTCCGCCTCGCCGAAGGCGTCGGGCCGGCGGAAGCGGTGGCGCGCTCCCTCGACCAGCGCCTACCGATGCTGATCCTTGCCGATGTCGGCAATGTCGCCGAGGCGCGCGAGCGTCTCGACAAGTGGATCAACGATGGCGGCGTGCTGGTGCGCTTTGCCGGCCCGCATCTCGCCGCCGCCGAGGACGACAATCTGGTGCCGGTAAAGCTGCGCCGCGGCGGCCGCATCCTCGGTGGCAGCCTGAGCTGGGACAAGCCGCAGCACCTCGCCGGTTTCGCGCGCGACAGCCCGTTCAACGGCATGCCGGTACCCAACGACGTCACCGTGACGCGGCAGGTGCTGGCGGAGCCGGATTCGCTGCTCACCGACCGCACTTGGGCGACGCTCACCGACGGCACGCCGCTGGTCACCGCCCAGCGCCAGGGCAAAGGCCTGCTCGTGCTGTTCCACGTCACCGCCGACACCCGCTGGTCCGACCTGCCGCTGTCCGGCTCGTTTGTCGACATGCTCCGGCGCATCGTATCGCTCTCCGGCTCAGCCGCCAGTGCCGACAATGCTGCCGCCGGCGCCAGCGGCGCCGGCAGCCGCCAGGTCCAGGTCGTGCCGGCAACCCGCGTGCTCGACGGCTTCGGCGCATTCTCGACGCCGCCGGCAACCGCGCGGCCGATTCCGGTCAATTTCAGCGAGCGCGCCAGCGCCGATCATCCGCCCGGCTTCTATGGGCCGCCCGAAGGCCTGGTCGCGGTCAATACGCTGGCGCCCGCCGATCGGCCGCTGCCGCTCGATGTATCGCCGCTCAACGCCCGCCTCGACGTCTATCGCCATGGCGAACCGCTCGATCTGCGCGGGCCGATCTTCCTCGCGGCGCTGACGCTGCTGCTGCTCGACGCGCTGGTGGTGTTCTGGCTATCCGGCGGCCTGGGTAGCCTACGGCTGCGCCGGCGCGTGGCGGCGAGCCTGCTGGCGGCCGGCCTGCTTACCGCCAGCCTTCTCACTGGGACGACGCTGCACAATCCGGCGCAGGCGCAAACCGCTGCCCCCCAGCAAGCGCCGAAGCTCAGCGCGAGCCAAGAAGACTTCGCTCTGAAGGCGACGCAACAGCCGCATCTCGCCTACATCGTCACCGGCGATGCCGAGGTCGATGCCATCAGCAAGGCCGGCCTGCAGGGCCTCACGCTGTTTCTGGCGCAGCGCACCGCACTGGAAGCCGGCGAGCCGATCGGCCTCGATCCGGCGCGCGACGAACTCGCTTTCTTCCCGCTGATCTACTGGCCGGTATCGGCGAGCGCGCCGAAGCCGTCGCAGGCCGCGCTCGAGCGCATCGACAGCTACATGAAGCGCGGCGGCACCATCCTGTTCGATACCCGCGACGCCATCGATGCGCCGCCCCGCCCCGGCGGCGCGATGCAAGGCCCCGGCATGGTGGCGCTGCGCACGATCCTGTCCTCGCTCGACATCCCCGAACTCGAGCCGGTGCCGCGCGACCATGTGCTGACCAAGACCTTCTTCCTGCTGCGCGACTTCCCCGGCCGCTTCATCAATGGCCAGCTCTGGGTCGAGGCGCTGCCGGCGGAAACCGATGAAGAACAGAGCAACCGCCCGGCGCGCGCCGGCGATGGCGTGACGTCGATCCTGATCACCTCGAACGATCTGGCCGGCGCCTGGGCCATGCGCCCGGACGGCCAGCCGATGCTGCCGCTGGTGCCAGGCGAGCCGCGCCAGCGCGAATACGCCTTCCGCGCCGGCGTCAACATCGTGATGTACGCGCTCACCGGCAACTACAAGGCCGACCAGGTGCACATCCCGGCGCTGCTCGAACGGCTGGGGCAGTGACATGAACCTCGGCGTCTCATTCGCTCCGCTGGTGCCCGCCTACTTGGTGTGGGCGGCCTTTGGCGTGGCGGTCGCGATCTCTATCCTGCTGCTGATCGTGCGCAGCCGCGGCGCGCCGGTGCGGGCCATGGCGATGGCGCTGATGGTGCTGGCGCTCGCCAATCCGTCTTTGACACGAGAAGATCGCGACCCTATCCCGTCGGTCGCCGCCGTCATCATCGACAAGAGCCCGAGCCAGGGTTTCGGCGACCGCAATCAGCAGACTGACGCCGCACGGACCACGCTGGTCGAGCGGCTCAAGCGCATCCCCGGGCTGGAAGTGCGTGTCGCCGAGGCGGGCGAAGCCGACGGCGAGCACGACGGCACCCGGCTGTTCTCGGCGCTGTCCTCGACGCTCGCCGATGTGCCGCCCGATCGCGTCGCCGGCGCGGTTCTGATCACCGACGGCCGCGTGCACGACGTGCCGGCCGACGCGGCTGCTCTCGGTTTTGCCGCGCCGCTGCATGCGCTGATCACAGGCCACAAGGACGAGATCGACCGCCGCGTCGTGCTGACGCAAACCCCGCGCTTCGGCATCGTCGGGCAATCGCAAGTGATCGGCTTCCGCATCGAGGACCAGGGCGCCAGGGCCGGAGCTGCGCAAGTCACCGTGCGGCGCGACGGCGAGGTGCTGGAAACGCGCACCGTCACTGTAGGTGCCAACGTCAGGCTCAACGTGCCGATCCCGCATGCCGGCGCCAACATCGTCGAGATCGAGGCTTCGCCGCTCGAAGGCGAACTCACGCAAGTCAACAATCGCGCGGTGATCTCGATCGACGGCGTGCGCGACAAGCTGCGCGTGCTACTGGTGTCGGGCGAGCCGCATGCCGGCGAGCGCACCTGGCGCAACCTGCTCAAGTCCGATGCCTCGGTCGATCTGGTGCATTTCACCATTCTGCGCCCGCCTGAGAAGCAGGACGGCACGCCGATCAACGAGCTGTCGCTGATCGCGTTCCCGACCCGCGAGCTGTTCCAGCAGAAGATCGCGGAATTCCAGCTCATCATCTTCGACCGCTACGCCCGCCAGGGCGTGCTGCCGATGATCTATTTCGACAACATCGCGCGCTTCGTGCGCGAGGGCGGCGCCGTGCTGATCGCCGCCGGCCCCGATTACGCCAGCCCGACCAGCATCTGGCGCACCCCGCTCGACGTGATCCTGCCGGCGGAGCCGTCGGGCGACGTCACCGAGAAGGGCTTCCAGGCCCGCCTCACCGAACCGGGCAAGCGCCATCCGGTGACGCGCGGCCTGGAAGGCTCGCAGACCGAGCCGCCACATTGGAGCCACTGGTTCCGGCTGGTCGATACCAAGCGCACCACCGGCACCAATGTGATGCAGGGCCCCGACGGCAAGCCGCTCTTGGTGCTGGCGCGCGAGGGCGAAGGCCGCGTGGCGCTGCTGTTGTCGGACCACATCTGGCTGTGGGCGCGCGGCTATGACGGCGGCGGTCCGCATCTCGATCTGCTGCGGCGGCTGTCGCACTGGCTGATGAAGCAGCCCGATCTCGAAGAGGAAGCGCTGCGGCTGATCGTGAGCGGCCGCGACATCACCGTGCAGCGCCAGACCATGGACGACAGCGTCGGCGAGGTGACGCTCACCTCGCCGTCAGGCAGCACGCGCACGCTCAAACTGCAATCGGTCGAGCCCGGCCTGTGGCGTTCGCAGGTCGCCGCCAACGAGCTCGGGCTGTGGCGCGCGACCGACGGCAAGCTCACCGCGCTCGCCAATGTCGGTCCCGCCAATCCGCGCGAATTCGCCGAGGTGACCTCGACCACCGAGGTGCTGCGCGCGCTTGCCAACGCCACCGGCGGCGACGCGCGGCGGCTGGCCGACGGCAACGCCGTCAATATGCCGCGCGTGCTGCCGGTGCGCACGAGTTCGACCTTCAAGGGCGATGACTGGATCGGGCTGAAGATGCGCGACGTCAGCGTGGTGCGCGGCATCGGCGTGCTGCCGATCTTCGCCGGGCTGATCGGGCTGCTGCTGCTGATCGGCTCGCTGGCCGCGACCTGGGCGCGAGAAGGAAGGTGACGTTCTTGCGGGCCGCTCTGCTGGTCGCCGGCGCGTTGGTATTTTCTTCGACACATCCGCTGCAAGCCGAACAGAGCTACGGCACGCCTCCGCTCAATCTCAAGGATCATCTCACTCGATTGATGCAGGCTTATCCGGATTGGATTCAGGGGTTTGACGATCAAACCCTGATCATGAAAGACGGCCGAAAGTTTGCCATTTCCGACCAGTCAACCGACAAGACCTTCAACGAACTGCTCGCACAGCCTGACATCGACGACATGTTCTATGCCGTCTATCCGGCGGGAACGACGCCGCATCAGCCGGAAGAGAATAACGATCCTGGAAGAGTGAGATTTGAGCCCTTGTTCGTTGCCATGTACGGCGATTGCAACAAGCAACGATTAGTCGGTCGCTTTCGCACGATCAATTGGCTGCCTCGCCACCAAGGCGGTCGCGTATCGATGACGACTGTCAATGGCGTCGACAAAGCGCTCGAAGCCGCTTCGCGCGAGCTCGACAACTTGCCGGACGGCTTCGTCAAATTTTTGAAACCGACCAGCGGCACTTTCAATTGCCGCAAAATCGCCGGATCGACGGCGCGCTCGATGCACGCCTACGGCGCCGCAATCGACATCAATGACAAATTTGGCGACTATTGGCGCCGGACTCAGGGAAGCGCGAAAAATCCGAAATGGAAAAACCAGGTTCCCATCGAGATTGTCCGCATCTTCGAACGACATGGCTTCATCTGGGGCGGATATTGGTATCACTACGATACAATGCACTTTGAGTATCGTCCGGAGCTTCTGCCGTCGCGAACGCGATAAAGCACACCCGCGTTCCAACATGCGTTCGAGCTTTTCGCGATTGCCCGCGTCGGCAAAGAGAAAATAGATCAGGTTTCCCAATCCGGCCGGATCAGGCCGGACACGCCGTCGAACGTGCCGGGCTTCAATTCCGCCACAAGCAGGCGCGCCGGATCGACCGGGCCGGGCATTTTCACCTGGCCCTTCGGAATACGTTTGAAGCCGATCTTGCCGTAGAACGGCTCGTCGCCGACCAGCACCACCAGTTTGTGTCCCTTGGCGCCGGCGTCCGTGAGCGCGCGCTTGATCAGCGCGGAGCCTACCCCGCGCTCGCGGAACGGCGGCTCGACCGTGAGCGGCCCCAGCAGCAGCGCCGGCGTCTCGCCGATGCAGATCGGGGTGAGCCGCAGCGAGCCGACCAGCAGCGTGCCGATGCGCGCGGTGAACGACAGTTCGAGCAGATGGCCGCGGCCCTCGCGAATGCGGAATGCTGTGCGTGCATAGCGGCCGGGGCCGAAGGTGCGCTCGTGCAGCCGCTCGACCGCCTCGGCGTCGTCGGCGGTCTCCGGCAGGATTGTCACATTAAGTTCGCTCATGCGGCCCCAAGCGCCCTATTCCGCGTGCCGCTTAGCATTTGGCCCGATTCAGGTCCATCGCCGGTGGCGATATCGACCGCAAACCTTTAAATGAAGACCCGATGCTGCTGGAGGTTTTTGTATGGGACTGCTGGTCGACGGCGTATGGCAGGACGACGTTTCGCGCACCAAAGACGGCCATTTCATCCGGCCAACCACCCGTTTCCGCAATTGGGTGACGGCGGACGGCAGCGCCGGCCCCTCTGGCGAGGGCGGCTTTGCCGCCGCGGCGGGCCGCTATCACCTCTATGTCTCGCTCGCCTGCCCGTGGGCGCACCGCACCGTGATCTTCCGCAAGCTCAAGGGGCTGGAGAACGCCATCTCGCTGTCGGTGGTTTCGCCCGACATGCTCAAGGACGGCTGGACCTTCAACCAGGACGAAGGCTCGAGCGGCGATCAGGTCAACGGCAAGAGCAAGCTGTCGGAGATCTACCTGCTGGCCGATGCGCGCTACACCGGCCGCGTCACCGTGCCGGTGCTGTGGGACAAGAGCCGCAAGACGATCGTCAACAACGAGTCGTCCGAAATCATCCGCATGCTGAATTCGGCGTTTGACGCCTTCACCAACATCCACACCGATTATTATCCGGCCGCGTTGCGCGGCGAGATCGATGCGATCAACGATCTGGTCTATCCGAACATCAACAACGGCGTCTATCGCGCCGGCTTCGCCACCGCGCAGGGACCCTACGAGCTGGCGTTCCGCGGCGTTTTCGACACGCTCGACGACATGGAGCAGCGGCTGTCGCAACACCGCTATCTCGTGGGCTCCACCATCACCGAGGCCGACTGGCGGCTGTTCTGCACGCTGATCCGTTTCGACGCGGTCTACTATTCGCACTTCAAGTGCAACTGGCGGCACATCACCGAATATCCCAACCTGTCGAATTATGTGCGCGACTTGTACCAGGTGCCCGGCGTGGCCGAGACCGTGAGCCTGGAGCAGATCAAGCGGCATTATTACGGCAGCCAGCGCCAGGTGAATCCGACCGGGATTGTGCCGGTGGGCCCGCAGCTCGATTTCTCCGCGCCGCATGATCGCGCGCGGTTCGGGTAGCGCTTTCTTATCCCTCCCCTGAAAGGCAGGGCTATCGCATGTTCAGGAGCATATCGACGAGGAAGCTGTCGTCCCAGGCAGCCCGTTTGAGTTTGCCTCGCAAAGAGATCTTTGTGTCGGGATGAGCGCGAGCGATATTGAGTGCAAGTC
>JACPOA010000022.1 GCA_016185205.1 Hyphomicrobiales bacterium | reverse complement strand
ACAGGAAGAAGCTCGAGGCGGCAAAGGCGATCGAGATGCCGAACACGATCTGGATCAGGCGTCGGAAGCCGCCCGACGTGTCGCCGAAGGCCAGGGTGAGGCCGGTGACGATGATGATGATAACGGCAACGATCTTGGCCACCGGGCCTTCGACCGATTGCAGGATCTGCTGCAGCGGCTGCTCCCACGGCATGCTGGAGCCCGCCGCGTAGGCCGCCGACGAGAAGGCCGGCAGTATCGAAATCAGAATGGCGGTCGCCGTGACGGGGCGCCGTATTACGAAGCGCATCATTGACGTTCTCCTGCAGGTGAGAGTGCGTAGTCCGAGTCGACGCCGAGACCGTCGACGCGGGCGAGCTCGGTCAGCCGGCGCGCGACGCCCCGTCCCGACAGCACGGCGATCAGGTCGATCGTCTCGGCGATCAGGGCACGCGGCACGGTGACGACAGCTTCCTGGATGAGCTGTTCTAAGCGCCGCAGCGCACCGATGGCCGTGCCGGCGTGGATGGTGCCGATGCCGCCCGGATGGCCGGTGCCCCATGCCTTCAGGAGATCGAGGGCCTCGGCGCCGCGCACTTCGCCGATCGGGATGCGGTCGGGCCGCAGCCGGAGCGACGAGCGCACCAGATCGGACAGCGACTCGAGGTGCCGCCAGCCACCAGGATGTTGCGGCGACTCGCGACGGCCTCGCGAAGCACGGCCGCCTGGTCGACCGTCATGATGCCCGCGGCCGCGTAGTCCTCGAGGGTGAAGACGGCGACCGCCGGCTTGCGGATCGCGAAGGATGGGGCTGCGACGACAGGAGGGAGGAGCCCTTCGAACCGCTCTCCAGTCTCGGGCAACTCCGCCGACACGCGCGGGCTGCCGGGATTGACCTCGGCGCCGACATGATGGGCCACGAGCCGCACGATGCGCTCGCCCTCGGCAGGCGCGAGACGCTCTTGCGTCTCGACCAGACCGCTCGACAGCCGGTCGATCCAGAGCCGTCCGTCTGGGTTCAGCATGACCTCGACGACCGACGGATCCTCGAGCCACGCCGCGATGGCAGGCCCCAAGGCGGTGCGCAGCATGCGGGCGCCGCGGGAGATCACCTCAGCCTGGAAGGAATGGACCGTCATCGTCACCCCGATTGCAGGACCGTGCGAGCAGCGGTCGTGGAATGGGGTTGATTAGAAAGAGGAGGAAACGGGTCGACGCAACAAGGTCGAAGGGGTGGTAGTGCCCTGGCGTACAAAGGCAGGAGGACGGCGGCACGGCCTCAGGGCCGATGGCTTCCCTCGTCCGCTGCTTCATCTGCAGGCGCGATGTCCTGGGAGATCTCGTCGGTCAAGGTGCGGCCTTTGGCCAGGCGCCGGCCGAGCGCCTCGACATAGCCCTCGTAACGCTCCCGGCCCTTGGCCTGCACGGCCGGCTGCGCTGAATCTGGCAAAGGCGGAGTCGCGGTCAGCCAGAAGCGCACGAAGAGCGCCAACGCTTCGTTGGAGATGGTGACATGGCGCTCCAGCCGTTCGACCTGCCGGATGAGCCGGTCCAGTCGGCGGCCGAGCGCCCCTTCCAGCCGTTCGGAGCCGTCCGGTGACAGGAAGGATGCGAGGGCGGTTTCCACGATGAGCGCCTGCGGCACGCGCTTCCGAAAAGCATAGTCGGTGAGCTTCAGCGCCAGATCGGATGGCAGGCGAAACGTGTGCTTGGTCCGCATATGTCACCTCAGAGATCGATGCCGTCGCCGGGGTCCAATGCGGCTTGGCGGGCCAGACCTCGGGCAGCGGCGCGCAACGCGCGAGCGCGCACGGCGTCCTCGTCGGGCTCATCCTCGCCAAACGCGAACTCCGGTGAGGGCGTAGGAGGTTCAGGTGCGATGTCTTCATGCTCGGCAAGCTCCGGCTCTCGCCGAATTCCGCCGTTAGCGGGATCATCGACAAGGAGCATCGCAGGGAGGTCTGACGCTTCCTCGTTCCCGCCCCAACTCTTCGGAACGGGCGGGCCGCTCCAGTCATCTGTCGCCGTGCTGGTAACCTTCGGCCTTTCCGGCTTTGGCGCCGGAAACAGACGCTCCGTCAGCCGCCGGTCCTCGTAATACCGTGCCTTCCTGGCTCGTATCGGTGGGCAGCCGGAAATGAGCACCAGTTCGTCGGTGGCCGGCAACTGCATCACCTCGCCGGGTGTCAGTAGCGGTCGCGCCGTTTCCTGCCGCGAGACCATAAGATGACCGAGCCAGGGGCTCAGCCTATGCCCGGCATAGTTGCGCGCATCGCGAATCTCGGTCGCGGTGCCGAGGGCATCCGAAACGCGCTTGGCGGTCCGCTCGTCGTTGGTGGCGAAAGAGACGCGCACATGGCAGTTGTCGAGAATGGCATTGTTCGGCCCATAGGCCTTCTCGATCTGGTTGAGCGACTGGGCGATGAGAAAGCTCTTCAGCCCGTATCCGGCCATAAAGGCCAACGCCGATTCGAAGAAGTCGAGGCGGCCCAACGCCGGAAACTCGTCGAGCATGAGCAGCAGCCTGTGACGCCGGCTCTTGGCATGGAGTTCCTCGGTCAGCCGACGGCCGATTTGATTCAGCACGAGCCGCACCAGCGGCTTGGTCCGGCTGATGTCGGAGGGCGGTACTACGAGGTAGAGCGTCGTCGGCCGCTCATTCTCAACGAGATCACGGATGCGCCAGTCGCAACGGCGGGTCACCCGCGCCACCACGGGGTCCCGGTATAGACCGAGGAACGACATGGCCGTCGAGAGCACGCCCGAGCGTTCGTTCTCGCTCTTGTTCAACAGCTCCCGGGCCGCCGACGCGATTACCGGATGAACACCCGCCTCGCCGAGGTGCGGCATCGTCATCATCGCCCGGAGGGTCGTCTCCATCGGCCGCTTCGGATCGGACAGGAAGGCCGCGACGCCGGCCAGCGTTTTGTCAGGCTCGGCGTACAGGACATGCAGGATCGCGCCAACCAGCAGGGCGTGGCTGGTCTTCTCCCAATGGTTCCGCCGCTCGAGCGCCCCTTCCGGATCGACCAGGACATCGGCAATGTTCTGGACGTCGCGGACTTCCCATTCTCCCCGACGGACCTCGAGCAGCGGATTGTAGGCTGCCGACTCTGCATTGGTTGGGTCGAACAACAGCACGCGCCCATGCCGCGACCGGAAGCCCGAGGTCAGTTCCCAGTTCTCGCCTTTGATGTCGTGAACGATCGAGCTGCCCGGCCACGTCAGCAGGGTCGGGACGACCAGGCCGACACCCTTGCCGCTACGCGTTGGTGCAAAACAAAGGACGTGCTCCGGCCCGTCATGGCGCAGGTACTCGGCACCGAGCTTGCCGAGCACTACTCCGTCGGGACCGATCAGCCCTGCGTTGCGTGCTTCGCGCACCGTCGCCCAGCGCGCCGAACCGTAGGTCGCCACGTTCTTGGCCTCGCGCGCCCGCCAAACCGACATGCCGATCGCGACGGCAATCGAGATCAGTCCGCCTGAGGCCGCGATGCAGGCGCCTTCGACGAAGATGGAAGGTGCATAGGCGTCATAGGCGTACCACCACCAGAAGAAGGCCGGTGGGAGATAGACCGGAACGCCGCCGAACTCGAACCAGGGTGGCCCAAGCTGGAGTTGATAACCCAGCCGCCACGCCGTCCACTGAGTCGCCCCCCACAGGGTGACGAGCACGATGGCGAATACGAGGGTGATCTGCCCCCAGAGGATCTTGGTCGCGGACATGGCGAAATAAGATCACGTCGCCGACCGTGGCTCTACAAGCGCAACGGCAATTGGGGCGATCACCCGGCGGCCGTGGCGTACGATTCGGATACTCGATCAAACGGCGTCCACCTTGCCGAACTGCTCGACGACGAAATCTCGGAACTGCTCCTGGGTGAGCCGCATTCGAGAGGCACGCACGCCGGGCGATGGTGGGCGAGGCACGTAATGCGGAGTTAACCCGGCTCTGCTCGTGGCCGCCGGCGGACGCCCACTTTTCTCGCCGCCCTTGCATCAGCGCTCCATGCGTCTCGATAGCTCCATCAATGGCGAGAGCATCCGAGATGCCTATGGAAGCGCATCGACACTCTGCTCGATGCTTCACCTCGAAGGAGTGCGCAAACTATCTAATCAACGCCGAATACGCTTCAGCCCAAGCGGATCAGGTCTAGCATCTCGAGAAGCGCTGAAAGGTCCTCTTGAGTTCGCCGGGAGATCCAGCTCCATGGCGGCGCCAATCCGGACAGCGGCATCATTCACAGCCGGAAGGAAGTTGGCCACAGCATCAGACAGCGTAATCGTACTTGTAAGGAAGAGGAGATTGATACTGGCAACGACGGCGCTGTGTGCGAACACAGGCACAGCGAAACCAGAGGTCGCGTTATCGTACGCGGCCTTCGAATAGGCTTCGTCCGGGACAGCGTAGCCTCTTTCCCGAGTCTCGCGCAGGATCCTTGAAACCTCTCGGCGATTTCTCGCAGCGCGATCGAACGTCTGGGAGGATTTCTCGAGGGCGCTAAGGACCTCTTCTCGATACATTTCGGAGCAAGTTGCAAGGTAGGCTCGCCCCAAAGAGCTGGCGAGCCACGGCGCGCGCGCGCCCAGTCGGCGCTCAATCAACAAGTGGTCGAAAGGGCGGCTGGTCACGGCGACTAGCATTGCATCTCCGTCGGGGATCGCCAGGTCCGAAGGCCACCCTACCCTTGCCCGCAGATCGCTCAATACCGGTTCGGCTATCTGGGCCGCCCGTTCGTGCGCCTGAAAGCCGTTGGCGAGCAGCAACACTCGGCCTGTCGGCATATAGCGTTTCCCGTCGTCGCGACGAACGACAAAACCTGCATGCTCCAGGGTCTCGAGCATGCGCACCACTGTAGCGCGATGCAGACCTGTTTGCCGATGAACGTCGGCAACAGTCGCGCTGCGCAGAGTGTTGACCACCCGCAGAACGTCCAGACCTCGCATCAGTGCGATAACGGGAAGAAAAGAAGGCATCGTGAGACCCGCCCTTGAAGATCGTTCACTAGATGAACAAATAGATCACTTGACGAATACCTTCAATCCAAGAAAATGACCGCGTCGGCGCTCACGGCTCCGACCATAAGCAACGACAATGATGGAGAAGGAAACGTGAGACGGATGCTTACGGCCACCTTTGGCGGTGCCCTTGCGCTTGCGGCGATGACGGCGATACAGCCCTCGCCGAAAGCCCAGCAGTTTCCCTCGCAACCGCTAAAGCTCGTCGTCCCGGCCGCGCCAGGCGGATCGACCGATATATTAGCACGCAGCTTGGCTCAAACGATCCAGCAGCAGACCGGCGCCACCGTCATCGTCGACAACAGGTCGGGCGCTGGAGGCGCGATCGGCGTCGCCGCAGTGGTTTATGCGGTGGCCGACGGGTACACGTTACTCGTTACGGTCCCTGACGGCATCACCGTGCTGCCGCATCTGCGCAAGGACATCCCCTATCAACCCCTGCGGGACCTCGTGCCCATTTGCTTCATGGCCGAGACTCCGTGGCTCTTCGCCGTGACGAGTAGCCTGCCGGCAAAGACGATGAAAGAACTAGTCCAAATCGCCACAGCTAAACCTGGAAGCATTCGTTATGCATCGCCCGGCGTTGGCACTTCGGCACATTTGATCACGGAGCGGCTTCGATCGGAGTCCAAAACCGACATGCTGAACGTGCCCTATAAAGGTTCCGCCCCCGCTACCGCCGCTGTAGTGAATGGCGAAGTAGATTTGATCGCCACGTCGCCGATCAACCTCACGTCATTCATGGAGAGCGGCAAGCTTCGCGGTCTCGCCGTCACCTCGAGTCAGCGCCTTCCCACTCTTTCGAATATTCCAACGATGATCGAAAGCGGCTTTCCGGGGTTCTCGGCCTCAGCCTGGTTCGGCGTTTTCGCGCCAGCTGGCCTTCCGGCCGAGCGCGCCGACCAACTGAACAAGATCATCGCCGCGGCCGTGGCCCACGCCGATTTCCAAAGGCAGGTTGCGATCATGGGACTTTCGCCGCGCTCCTTGAGCCGAGCCGAATTCACGGAGTTCGTAGCAGCCGACTCCGCGAGGTGGAAGGAAGTCATCGACGAATCGAAAGTGACTATCAACGACTGACGTTCACTTCTTCTTACCTTTCCATCTTTTTTTTCGAGTGACGTGACCATGACGAAAAACAGCGATCAACATTTCGATGAACAGTTCCCCCTAAGTGCTATCGATGACTATCTGATCCACCAGACTCCTGATCCGATCCGCGTGGCCTGGTCGACGGATCCCCGCTTTTTCGACCGCTACTGGTGTATCTGCCACGATGACACAGGTGACCTCCTCGTCGTAATAGGTGGAAGCGTATATCCCAACCTCGACACGGCAGAGGCCTACGCTATCGTCAATTACAAGGGTCAGCATCGCTCCGTTCGTGCCTTCCGCCGGCTCGGCGCAGATCGCATGAACATGCGTCTTGGTCCGATCAACCCACAGATCCTGAAAGGCATGCGCGAGTGGCGCCTGATGCTTGATGAGAATGAGTGGGAAATCAGCTTCGACTTGCATTGGATCGACACAAAGCGCCAGATCTTTCATGCGTCTTACGGACGTCTAGATCAGAGTACGCAGGGCCGCCAGCGAGAGGTCAATGCGGGATTCGAAGGCTTCGGTACCGCGGAGGGCTGGGTGAAGATTGCCGGCCGCCGGATCGAAGTCTCCGCCGACAGTTTTCACGGCACGCGTGACCGCCACTGGGGTATCGGCCGCGGTGTGGGTGGGCCCAACCTACACGTTGGCCGCATTCACAAGGCTGGCTGGATCGGTGGCAACTGGATCGACTTCTCAGACTTCGCGATCTGGGGCAACACGGTACTACGCAACTACGGTGACCCGCGCCCCGGTATGGGCAAGGTCGTACACACGGAACGCCGGCTTCGCTTCGAGGAGTCCACCCGGATCTTCACCGAAGGCGAAATCGACTACACGCTATCCGACGGATCACAAAAGAAGGTGACATTCCAGAGATTAGGCTTTCAGACAGCCTACATGCGTTGCGGCATGTATGGTGGCACGCCTAACAAGAACATCTTCCATGGCATGTATGTGGGCGACAACGTCGTGGAGGGCGATCACTACGACGTCACGCGCCCGGATGTTCGCAGCAAGCTGAGTGGCCTAAACGAACACCACTGCCGTATTTCCTGCGACGGAAAGACGACCACCGGGATACTACAGCCACTCGAACCTGACGCTTATGAAGCCTGCTTCGAAGGCAAGCCGGGCTGGAGCTTCTTGTAATGAGGCAAATGCCTGCGGTGCCGGCCCCAATCCAGCAACGTGTAGCCAATATGATTGGCGCCCTTCAGCCCGGCGCTGTCGACGTGGAAATTGCAGATCTGAATCGATTGACAGGTGGCAATGCACGCCACGCTTGGGCCTTTACCGCAAGTTGGGGAGAGCCAAAAGAACGACAATATAAGCGCTGCGTCATGCTGTGCAAGGCCGGCGCAGGGCAACTAGAGGTTGATCTTGGTCGCGAGTTCCGCACTCTGGCGGCGCTTGGCCGAACTAGCCTGCCGTCGCCCCGCGTCCTCTGGCTTGACGAAAGGGGAACGTATCTCGGTATGCCGGGTTTCGTGATGGAGCGTGGCGACGGTGAGTCGAGCATCCTGCCGTTGCTCGATGCCACTGATCGGGGGACGACACGGTCGCTGGCGGGCCAGCTCATTCGCATTGGCGCCGACCTACATAGAGTCGATTGGCGAACAGCCGGCCTCGGTTTTCTCGTCAAGGACGACGCTGCACTTGCTCCGATCCAGGAGTTGGCGCGGTGGGAAGCGCAATACCTGCAGAATCGCATGGAGCCGTTGCCCGTTCTGGCCAGCATCTTCGAGTGGTTGCGCCGCCGCCTGCCAGCGCCGAAACGTGTGGCGCTCGTGCACGGCGACTTCCGCCTCGGCAACTTCCTCTATAGTGGCGGCAAGATCGAGCTTCTACTCGACTGGGAAATGGCGCACCTCGGCGATCCGCTTGAGGATCTGACTTGGATCTATCGTCCACTTTGGAGCCCGAAAGCCTTCCTGCCCTTGGACGATGCAATCGCAATCTACGAAGTTGCGGCGAACTGCAAAGTTCGGCCGACAGATTTGCTCTACTATCGCATCTTCAGTGAGGCAAAATTCGCCGTCATCTCTCTCACGGCGGCGCGCAACTATCGTGATGGTCGTACCGAGAAACTTAGACTAGCGGGTCGGATGTTCACCGTGCCCGAGTGCCTCGAGCTTTGCCTGCAATGGATGGACCAGTGGGAAGCCACATGAGAATAGAACCGCAACCGAGCTTTTTGCTGAAGCGGATCTGCGACAGCCTCGAATTGACTGCGTTAGCAGACATGACGTCCCCTGAAGCCAAACGCCAGCTAAGGGCTGCTCTTTGGACCTTGCGCAAGATCGCCGCGGCGCTGGATCCCTCGAAAGACCTTCTGCGGATCGAGATCGCGGATATGGAAAGCCTGCTGACAATCCATCAGCGTTCTTCCGAGTCCAACTTCAAGGAACTGTCCGGTGCTTCGTTGGATACGCTTCATCACCGCCATCTGGACTTGCAAACGCAATTGATCACCGTTGATCGGCGCGCCCAAACAGATCGCGAAGCTGGTGTTCTTGAGGCCGAGCAGACTATCCGGGACCTGCGCGCCCTCTATCGCCGCATGCTCGAGCGCGAGAACATGCCCCAAGGCAGCTCATGCGAGGTTGCGGCATGAACCTCATGAATCTCTCGAAGGCATATTCCGAGCTGAAGGTGTGCGATCTGAGCCAAGGGGTCGCGGGGCCACACGCGACCATGTTGCTGGCTCAATTCGGCGCCGATGTTATCAAGGTCGAGCCCCCGGACGGTGACTGGGGGCGTGGACTGGGCGACCGATACGGCGATCACTGTGCGCATTCCTACATCTTCAACCGTGGCAAACGTTCCGTGGTACTGGATCTGAAGAGCCGCGAGGGTCTGGAGGTATTGCGGCGGCTAATCGAGACTTCCGATGTCTTCGTCGAAAGTTTTCGGCCTGGCGTGGCCGCCAAGCTTGGCCTCTCCTACGAAGCCGTCCAGTCGATCCGCCCTTCGATCATATACGCGTCGCTATCGGGCTTCGGACAGAGCGGTCCTTACAGCCACCATGGCACCGTCGATGCGCTGATCCAAGGCTTCTCTGGTATGATGGTGATGAATGGCACACTCGACGGCCAGCCTCATCGACAGAACATGCCCGCTGTCGATGTTCTCTCTGGCCTCTATCTCTTCTCTGCTCTCGGTTCTGCCATAGCACAACAGCGCCGCAATGGGGAAGGTGGCCGCCTCGATATCAACCTCATGCAATCCGCCGCTGCCTTCCAGGCAGCGAAGATCGTTGAATACCACCTGTCTCAGGGGAAGCCGAAGCCGCTCTATATGCCAGCAGGCTATCTACGCACGCGTGATGGTGCGGTTTGCTTGGCCACCTTTCGACAGAGCCACTACGAGAGCCTCTGCAACGCCCTAGGGCGCCCGGATCTCGTAACTGATTCACGATTCCGGGAAATTTCACCTCGAATCCAAAACGGTCGCGTACTGATGGACGAACTCGATAGAGAGACCCAGCGCTACGATACGGCGTTGCTTCTCGAGTTGCTCCAGGCAAACGGCATTTTGGTCGAGCGTGTCCAATCCTACGGCGATTGGATAGCCGATGCTCACGTCCAGGCGACCGGCGCGTACAACTGGATCGAGCATGAAGGCATCGGCCATATCCCTGTCGCTTCGATTCCCGGATTAACTCACGACTGCATCGATCCCAAGGTTCATAGGGCCCCCGCAATAGGTGAGCATTCATCAGAGATATTGGAGGCGCTGGAATTGGGGCAAGGCCCCTTCCGGCCCAATGATGATGTTCCATCGTCCTCGTCGATGTAGGCCACGTCGTGGAAATGCTGCGGTGGCACGCTTTCGCTGCCAACACTCTAGCTCCGATTTCATTGCTGACGCGGTAGGGACGGCCATTGCTGGCCGCCGCCCCCCGCACAGAACCGTACGTGCGGCTTTCCCGCATACGGCTCCCACCACGGGTGGGTGACGGCGAAGCGGCTGTCGTATGCGACCCAACTCTGTTCCACACTGGCCCGGCCCTGTGTCCGGAGCGTGCGTTGTCGGTCCGCATTCCCCGTAGCCCCCGCCCTTCGCTCCACCATCTCCACCACCCGCACGCCGGCTTCGTTCGACGGCTTCCTCGCTACTATGGCGGGGTCCGACTTCTCACCCCCGTGCATCATTGAGTTCGGCTCCTTGCCTTCCCAATGCGGGCCACCGACGCGCCGACGATCGGACGTGAGATCTCCCAGGTTCCGGCGCGATCCCTTCGAAGCGTGATGGGGTCTTTGACCTCGGCAGAGTGGGGCCCCCGCATTGCGGACAAGGTCATGTTGCCCTCGACACTAGCGACGGTCTCGGCTTCTGCGACTCGAATTTCGTGGCTCAATAGCCCGCCCCTCTCGATGGCTGTGTACGCTTCGCGACCGCCGTCACCGACGGCCACGCAACACTCGCTACCAGGCAGGACGCTACTCCCTTACCTGCGCGAGGCTTCCACCGGCTGGATCGCGCCAGCTTTCCTGGCGCACCGCAAGTGTCGGTGACCTCAATGAAGCTCCTCCGGGTTGAGGTAGAATCCGTCTTCGAGTGGAGGCGGATGATGAATCGGACGAGATTAACGGAAGAACAGATCGTGCGGCATTCACCGATAGTAGGGTACCACTCGCTAGGCCTCCTTGGCCCGCGGCGGCAAGCCGCTCATGCTATGCTGGTTGAGTCCATGTCTATACCTCATCGTCCCAACCTCCGGCTTCGTCCGAGCGACCAGTTCACATCACCATCGGGCAAGGCGACGCCGGAGATGGCACGACCGACATATTGCTCAAGCGCGGGCCGCCAAGGGACCAGGCTAAAGCCGATCCCGTCGTCGATCATGGCGAACCGGCCACTCGGGAGCTGGGTCGAGCCGACGAGCTGGCCGCTGACGTGATTGCCACTAGTGGCGCGCCTCCATTCCCGTCCCCGCTCAGCGGCGAGCGCCCTGCCGGCGCGCTCGATGTCGCGGGTCTCCAGGCGCTGCACCAAATCTCTTGGCGCGCGAATCCGGCCGTCGCCAAGGTCGGTGGCATAGCCCTTGTTCACTAGCCATCGCCGACGCCGATCCAACGCCGCAATCACCTGTTGACCGAATCCTTCATCGGCCAGAACAGTACGCTGACGGGACGCCAGTTCGCGATCGAGCCAGGTCGCGCCGTCATAGGCGATTTGCTGCTCAAGGCCCGTGGGCGAGAGAACGCTGATGCCGCCGGTCGTCCGGTCCCGCGCCAGATCGTAGGCCCGTCCGCGCTCGGGCAAGTCGGCCGGAATACGCCACTGGTCGGCGTCGATGCGCTCGACATGGCCCGCCCGGCGCAGCACCTCCAGGCGCCGCACATGGGATCGGATGTAGGCGGCAGGATCGCTGCCCAGACGCTCGACGGTGCCGACGGCCTGCTCCAGATGTCTGGCCGGACGATAGATGCCCTCCTTGCCGGCAATCGCCAGGATGTTGCGATCCGAGGCGCGCGGTCCGGCCTGGGCGGACCCCGCCGCCACGATCATGCCCCGCTGCACCTCCTCGGCACGGGCCGGATCTATCTCGAGATGATGGACACGCCCGTCCACGCCGTCGATCACCAGCCGCACCCGCTCACCCATCTCGTCGCCGCCCAGCCCCTTGTCGAGCACACGGCCGACGATCGGCTCCGTCATCTTCTCCTGGTGAAGGACATAGCCCGCGATAGGCCGGACATCGGCCAACCGGTCCCGGTCCAATGCCCGGTGCATGGTCTTGATGATATCGCCGCGCTCGCCCAGGTCCCGTAAGACAGGCTCGGCCCTGGGCGACACGGTCCATCGCCCGGGTTCCACCTCAGTGGCCAAGCCCATGCACTCCAGCTTGCGCGCCCGCTGAATGAGCAGCGCCCGATTCTGCCGCAGGCTTTCGAGGGTCTCCCGATCAGGCCGCAGGTCGGCGAACTCGTTGCGGCTCCGCTGCTCGGCGATCAGCATGCGGTCGATCCGGGTGAAGCGATCGGCATCGACCTCCCGCTCCAGGCTGCGGGACACCCCCTGCTCGGTCTGGCGCCCGAGCTCCCGGGTCACGACCTCGCTCGCCCGCTCGCGGATTCCGTAGGCGATGTAGTCGCCGGCGATGTTGAGGGTCTTGCCGTCGTCGGTCATGCCCCGGACGATGATGTGGGTGTGGGGATGGCCAGTGTTGTGATGATCGACCGCGATCCAGTCGAGCCTGGTGCCGAGGTCGGTTTCCATCTGCTTCATCAGATCGCAGGTGGTCGCGCGGGGATCGGCGAGCTCGACACCATCCTCGGCCGATACGATGAAGCGGAACTGATGGCGATCTTCGCGACCGCGTTCGACGAACGCACGACCGTCCTCGACATCCCGGCTGGCCGAATAGACCTGCCCCTTCTCCCCGTCCTTCGTCACGCCGTCGCGTTGGAGATAGCGCAGGTGGGCATCGACCGCCTTGGCGCTGACGAACTGCCGTCCCCGGGCAGCACCGCGCTGCGGATTGAGCCTCACGACGCGGGCCTTCACCGCGGCGCGCCGCGACCGCGTGCGGACGCCACCGTGCCGGCTCCAGGCGCTCCGGCTCTTCAGCGCCGCCGCCACCGCGGCCCCCCGCCCCCGCGCATTGAACCGGCCGCTTCCCTTCCCGGTCCCGTTCAATCGCGAAGGATCAGCGCCGGCCCGCCGGATGGCCTGTTGAACTTGCCCCGCGAAGCTGGTCGGCCGGGCGCGCACGCCGCCGGCACGGCGTCCGCCGATCCGCGCACTGCCTCGATCCCGGATCTTGCCGGGCCGGAGTCGGAAATCGTCGTTATCGCGTGCCATGGCATGACGATTGGAAGCCGTGCGAGGGCCCACAAGAGGCAGAATTCACGGATCGTCGCGTGGCGTAGAAAAGGTCGTTCCGGCGTACCGGCGGGAGGCCGCGCCTTCGAGCGACCGCGCTCGGAGCGTTGAATGCCAACGATAAATCGATTCAAGAGCCGCCCGCGCATCACAACAAGCTGCCGCGAGCCGCTCGAGAAACAACGTGCAGACAGCCTTTCAGGCGCCCGGCGCCGGCAGCGGGGCAACCCGCTTTATCTTGCCTTCCTAATCGGGCCGTCAAAGTCAAGGTAAGCGTCCGAGTTTTGCACGACCTTCGGCGAGTGCATCGTCGTTCCAAATCGGGTTCCTTCGTTCATGGGAGGTTCTCCGGTGGCAACGAAATATTTTGAGAATGCGGCGCGCCGAGAATGGTGGGCTGTGCACATCGAGGCATGGCAGCGCAGCGGCCTGTCGCAGCGCCGCTACTGCCGGACGCACCGTCTCACGGGCACGACGTTTACACGTTGGCTGCGTGCGATCGCAGATGCGGAAGTGGCCAAGATCCGCGCGCAAAACGCCAGAATCCTTGCCGAAACCGAGCGCGACGAGCGCCGCAAACATCGCAAGGGGCGCCGGTTCAAGCTGTCCGAAGACAAACGCAACCAGG
>JACPOA010000012.1 GCA_016185205.1 Hyphomicrobiales bacterium | reverse complement strand
GCGAAAAGCATTCTGCAAAGCGGTCCAAAATCGTCTCCTGCCAAAACGGGAGACACGTTCAGAATCAATTTTTCCTTCCCTGGCAATAGCTTGCCCCCGCACACATGCGATTCCCCTGGGGGTGAGCCCGGGGGTGACACATTTAGCGGTTGGCGGTGACCTGCGCACGGCTGGCGCCCAGGTCAGGCGGATTTCTTGTTGTTCTTGTCGGGGTCGACCTCGGTGAACTCCGCGTCGACCACGTCTTCCTTCTTGCCGTCGGCGCCGGTGGCGCTTTCGTGATCGCCACCGCCGCCCTGACCGGCTTCCGCCTGCTGCTTGTACATGGCCTCGCCGAGCTTCATGGAAGCCTGCGCCAGCGTGTTGGTCTTGGCGGCGATCGCCGCGGCGTCGTCGCCCTTCAGCGCTTCCTTCAAGTCCGCCATAGCGTTCTCGATCGCGCTGCGTTCGGCCTCGCCGACCTTGGAGCCATGCTCGGCCAGCGCCTTCTCGGTGGAATGCACCAGCGCCTCGGCATGGTTCTTGGCCTCGACCTGCGCCTTTCGCTTCTTGTCCTCGTCGGCGTGGGCTTCGGCGTCCTTGACCATCTTCTCGATATCGGTTTCGGACAGACCGCCCGAGGCCTGGATGCGGATCTGCTGTTCTTTGTTCGTCGCCTTGTCCTTGGCGGACACGTTGACGATGCCGTTGGCGTCGATGTCGAAGGTGACCTCGACCTGCGGCACGCCGCGCGGCGCCGGCGGGATTCCGACCAGATCAAATTGTCCGAGGATCTTGTTGTCGGCCGCCATCTCGCGTTCGCCCTGGAATACGCGGATGGTGACCGCGTTCTGATTGTCCTCGGCGGTGGAGAACACCTGGCTCTTCTTGGTCGGGATGGTGGTGTTGCGGTCGATGATGCGGGTGAACACGCCACCCAGCGTTTCGATGCCGAGCGAGAGCGGGGTCACGTCGAGCAGCAGCACGTCCTTGACGTCGCCTTGCAGCACGCCGGCCTGGATGGCGGCGCCGATCGCCACCACTTCGTCCGGGTTTACGCCCTTGTGCGGCTCCTTGCCGAAGAACTGCTTCACCACTTCCTGGACTTTCGGCATGCGCGTCATGCCGCCGACCAGAACTACCTCGTGAATCTCGGCCGCGGACAGGCCGGCATCCTTGAGCGCCTTGCGGCACGGCTCGACCGTCTTCTGGATGAGGTCGTCGACCAGCGCCTCAAACTTGGCGCGGGTGAGCTTCATGGTGAGATGTTTCGGACCGGAGGCATCCGCCGTGATGAACGGCAGATTGATCTCGGTCTGCGTCGTGGACGACAGCTCGATCTTCGCCTTCTCGGCCGATTCCTTCAGCCGCTGCAGCGCGAGCTTGTCCTTGCGCAGGTCGATGCCCTGCTCCTTCTGGAATTCGTCGGCGAGATAATTGACCAGGCGCATGTCGAAGTCTTCGCCGCCCAGGAAGGTATCGCCGTTGGTGGACTTCACCTCGAACACGCCATCGCCGATTTCCAGAATCGAAATATCGAAGGTGCCGCCGCCCAGGTCATAGACCGCGATGATGCCGGTCTTCTGCTTGTCGAGACCGTAGGCGAGCGCGGCCGCGGTCGGCTCGTTGATGATGCGCAGCACTTCCAGGCCGGCGATCTTGCCGGCGTCTTTGGTGGCTTGGCGCTGGGCGTCGTTGAAATAGGCCGGAACGGTGATGACGGCCTGCTCGACCTTCTGCCCGAGATAGGCTTCCGCTGTTTCCTTCATCTTCTGCAGGATGAAGGCGGAGATCTGCGAAGGCGAATAGCTATTGCCGGCTTCCTCGACCCAAGCGTCGCCATTGCTGGCTTTCATGATCTTGTAGGGGACGAGCTTCTTGTCCTTCTCGATGATCGGATCGTCGTAGCGCCGGCCGACCAGGCGCTTGACCGCGAAGATGGTCTTTTCCGGATTGGTGACCGCCTGGCGCTTGGCCGGCTGGCCGACCAGCCGCTCACCGTCGTCGGTGAAGGCGACAATCGAAGGCGTGGTGCGCATGCCTTCGGCATTTTCGATGACTTTCGGCGTTTTGCCTTCCATGACGGCAACGCACGAATTGGTGGTGCCGAGGTCGATGCCGATGACCTTGCCCATGGTTCTTCCTCTCAAATTGCGGCGGGCCGGCCGGGCCACTTGAACCCTAAGGTTACTTGAATCCTAAGGTTACTTGGCGCCCGAATGGGAGTGTCGGCGGCTCATCCGCAGACCCCTGATCCAGCCCCCTGGATACGCGATTAAGCCGCGGTTTTGCGGCTCACTGGCTCATATAGGAGGGCCACGGGGGCCCGCAAGCCAGCCAGTCACGAATTCGCGAGCGCGGCGGCCGGATGGCGCCGCCATGCGCCGTGAAAGTTAATCTGGCCATTGCCGCGTCCATGCGGGCGGGTATAGGCAGTCACAAGCCCGCCGCTCTCAATCTGGAAAGAAACCCGCCCTGATGCTGCGCCGATTGTCTGTCGTTTTGTTCGCGGTCTGGGCCGCTCTGGCGAGCCTCACCGCCGCCGGCGCCGAGCCGGTGTTTCCGACCGGGCTGCGGGTCGGGCTGGAGCCGCCCGAGGGTCTCAAGCCGAGCACGCAGTTTCTTGGCTTCGAGGACAGCGAGCGCAAGGCGACCATCACCATTCTCGACCTGCCGGGGCGCACCTATGAGGATATCGAGCGCTCGGTCTTCGCGAAGAACCAGTCGGGCCTGACCGACGTGAAGCGGGAAAGTTTTCCGTTCGCCAACGGCATCGGCATCCTGGTCAGCGGGCGGGCGGCCGAGCACGGCGCGCCGGTGCGCCGGTGGTTTCTGTTGGCGACCGGGTTCGGCGGCACAGTGTCCGACCTCACCACGCTGATCAATGTGACGGTGCCCGATACCGCCGCCGCGGTCTATCCCGAGGCGGCGGTCCGCAAGGCGCTGGCCAGCGTCACATTCCGGCCGATCCCGATCCAGGAGCAGCTCGGCATGATGCCGTTCAAGCTCAACGAATTGGCCGACTTCCGGGTCATGCGCGTGCTGCGCGAGGGCGGGGTGATACTGACCGATGGGCCGACGGACAACCTCGATACCCAGCCTTACGTCATCGTATCGATCGGACGCGGCGGGCCAGCCGAGCCGGGCGATCGCGGCCTGTTCGCGCGCGACCTGCTGTCGACGGCGCCGCTGCGCAATCTCAACATCCAGCAATCGGAACCGATGCGGATCGGCGGCCAGCCAGGCTACGAGATCAGGGCGCAGGCCAGCACGCTCACCGGTGGCCCGGTTCTGCTGGTGCAGTGGGTGCGGTTCGGCGGTGGCGGCTTTCTGCGCGTGGTCGGTGTCGGCCGCAAGGACGACTGGAATACGCTGTTCACCCGCTTCCGCGCGGTGCGCGACGGCATCGAACCTCGCTAAACTTTTAGTCCGCGGCTATTCCGCCGCGCTGTCGGCCGGCGGATTGTCGTTGGCGGACGGTGGCGGCGCTTTCGGCGCCGCCTTCACGACGCCCACCAAGGCCGGACGCAGCACGCGGTCGGCCAGCATGTAGCCGGCCTGGATCACCTGCGCGACGTGGCCGGGCGGCAGATCGGATTCCGGCACTTCGTACATCGCCTGATGCACGTTCGGATCGAACTTCTCGCCTTCGGGCGAGAATTTCGTCACGCCATATTTCTCAAGCACCTTCATCAGCTCGCGCTCGGTCAGCTCGACACCCTCGATCAGTGCCTTGACCTTGGGGTCGGCTTGCTCGCGCTGCTCGGGGCCGATGGTACCCAGCGCGCGATGCATGTTGTCGGCCACCGCCAGCACGTCGCGGGCGAAACCGGCAACGCCATAGACCCGCGCGTCGTTAACCTCGCGCTCGGTGCGCCGGCGCAGGTTCTCCATCTCGGCCAGCGTGCGCAGCAGCTTGTCCTTGAATTCGGCTGCCGCCTCCAAGGCGGCGGTAACCTGCGCCGCCGGCACCATTTCAGGGGCGGCGGTCGCGGGAGCCTCGCCCTCGGGCAAAGCGCCTTCAGACTTGGCAGCCATATCGTCGGCGGCGGGCCGGTCCGTCATGATGCTCAAATCCTCAAGACTGTTCGGATGCCCGGGATATCAGGGTTTGCCAGCAAAAAATCAAGTTCAACCGGCCAATAACCGGCTCACCACGCGTGCGGTATAATCGACCATCGGGATGACGCGGGCATAATTGAGCCGGGTCGGGCCGATCACCCCGATGACGCCGACGATACGGCCTTCGCCGTCGCGATAGGGCGCGACGATGGTGGAGGAGCCGGAGAGCGAGAACAGCTTGTTCTCCGAACCGATGAAGATGCGCACGCCGTCGGCGCGCTCGGCGCGGCCGAGCAGATCGATCACCCCGCGCTTGGTCTCCAGCGCATCGAACAACGAGCGCACCCGCTCCAGATCGTCGAGTGCGCGCAGGTCTTCCAGCAGATTGGCGTGGCCGCGCACAATCAGCTGGCGGTCGTCGTTGTCGCCGCCCGACCAGCTCGCCAGCCCGGCGGCGACGACCTTCTGGGTCAGCTGATCGAGCTCGGCCTGCCCTTGCGTCAGCGCAATTTCGATTTCGGCGCGCAGCTCGGCCAACGTCTTACCGCGGATGCGGGCGTTGAGGAAATTGGCGGCCTCGGTCAGCGCCGAGGTCGGCAGCCCGGCCGACACATTGAGCACGCGGTTCTCGACCTGGCCGTCCTCGGCGACCAGCACCGCCAGCGCGCGTTCCGGCTCCAGCCGCACGAATTCGATATGCTTGAGCCGCGCGTTGTTTTTTGCGGTGAGCACAACGCCGGCCGAACGGGTGAGGCCCGACAGCATCTGCGAGGCTTCGGTGAGCACGGCTTCCACCGACTTGTTGGCGCCGGCGGCGGCGACCTGCACCTCGATCGAGCGGCGGTCGCCCTCGTTCAGATCGCCGATCTGCATCAGGGCATCGACGAAGAAGCGCAGGCCGAGTTCGGTCGGCAGCCGGCCGGCCGAGGTGTGCGGGGCATAGATCAGGCCGAGCTGCTCGAGGTCCGACATCACGTTGCGCACCGAGGCCGGCGACAGCGAAATCGGCAGGATGCGCGACAGATTGCGCGAGCCAACCGGCTCGCCGGTGGTCAGATAGCTCTCGACGATGGTGCGAAAAATCTCGCGCGAGCGCTCGTTGAGCGCCGCGAGGCTGACCTGGGTCGCACCGATCGGGACGTCGTGGGAAGCCAAGCATTACTCCTTGAACCGGCCAACAATGACCGCCGTGGCGGCCTTGTTCAAGCCAAGCATATGGTTATGGTGTGCGCCGAACCCAAGAAAAGCCAGCGCTCTATAAGGAATCAAGACGATGCGGCCGAGCCGCCGACAAGTCGACGAGTTGCGCGCCGTATCGCTCGAGCGCGGCGTGGTGAAATACGCCGAAGGCTCCTGTTTCGTGAAATTCGGCGATACCCATGTGCTGGTGACCGCCAGCCTGGAGGAACGGCTGCCGCCCTGGCTCAAGGGCCAGGGTCGCGGCTGGGTCACCGCCGAATACGGCATGCTGCCACGCGCTACCTCCGAGCGCACCCGCCGCGAGGCTTCCGCCGGTAAGCAGGGCGGCCGCACCGTCGAGATCCAGCGGCTGATCGGGCGCTCATTGCGCTCGGTGATCGACCTGCAGGCGCTGGGCGAACGCCAGATCACCATCGACTGCGACGTCATCCAGGCCGACGGCGGCACCCGCACCGCCTCGATTACCGGCGCCTGGGTGGCGCTGTCGGATTGCCTGACCTGGATGAGGGCGCGCGACATGTTCAAGGCGCAAGGTAACGCCCAAGTGCTGCGCGACCATATCGCCGCCGTCTCCTGTGGCGTGTTCAAGGGCACCGCGGTGCTCGACCTGGACTATGCCGAAGATTCGGAAGCAGACACCGACGCCAATTTCGTGATGACCGGCTCCGGCAACATCGTCGAAATCCAGGCCACAGCCGAAAAGGACCCGTTCAGCGAAGAGCAGCTCATGGCGCTGCTGGCGCTGGCGCGCAAAGGTATCGGGAAGCTGGTGGACTTGCAAAAATTGGCGGTGGCGTGAGCGCGAGCGTGCAAACGCCGGCGCGCCATCGCAAGCTCACCGGCGCGTTGGTGATCGCCACGCACAATCCGGGCAAATTGGCCGAAATGCGCGAGCTGCTGGCGCCGTTCGGCATCGAAGCGCAATCGGCCGGCGAGCTCGGGCTCAAGGAGCCGAAAGAAACCGGCCGCACCTTCGCCGAGAACGCGCGCATCAAGGCTTTTGCCGCGGCCAAGGCAACCGGCCGCCCGGCCTTCGCCGACGATTCCGGTCTGGTGGTCGAGGCGCTCGGTGGCGAACCGGGTATCCATTCGGCGCGCTGGGCCGGAGAGAGCAAAGATTTCCGCGCCGCCATGAATCGCATCCAGACGCTGCTGATCGAACGCGGCGCCAAGATGCCCGAACAGCGGCGCGCGCATTTTATCGCCGCGCTGTGCCTCGCCTGGCCCGACGGCCATGTCGAACAGTTCGAGGGCCGCGTCGACGGCATCGCGGTATGGCCGCCGCGCGGCGAGGCCGGCTTCGGCTACGATCCGCTGTTCCTGCCCGATGGTTTCGATCGCACCTTCGGCCAGATGAGCGCCGACGAGAAGCACGGCCTACCACCGAAAGGGCAAGGCCTGTCGCACCGCGCGCGCGCGTTCTTAAAACTCGCAGAAGCCTGCCTGCGCAATTAATTTTCCCGTCATTCCGGGGACGGCCGAAGGCCGGAACCCGGAATCCAGGGGGGCTACACATGAGAACGTCGCTCTGGATTCCGGGTTCGCGCTTCGCGCGCCCCGGAATGACAAAAGGCGATGGTTACAATTTTAAGGACTTGTCCGCAGCAAACTTGAATTCGCGCTAGGGGCGGCGAGCGGCGCAGCCTATGATGCTTAACATGACTTTAACCACAGCCGCGCCGTTTGCCGTCTATGTGCACTGGCCGTTCTGCCTGTCGAAGTGCCCGTATTGCGATTTCAACAGCCACGTGCGTCACGGCGGCGTCGACGAGCAGCGCTTCGTGCGCGCGTTCGAAGCCGAGATCGCGGCCACCGCCGCGCGCGTTCCTGGCCGCACGGTGTCGACGATTTTCTTCGGCGGCGGCACGCCGTCGCTGATGCAGCCGCAATCGGTGCAGGCGATCCTCGATTGCATCGGCAAACACTGGAGCGTCGCGAGCGACGTCGAAGTGACGCTGGAGGCCAATCCGACCAGCGTGGAGGCCACGCGTTTCCGCGGCTATCGCAGCGCCGGCGTCAATCGCGTCTCGCTCGGCGTGCAGGCGCTCGACGATGGCGCGCTCAAGGAACTGGGCCGCCTGCACACCGCGCAAGAGGCGCTCGACGCAGTCGCGATCGCGCGCTCGATCTTCGAACGCTATTCGTTCGATCTTATTTATGCGCGGCCGCGCCAGACGCTGGCCGCCTGGACCGTCGAGCTCAAGCGCGCCATCGCGGAAGCGGCCGAGCATCTCTCGCTCTATCAATTGACCATCGAGCCGGGCACGCCGTTCTTCGGTCTGCACAAAGCGGGAAAGCTCGCGATTCCCAATGACGATCTGGCGCGCGATCTCTATGACCTCACGCAATTGATCTGCGCCGGCGAAGGCCTGCCGGCCTATGAAATTTCCAACCACGCGCGGCCGGGCGCCGAGTGCCGGCACAATCTGATCTACTGGCGCGGCCAAGACTATGCCGGCATCGGACCGGGCGCGCATGGCCGGCTCAATATCGGCGGCCAGCGCTACGCCACCGAAACCGACAAGCGGCCGGAAGGCTGGCTCACGCGCGTGGAAGCGAACGGCCACGGCCTCATCGTCGACGAAAAGCTGACGCCCGGCGAAATAGCGGACGAATTCCTGCTGATGGGATTGCGGCTCGCCGAGGGCATCGAGCCGGCGCACTTCACGCAGCTGGCCGGCCGCACGCTCGACCCACAGCGGATATCATTCTTGCGCGAAGGCGGCGCGGTCGAAACCACCGACGACGGCCGCCTGCGCGTCACGCTGGCCGGATTTCCACTGCTCGACGCGGTGGTCGCCGACCTGGCGGCGTAATCGAAACTCAGGTGCCCGGATTAAACGCGCGCGGCGCCGGGCTGATCACCTGGCCGCCGGACGGCGCGACGCGCATCACGGCCAACCCGCGCTCGTTGGTGCCGTCGGCGCGGAAGCGGAAAATTCCGTCGATGCCGGCAAAGCCCGAGGACGCCGTCAGGGTCTGCTCGCTGAAACGCTGCGACGAGGGTTGCTGCTTCACCAGCGCCGCCACCAGCGCCACCGCGTCATAGGCGAGCGTCGCCGTGCGCACCGGGGCCTGCCCGAAGCGCGCGCGGTAGCGGCCGGAGAAATTGCGGAAGCCGGCCGATTCCGGCGCGGCATACCAGCCGCCTTCGAGCGCCGCGGTCGAAAAGATGCGCGGCTCATCCCATAATCCGGTGCCGAGCAATTGCATGCGCTTGGGGTTGACGCCGCTGGCGGCGAGCGAAGCGACCACTTGCGGCACCGCGTCGGCGCCGTCGGCGATCAAGATGCTGTCGACGCGGCTCGCCACCTGCGCCACGCGTTTGATCGGATCGACCATCTTGCTGGGATCGAGCGGATATTTCTCCAGCGCCACCATGCGGGCGCCGCGCCGCGCCACCTCCTGCTGGAACGCCGCCTCCACCACCGCGCCATAGCCATTGTCCGGCAGCAGCGCCGCGAACGAACGCTTGCCCTTCGAGGCGGCGAAATCGACGATGCGCTTGACGTCGGATTCCGGCAGGAAGCTCAGCAGGTAGACGCCACGCGCGGCGACGCTGGCGTCGGTGGAGAACGCGATCACCGGAACATTGCTCGCGCGCGCGACCTGGCCCACCGCGCTCACCGATTGCGCGAACAGCGGGCCGACGATGATCTCGGCGCCTTCGGCGATCGCCTGCTGGGCGCCCAGCTGCGCGCCTTGCGGCGTGCCGGCGTCGTCCTTCACCAGCAGCTGGATATTGGGTTCCTTGAATTCGGCCAGCGCCATTTCGGCGGCGTTCTTCATGGAGGTGGCGGCGACACCGGCATTGCCGGGCGCCGACAGCGGCAGGATCAGCGCGACGCGGACTTGGCCGGTGCCGACCGCCGTGGCCGGCGGCTGGTCGGTCGTGGTCGGCGCCGGAGTGCCGCCGTCCAGTTGATTGAAGGTACCGGCGCAGGCCGCCAGCGCGACCGCCGCGGCGGCGATCGACAGCGCAGTGCGCGCGCGGCGCAGACCGCGCGTCAGTATCCCCTCCTCACCCAGCGACGATCCCGACATGGTCGCTCCCCGCGCGACGGATAATTGTGCCAGTCCTATCGATAATCGCCCATTTTGTCCCACAAAAGTTAAGGCAATGAAAAAGAAAGGGAATTCGTCGCCGATGACGGGCCCAGGCTGAGCCTCTACAGTGCCGGGCATGCCCAAGGACGACAAATCCGCCGGCGGCGGCAGGCTATGCCGCTACGCCCTCAATGGCGCCGCGATCGAAGCCGCGCAGGCGGCCGGCGGGCTCTATCTGGTCGCCACCCCGATCGGCAATTTGGGCGACATCAGCCTGCGCGCGCTCGAGCTGCTGGCGGGCGCCGACGTGATCGCCTGCGAGGACACCCGCGTCACCCGCAAGCTCACCGAACGTTACGGCATCGCGACGCCGCTGACCTCCTATCACGAGCACAACGCCGCCGAGGCGCGGCCGAAGCTGCTCGCCCGTCTCGCCGCAGGCCAGGCGGTCGCGCTGGTCTCGGACGCCGGCACACCGCTGATTTCCGATCCCGGCTACCGGCTGGTGCGCGCCGCCTGCGAGGCCGGCCACCCGGTCACGACGCTACCGGGCGCGTCGGCGACGCTAGCGGCGCTGAGCGTCGCCGGCCTGCCGACCGATCGGTTTTTCTTCGAGGGGTTTCTTCCGCCCAAGCAGGCCGGACGGAAAAAGCGCATCGCCGAGCTCGCCGCCATTCCGGCCACGCTGGTGTTGTTCGAGAGCGGGCCACGGCTCTCCGCCGCGCTCGCCGACCTTGCCAACGGACTGGGGCCGCGCGCGGCCGCGATCTGCCGCGAGCTGACCAAGCTGCATGAGGAAACCCGGCGCGGAAGTCTCGACGAACTGGCGCACGATTACGCCGAAGGCCGCGAGACGCGCGGCGAGATCGTCATCGTGGTAGCGCCGCCAGCGGACGAAGACGCCAATGCCGACGATGTCGACGACTTGCTGCGTCAGGCGCTGGCGCGCGTCTCGGTCAAGGACGCGGTCGGCGAAGTCGCGCTCGCCACCGGCCGGCCGCGCCGCGAGGTCTACCAGCGCGCGCTGGAGCTGACCAAGGAGAGCGACGATGGCGCGGCGTGAACGCCCACCGCCGAAGCTCAAGCCCGCGCCAAGGCCTGAGCGGCTGGCAGCGTTCGGGCTCGGGCTATCGGCGGAAAGCCGGGCGGCGGCTTGGTTGATTGCGCACGGTTACCGGATTTTGGCGCGGCGCTGGAAAAGCCCGCGCGGCGAGATCGATATCATCGCCGCCCGCCGCACCACGTTGATATTCGTCGAGGTGAAAGCGCGCGCCACATTGGACGATGCCGCCGAAGCGGTCACCGAGCGGCAAAAGCAGCGGATCGCAGCGGCGGCGGAAATCTGGCTGGCCGACAACCCCATGCCGGCCATTCGCGACATGCGCTTCGACGCCATCCTGGTCGCGCCGGGAAAATTGCCCCGTCATATTCCGGCGGCGTTCGAGAGCGCGTGATCCCGAAAAGTGGGAACCGGTTTTCGGATAAGATCACGCGCAAATTAAAATTTAAGCGCTCAGGCGCTCGAAGAACTGGTCGACCTGGCCGCGGATGCGGCCGGCGACGCTGCCGAGATTGTCGGCCACGCTCTTCACCGCGCCGGCGCTGGCGCGGGTGTCGTGGGTGGCGGTGCCCACCAGGTTGACCTCGTTGGCGGTTTCCACGGTGCGCTTGGCCGCGGTCTCCACGCTGCGCGCGATTTCCGCCGTGGCGGCGCCCTGCTCGGTGACCGCCGCCGCGATGGCGCCGCTGATATTGCCGATCTCGCGGATAGTGTGTTCGATCGCGGTGATCGCTTCGATCGAGCGCACGGTGGCGCGCTGCATGCCGGCGATCTGCGCGCCGATCTCCTCGGTGGCGCGGCTGGTCTGGCCGGCGAGCGCCTTGACCTCGCCGGCGACCACGGCAAAGCCGCGCCCGGCCTCGCCGGCGCGGGCGGCCTCGATGGTGGCGTTGAGCGCCAGCAGATTGGTCTGCTCGGCGATATCGGTAATGAGCTTGATCACGTCGCCGATGCGCCCAGCCGCCTCGTCCAGTTCCTTGACCGCGAGATTGGTGCGCCCGGCCTCGCTCACCGCCTTGTTGGCGATGGCGTTGGATTGCGCGACCTGGCGGTCGATCTCGTTGACCGAAGCCGACAGCTCGTCGGCGGCCGAGGCGATGTCGCGCACATTGGCGGAGGCTTCCGAGGAGGCGGCTTCCGCGCGCGCGGTTTTGGCGGACGCATCGTCGGCGGCGCTGGCGAGCTGCGAGGATGCCGCCAGCATCTGATCGGAAATGCGGCCGAGCTCGGCCAAAGTTGCTTCCACGTCGGCCGAGAAGCGCGCGATCTCATTCGACATCTGCTCCTGACGGCGCGCGCGCGTATCGGCATCGTCGACCACGGTGCGGTTGAGTTCTTCGTTGTGGCGCATGGCCTGCTGGAACACGCCGATCGAGCGCGCCAGCGCGCCGATCTCGTCGCCGCGATCGATGAACGGGATGGTGACTGTGGCGTCGCCGCCGGCGACCTGCTCGGTCACGCGCGTGATCTCCGCGAGCGGGCGCGCCACGGCCCGCCAGATCAGGAACGCACCGATGCTGGCCAGCAGCACGGCGAACCCGCCCAAGAGGCTCGTCATCCACGCGGTGCGCTCGATGCCCGCATCGATTTCGGCATAGGCCCGCTTGGCGCGATGCGAATAGAGCTGGCCGAATGCCTGGAGGTCCTTGCTGAGTGCGGCGAGCACCTCGCGGTTGGTTTCGCTGTCGCCCAGCGCCCGCACCGCGTCGACGCCGCCGGCGCTAGCGCGGCTCACCAGCTCGCGGTTGAGCTCCTGGAATTGCTTGATGCGATCGGACAGCGTCGCGAATTGCTCGGCATCGCCCGGCTTCGTCGACCATTGCCATTCGGTGACGATGTCCCCGATCCGGTCGTTATGCCGGATCAGCTCGGTGGCGATGGTAGACGTCTTGGCGGCCGACGGATCGGCCGCCAGTTGAATGCCGCGGGCCTCCATCCGTACCGCGTAGATCAAGCCATTGATGCGCTCGACGTTCTGCGCCCCCTGGTTTGCCGCCACGAACTCCTCGGTCAATGCGGCGTGGCGGCGCGCATTAACCACGGCCACCAGCGCGAGAATAACGGTGGCGGTGGCCAGTAATGCGAAGATCGCATAGAGCTTGGCGGCTATCGAAAGCTTCGGCAATGTCACGAGCGGTCCCCACCGGTGCTAGACAGGTTTCCGAGGGGCTATAGTGGCGGTAAAATGTTAACGGTTTGTTTTCCTTAAATTCACGTTATTCGCCTGAAAAGAACGCCAAAGATCGTCAAAAAGGTCGTGCATGAGCCTGAAAGTCGCGGTGCAGATGGATCCGATCCAGCGGATCAACATCAAGGGCGATTCGACCTTTGCGCTGCTGCTGGAGGCGCAAAAACGCGGCCATAAGCTGGCCTATTACACGCCCGACCGGCTGGCTCTGCTCGACGGCCGGCTGTTTTCCACCGTCGAGAGCCTGGCCGTGCGCGACCAGGCCGGTGACCATTTCACGCTCGATGAGCCGCGGCGGGCGGAGCTCACCGAATTCGACGTAGTGCTGCTGCGCCAGGATCCGCCCTTCGACCTCGCTTATGTGACCACCACCCACCTGCTCGAGCGCATCCACCCCAAGACGCTGGTGATCAACGACCCGGCGCATGTGCGCAACGCGCCGGAGAAGGTGTTCGTCACCGAATTTTCCAACCTGATGCCGCCGACGCTGCTCACCCGCGACCTCGCCGAGATCAAGGCGTTCCGCGCCGAGCACGCCGACATCGTGATGAAGCCGCTCTACGGCCATGGCGGCGGCGCGGTTTTCCGCATCACGCGCGACGATCTCAATTTCGGCTCGCTCTACGACATGTTCGCCAACACATTCCGCGAACAATGGGTGGTGCAGAAATTCCTGCCGGCCGTGAAGCAAGGCGACAAGCGCATCATCCTGGTCGACGGCGAATTCGCCGGCGCGGTCAACCGCATCCCGGCCGCCGACGATCTGCGCTCCAACATGGTGCGCGGCGGCGTGGCGGCGGCGACCGACCTGACGGCGCGCGAGCGCGACATCTGCAAGCGGCTGGCGCCGGCTTTGCGCGAGCGCGGGCTGCTGTTCGTCGGCATCGACGTGATCGGCGACTTCATCACCGAGATCAATGTCACCTCGCCGACCGGCATCCGCGCCATCAAGAATCTCGGCGGCCCGGATATCGCGGCGCTGATCTGGGACAAGATCGAGGCGATGCGGAAAAAGTCGGCATGACGCCATGAGCCTCAAGCTCACCATCGCCACCAGCGATTACGACCACTTCCGCGATTTCCGGCTGGGGAAGGTAGCGGCAGAAGGCATCGAGGCGACCTGGCTCACGCTTGGCCATCACGAGATCTTCTCGCGCTTCACCTTCAACCGCGAATGGGACGTCTCGGAACTCTCCTTCGCCAAGTTCACGGCGCAGGTGACGCGCGCGGATTCCGACATCATCGGCCTGCCGGTCTATGCCTCGCGGCTGTTCCGCTTTGCCTCGATCTACGTCAACCGCGGCAAGGGCATCAAAACCGCCAAGGATCTGAGCGGCAAACGCATCGGCGTGCCGGAATGGGCGCACACCGCCGCGGTCTATATGCGCGGCTGGCTGATGCACGAGGGTGGCGTGCCGCTCGCCGAGATCGACTGGGTGCAGGCCGGCACCAACGAGGCCGGCCGCATCGAGAAGGTCGAGTTGAGCCTGCCGAAAGGCGTGAAACTCACATCGATGCCCGACAAGACGCTGAGCGGCATGATTGCGTCGGGCGAGCTCGACGCCGTCATTATCGCGCGGCCGCCCAATTCATTCCGCGAAAAGCACCCGGACGTGGTGCGGCTGTTCCCCGATTATGAGGCGATAGAGCAGCTCTACTACGAGCAAACACGGGTCTATCCGATCATGCATGTGATCGCGCTGCGCAAGGCGATCCTCGACGACGCGCCCTGGGTGGCGCGCAATCTTTACAATGCGTTTGAGGAATCCAAGCGCCGCAGTATCGAGCGCATCCTCGATCCGGCGGTGTCGCGCTATCCAGTGCCGTGGCTGACCAACTACGCCACGCGCATGCAGGCGATGTTCGGCAGCGAGTTGTTCCCTTACGGCATCGAGGCCAATAGGCCGACGCTTGAGCTGTTCCTGCGCTACGCCCACGAGCAGGGCATCGCGCATAAACTCGCCACGCCGGAAGAGATTTTCCCCGCCGGCATCATGGCGCCGGTGAAAATCTAATTACTTCCCCACCCGCTTTTCCGCCTCGGCGCGGATGCCAGCATCGGTGATCTTGGCGAGATCGATCGGCGTCTTCAGATTGCCGGCCTTCACCAGCTCGTCCTGCATCCAGCTTAATTTGTGCATCGGCAGCGGCACGGTCGGATCGACCATGCCGTGCTTGACGGTAATGTCGAAGGCATAGGCCGGGCGCGGATCGTCCGGCTTGGCCTGGATGAGATCGCGCGACAGCGCGATGGTGTCGTCGCGGTGCGACACGGCGAAGCGCAGCGCGTTCATTTCCGCCGCGATGAAGCCGACGGCGTCGGCGCGCCGGCCGGTCAGGACCTTGCCGGTGGTGGTCAGGCACAGCCGCACATAGTTCGGCAGGATGTCGCGGCCGGCCACCAGCATGGTGATGTCCTTGGGCGCGACCGACATGAACTCGGCTGCCACGACGCCGGCATCGGCGACGCCGGCGACCACCGCCTTGTAGCGGTCGAGGTCGCCGCCGAGATTGGCGAAGCGGACCTCCGACGTCGGAATTTTGTATTTCTCCAACAGCGCGTTGAGCAGCAGATTGGGCAGCGAGCCGGGCGCCGCCACCGCGATCATCTTGCCTTTCAGGTCCTCCACCTTGGTGATGGTGGAACGCACCATCAGTCCGTGCGGCACGCCCGGCCAGTCGCAACCGAGGATCTTGACGTCGGCGCCGCGCGCGCCGGCCAGGATGGCGGCGCCGGGGGACGATTCGATGCTGTCGATCTCGCCCGCCAGCAGCGCCTTGTGCGCGGTGGCGCCGTTCTTGAAGTTGAATATTTCGAGCTTGAGCCCCTGCTTCTCGGCGAAGCCGTGCCGGCTCACCATCAGCGAGAAACCGGCGTCGCCCTTGGGCTCGATCACGCCGTGCTTCCAGGGCTTCAGGTCTTGGGCTTGGGCCGAGGCGCCGGCGGCGAGCCACATCAGCAAGCAGAGGGTCGACAACCGCACAGCCATGGCCGCAACCTCACGCGATGGAGGCTGCGATGATCGGCGGCTTTCAACGCAAGATCAATGCAAGGACACGCTAGCGCATGATCCCGAAAAGCATGTCCTCGACTTGATCGGGGATGGGAACCGGTTTTCGGATAAGATCATGCGCCAGGACTATAACTCCCGGGGCCATCCGGCTCCTGATCGAAACCGGCAATCGAAAACACGATGCGCTGACGGCCCAGTTGCACGTGCTGCACCTGCCAGATCAGCTCTTCGACGTCGGAATTGGCGGCTTGCGCCTCAATGCGGGCCTGCCGCGCCTGCTGCAGATCGTTCGCCATTGCTTGCCGGTCAATCATGGCTGTCCATCCGATTCCTTGCCCGGGTGCCACTGTAATTGAGTCGTTTTGTTCTGCAAATGTTCTTGTCGATGTCCACAACTTCCGCTACTATGACGGGTAGCGGGTTGTGGGGCTCCGATCATGGTCCAGCGCGTCAGTACGGTTGCCTTCGAGGGCATCGAGGCCCGCGCCGTCGACGTGCAGGTGCAGGTCGCCCCCGGCCTGCCCGCCTTCAACATCGTCGGCCTGCCCGACAAGGCGGTATCGGAAGCCAAGGAGCGCGTGCGTGCGGCGCTGATCGCCTCCGGGCTGGCGCTGCCGGCGCGCCGCATCACCATCAATCTGGCGCCCGCCGACTTGCCCAAGGAAGGCAGCCATTACGACCTGCCGATCGCGCTCGGCCTGATGGCGGCGATCGGCGCCATGCCGCAGGACGCCCTCTCCGGCTTCACGGTGCTGGGCGAACTCGGCCTCGACGGCTCGATCGCGGCGGTGGCCGGCGTGCTGCCGGCGGCAATCGGCGCCAATGCGCGCGCGCAGGGGCTGATCTGTCCGCAGGCTTGCGGGCCGGAAGCGGCCTGGGCTAGCCCGGAGATCGAGATCGTCGCCGCGCAGTCGCTGATCCAGCTCGCCAATCATTTCAAGGGCACGCAAGTTTTGTCGCGGCCGCAGCCCAAGATCTGCGAGTTCGACGGCGTGCCGCTCGACCTCGCCGACATCAAGGGCCAGGAGAGCGCCAAGCGCGCGCTCGAAGTCGCCGCCGCCGGCGGCCATAATTTGCTGATGGTCGGCCCGCCCGGCGCCGGCAAGTCGATGCTGGCGGCGCGACTGCCCTCGATCCTGCCGCCGCTGGCACCGGCCGAATTGCTCGAAGTGTCGATGATCGCTTCCGTCGCCGGCGTGATCGAAGGCGGCGCGCTCACCAACAAGCGGCCGTTCCGGTGCCCGCACCATTCCGCCTCGATGCCGGCGCTGGTCGGCGGCGGCGTGCGCGCGCGGCCGGGCGAAATCTCGCTGGCGCATAACGGCGTGCTGTTCCTCGACGAGATGCCGGAATTTTCCGCGCAGGTTTTGGATTCGCTGCGCCAGCCGCTGGAAACCGGCGAGGTCGCCATCGCGCGCGCCAACCACCGCATCACCTATCCGGCGCGCTTCATGCTGGTGGCGGCGATGAACCCGTGCCGCTGCGGGCGCGCCAGCGATCCCGGCTTTGCCTGCAAGCGCGGCCCCAATCTGCGCTGCGCCGCCGAGTACCAAAGCAAGATTTCAGGCCCGCTGCTCGACCGCATCGACCTGCACATCGAAGTGCCGGCGGTGACCGCCGCCGACCTGATCCTGCCGCCGCCCTCCGAAGGCAGCCGCGAGGTCGCCGCCCGCGTGGCGCGCGCCCGCGACATCCAGGCCGAGCGCTACGCTTCGCGCGGCCTGCCGCACATACGCAGTAATGCGCAGGCCGACGGTCCGTTGCTGGAAGAGGTGGCGCAGGCCGACGCCAGCGGCATGGCGCTGCTGCGCGATGCCGCCGACAGCATGCATCTGTCGGCGCGCGGCTATCACCGCGTGCTGCGCGTCGCCCGCACGCTCGCCGATCTCGACGGCACCTCCAAAGTCGGCCGCGTGCATCTGGCCGAGGCGCTGTCCTACCGCGCGCTCACCGACGAAGTGCGGCGGGCGGCTTAATTTCTTAAACTTGTTGGCTGTGCCTTAACTGCGCCTTCACCACATTCGCGGCGACCGCGGCGCGGCGTCGAGAGGAAAACAAAATCGCAAGATTCCGCGTGCCAAATGGCCGCTGGAACCATGCGATCCGGATCAACAGCGAAAACCGTTTCCGCCATCAGGACGTCCGCCCGCAACATGGCGGCGCTGGTGCTGTTCGGCCGTTCGGTGGTCATCACATTATCGATCGTGTCGGCCTGGCTCGGCTTCATTGCCGGCGTGCGCATGCAAAGCGGGACCTACGATCCGCATGCCTATGCCATCGGCACCGGTGCGCTGTTCGCCGCCGCCTGCGCGGTCATCGTGTTGTTGCTGATACGCCGGCGCTTGCGGGCTGAAAAAATGCGCGCGCTGGAAGCGCGCATCGAGGATCTGTCCGACCGCAACTGGGAACTGCGCGAGGCCGAAGAGCGCGCCCGCAGTCTGCTGGAGGCGCAGGGCGATCTGATCGTGCGCCGCGACTCGAACTCCCGCGTCACCTATGCCAACGACGCCTTCTGCGCGCTGGCGGGGAAACAACGCGCGGCCTTGATCGGCAAGGCCCTGGAACTGCCGGTGCTCGATCGCGGCGCGATGAGCGTGCTGGCCGACGGCACCCGCGTGCACGACCAGAAGATTGCTTCGGCTACGAGCGCGCGCTGGATCGCCTGGCGCGAGGTCGCGGTGCGCACCGAAGCCGGCAGCGAAGTGCAGGGCGTCGGGCGCGACGTTACCGACCGGGTCGAGGCCGAGCGCGCACTTGGCGTTGCCCGCGACCAGGCGGAAACGGCCAACCGCGCCAAGTCGCGCTTCCTCGCCATGGTCAGTCATGAGATCCGTACGCCGCTCAACGGCATTCTCGGCATGGCCGATCTGCTGCTCGACACGCCGCTAACGCCCGAACAGATCACCTACGCCAAGGCGGCGAAGACCTCGGGCGAAACGCTGCTGTCGCTGATCGAGGAGATTCTCGATTTCTCCAAGATCGAAGCCGGCAAGCTCGATCTGGAGGCGCGGCCGTTCGTGCTCGGCGCGCTGGTCGAGGAAGCCGTCGAGCTGCTGGCGCCGCGTGCGCAGGCCAAGGGCATCGAGATCGCGTCCTTCGTCGACGAAAACTTGCCGCATATGGTCGTGGGCGACGCCGCGCGCTTGCGCCAGGTGCTGCTCAACCTCGCCGGCAATGCCATCAAGTTCACGCCATCGGGCGGCGTCGCCGTCATCGTCGAGCCGGGCGAGCATGACCATGAAATCTGCTTCCAGGTGCGCGATACCGGCATCGGGCTGAAAGAGGGCGACCAGCAGCGCATCTTCCTCGATTTCGAGCAGGCCGACGGCTCCTCCACCCGCAAGTTCGGCGGCACCGGCTTGGGCCTCGCCATCTCCAAACGCATCGTCGAGCGCATGGACGGCCGCATCGCCGTCGACAGCGCGCCGGGCATCGGCGCCACCTTCAGCTTCACCGTGCCGCTACGGCAGGCGCCGGCCGATGACGCCGCCGCGCCCTTCGTCGCGCCGGATTTGAAAGACGCCGCGGTGCTGATCGTGGCGGCGGCGGAAATCGAGGCCTCGCTGCTGGCGCGCCGGGTCGGCCGCTGGGGCGCCAAGACCTGCGCGGTAATCGACGAACAGATCGCCTTGGCGCTGCTGCCGGAGCGGTCCTGGGATGCGCTGCTGGTCGATTTTCCACAGGCGCAGAAGATGATCGCCAGTGGCGATCACGAGCGGCTCGATGTGCGGCGCCGCATCGTGCTGATCCGGCCGACCGATCGGCACGAATTGCCCGCGCTCAAGGCCGCGGGCTTCACTGGCTATCTGGTCAAACCGGTGCGCGCCGCCTCGCTCGCCGCCCGGCTGCGCGCCGAGGGTGAGTTCGAGCATGCGCTGGCGGAAGCCGTCGATGAACGCAACGAAGCCAACGCTGCGGCGGCCGCGGCCGGCACAGGCAAGGGCAAAGGACAGGCATTGTCGATCCTGGTGGCCGAGGACAACGAGATCAATGCGCTGCTGGCGCGCGCGCTGCTGGTACGGCTCGGCCATCGTCCGACCATCGCCGGCAATGGCGAGGCGGCGGTGGAATCCTGGGCGGCGGCGCACGCCGCCGGCACGCCCTACGATCTCGTGCTGATGGACGTGCAGATGCCGGTCATGGACGGGCTGGAAGCCGCCCGCCGCATCCGCGCCGCCGAGGCCGAGGCGGGCGACAAGCCGGCCCGCATCGTGGCGCTCACCGCCAATGCCTATCCGGAAGACCGCGAGGCCGCGCTCGCCGCCGGCATGGACGGTTTGCTGGTCAAGCCACTGGATCGCGAGCGGCTGCGCGACGCGCTCGCGGCGGTGGCGCGCCCGCTTGCGGCCTGACAAGGGTTCCACCACATTGTCATAATTCCGTGTCCGGCCCATGCTGTAGGGATAGGCGCGACCCCATCTTCGACTTGCTGGTATTGAAATTACTGCCGATTTTGTCGAATTGAGGCTGAATAGGACAAGAAATCCCCATGGCCCGCCGCGATAATCTCAACTTACCGCGCAGCCTCTTCGAGCGTTTCCGCCCGGCCCAAGCCGGGGCCGGCGCTTCCGGCGCCCCCAATCTGATTTCCACCCTGCAGGCCTATGGCGGCCTGCAAGCCTGGGCCGCGCGCGCACATCGGCCGGCGCAGAGCCTTGGCCGTATCGGCGCGCTCGAGGTGCGGCTGGCGCAGACCGCCGCCGAAGTGCGCCAGGCGCAGAAACTGCGCTATCGCGTTTTCTACCAGGAGGGCTCGGCCATCCCCAATCCCGGCCGGCTGTTCGCCCGCCGCGACGTCGATGCCTATGACGCGATCTGCGACCACCTGCTGGTGCTCGATCATGGCGCGCGCGTGGGCCATCACGGCAACCGGCCGGCGGTGGTCGGCACCTATCGGCTGCTGCGCCAGCCGCTGGCGGAAGACTATGGCGGGTTCTACACCGCCGGCGAATTCGAGATCGGTGAGCTGATCGCGCGTCACGCCGATCTGCAATTCCTCGAACTCGGCCGCTCCTGCGTGCTGGCGCCCTATCGCAACAAGCGCACGGTTGAGCTGCTGTGGCACGGCATCCATGCCTATGTGCTGCAGAACCGCTGCGACGTGATGATCGGCTGCGCCAGTCTCGACGGCACCGAGCCCAAGCAGCTGGCGCTGCCGCTGTCGTTCCTGCATCACTACGCGGGAGCGCCGGAAGCCTGGCGCGCCCGCGCGCTGCCGTCGCGCTATGTCGAAATGAACCGCATGTCGAAGGAAACCATCGATCCGAAGGCGGCGCTGCGCGCGCTGCCGCCGCTGGTGAAGGGCTATCTGCGGTTAGGGGCCTATATCGGCGACGGCGCGGTGATCGACCACGAATTCGGCACCACCGACGTGCTGATCGTGCTGCCGGTGTCGGCGATCAAGCAACGCTACCTCGAGCACTTCGACGTCAGCCGAAGGGCGGCGTAGCGCTACAATCTCCGCAGCGACACTTCCTCGACCGCGTGGTTTGCGTTTTTCTTCAGGATCAGGTCGGCGCGCTGGCGCGTCGGAATGATATTTTCGTGCAGGTTGACCAGATTGATGCGCTCCCAGATCGAGGCCGCGGTCTCGCTCGCCTCCTGGTCGGAAAGATTCGAATAGCGATGGAAGTATGATTTCGGATCGCGGAACGCGGTGCCGCGCAATGTCAGAAAGCGGTCGACGTACCAGGACTTGAGCACGGCCTCGTCGGCATCGAGATAGACCGAGAAATCGAAAAAGTCGGACACGAACGGGATCGCCTTGCCATCTTTCGGCAGACGGCCGGTCTGCAGCACGTTCAAGCCTTCGACGATCAAGAGATCGGGCCGGTCGACCTCGATCCACTGGTTCGGCGTCACGTCGTAGATCAGGTGCGAATAGACCGGCGCGCGCGCCGGACGGCGGCCGGCCTTCACGTCGGTGAGGAAACGCAGCAGCGCCGGCAGGTCGTAGCTTTCCGGAAAGCCCTTCTTCTCCATCAGGCCTTCGCGCTCGAGGATCGCATTCGGATAGAGGAAGCCGTCGGTGGTGATGAGGTCGACCTTCGGCACGTTCGGCCAGCGCGCCAGCAAGGCTTGCAGCACGCGCGCGGTGGTGGATTTGCCCACCGCCACCGAGCCGGCGACGCCGATGATGAACGGCATCTTGACGTCCTCGGTGCCGAGGAAGCGTTCCTGCGCGCGGAACAGCCGCTGCGTCGCCGCCACATAGAGCGAGAGCAGCCGCGACAGCGCCAGATAAATGTCCTCGACTTCCTTGATGTCGAGCCGGTCGTGCAGCGAACGCAGGCGCGTGACCTCGTCGGAGGTCAGCGTCATCGGCGTGTCTTCGCGCAACGTCGCCCAGTCCGCGCGCGAGAACGTGCGGTAAGGCGACAGTGTTTCTTCGGTGCGCTGTTCCATCACACCTTCTTTTTCTTTCGCGACGCTTTTTCCTGGTGGCCGCTCTGTTTGGTGCGCTTGCCGAGTTCGGCCTCGACATCCTTGAGCGTGACGCCGCGCACTTTCAGCACGACCAGCAGATGATAGAGCAGGTCGCTCGCCTCCGCGACCACCCGGTTCTTGCGCTCCTGCACGGCAGCCAGCCCGGTTTCGAAGGCCTCTTCGTTGAGCTTCTTGGCGCAGTGCCCGACGCCCTTGTCGATGAGCGCGCGGGTATATGACTCCTTCGCGCTCGCCTTGGCGCGCGCGTGCACCCGCTTTTCCAGATCGGCCAGTGTGAATCGTTTGGGCATGCGGCGTCCTTTCGGGCGCTCTTTATCACGGATCGAGCCGCATCGGCAGGCCGGCTTTTGCCATATAGACCTTGGCCTCGCGCACCGAGTGCTCGCCAAAGTGAAAGATCGAGGCGGCCAGCACCGCGGTGGCATGGCCGTCGCGGATGCCGGCCACCAGATGATCGAGATTGCCGACCCCGCCAGAGGCGATTACCGGCACGCTCACGCTATCTGCCACCGCGCGAGTGAGCGCGATATCGAAACCCTTGCGGGTGCCGTCGCGGTCCATCGAGGTGAGCAGGATCTCGCCGGCGCCGAGCGCCACGACTTCCTTGGCGTAGCCGACCGCGTCGATGCCGGTCGGATGGCGCCCGCCATGGGTGAAAATCTCCCACGCGGCCTTTTCGCCCGCCTGCGACACCTGCTTGGCGTCGATCGCCACCACGATGCACTGGTCGCCGAATTTCTCCGCCGCTTCCTTGACGAAGGAGCGCCTCGCCACCGCCGCGGTGTTGATCGACACCTTGTCGGCGCCGCAGGTGAGCAGCTTGCGGATGTCGTCGACCGTGCGCACGCCGCCGCCGACGGTGAGCGGCATGAAGCAGGCCTCCGCCGTGCGTTGCACAACGTCGTAGATGGTGTCGCGGTTCTCATGGCTGGCGGTGATGTCGAGGAAGGTGAGCTCGTCGGCGCCAGCCGCGTCATAGGCGATGGCCGCCTCCACCGGATCGCCGGCGTCGCGCAGATTGACGAAATTGACGCCCTTGACCACGCGGCCGTCTTTCACGTCGAGGCAGGGAATGACGCGGACTTTGAACATGGCTCAGGCCGCCGCTTTCGCGTCGCGAATAAGTTTCAGCGCTTCCGCCGCATCGAGCCGCCCGTCATAGAGCGCGCGGCCGGCGATGGCGCCTTCGAGTTTCTTGGCGCGCGGCACGAGCAGCGCCTTGATGTCTTCGATCGAGGCCAGCCCGCCCGACGCAATCACCGGGATCGAAATGGCTTCGGCCAGCGCGATGGTGGCGTCGAGATTGAGACCCTTGAGCAAGCCGTCGCGCGCGATGTCGGTGTAGATGATGGCGGCGACGCCGGCGTCCTCGAAGCGGCGCGCGATCTCCAGCGCCGTCAGTTGCGAGGTCTCCGCCCAGCCCTGCACCGCCACCTTGCCGTCGCGCGCATCGAGCCCGACCGCGACACGGCCGGGAAACTCTTTCGCCGCTTCCTTCACCAGCGCCGGATTGCGCACCGCCGCGGTGCCGATGATCACGCGGGTGACGCCTTTGCCGAGCCAGGCTTCCACCGTCGCCATGTCGCGCACGCCGCCGCCGAGTTGTACCGGGATGCTAATGCTTTCGAGAATCCGTTCCACCGCGGCGGCGTTCACCGGCTTGCCGGCGAAGGCGCCGTCGAGATCGACCATGTGCAGATAGTCGAAGCCTTGGGCTTCGAAGGCGCGCGCCTGCGCCGCCGGATCGCGATGAAACACGGTGGCGCGCGCCATGTCGCCCTGCTCCAGCCGCACGGCGAGGCCTTCCTTGAGGTCGATGGCAGGGACCAGGATCATAAATTTATCCCGTCATTCCGGGACGGCGCCAACGGGTCCGCGCGAAGCGCGGCCCGATGACAGGCTCCGCGCCGGACCCGGAATCCAGTGCTCTCGCTCTGTGCCTGCTGCTCTGGATTCCGGGTTCGCGTGCTCCGCACGCGCCCCGGAATGACGAATATATTCATCATAGCTTCCACTTCAGAAAATTCGCGATCAGCTTGAGGCCGAGGCGCTGGCTCTTCTCGGGATGGAATTGCGTGCCGATCATGTTGTCGCGACCGACGATGGCAGTGAGCGGCCCGCCGTAATCGGCCTGCGCCACCAGATCGCCGCGCTGCGATGGTTTCAGCTCGAAACTGTGCACGAAATAGGCGTGCAGGCCGTCCGGTCCGAGCGGAATGTCGGCGAGCAGCGGATGCGGCTTCAGCATGTTGAGCGTATTCCAGCCCATGTGCGGGATCTTCAGGCCCGGGTCGGACGGCGCGATGCGATCGACCTCGCCGGCGATCCAGCCGAGGCCGGGCGTGACCCGATATTCGCGCCCGCGTTCGGCCATCAACTGCATGCCGACGCAGATGCCGAAGAACGGCCGGCCCTTTTTGCGCACCACGTTTTCGAGCGCGTCGATCATGCCGGCGATGGCGTCGAGCCCCTGCCTACAATCGGCGAAGGCGCCGACGCCCGGCAGCACCACGCGGTCCGCGCGCGCCACCCGGTCGGGATCGCTGGTGACCACGATAGGCTCAGCCGAGCCGATATCGCGCGAAGCACGTTCGAACGCCTTGGCGGCCGAATGCAGATTGCCGGAGCCGTAGTCGACGATGGCGACGCTCATCGCTTAAGCCCCGGCTCCGGGAACAGTCCGATGACATCCGTCGGCGACGGCGGTCCGCGCCGCACGGGGGTCCCGTATTGCGCGCCGTATTGCGGTGCCGGCAAGTCGACGGGCGGCGGCGGCGGCGCGGCGGCGCGGGTCGCCCAGGCGGCGTAGAAGCGCTGTTCGGCGATTTCGCGATCCTCGCCGACCACAAAGCCGAGCGTCTTCCAGCCGCGCCGTGCAAGCGTCCAGCGCCAGAGCGTCGCCGCCTCGAAGCCGACCAGCAGTGCAATCAGCACACCGACGAGAAGTTTCACGTTCGACGACACGCCGATCAGCACCAACGCGACGCCGATGATGCTATTCAGAACGACATAGCCCAGCAACGCCAGCCACAGCCGGTGCGCCAGCAGCCAGAACGGCGCCAGCAGCAAGGCCCAGACGTGGAATCCGTCGCGCACGAACACGAAGCGTTCCGGTTCGGTCGCGGCTTCGCCCTGGCGCGGCGGCGGTGCGTGAACGGTGAGAGGGTCGGGGTGAGGGGCAGCACCGCCACGCCGTCCGTCGCGCGGCACCACCCCCTCACCCGCGCGCTGCGCGCGCGACCTCCCCCTTGCAGGGGGAGGTATAAGAAAAGCTACCCGCCGAGCGAGCCCTTGGTCGACGGCACCTCGTTCTTGGCGCGCGGATCGATCGCCACCGCGGCGCGCAGCGCGCGCGCCAGGCCCTTGAAGCAGGACTCGGCGATGTGGTGGTCGTTGGTCCCGTACAGCGTCTCGGCGTGCAGCGTGATGCCGGAATTCATCGCGAAGGCCTGGAACCACTCCTGCACCAGCTCGGTATCGAATTGGCCCACCTTGTCGCGCACGAATTCCGCCTTGAACACCAAAAACGGCCGCCCGGATATGTCGATGGCGACGCGCGTCAAGGCCTCGTCCATCGGCACATGCACGTCGGCATAGCGCGTGATGCCCTTCATGTCGCCGAGCGCCTGTTTCACCGCGCTGCCGAGCGCGATGCCGACATCCTCGGTGGTGTGGTGGTGGTCGATATGCAGGTCGCCCTTGGCCTTGACTGTGATGTCGATGCGCGAATGCCGCGCCAGCAGGTCGAGCATGTGATCGAGGAAGCCGATGCCGGTCGCAACCGACGAGCGGCCGGTCCCGTCGAGATCGACTTCGACCTCGACATCGGTTTCCTTGGTCTTGCGCTTCACGGCAGCTTTGCGCATTGCGGAGTCCTGGCAATTCCTTTGAATTGCGCGCCTTTTAACAGGGGTTTACGGGATTCGCCACTGGCGTTGCGAGCGGTTTGCAAACGGTGCCGACCATGCCTAGATGTGCCGGATTGCAGGGGCTCAAGCGTATGTCATCCAACGAACTGCCATCCTGGCACGGCACCACCATCCTTACCGTCCGCAAGGGCGGCACGGTAGTCATTGGCGGTGACGGCCAGGTCTCGATCGGCCAGACCATCGTCAAGGCCAATGCCAAGAAGGTGCGCCGGCTCGGCAAAGGCGATGTGATCGGCGGCTTTGCCGGCGCCACCGCCGATGCCTTCACGCTGTTCGAACGGCTCGAGACCAAGCTCGAGCAGTATCCCGGCCAGCTCACCCGTGCCGCGGTCGAACTCGCCAAGGACTGGCGCACCGACCGCTATCTGCGCCGGCTGGAAGCCATGATGATCGTCGCCGACGCCAATGTGTCCCTCGTGCTCACCGGCACCGGCGACGTGCTGGAGCCGGAAGCCGGTGTTGCCGGCATCGGCTCCGGCGGCAACTACGCGCTCGCCTCCGCCCGCGCGCTGCTGGACGGCGCGCTCGACGCCGAGGCGATTGTGCGCAAGTCGCTCGATATCGCCGCCGACATCTGCGTCTACACCAACCGCAACGTCACCATCGAATCCTTGAAATCGTAATCGAGTAACCCAACCTTGACCGACTTCTCCCCGCGCGAAATCGTTTCCGAACTCGACCGCTACATCGTCGGCCAGACTGACGCCAAGCGCGCGGTCGCCATCGCCTTGCGCAACCGCTGGCGCCGCCTGCAGCTCGACGACAAATTGCGCGAGGAAGTGCTGCCCAAGAACATCCTGATGATCGGGCCGACCGGCGTCGGCAAGACTGAAATCTCGCGCCGCCTCGCCAAGCTGGCGGGCGCGCCGTTCCTCAAGGTGGAAGCCACCAAGTTCACCGAAGTCGGCTATGTCGGCCGCGACGTCGAGCAGATCGTGCGCGACTTGGTCGAGATCGGCATCGCGCTCACTCGCGACAGAAAGCGCAAAGACGTGCAGGCGCGCGCCGAACAGGCGGCGGAAGAACGCGTGCTCGATGCCCTGGTCGGTCCGGGCTCAAGCCCGGCCACGCGCGAAAGCTTCCGCAAGAAGCTGCGCGCCGGCGAGATCGACGACAAGGAAATCGAGATCGAGGTGCAGGGCGGCGGCGCCGGCATGCCGATGTTCGAGATTCCCGGCATGCCGGGCGCGCAGATGGGCGCCATCAATATCGGCGATATTTTCGGCAAGCTCGGCGGCGGCCGCACCAAGACGCGGCGCGTCACCGTGCTGGAATCGCATGATATCCTGGTGAACGAGGAATCCGACAAGCTGCTCGACAACGACCAGCTGGTGCAGGAATCGATCAAGGCGGTGGAGCAGAACGGCATCGTGTTCCTCGACGAGCTCGACAAGATCGCCGGGCGCGAAGGCCGCATGGGCGCCGACGTGTCGCGCGAGGGCGTGCAGCGCGACCTGCTGCCGCTGATCGAAGGCACCACCGTCAACACCAAGCACGGCCCGGTGAAGACCGACCACATTTTGTTCATCGCCTCGGGCGCGTTCCACATTTCCAAGCCGTCCGACCTGCTGCCCGAGCTGCAAGGCCGGCTGCCGATCCGCGTCGAATTGAACGCGCTCACGCGCGACGACATGCGCCGCATCTTGACGGAGCCGGAAGCCTCGCTGATCAAGCAATATGTCGCGCTGCTCAAGACCGAGGGCGTGACGCTCGATTTCAGCGAGGATGCCATCGACGCCATCGCCGACATCGCGGTGGCGGTGAATTCCTCGATCGAGAATATCGGTGCGCGCCGCCTGCAGACGGTGATGGAACGCGTGCTCGACGAGATCTCGTTCGCAGCCACCGACCGCTCCGGCGAGACGGTCAAGATCGATGCCGCTTACGTGCAGAAGCACATCGGCGATCTGGCCAAGAATACCGATCTGAGCCGGTTTATCCTCTGAACGACCTACTACTTACGCGCGAAGATTTTGCAAAAATCCAGTGAGTTGTGACTTTCGCAATATTTGTTGCGAAAATCACAGCGTGCTGTAGCCCGTGCCGGTCAGGACGAATTTACCTTCAAATTCAGACATTAACGTAAATTGCCAGGACCCCGTTTTTATGAGTTTTTCGAACCTGAGATGCCTGCCGCTACAACCTTAACGGCAAATCTGATTTACAGCCGCAGCGTGGCCGCGCAGTATATTTTTGGCCAAAGGAGTGGCGTGCCATGTCCGCAACAAGGCGGCGCGACCGCGCCGCCAAGGATAAGTTGACGCCGGGACAACACCTCCGCGCGGAAATCGAACGGCTTGGCCTCGATCAAGTCGTGGTGCGCAAGGCGACCGGCGTCTCACGCCAAACGATCAATAATATCGTTAACGACCGCCAACCCATTTCGCGGGCCATGGCCGGCAAGCTCGGTCGTCTCACCGGCCGCAGTTCGGATTATTGGCTGCGTGCGTCATTTTCGATCGCCCCGCGCGCCGAGCCGCTTGCGAAATCCGGCGCCGGAGCGGCGCGTCCGTTCGGCGGCGGTGTTCTGGTGAATTACCAGATCACGCAGGCGGTGAAAAACGGCATCATTGGCATGGATCCCTTCGACGAGGCCAACGTGCGGCCCGCCTCGGTCGATCTCACGCTCGGCGATGTTCTGATCACCGCCGAGGGCAAGACGATCAATATCGGCGGTGGGCAGAGCTTTACTCTCAAGGGCGATCGCACCGTCAATGTCAGCACAAGAGAACGCATCGAACTCCCGCAAGACTATATCGGCCGCGTCGGCACCATCGCCAGCCTGGCCAAAATCGGAATTTTCACTTCCGTCGGGCTCCAGATCGCGCCGGGTTTCAGCGGCCATTTGCAATTTTGTATTTTCAATTCCGGTCGAGACAATATCGAGCTATCGAGCGGAATGCCGATCATCAGCATGGAGATCATACCCCTCAGCGTCTTGCCGGCCATGAATGGCGGTGGCGCCAAGCGACCGCGCCGAACGCGACGCCGGCCATAGCAGGTTCGCGCGGCGATCCAACGCAAGCGACCGCTGCGAATTGGCTCGCCTATAGCGAGAAAGCCTGATCGGCCGCGTTTAATGCCGGCGGACGCGCGGGGCCACCAAACATGGCATTATATCGCCATTTCATTAGGTTATGGTCATGTAAAACAAACGACTAAATATTTTTGACAGCTACTTTGACGCGAGTATTGTAGAGCGGGTGAGAAGCTTTGGCTCACCGCCATGGGGGGAGATGCAGTATGCGTCAGTCAGGAAAGAATTTCCGGCCAGGAACCGTTCGCAGCCGTAGTGGCCGCCCAGTCAAGAGCGATTCAAACTTCGACTCCAAACTATTGAGCGTTTGGCTTGGACTATCCCTGTTGCAAGAAAAGCTCGCCGACGGCTGTCGCCAACCCATGGTCGGCCGCGCCACAATGCGGCATGATCTGGAAAATTCGTCCAAGTGACAGCGACCGGCGGCCTCTCCGGTACTCACAGCGCGGCTGAAAGATAGACGTTCGTTCGGTCGCCAACGCCTTCAGCCGCCGCGCGCGCGGCGCAGGCGCACATAGAGCGCGCCCTCGCCGCCATGCGCGACATGGGCGTCTTCGAAACCGATCACAAGCGAGCGGAATTCCGGCAGGCCCAGCCACTGCGGCACGTGCCGGCGCAGCACGCCCGGCTCGGGCCCGCGGCCCTTGCCGGTGATCACCAGCACCAATCTGGCATCGCGCGCTATGGCATTGCGCAGGAAATGCAGCAGCGCGGAATGCGCTTCGCTTTGCGTGAGGCCGTGCAGGTCGAGGCGGCCGTCGATCGCCTGTTTGCCGCGCGCGACGCGCGCCCGCATGCGGCGGCCGAGCGGCGCCAGCGGCGGCGGCGCCGATTGCTTCGGTGGTGGCACCGCGGCCGGCGCTGCTTTCGTCACGTGCTTGGTCGCGCGCGCGGGCTTTGCAGCGGGTTTCGGCGCCACCTCCGCGCTATCCTCGTCGGGCCTATCCAGCGTGCTGGCGCGCAGCGGCGCGATCGACTTGGTGACGATGGTCCACAGCACGCGCTCGTCTTGCGTGAGAACGCGGCGCCGGTTGCCGTCGCGGCTCATGGCGCGGATTTAACGACGCGGCTTCGGCAGCGGCGCGGCCTCGCGCGCCGAAACGGTGGTGGTAGGCACCGCATCGGCGATAATGGCCTTCGGCCTTGGCTGCGGCAGTGGAATATCCTGCGACGGCGCGACGCCATTGCCATTCACCGCCACGCTGCGCGGCACCAGCATGACAAATTGCCCGTATTGTTTGATGCGCCCGGCGATATGGCCGATCTCCTCGCCGGCGCCGAAATAGATATCGGCGCGCGCCGACCCGATAATGGCCGAGCCGGTGTCCTGCGCGAACAGCAGGCGGCGGAATTTGGTATCCGGCTTCTCGCTCAGGATCGGCAGCTCGGCGTCGACCCAGATCGGCGTGCCGTAGACATGGATTTTCCTGTCCACCGCCAGCGAACGCCCGGCGGTGAGCGGAATGCCCTGCGCGCCGATGCACTCGTCATGCGGGGCGAGCGCGGTCTCCCGGAAAAACACGAAGGAGCGGTTCTTGCGGCGCAGTTCCCGGCCCTCTTCCGGATTGGCATCCATCCAGTCGCGGATGCGGTCCATCGACATGTCTTCCTTGGCGATGATGCCGCGATCGATCAGGAATTTGCCGACCGGCGTATAGCGCTGGCCGTTGCTGGCGACATAATTGAGCCGCAGCAACTGGCCGCTGTCGAGCTTGACGCGCGTGGAGCCTTGGATCTGCGCGAAGAAGACATCGACCGGATTTTTCACATAACAGATTTCCAGCTTCTTGCCCTTGAGCGCGCCGTTCTCGATGGCGGTGCGGTCGAAATGGGCAAACACCTTGCTCTTGCGCTTCCTCACCGTTTCCGCCGGCGCGGCGTAAATCGGGACCTTGAATTCATCGGTCGGCACGCGCGAGCCGACAAACTCGGTCTCGTAATAGCCGGTGTAAAAGCCTTGCGTCTGGCCCGGCGGCGCGATCCGCACCGGCTTGAAATTGTCCTCGAAGAAGGCGCGCGCCTGCTCGCCGCCGAGTTGGCCCACGGCTTTCGTGCGCTCGCACACCTTGAACAGCGCGCCATAGACCGGGCGAGCCGCCCGCATCGCCTTGCCGCCTTTCAGAATGGCGCTGCAACTTTTCAGGAATGTGGCGTAGGCGGCGGCGTGGTCGTCATCGGCCCAGCCGGCGAGCGCGGCAAAATCGAGCGCTTCGACCTGCGCGTTGGGAAGCTTCATGGCTGCCTCACGCGCCGCCGCCGGCAGGCTCGCGCAAAGTCCCAATCCGATCAGAAAGCCGAAGCGGATTGCGAAGTTGGGACGCGATGCCGCCATGCGTGATTATCCGGCCGTGGCTTCGGCTTCGGTGGCGACCAGCTTCCAGTTCGGATCGCGCGACGACACGTCGCGCGCGAAGGTCCACACGTCGGTGACGTCGGTGACCTTATCGGCACTGCCGTCGATGACATTGCCGGCCTTGTCGCGCGTCACCGAGACCAGCTTGGACTGGAAGCGAACGGTCAGCTGCGCATTGCGGCCGCGCAATTCGGCGGCGGTGATCTCGGCATTGTCGATCGACACGAAACGGCTCTCCACCGTCTCGCCGCGTTTCTCGCGCTCGGAGATGGCGGCCTCGAAGCCGTCACAGACCTCGCGCGACAGCAGATTCTTCAGGGTGCGGCGATCGCCTTCGGCAAAGGCGTTGACGATCATCTCGTAGGCGGCGCGCGCGCCGGTGAGGAAATGCTTGGCGTCGAAATCGGGAGCCACGGCGGCGATGGCATCGAGCCCGCCGGCGATTGGCGTGCCTGCCTCGGCCACGCCCTTCCAGCGCTCAGTCGGCTCGACCGGCTCGGCCGGGTTCTGCGCGACCGCATCCGGCGTGCGATTGGGCAAAGCGACGACGTTTTCGCCCGCCGGCCGCACCGGCGGCGCGGACGTATACGGATCGTACGGCGGACGCTCCCGCCCCGTGCGCTGGCCGAGCACGCTGCGCAGGCGCAGGAAGATGAACACCGCCAGCGCCAGGAATATGATGGTGTAGATGTCGAACACGTCTCGCATGCTTTCAGCTACCGTACCGCAGGTCAGCGCTCGGTCTCTCGCCGGGTAGGCGGCGTAGCGGCCGGTTCCACCCGTATTATGTAAGCCGGTGGCCGCACCGTTCCATAGGCTTGCACCAGCATTTTGGCGCAAATCGTGCCTGTCGAACAAACCTTAGACGATCAGGGCGGTTACGCCAACATGGGTTAAACAGACAAACACCGATGAATGTGGCAAAATGGCTAATGTTGGCGTTGCTGGCCCTGCCGCTGGCCGAGCTGGCCGCGTTCATCGCGGTGGCGGCCACGATCGGCTTCGCCTGGGCGATGGCGCTGGTACTGGCCGGTTCGTTGTTAGGCGCGCTGGTACTGCGCCACGCCGGCGGCAACCATATCGCCCGCGTGCGTGTCGCCTTGGGCGATGGCGGCGCCACCGCGCTGCAGGCCGACAGCGATGGGTTCCTCATCCTCTTGGCTGGAATTCTCCTGTTAATTCCAGGGTTTATAACAGATGTGCTGGGCCTCGCTTTGCTGGTCGGGCCGCTGCGGCGAGCGCTTGCGAGAGTCCTGGGCCGGCAGACCGCGCCGCCGCGCCGCGACGGCATTGTCGATTTGGAGCCGGAACAATGGCGCCGGATGCCCGACCCGTCATTGCCGGACCGGCGCGATAACGATGAAAAGCCCTAACAACCGCACGTCCTTGTTCCCCTACAGGCCCTATGTTAGCCAACCGCCAAATTATGAGGCCGCCTGGCGGCGCGAAGGAGTGTTCATGTCGACGACCAATGGCGGCCCCTCCGCCGAAAACGTGCCGCAACTCAACGTGGTGGCGCAATACATCAAGGATTTCTCGTTCGAGAATCCGAACGCGCCGCAGTCATTGGCCCCCAAGCAGGAGCCGCCGCAGATCAACATCCAGATCAACGTCAACGCCACGCCGCTGTCGGACACCGACATCGAGGTGGTGCTCGATCTGCAAGGCAAGGCGGAAAATGCCGGCTCGCTGCTGTTCAATTTCGAGCTGCAATTCGGCGGCGTGTTCCGCATCCGCAATGTGCCGCAAGAGAGCCTGAACGCCATCGTGCTGATCGAATGCCCGCGCCTGCTGTTCCCGTTCGCGCGCGAGATCGTCGCCACCGCGGTGCGCAATGGCGGCTTCCCGCCGCTGCTGCTCGATCCGGTGGATTTCGTCGGGCTCTACCGCCAGAAGATGGAACAGATGACGCCGCAGCCGGCGGCCAATCAGAGCTGAGCGGTCAGGTTCCGTCCGGCAGATAATTCCGCCACAGCGCGGTTTCGCCCAGGCTCGCCACGAACTGACGGTGCGCGGTACGTTCGGCCTCGCTGAGGCGCGACGTCAACGGCACGCTGCGTTCGCGCCGGGCCACGATGCCGTCGCCGTCCGTGCCGCGCCGCTCGACGGTTTCGGCCAAGCCCAGCTGCGCCTGGCGAGCGCCGATCAGCTCCAGATAGACCTCGGCCAGGATTTCGGCATCGAGCAGCGCGCCATGCTTGCTGCGGCGCGAATTGTCGATGCCATAGCGCGCGCACAGATCGTCGAGCCGGTTGGGTCCGGCCGGATGCTTGCGGCGCGCCAGCAGCAGCGTATCGACCAGCCGTTCGCGCGCGATCAGCGCACGCTTGACGCGCTTGAGCTCGGCGCACAGGAAGCCGTGATCGAAGCCGGCATTGTGGATCACCAGCGGCGCATCGCCGATGAAGGCGAGGAAGTCGTCGACGATCTCGACGAAACGCTTGTGGCCCTTGAGGAAGTCGCTCGACAGCCCGTGAATGGCGAAGGCCTCGGCCGGCACCTCGCGCTCCGGATTGAGATAGGCGTGGAAGGTCGCGCCGGTCGGAATCCGGTTGAGCAATTCGATGCAGCCGACCTCGACCAGGCGATGGCCCTGGTTGGGATCCAACCCGGTAGTTTCAGTGTCGAGGACGATTTCGCGCATTAGGTTCCAGGCCGGCAGAATCACCGCGACCGTTTCGGCATTATAGCAACGCGGGTCAGGATATCACGCACCTGGCCGCGGGCGTGCTCGAATCCTTGCGAGGTATCCACCACGAAATCGGCGCGCCGACGCTTCTCGTCGTCCGGCACCTGGTTGGCCATGATGGCCGTGAGTTTGCTCTCGCTCATGCCGGGCCGCTCGAAGGCGCGCATGCGCTGCATGTCGGCGGGCGCCGAGACCACCACCACGGCGTCGCAGCGCTTGTCGCCGCCGGTCTCGAACAGCAGCGGAATGTCGAGCACCACCACCGGCGCACCGCTGCGCTCGGCCTCGGCCAGGAAGCGTTCGCGCGCGCCTGCTACCCGCGGATGCACGATCGATTCAAGCCGCTTGATGGCGGCGGCATCGCCCAGCACGCTTTTGGCGAGTTTATCGCGATCGACCTTGCCGTTCGCGGTGGTGCCCGGAAACGCCGTCTCGATCGCGGGCGTGGCCTCGCCCTCGTACAGCCGGTGCACGGCGGCATCGGCGTCATAGACCGGCACGCCCGCCTCGGCGAAGAATTTCGCCGTGGTGGACTTTCCCATGCCGATCGAGCCGGTGAGACCGAGGATGAACATGGATCAACCGTCGACGAACTTATTTTGCCGCAGGAACCCGAGCAGCGGCAACAGCGGCAGGCCGAGAATGGTGAAATAGTCGCCCTCGATCTTCTCGAACAGATGCACGCCGATGCCTTCGAGCTGATAGCCGCCGACGCTGAGCAAGGCGGCATCGCCGGCCATGGCAAGATAGTCGTCGAGGAAACGATCGGAAATGTCGCGCATGGTCAGCCGCGCGGTATCGACGCAATCGAACAGCACCGTGGCGTCACGCGCCAAGGCGAGCGCGGAATGCAGCTCGTGCGTGCGTCCGCGCAGCGCCCGCAATTGCTCGGCCGCGACGTCGCGATTGGCGGGCTTGCTGAAGCGGATGGCGCCGCGCGCCAGCGTCTGGTCGGCACCCAGCACCAATTGTCCGGGACGCGTGGCCGCCACGGCGAGCGCCTTGGCGCGCGCCAGCAGCCGCGCCGCCGCGGCCGCGTCGATGGGGCCGGCTTTGGCTTCGACGGCGCGCTCGTCGATATGCGCCGGCCTGATCTCAAAGCGAAGCCCGGCGGCCGCCAGCAGCTTGCCGCGCACGTCGCTCTTGGACGCAAGCACCAAAGGCTGACGGTCGAGCCAGAGCGGCATGATTTTCCTTTAATCCTTTTCTTGGCGCGCGATCTTTTCCGAAAACCGGTTCCCACTTTTCGGGATCACGCGCTAGCCCACCGTATGGCGGCGGCGTTCCGACAACAGCTTCATCACCGCGGCGGCGGTTTCCTCGATCGAGCGACGCGTCACGTCGATGCTCGGCCAATTGTTCTTGGCGCAGAGCCGGCGCGAAAACGCCACCTCCTCGGCCACCGCGGTCTTGTCGATATATTGCGAGTCGTCGCGATGCGCTTTCAGACCGAGCAAGCGGTTCTCGCGGATCTGCACGATGCGTTCCGCGCTGGCATAAAGCCCGATCACCAGCGGCCGCGCCAGCTTCTCGACCTGCGGCGGCAGCGGGACGCCCGGCACCAGCGGCACATTGGCGGTCTTGACGCCGCGATTGGCGAGATAGATCGAGGTCGGGGTTTTCGAGGTGCGCGAGACGCCGATCAGCACCACATCGGCCTGTTCCAGCCCTTCCACATGCTGGCCGTCGTCGTGAAACATGGTGTAGTTGAGCGCATCGATGCGCTGGAAATATTCCGCGTTGAGCACGTGCTGAGCGCCGGCGCGGTGGATGGTTTCGGCGCCAAGATAGGACTGGAACACCCGCAGAATCGGACCCAGCACCGACATGCAGGGCAGGCCGAGTTCGCGGCATTTGGTTTCCAAGAGCGCGATCAGGTCTTCCTCGAGCAGGGTATAAAGCACCAGGCCGGGCGCCTCGGTGATTTCGGCCAGCGCATGATCGAGCTGCTTCTTCGAGCGCACCATCGGATAGAGATGCTCGACCGGATGCACATTGGCGTATTGCGCCGCGGCCGCACGCGCGACCGTGATCAGGGTCTCGCCGGTGGCGTCGGACACTAGATGGAGATGGAAATAACCGGGTTCAGGCATCTGTATGACAACAGGATGAGCTGTGGATACCATGGGAGGAGGCCACGGCTTTGACCCTCACGCAAGCCGACACTGGTCGGGCGTGTTATTTCCATCCACATGGCTGATCGCGGGACAATGCTGGAACACCGAACGGACGGCGATGCAGGATTGTGGACGCCGGTCTGGGGACATCGGGGGATAGAATGGCAAAAGCCCAATAAAACCGCCATTGCCGCTGTGGATAGCCTGCGACTGAATAGCACTCGATTCTGAATTCACCCGCGCCAGCCGGTGGACAGATTGTCGCTTGCGAGTCATGAGTCCAATCAACCGCCTAATAAACACTACAAAGAGTCTTATAAGAGTCTTTATGGAAGAAGCTTACCAAACTGAGAGTGTGGGGATAAAGCCGCTGCTTCGCGTGCTGGATGGCGCTCGCGAAGCGATCCCACCGGTCTGGATGATGCGGCAAGCCGGCCGGTATCTGCCGGAATATCGTGCGGTGCGTGAGAAAGCTGGAGGATTTCTCGACCTTTGCTTCAATCCCGAGTTGGCGGCGGAAGTCACTTTACAGCCGGTGAGGCGCTTCGGCTTCGATGCCGCGATTTTGTTTTCCGATATTCTGGTGATCCCGCTGGCGCTCGGTCGCAAGGTTGAGTTTCAGGTTGGCGAAGGACCCAGACTGGAGCCGCTGGCCGATACCGCAGCGCTGGATAGTCTGCACGAGACCATCGATACAAAGGTACTAGCCCCAGTCTATGAGACCGTGTCACGGGTCAAGTCGGCGCTCGACAGCAAGACCACACTGATCGGATTTTGCGGCGCGCCCTGGACGGTGGCTACTTATATGGTAGCGGGCGAGGCGACGCCCGATCAAGCGCCGGCGCGGCTGTTCGCCTATCGCGATCCGGCTGGTTTCGGCCGGTTGATCGACCGGCTGGTGCAGGGCTCGATCGAATATCTGGTCGGGCAACTGAAGGCCGGCGCCGAATGCGTGCAGATTTTTGATACCTGGGCAGGCGTGCTGGGACCCGAACAATTCGAGCGCTGGTGTATCCAGCCGACGCAGAAAATCGTCGAGGGTGTGCGCCGGCAGGTCCCGGGCGCCAAGATTATCGGTTTTCCGCGCGGCGTCAGCGCGATGGCATTAGCCTATGCCGACATGACTGGCGTGAACGGCATCGGCATCGACTGGACCTTCGAGCGTGAGATCGCGCGCGATACGCTGCAATCGCGCGTAGCGGTGCAGGGCAATGTCGACCCGCTCGCGCTGCTTGCCGGCGGCACCGCGCTCGAGCGCGAAGTCGATGACGTGATGGCGACGCTCTCGGGCGGCCGTCTCATCTTCAATCTCGGCCACGGCATTCTGCCCAATACGCCGATCGCGCATGTCGAGCAGATGCTGAAGCGGATGCGGAGATGACTCTTATCCCTCCCCTGAAAGGGGAGGGTGGCGAGCGAAGCGAGACGGGTGGGGTATGGCCAACCAAATCGCAAGACGTCTCCGCAAGACGATGACCCAGCAGGAGGTGAAAGTCTGGAATCATCTGCGGTCTTGGCGCAAGCGAGGATATCATTTCCGCCGTCAGGCCCCGCGCAAGGGATACATCGTCGATTTCGTTTGTTTGAAGTACGGACTTGTTGTCGAAATCGACGGCGGTCAGCACAATCTAAAAGCTCACGCGACCGCCGATGAAAAGCGCGACCAGACGTTGATACGTTCTGGTTTTCGTGTACTGCGCTTTTGGAACAGCGACGTCGATTCAAATCTGGACGGCATACTGGAAACCATCGATGCTGCCCTGATGGAGAGCAAACCCCACCCGGCCACCTTCGGCGGCCACCCTCCCCTTTCAGGGGAGGGATAAGATGTATCTCACCCTCAAAGCCCTGCACATCATCGCCGTCATCTCGTGGATGGCGGGCCTGCTCTATCTGCCGCGGCTGTTCGTCTATCACGCGCAGGCAACGCCCGGCTCCGAGCAGTCGGAAACCTTCAAGGTGATGGAGCGCCGGCTCTATAAATTCATCATGATGCCGGCGATGATCGGCGCGTGGGTGGTGGGCATCGTGCTGGCGTTCGAAGGCCAGTGGTTCGCGTCCGGCTGGTTCATTGCAAAATTTATCTTGGTAATCGCCCTGACGATCATGCACGGCCTGCTCGGGCACTGGACCACCGAATTCAGCTACGACCGGAATCGGCATTCTCAGAAATTCTTCCGTATCGTCAATGAGATACCGACGGTGCTGATGATCGTCATCGTGATCTTGGCGACCGTCAAGCCTTTCTAAAATCAGCATTAATTCGTGCAAAGCGGGGTGCCGCCTCTTGCGCGAAATCGTCGCCCGCCATATGTTGATTGTTCCCACCGAACGCAGGCGGATGCTAGTCGCGTTCCGGCCCCAAATGTTCGGGCCGGTCGCAGCATCGGGTCCCCCGGGCGCTTTTCCCAACTCCCTCGATACCCCAGACCTGCGATCTCTCTCTCCTCTCAAGTCACTCGGGTCCGAGTCTTTTCATTTTTTCCAAGGCTTCCGTAGCCAAGACTCCACCGGTCACTCTTCCAAGGACGTAAACCCCCAATGCGGGAAATGAAACTTCAGGACCTCAAGTCCAAGACGCCGGCCGAACTCACCTCGTTTGCCGAAGAGCACCAGGTCGAGAACGCCAGCACCATGCGCAAGCAGGAGCTGATGTTCGCGATCCTCAAGCAGCTCGCCACCCAGGAAATCGACATCATCGGCGAAGGCGTGGTCGAAGTACTGTCGGACGGTTTCGGCTTCCTGCGCTCGCCGGAATCCAACTACCTGTCCGGCCCCGACGACATCTATGTCTCGCCCAGCCAGATTCGTCGCTTCGGCTTGCGCACCGGCGACACCGTCGAAGGCCACATCCGCTCGCCCAAGGAAGGCGAACGCTATTTCGCGCTGCTCAAGGTCAACACCATCAATTTCGAGGACCCCGAGAAGGCGCGCCACAAGATCAACTTCGACAACCTGACGCCGCTCTATCCCGACGAACGGCTGAAAATGGAGCACGAGGACCCGACCAAGAAGGATCTCTCGGCCCGCGTCATCGACATCGTGTCGCCGATCGGCAAAGGGCAGCGCGCATTGATTGTGTCCCCTCCCCGCACCGGCAAGACCGTGCTGCTGCAGAACATCGCGCACGCCATCACCGCCAATCACCCGGAATGCTATCTGATCGTGCTGCTGATCGACGAGCGGCCGGAGGAAGTCACCGACATGCAGCGCTCGGTCAAGGGCGAGGTGATCTCCTCGACCTTCGACGAGCCGGCCTCGCGCCACGTGCAGGTCGCCGAAATGGTGATCGAGAAGGCCAAGCGCCTGGTCGAGCACCAGCGCGACGTGGTGATCCTGCTCGATTCGATCACGCGCCTCGGCCGCGCCTACAACACCGTGGTGCCGTCCTCCGGCAAGGTGCTCACCGGCGGCGTCGACGCTAACGCCTTGCAGCGGCCGAAGCGTTTCTTCGGCGCCGCGCGCAACATCGAAGAGGGTGGCTCGCTCACCATCATCGCCACCGCGCTGATCGACACCGGCAGCCGCATGGACGAAGTGATTTTCGAAGAGTTCAAGGGCACCGGCAATTCGGAGCTCATCCTCGACCGCAAGGTGGCCGACAAGCGCACCTTCCCGGCCATCGACATCACCCGATCCGGCACCCGCAAGGAAGAGCTGCTGACCGAGCCGGCCGTGCTCAAGAAGATGTACGTGCTGCGCCGCATCCTCAATCCGATGGGCACCATGGACGCCATCGACTTCCTGCTCGACAAGCTGCGCAACACCAAGAACAACGCGGAGTTCTTCGAGTCGATGAATACGTAAGACTCAGGCGCCACGCATACCTGCGACCGCTTCCGCGATCCGGTCTGGCTCGGTCACCGGCAGCGAGCAGCGCTCCCCGACGCAGACGAAGGCCGCGCTCGCCGGTGCGGCTTTCAGCTTTTCCTGCGCCGGATGCGAAGCCGGCAGCGCCGAGGCGTTGCGCGCGCGCAGCACAATGCGGTCGGTGAACGGCAGCTTGAGCGCGGCGGCGATCAGCGCATTGGCGCCTGCATCCGTGCCAGTGACGACGATCTGCGCGCCACGTAGCCGCAGGTCGAGCGCGTTGAGCAGCGCGACATGGCCGAACAAGTTGCGTTCGGCCGCCGACAGGATGCCCTCGATCAGACGGTCGGCTTGGGCGCGCCAGCGCTCGTCGCCGGCCAGCACCGCCAGCCGCACCAGGTTCTGCGCCGCCACCGCGTTGGGATTGGGCGTGGCGTCGTCCGATGTCGAATGCGGCCGCAGCAGCAGATCGGAAGCGTCGGCGGCGGACAGATAATAGCCGCCGGTTTCGGAATCGGCGTAATGCGCATCGAGCGCGCGCTGCCAGGTGAGCGCCAGCTTGAGATAGGAACCCTCGCCGGTCGCTTCATGCAGCGCCAGCGCGGCGCGGATCATGGCGGCGAAATCGCTCGCCAGGCCCGGAAACAGCAACGTGCCGGCGCGCCAGGAATGGCCGAGGCGGTCGTCTTTCGTCATCGTGCGCGCGATGAAATCGAAGGCGCGCTTGGCCATGTCGAGCCACGCCGGCTCGTCGAACACGAGGCCGGCATTGACGAGGGCTCCGATCATCAGGCCGTTCCAGTCGGCCAGCACCTTGTCGTCGAGGCCGGGGCGCACGCGGGCCGCGCGGGCGTCGAGCAGGATTGCGCGCAGCGCGGCCAGGCGCTCCTCGTTTTCGGCGCTGCGCGGCAGGCTGTGCAGGCGGTTGAGGATGTTGTGGCCCTCGAAATTGCCGGCGTGGCTCACGTCGTAGTGGCGTGCGAAGAAGCCGCCAGCCTCCGGGCCGATCAGCTCGATGATCTCGTTCTCCGACCAGACATAGAACTTGCCCTCCTCGCCTTCCGAGTCGGCATCGAGCGAGGCGGCGAAGGCGCCCTCGCCCGTCACCATCTCGCGCTGTAGCCACGCCACCGTCTCGCGCGCTCGCCGGCGGAACAGCTCGGTGCGGCTGCCATAGGCGAGCGGAGCGATGCCGTCCTTCGAACGAAGGAACGCCAGCGCCAGCAATTCCAAGAGTTGCGCATTGTCGTACAGCATCTTCTCGAAATGCGGCACCAGCCAGCGCTCGTCGACCGAATAGCGCGAATAGCCGCCGCCGAGATGATCGTAGATGCCGCCCTCGCTCATGCGTTCGAGCGAATGCTCGACGATGTCGAAGAAACGCGCGCCGTTCGCCCCCTCCCTTCCCTCCCCCGCTTGCGGGGGAGGGCTAGGGTGGGGGGAGCGCAAGCCGGCGCGCCAGAGCATTTCCAGGATCGCCGGCTGCGGAAACTTAGGGGCGCCGCGCAGGCCGCCGTGCACCGGATCGAAGGCGTTGCCGAGCTGGCGGGCGGCGCCGTCGAGCTCGGCGACGCCGATGGTCACCTTGCCGGCGGGGCGCGCCTTGTCAGCGAGCCGCGCCAGCAGCGCCGCGCGGTTCTGCTCGATCTTGGCCGGCTCCTCGCGGAACATGCGCGACACTTCGCGCAGGATGTCGCTGAAGGCCGGCCGCCCGAACTTCGACTCCTTCGGAAAATAAGTGCCGCCCCACACCGGCTCGCCCTTGGGCGTGAGAAACATGGTGAGCGGCCAGCCGCCCTGCTCGCCCAGCAGATGCAGCGCGTTCATGTAGATCTGGTCGATGTCCGGCCGCTCCTCGCGGTCGACCTTGATGTTGACGAACAGCTCGTTCATCAGCCTGGCGGTGGCGTCGTCCTCGAACGACTCGTGCGCCATCACGTGGCACCAGTGGCAGGCGGCATAGCCGACCGAGAGCAGAATCGGCCGGTTGCTGCGCTTGGCCTCCGCCAGCGCCTCCGGCCCCCATTGCCACCAGTCGACCGGATTGTGCCGGTGCTGCAGCAGATAGGGCGAGGTCGCCGCGGCCAGACGGTTGGTACGGATCCCGGCCGCCGTCACTTCACCTTGGCCCAGGTCTCGCCCCTGCAGAATAATCCAGCCACGCAGCCTTTGAGGTTCAACGCGCTCGGGCCCTCCAGCGTGGCCACGCCCGAATAGGTTTTTCCGGACTCGACATCCAACAGGTCGCCTTCCCACTTGTTGTCGCCGGCTTTGATCATTCCTTTTATGATCACGGTGCCGACCGTCTTCTTGCGGGCCTCATCCTTGACCGCGACGATTTTGGCGCAGAGCTTGCCGCCGCAAGCGTAGAAGCTCACCTGCGTGCCGGTCGAGGGACGCACCCAGTTGCCGTAGGGATCGGCAGCACTCGCCGTGCCGGTCAGACCGGCGAACGATGCCAAGGCGATAGACGTCACAAGCAGCGATTTGATGTTGGCGCGCATGTTGTTTCCTCCTGGTGGCCGATATGGATGACGCAGTCTAGCAAGTCGAATTGCAGATTGTCCCGCATTTGTCGGACGATAACAATTGTGCGTCAGCGCACATCGAACACCAGTTTGCCCTGCAGATGGCGCGCTTCGCTGACCCGGTGCGCCTCGCCGGCGTCGGCGAGCTTGTAGCGGGTGATGGCGGGCGGCTTCACCGCGCCGGCGGCGAGCAGCGCCAGCATGCGCTCGAGATGGGCGCGGTCGCGTTTGACGTCGGGCCGCAGGGTCTCGACGTCGGCGCGCGCCGGTCCCTCGGCCGGGGCGATCCACACCAGTCTGCCGCCCGGCTTGAGCACCTTGTAGCAGCCCGCGCGCACGCTATCGCCGCCGACGGTGTCGAACACCACGTCGCAGACCGGACCGATGGCGAAAAAATCCTCGGCGTTGTAGTCGATCACCCGGTCGGCGCCGAGGCCGCGTACATAAGGGTGATTGCCGGCGCTGGCGGTGGCGATCACCGTGGCGCCAAGATGCTTGGCGAGCTGCACGGCAAAGCCGGCGACGCCGCCGGCGCCGCCCTGGATCAGGATGGTCTGACCGGCCTTGAGGTGGGCGGTGTCCTCAATGGCGGTGAGCGCGGTCAGGCTGATAAGCCCGAGCGCCGCCGCTTGCGTATGGCTGAGCGAGGCGGGCTTCTTGGCGACGATGGCGGCCTTGATGGCGATCTTTTCCGCGTAGGCGCCTTCCAGCCCCACGTCGGTGACGCCGAACACGGCATCGCCGGTTTTGAAATCGCTGACGCCTGCGCCCAGCGCGCTGACCACGCCGGAGAAGTCGCGGCCCAGAATGTGCGGGAATTTATTGAGCAGGTAGCGGCCTTTGCCGCGCCGCACTTTGTAATCGGCGCCATTGACGGAGGCCGCGTGAATGTCGACCACGACTTCGCCGGCTCCAGCGACCGGGTCCGCCGCCTCGCCATAGCTCAGCATCTCCGACCCGCCGTGATTTGTGAGGAGTACTGCTTTCATGAGGGTTCTCCGGTGAGGGCGGGATACTACTATCTTCACCTCTCCCATGGGGAGAGGTCGACGCGCGTAGCGCGTCGGGTGAGGGGTTATAGCCTATCGAGAGTCACTTGCCCCCTCACCCCAACCCTCTCCCCCAGGGGAGAGGGAGCGCGCCTGCGTTTGCGGCACACTCGTCATGCCCGCACTTGTTGTGGGCATCCACGTCTTTCTATTCCAACATCACAAGCAAGACGTGGATGGCCGGGTCAAGCCCGGCAATGACTAGCGTTTAACTGTTTCCGGGATGGTAATTTATTGGAAGCAGCGCGAACGATGCACATTAGCAAAACCTTCAAGCTTCCTTCCACCCAGCTTTGCTCCAGGTGTTGAGCGTCGCCCTGCAATACTCGTCATTTTTCTGTGCGCCTGAGATTCCAAGCAACTCATTACCCACGGCAGTAAAGATGACATGGCCAAGACTTAGTCGTCGTTCTTGCCCTCCATCAGATTTCAATTGATGGACAGCACCGAAATACGAAACCGCAATTTCAGTTGCGGGTTTTTTGATTTCGTATCCCGCTATGTGATCGTATTCTATCAGTCCAATAGTAGTCAGATGCGTTAGAGACCCGAAGTCGATATCTGTATTAACGAACTCGGGCATTTCAATACTATGTATCACTGGCATGGTTTCGGTGTCTGTAATGCGCCAGACGTATCCGCACACCTTCGTAAACAAATTTGCATCATTTTTGGTGAGGTCGCGTACTACGCTAAGAGTGTGGGGAGCAAAACTGCCCGGCCGCGCAACTTCGCCAGCGAGTATGCGCGCCCAAATCTGCTGCATCTCAACATCGCTGATGTCTTGGCATTCTTCAAAGAAACGTGACGTCCAGTCTTCGCTTACAGGCTGTTCTGATAATTGTTCTGGCGGAGGGAGCGCCTTGAGCGCCTTAACTGTGATGCTCTCGATGTTGTTCTGGCGGCGAGCTTCCCGCTTCCGAAGTCGGTCTATAGCGCGCGCTTCAATGTCCTGTTTTTGAGCGCGACCCTCGGCGAGAATTAACTCAGCGTGAGCCTGAGCTTGTGCCTTGGCAATTATACGATCTGAGCCAGCCACAAGATCGACAACATGGCGCACCGTGTCAGCAAGCTTTTCAGCGGCCGGACCAAGGCTTTGCGCAACTGTGGAAGGCAACTCGCTATTCATAATACTCCTCCTGCCAAATTGGCTTTGCCCGGGAGATTTAGGCTTGTGCGGTTCGGTAATAGCACTCCCGCGAATATAGATTATCGGTAGCTAAGTTGCGACGATTGCGGAAAAGCTCGATCGCGACGCGCCATGTTGGCTGTGGTGCCCGTTCTCTATAGGTCCTTGACCTAATGTCTTTACGACGCTTCGTTGCTTCGTAATGACCCCCCGCCCGCCCCACCATCTTCGCCCTCTCCTCCGGCCGCGGGCCGGCGGCGATTGCCGTGGTGCGCATTTCCGGGCCGCGCGCCGGCGCGTTACGAAGGGAGAACGCAGGGAACGGTGCGGCGGCTGTGGCGACGGTAGACTCGGAAATCGGTGTCCGTTGTGAGCAGGATTGGCTCAGGCAATAGTTCGGTCATGCGTACGAGGCACGCGTCGGCAAAGCTCATGGGGACATCGGCATATTTCGCCATCAAGGCAAGAACCGGCTCGGCCGAGTCGGCAAAATGAAAAGAGGCGGCGACAACGCCGCGCTGCAGGAGCGCCGCGAATACAGATGCACCGTCGCCGGCTCCCAACAAGTAGAAAGTTTCGGAGATCGCAGCCTCGCAGGTATGCCACGGGGGCGGATACCGCCGCGCCTGACGATCAGCCCAGCCGTGATTCGTTTCGCGGCGACTGTGCAGTGTGACGAGAAAGCTTGCGTCAACGATGACGCTTGCGGCCATAGCCCATGACTCTCAAATAATGCTTCTTGCGTGCGCCCAAATCGGGCGGCAAACCATCGATGGCACCGATCAGATCCGCAATGGCCTCATACGTGGGCGGAAGTTTCCGGTCCGTCGATGCGGCGCGGGCCAGTCGCTCGCGCACGACGTCGGACTTGGAAATCTGGCGCGAGCGCGATTCGGCCTCGATCTGGGCGACCAGCGGCTCGGGCAGACGGACGGTGAGCGTTTTCATGACCGGCAGTGTAATACGCGCACGGCAATGGTGCAATACAAGGAATCCATCCGATTTCTTGGTCCTTGACCCGCCCTCCCCTCGGCGCTCACCTGCGCTGCAATGCCCCAGCACCCCACCATCTTCGCCCTCTCCTCCGGCCGCGGGCCGGCGGCGATTGCCGTGGTGCGCATTTCCGGGCCGCGTGCCGGCGCGGCGCTCATCAGCCTGGGCGTCAAAATCCCCGAGCCGCGCAAAGCAGGCCTCGCCCGCCTGCGCGATCCACGCACAGCAGACATCATCGACGAGGCGCTGGTGCTGTGGTTTCCGGCGCCGCATAGCGAGACCGGCGAGGACGTGGCCGAGCTGCAGCTGCATGGCGGGCGCGCGGTGATCGCCGCCACCCTCGCCGCGCTCTCCCGCGTCGAGGGCCTGCGGCCGGCCGAGGCCGGCGAGTTCACCCGCCGCGCCTTCGAGAACGGCAAGCTCGATCTCACCGCGGTCGAGGGCCTTGCCGACCTGGTGATGGCGGAAACGCAGGGCCAGCGCCGGCAGGCGTTTCGCCAGATGAACGGCCTGCTCGGTGGTCGCGCGGAAAGCTGGCGGCAGCGGCTGATCCAGGCGCTCGCGCTGGTCGAGGCCCGCATCGATTTTTCCGACGAGGCCGATGTGCCGGAAAATCTGCTGGCGCCGGCATTGACGATGGCGCGCGAGCTGGCGGACGAGATCGCCGCTGCGCTGGCCGACGGCGGGCGCGGCGAGCGGCTGCGCGAAGGCCTGGTGGTGGCGATCGCCGGCCCGCCCAATGCCGGCAAGTCGACGCTGCTCAATCGCATCGCCCGGCGCGAGGCGGCGATCGTGTCGCCTTATGCCGGCACCACGCGCGACGTAATCGAGGTGCATCTCGATCTCGGCGGCCTGCCGGTGACGCTGCTCGACACCGCCGGCATTCGGGAAACCGACGATCCGGTCGAGCTGGAAGGCGTGCGGCGCGCGCGCGAACGCGCGGCCGGCGCCGACCTGGTGCTGTGGGTGGTGGATGCGAGCGGGCCGGAGGCGGCCGCCGTCATTCCGGGTTCGCGGGCTGCGACTGCGCCCCGCAATGACGGCGATAGCAGACCGGGCGCTGCCGCCGCGCCCGCCTCGCGCGACCTCTTGCCGGCTGTCGAGATGGTACCGCCCCCCTCGCCCGCCCCGGTCGCCTCCGTTACGACGGACCAGCCGCCAACCTGGCTGGTTCGCAACAAAATCGACCTTTTAGCCGCCTCCACAAGTAGTGAATCGATATTACAATTCAAGTATAAAAGTGAACCTATAGTACGATCTAATGAAGCGTTAAAACCTATTGTTAACAGAGAGTTAGCACATAAGATTGAACACCAGTTCACTAGTAATGAAGTTGAATTCACTCTTTCTGCGACAACAGGCGAGGGCTTTGACCAGTTGCTAGCGGCTCTGGCCGGCTATGCCGACAACTTCATGGCCGGGGCCGAATCGGCGCTGGTGACGCGGGAGCGCCACCGCCGCGCGCTGGAGGAGACGCTGGCCGCCCTGCGGCGGGCGCAGAGCGGCGAGGTCGCCGGACGCGAGGACCTGCTGGCCGAAGAGTTGCGCATCGCCGCCCGCGCGCTCGGCCGCCTGACCGGCCGGGTCGATGTCGAGGATATCCTGGACGTGATCTTCCGCGACTTTTGCATCGGGAAGTAGGCCTGAACCTATACGGTATCCTTTCACCGTTTTCGGTCATGTTTCACGTGAAACATTCCTGGAAACCGCGATTTTTTGACCCCTTCCCGCGCCTCCGCTACAACGCCGCCATGCGCACGCAATTCGACGTTGTCGTGATTGGCGGCGGCCATGCCGGCTGTGAGGCCGCCGCCGCCGCCGCCCGTGCCGGCGCCAAAACGGCGCTGGTGACGCATCGATTCCCCACCGTTGGCGCCATGTCGTGCAATCCGGCCATCGGCGGCCTCGGCAAGGGCCATCTGGTGCGCGAAATCGACGCTTTGGACGGCCTGATGGGCCGGGTCGCCGACCAGGGCGGCATCCAATTCCGCGTTTTGAACCGCCGCAAAGGCCCGGCCGTGCGCGGTCCGCGCGCGCAGGCCGATCGCAAGCTCTATGCGGCGGCGATGCAAGCGGCGATCCGCGCCACGCCCCATCTCGAAGTGATCGCGGGCGAGGCAGACGACCTGGTCGTCGAAAACGGCCGCGTCCGCGGGGTGAAATTCGCCGACGGGCGCGAGATTTCCTGCGGCGCCGTGGTGCTCACGACCGGCACGTTTTTACGCGGCCTTATCCATATCGGCGAAAAACAAATTCCCGCCGGCCGCGTCGGCGAAGCGCCATCGACGGGACTGTCGCGAACGTTGGAAACGTTCGGCTTCACGCTCGGCCGTTTGAAAACGGGAACGCCGCCGCGGCTCGATGGCCGCACGATCGATTGGTCGGCGCTTGAGATGCAGCCCGGCGACGATGTGCCGGAGCCGTTCTCGATGCTCACGACACGCATCACGACGCCGCAAATCCAGTGCGGCATCACGCGCACGGTTGCTGCCACGCATGCGATCATCCGCGCCAACGTGCATCGCTCGCCGATGTATTCCGGACAAATCGCGAGCACGGGCCCGCGCTATTGTCCGTCGATCGAAGACAAGATCGTCAAGTTCGGCGAACGCGACGGACATCAGATATTTCTGGAGCCGGAAGGTCTCGACGATCCGACCGTCTATCCGAATGGAATTTCAACTTCGCTGCCGGAAGATGTTCAGCACGCGCTGGTCGCGACGATTCCAGGTTTGCAGAAAGCGAAATTCATTCGGCCCGGTTACGCCATCGAATATGATTACGTCGATCCGCGCGAATTGAATCCGACACTCGAAACAAAACGTCTGCGCGGATTGTTTTTAGCCGGCCAGATCAACGGCACCACAGGCTACGAAGAGGCTGCGGCACAGGGACTTCTTGCAGGTCTCAACGCGGCGTCACTTGCGGGCGATGGAAAAGAAATCACCTTCGATCGCGCCGAAGCCTATCTCGGCGTGATGATCGACGACCTGGTGACGCGCGGCGTTGCCGAGCCGTACCGCATGTTCACGTCGCGCGCGGAGTATCGGCTGAAGCTGCGCGCCGACAATGCCGATCAGCGTCTGACCGACAAGGGCATCGCGATCGGCTGCGTCGGCAGCGAGCGTGCGCGCGTGTACGGCAAAAAATCATCGGCGCTGAAAGCCGCGCGCGAGTTTGCGGATTCGGTTTCGCTCACGCCGAAAGAAGCCGAGCGCCACGGCGTCACGCTGAACAAAGATGGTCAGCGGCGCACGGCGTTTGAGATGTTGTCGTATCCGAACATTGCGATGACGGATCTCGCGAAGATCTGGCCGCGCTTCGGCGAGCTTGCGCCGAAAATCGCCGAGCAGATCGAGATCGATGCGAAATACCATGTCTATCTGTCGCGCCAGGCGGCCGATGTCGCGGCCTATCGGCGCGATGAAAGTTTCGCGCTGCCGGACGATTTCGATTACGCCGCGCTGCCGGGTCTGTCGAACGAAGCCAAACAAAAATTGCAGACGCATCGGCCGCGCACCATCGGTCACGCCAGCAAGATCGACGGCATGACGCCGGCGGCGCTGACCTTGCTGGTCGCGCATGTGCGGCGCGGGCGCAAACGCGCGTGAACACGCGCGGGCAGGGCGCCGTCGATCCCGCCGACAAAGCGCGTGCGCTCGCGCTGACGCCTGTTTCACGTGAAACATTGCGGCGCCTGGAGCTGTTCGTCGATCTGCTGCTGCTCCGACAGCAGCGGCAGAATCTGATCGGCCCCTCGACGATTCCGACAATTTGGACGCGGCACGTCGCCGATTCGCTGCAGCTTTTGGACTGCGCGCCGGCCGGCGCAAAAATCTGGGCCGACTTCGGTTCGGGCGCCGGATTTCCCGGCCTTCCGATCGCCTGCGCGCTCGCCGACCAACCCGGCGCCATGGTGCATCTGGTTGAAAGCGTTGGGAAAAAAGTGAACTTCCTGCGCGAGGCGGTGCAAGTCACCGGCGTGCCGGCGCTGGTCCACCATATCCGGGCGGAGAATTTTGGGGACAGTTGCGGGGATAAGGTGGAGGTGGTGACCGCCAGGGCCTTATCCCCGTTGAAAACACTGTGCGATCAGGCGTTTCCTTTGATTGCGCGCGGCGCGGTCGCCGTATTCCCCAAGGGACAAGATGTAGAGGCTGAATTGACCGAAGCCGCTAAATATTGGACTATCGAGGCCTCGAAAGTACCCAGCAAGACCAGCCCACAGGGCTGTATCGTCGTCATTCGCGCTCTTATGCCTCTTAGAAGGGCCAAAGCTCGCCGCCGAGCATGACTTGCTCGCCCGCGAGCACCCCCGCCGGGCCGCCGAGCAACCGATTGGATGCTGTTCTCATGACCGATATTCCCACCGACCACCCCCCGCAGGTCGTCCCGTTCGGCAAGACGACGGCGCGGCCCGACGGCCAACGTCCGCGCGTGCTGGCGATCGCCAACCAGAAGGGCGGCGTCGGCAAGACCACGACCGCCATCAATCTCGGCACTGCCTTAGCGGCCATCGGCGAGCACGTGCTGATCGTCGACCTCGATCCGCAAGGCAACGCCTCGACCGGGCTCGGCATCGAACGCAAATCGCGCCGCACTTCGACCTATGACGTGCTCACCGGCGTGGCGCCGATGCGCGAGGCGGTGGTGCCGACGGCGGTGCCGCAGCTCTATATCGCGCCCTCGACCATGGACCTCTCCGGCCTCGAGCTCGAGATCGGCCAGGCACGCGACCGCGCTTATCGGTTGCGCACGGCGCTCGCCAACATCAACAGCGGTCCGCGCAGTTACGATTTCACTTACGTGCTGGTCGACTGCCCGCCCTCGCTCAATCTGATCACGGTCAACGCCATGGCGGCGGCCGATTCGATCCTGGTGCCGCTGCAATGCGAATTCTTCGCGCTCGAAGGTTTGTCGCAACTGTTGAAGACGGTCGACGAGGTCAAGAAGACGCTCAATCCGAACCTCACCATCCACGGCATCGTGTTGACGATGTACGACTCGCGCAACAATCTCGCCAACCAGGTGGTGGCCGACGTGCGCCAGTTCATGGGCCGCAAGGTCTACGACACGGTGATTCCGCGCAACGTGCGCATCTCGGAAGCGCCGTCCTACGGCAAGCCGGTGCTGGTCTACGATCTCAAATGTGTCGGCAGCGAAGCCTATCTGCGGCTGGCCACCGAGATCATCCAGCGCGAGAAGGAATTGAAGGCGAGTTGAGCAGCCACAGCCGTCATGCGCGGGCTTGACCCGCGCATCCAACTTTTTCGTAAGACGATGGATTGCCGGGACTTAGGGTGTAAAGACGGCGCTTCGCACCTTTCGCCCGGCAATGACAAGAAGAAAACAAACCGGAATTAACAAAGAGGCAGGCGTGTCGAGAAGTTCGGGAGCGGCGGCGATGGCGGATCACTCGCGATTGGGGCGCGGCCTGGCCGCGTTGATGGGCGACGTCGGCGAGGAGACGCAAGGCGGCGACGCCGCGCGCAAGCCGCGGCGCGCGCCGATCGAAAACCTCACCGCCAATCCGCGCAACCCGCGGCGCAATTTCACCGACAGCGAACTCAACGAACTCGCCGCCTCGATCAAGGAGCGCGGCATCATCCAGCCGATCGTGGTGCGCCCGGTGCACGGCAAGGAGGAGCGCTTCGAGATCATCGCCGGCGAGCGGCGCTGGCGCGCGGCGCAGCGCGCCGGCCTGCACGACGTGCCGATCGCGCTGATCGAGGCGACCGACGCGCAGGCGCTCGAATTCGCCATCATCGAGAATGTGCAGCGCTCCGATTTGAATCCGATCGAGGAGGCCTCCGGCTATCTGGCGCTGATGGAAGAATTCAATCACAGCCAGGACGACGTGGCGCAGATCGTCGGCAAGAGCCGCAGCCATGTCGCCAACATGCTGCGGCTGTTGAAGCTGTCGGAGCCGGTGAAGGCGCTGATCGCGTCGGGCCAGCTTTCGGCCGGCCACGCGCGGCAACTCGTGGGCCAGCCCAACGCGCTCGAGATCGCGCACGACATCATCAAGCGCGGCCTCAACGTGCGGCAGGTCGAAACCATGGCGCGCCAGGACGGCGCGCGCCAGGCGCGCGACGTGCTCGGCACTTCACGCGCCAAGGACGCCGACACCAAAGCGCTGGAGCGGCGGCTGTCCGATGCGCTTGGGCTCGAGGTGGCGGTCGATCATCGCGCCGACGGCGGCGGCACGCTGCATATCAAGTATCGCGATTTGGATCAGCTCGATGCGGTGTTGCGGAAGTTGGATAGGAAGTGACGCGCGCGTCTAATATTGCTCCAGAGCGGACGTTTAAGGTCTCCGATATAATATGGGGAGAAACAGCAAGCGTAGCCCGGATGAGCGAAGCGAAATCCGGGATCACGATTCGGGCAGAACGGTCGTCCCCGCATTGCGCTTCGCTCCATGCGGGCTACGAGCTATGGCAAGCCGACGCACGTATGTTATATTAAAAGCATGACCGCGAAGACCCTCAAGGATGCGCTTCACCGCGTGGAAGCTTGGCCGCAGCATGCGCAGGATATGCTGGCCGAACTCGCGCTCGAGATCGACCATGAACTGCGCGAGGGCAAGTATCATGCGACGCCGGCCGAGCTTGCCGGCATCGACCGCGGCCTGAAAGCCGCGCGTGAGGGCCGCTTTGCGACCGACGATCAGGTCGAAGCCGTCATTGCCAAACACCGGCCGGCATGAAGGTCGTCTACACGGACGACGCGTTGCGCGATCTCGACGAGATTCTCCAGTTCATTTCGGCAAATTATCCGGGCGTTTACAGCCCGTTCGAGACGCGCCTGCGCACCATCGTGACTCGTATCGGCACCTGGCCGGAGAGCGCGCAGGAAGTCGTGCAGCGGCCGAATATCCGCAGCGTCCCGTTCATCCGCTATCCGTATAAAATATTCTACCGTGTGTTATCCGACCGCGTCGAGATTCTGTACGTCCACCATAGTGCGCGCGACGATGACCTTCATACGCCGTAGCGCGTAGGGCGGGTTAGCCGAAGGCGTAAACCGCCACATCCTTCGAGACACCCGCCTTCGCTGAACGCTTCGGCGGGCTCCTCAGGATGAGGCGGGGAGAGGTTGCGCATCGTGCACCGCCTTCGAATCATCCGGCGCCGCGGCGCGATCGGTCAGGCCGTAATCGCGCAGCACCGCGGCGACACGCAGCCGGTACTCGGCGAAAATCCCGGCGCGTCCCTGTGCTTGGCTGGCGCGGTGGTGCGCCTGGTTGCGCCATTGTTTCACAGCCTCTTCATCGCGCCAGAACGACAGCGACAGCAGCTTGTTCGGATCGGTGATGCTCTGAAAACGTTCGACCGAAATGAAACCGTCGATCCGGCTGAGATCGTCGCGCAAGGCGGCCGCGATCCCAAGGTAGTCGTCCTTGCGGCCCTGCGCCGGCCACACCTCAAAAATCACCGCGATCATGCTGCTCTCCGTTCGGCTCGCCCCCGCAGGTTCCCCGCCGGCCTGGATTCTAGCGGCAATCCCCACCGGCGCACAGCGGACGGTATTTAGTGCGGTGTGCGCTTTCGGCGCGTTGGACCGCCGCAACCAATGGAATAAACAGGCGTCGTCATTGTTGTTACCGAGGGGACGCAACGCAAGCTGCGCCACCGTAACCGGGGCACCTCATGAGCATGCAGAGTAGTTCGCATCCCGCGCTGTCGGGCGCCGATCAGCTCGCCAACGTTACATCCGATTTCGTTTTGCTGGTGGGTCGTATCCTGCTCGGCTGGATCTTCGTGCGCAGCGGCTACGGCAAAATCTTTGATATTCCCGCCTATGCCAACACCTTCCCGGTGCGCGGGTTGTATCCTTGGCTCGCCTATATTGCCGTGCCGGTGGAATTCTTCGGCGGCATCGCGCTGATCCTCGGCCTCGCCACCCGCTACGTCGTGCTGGCGATGACGGTGTTCATGCTGGTGGCGACCTTCAGCTCGCACCGCTATTGGACCTTCACCGACGTGGCCGTGCGGCGCGCGCAGGATTCGAGTTTCTACAAGAACATGGCGATGCAGGGCGGATTCCTTTTCCTGTTCGTCTGCGGCGCCGGACGCTTCAGCCTCGACGGCTGGCTGCGCCGGCGCAACTAGCGGCGCCGCTCTTTCTTCCGCAGGAACGCCGCGCAAAAGCCCGGCTCGAATTCGCGATAATCGTTGGTGATCTCGGCGCCCTTGGCGATGGCGCGGCGCGCGATGGCGTAGCCGTTGTGCAGATAGGTGTTGGCATCGTCGGAATGATTCATGTGGCAATCGTGGTCGCCGGTCAGAATGATTTCGCCGTCCACCCGATAGCCGTGGAACCTGATGTAGTCACGCGCCGGTTTCGGCAGCCTGGCAAAAGCTTTAAGCGAGTAGGCGCGGTCGAAGCCCTCGACGTAGCGCCAGATTTTCGTGCCCTTGCGGATGAATTGGCCGGCAAAGACGCCGAGCCCATGAATGGCGCTTTTATCGAGGTAGGTTTTGACCAGGAGCATGAGTCGCTTTCGCATGGCTGAGGACGCGGCAATGCCACGCCCGCGAACCTAGCATTCGCCGTCGCCGGGGCGTAAGCACCGGCTTTTATCATGGGAGCGACCATGCAGGCCGGCAAGAAAATACCGAAGTGCAAAAACTGCGAAGGCAAAGGCCTGGTCAAACAGGGCGACAAGAAAGTGAAATGTCAGCGCTGCGGCGGCACCGGCTACAAGTCCTGAGGCGCCGCCGCGGGCGCGCTCAAATGGCGCCCGGACCGTTTTTTATGTCGAAAACCCCAAGCTGCCGTTGCGCCTCTTCCGGCATGTTCGGCACGCGCAACTGGCGGCCCATGAACGTGGTCCACGGCTTCTCGGCGACCGGCTGCAGCTGGGCGAAATTCCAGAACTGCCGCTCGCTCATCTCGATTTCGGTGACCTTATGGTCGAGCACCCAATTGCGCAGCGTGGTCAGCCGGGGCTGATCGTGCTCGTTGAACATCGTTTCCGGCAGGGCTTTTTTCATGGGCAGACTCATAGGCGCTTGTGCTTAACAAGGTCTGACAGCCGGTATCCTGACCGGGCTCGATCTGCCGGTCGACGGCGGCTTCACCGAGCTCGGCACCTACGCCCAGGTCCGGCGGCGCGCCACCGGACAGGGGCAGCTTTAGCGCTTGCGCATGATCCTTTCCGAAAACCGGTTCCCACTTTTCGGGATCATGCGCCTGCTACGCTGACGCTATGCGGTTTCCGAGGTGCCCGGCGGCTCCAGCTTGTTGCGCAGCCGGTCGGTGCCTTTCACGGTGTCGACCACGGTGTGATAGCCTCTCGACAGCCGCTCGCCGATGGTTTTCCGTTTGGCCTTGCGCCTGGTGACGCGCTTGGCCGCTTTCTTCTTTTTCGCGGGTTTGGATTTCTTGCCTCGTTTCGCAGCGGATTTCTTGCGCGCTTTCTTGGCCATCAACCACCCCCATGTGTGCGAGCGTCACCGCACCATAGGAGCAGGCTTGCCGCCGCGCCAGGGGTTACGCGCGCGTCGGCCGCCGCTATGATCGGCCAACGCGACATGACAGTTGGGGAGGACAAGGGTGCCCGCATCACTGCAAGGCGAACTGCAGCCGACTATTTACCGCTTCAAGCTGGGCGGCTTCGAGGTCGCCACTCTCCTGGACGGCAAGTCGCTGCGCGAGGGGCTGCATCCGAATTTCGGCGGCAATGCCTCGGCCGAGGCGGTGCACGCGCTCGCCCGCGCCAATCATATCGATAGCAACCGCTTCGAGCATCCCTATATCCCGACCCTGGTGAACACCGGCCGCGAGCTGGTGCTGTTCGACACCGGCAACGGCGCGCTGTCGCGCGAATACGAGCAGCTCAGCAAGCGGCTGCCGCCCGGCCAACTGGTCGCGCAGCTGGCCAAGGCCGGCTACAAGCCGGACGACGTCGACGTGGTGGTCAGCACGCACGGCCATCCCGACCACATCGGTGGGCTGGTCGAGGCCGGCCAACTGGTGTTCCGCAACGCGCGCTACGTGTTCGGCGCCGCCGAGTTCGATTTCTGGAAGCGCGGCGAGAACGTACGCGAGGCGCGCAAGTTCAATCGCGAGCTGTTCGTGAAGATCTGCGTACCGCTCGCCGACCGCTCCACCTTCATCAAGCCGGGCGACGAGGTGGTGCCGGGGATTCACGCGATCGATGCCGCCGGACACTCGCCCGGATTGATGGCCTTCCACGTCGAGAGCCAAGGCAAACGCTTCATGATTACCGCCGACACCTGCACCCAGTACGTGATGGCGGTGCAGCGGCCGGAATGGTATTTCGAGATGGACGACGACAAGGACAAAGCGGTGGCCACCCGCCGGCGCATCCTCGACATGCTGGCGACCGACAAACTGTTCTTCGCCGGCTTTCACTTCCCGTTCCCCGGCATCGGCTGGGTGGAGAAAGCGCAAGGCGGCTATCGCTGGGTGGCGGTGAGTTATCAGCTGAGTTTGTGAGGTTCGTGCGCGGGCCGGCGGCTATCGCCCGCCCCAGCTGAACTGCGTCCTGGTCTTGCCCTTGGGCTGGCTGGGCACCTTGTCGCAACGCTCGACCCTGTCGGTAATCGATTGCGACGTGTTGTTGTCGAACACGATGTTGCGGCAGAACGTGCCGTCGAACAGCGTGCGCTTGATTTGCGCGGTCGAACCGTGCGTGGCTTTGCCGGATTCGAACGGATTGCCGAAATTCCCCATCATCACCACCGCGCCGACATACAGGTTGGCGCCCAGCGCGACGACAAAGAACGACGACACCGCGAACACGCGCCAGAATCGGACGCGCGCCTCGCGCCGCTGGCGCGCGGCGCGCAGCCTCAGCGTGTTCCGGCCGGGTTCGATGTCACCGACGGCTGTGTTCATCGATCGTTTACTAATGCAAAAATATTGACGCCGTCTAAAAACCGACGTTCGAATTTGATCGTTAAGCGATCAAGAATCCTGTCGCCGCGCGCTGACGGCGATTGACAGCAGCGTGCGCTGCGCGATCGTCTCGGCCAGCGCGGCATTGCGCCGCATGTCGAGGGAAGCTTCCGCCAGCTGCTCCATGGCGCGCAGCAGCCGCGCCGGCGCCCAGACGCGCAGCGCTTCGCCGACCGGCTTTTCGCGCGTGAAATGCACCGGCGGCGCCCCGCGCTTCATGGCGAATTCGATGCTGTCGCCGCTGTCCACCGCCAGCTTCATCTTGTGCAGATTCGAGACCTGGCGGATCGCCGCCGAAACGATCGCGGCCGGCGACGAGCCGCCGGCGCGCGCTTTGCTGAATTCGGTTTCCACTTCCGCCGTGCGGCCGGCGAAGGCGGCGTCGATCACGCCGTCGAGCGCCAGCGCCGAGGCATCGGCCACCACCGCCATGACGTCGGCGAGCTCGATGCGCGCGGCACCCTTGGCATAGAGCGTGAGCTTGCGGATCTCGTTGCGCGAGGCCAGCCGGTCGCCGCCGAGCAGCGCGAGCAACGCCGCGCGCGCGTCCGGCGCGATCGTGAGGCTGGAAGCGCGCATCTCCTCGTCGATCAGCCGCGCCAGGTCGCGCTCATTGTCGGCGTAGCACGGCAGCGCGGCCGCGACCTTGGCCTTCTCGCACAGCGTACGCAGCGGCGCGGTCTTGCGCAGGTCGCCGGCCTCGATGATGACGCGGCATTCGTTCGACGGCGATGCGATCACCGTCTCGACCGCGGCGGCGATGTTGCGCGAGCCGGCCTTCACCAGCACGGCGCGGCGGCCGCCGAACAGCGGCACCGTGTGCGCTTCCTCCACCAGCCGCGCCGGATTGCCGGCGAGATCCTCGCCCTCGATGCGCGCGAGCGCGAATGGATCGTTCGGATCGTCGACCGACGCTCGCACCAACGCATCGACGCGCTCGCGCACCAGGCCGGCGTCGGGCCCGAACACCAGCACGATCGGCAGGCTAGGGTCGGGCCGCGCGATGAAGCGATCAACGTCGGAGGATTTGATGGCGGTCATTAGAGTTCTGCGCGCCCTTTGATCCGTCACCCTGAGAGCGTGTGAATTTATTTGATTTCTGCGATTTTGGTGCTCGTAAGTCATTGATTTGACTCATGCCAAAATCGCCAAAATCGAAAGATTCACAGCCTCTCAGGATGACGGACCTTACGTCCCCGCCGCGAAATACGACGCCAGCCGCGAGCGGATTTGCTCCGCGATCACCTTGGCGGCGCGGTCTTCGGCATCGCGCAAGCCGCGCTCGCCGGCGAAGCGCTGCTGCTGGCCTGGAATATTGTAGGACACGCGCGAGAAGGTGGTGCTGGTGACGACCCTCTTGCCGTTGGTGATGTCGGTCAGCGTATAGGTAGCGTCGATGCCGTAGTTCTGAATGTCCGGTCGCCCGGTGTTGACGTCCACGAGCACCTGCAGGTTGGTGGCGGAAAGCCTGACATCGAGCCGGTAGTTGGTCGCCGCCGCGGCGCCGCCGCCGGTGAGCTGGTACATCAGTTCGTTGCGGACATTGACGCCGACGCGCGCGAGCCGGGTGCCGTTGGGCGCCGCGATCGGCGCGACCTCGACGGCGCTCATCTTGTCGCCGACGCCGGTCTTGCCGCCGACCGACGACTGGGTGCCATAGAGCGGCTGGAAGCAGCCGGCGGTGAGGCCGGCCAGCGCCAGCGCTGCGCAAATCCGGGTCAATTTCCCAGTCAATTGGTCAGGCCACGACATTGACGATCCTCTGCGGGACGACAATGACCTTTTTCGGGCTTTTGCCGTCCAGCGCCCTTTTTACCGCATCGAGGGCCAGAACGGCAGCCTTAATCTCGGTTTCTCCAGCCTCCCGCGGCACGGTGACGTCGGCGCGCTTCTTGCCGTTGATCTGGACCGGCAAAGTGATGGTGTTTTCGACCAGCAGATCGGGCTCAACGACGGGCCAGGCCTCGGTCGCCACCAGGGTCTTGTGGCCGAGCGCCTGCCAGCATTCCTCGGCCAGATGCGGCATCATCGGGTGGAACAGCGCCACCAGAATGTCGCCCGATTCGCGCAAGGCCCAGGCCAGGTCGGGGCCGGGGGCGGTTTCGACCGCGCCGATGGCGTCGGAGAGCGCATTGGCGCATTCGTAGATATGCGCGACGCAGCGGTTGAAGCGCAGGCGCGCGATGTCGTCGGAGACGTTGTTGAGCGCGCGGTGGGCGGCCTTGCGCACCACCAGCGCCTGCTCGCTGAAGACCGCTGGCCGCGTCGCCGGCGCCTTGATGTCCGCGATCTCGCCCACCAGCCGCCACAGCCGCTGCACGAAGCGCCAGGCGCCCTGTACGCCTTCCTCGGTCCAGATCACGTCGCGCTCGGGCGGCGAGTCGGACAGCATGAACCAGCGCGCGGTGTCGGCGCCGTAGGCGGCGATGATGTCGTCAGGGTCGATGGTGTTCTTCTTCGACTTCGACATCTTCTCGATCGAGCCGATCTCGATCGGCTCGCCGGTGGCGGCCAGCGTGGCGCGTCGCGCGTCGCCCATGCCTTCTATCTTGACGTTGGCGGGCTCGACCCAATCGCCGCTTTTGCTGCGGTAGGTTTCGTGCACCACCATGCCCTGCGTGAACAGGCCGGCGAACGGCTCATCCATGCCGACGTGGCCGGTCTTGTGCATGGCGCGCGTAAAGAAGCGCGAATACAGCAGATGTAGGATGGCGTGCTCGATGCCGCCGATATATTGATCGACCGGCATCCAGGCATTGGCGACCTTGGCATCGGTCGGCGCTTTGGCGTTCCACGGATCGGTGAAGCGGATGAAGTACCAGGACGAATCCACGAAGGTGTCCATGGTGTCGGTCTCGCGCCGCGCCGGGCCATGGCACGTGGGACACGTGACGTTCTTCCAGGTCGGATGGCGATCGAGCGGGTTGCCCGGTCTGTCGAAACTGACGTCCTCCGGCAGCGTCACCGGCAGATCTTTTTCCGGCACGCCCACCACGCCGCATTTTTCGCAATGGATGATCGGGATCGGACAGCCCCAATAGCGCTGACGCGAAATGCCCCAGTCGCGCAGGCGGTAATTGACCTGGCGCTGCGCGACCCCCACCCTTCCCTCCCCCGCTTGCGGGGGAGGGGTAGGGAGGGGGCGCGTCTCGCGCTCCAGCCGCTTGGCCACTTCTTCCTTGGCCTCCTCGATGCTCATGCCGTCGAGGAAGCGCGAATTGATCATGCGGCCGTCGCCGTCATAGGCGGTGGTGGTGATGACGAAGGTCTTCGGGTCCTGCCCGTCCGGGCACACCACCGGCGTATTGCCGAGGCCGTATTTGTTGACGAAATCCAAGTCGCGCTGGTCGTGCGCCGGGCAGCCGAAGATGGCGCCGGTGCCGTATTCCATCAAAATGAAATTGGCGACGTAGACCGGCAGTTTCCAGTTCGGATCGAACGGATGGATCGCCTTGATGCCGGTATCGAAACCGAGCTTCTCGGCGGTGTCGATCTCGGCCTGCGCGGTGCCCATCTTCTTGCACTCGGCGATGAAGGTCGCGAGCTTCGGGTTCTTCGCCGCCGCCGCAAGGCTGAGCGGATGATCGGGCGACAGCGCCATGAACTTGGCGCCGAACAGAGTGTCCGGCCTTGTGGTGAAAATCTCCAGCTCGTTTTCTTGGTTGGGCGCGCTCAAGTTCGTCAAAGAATTGGGATCGAGCATGAAGCGCAGCGTCAAGCCTTCCGACTTGCCGATCCAGTTCTTCTGCATCAGCCGGACTTTTTCCGGCCAGCGATCGAGTCGGTCGAGCGCGGCCAGCAGGTCCTCGGAATAATCGCTGATCTTGAAGAACCACTGGGTGAGCTCGCGCTGCTCGACCTCGGCGCCCGAGCGCCAGCCGCGGCCGTCGATCACCTGCTCGTTGGCGAGCACGGTGTGGTCGACCGGGTCCCAGTTCACCTTCGACTGCTTGCGCTCGACCAGCCCGGCCTTGAGGAAGTCGAGAAACATTTTCTGCTGGTGCTTGTAGTAGGACGGATCGCAGGTCGCGATCTCGCGCGCCCAGTCGAGCGACAGCCCCATGGATTGGAGCTGCTTCTTCATCGCCGCGATGTTGTCGTAGGTCCATTCCTTGGGATGCACCTTGCGGTCGATGGCGGCGTTCTCCGCCGGCATGCCGAAGGCGTCCCAGCCCATCGGGTGCAGCACGGCGAAGCCCTGTGCGCGTTTGGTGCGCGCCACCACGTCGCCCATGGTGTAGTTGCGCACGTGGCCCATGTGGATGCGCCCCGACGGGTAGGGGAACATCTCAAGGACGTAATATTTGGGCCTGGGATCGGAGTTTTGGGTGGCGTAGATGCCGCGCTGGTCCCACGTCTTTTGCCAGCGGGCCTCGGCCGCGCGGGCGTTATAGCGCTCGTTTTTGTTCGAATCGGGGGGCATTTCCGGCTCTTTTTAGGGTGCCGGGACGTGACATGAAAGGGGTTTAAGGGTCAACCGGTGGCTTGACGGGCAGGCCCTATTTGCGGGCATTACATGGATGGCCATGACCCAAGCTCCGTCCCCTGCCACCGCCGATTCTGCCGCTGCCCTCGCCGCCGTCCGCGCCGAGATCGCGCGCGCCTGCCGCGACGCCGGGCGCGATGTTGCCTCGGTCACGCTGGTGGCGGTGTCGAAGACGTTCCCGGCCGAGGCGATCAAGCCGGCGATCGCCGCCGGCCAGCGCGTGTTCGGCGAAAACCGCGTGCAGGAAGCCAAGGCCAAATGGCCGCCGCTGATGGCCAAATATCAAGATTTGCATCCGGGCATCGAATTGCATCTGATCGGCCCGCTGCAATCCAACAAAGCCAAGGAGGCAGTGGCGCTGTTCGACGCCATCCATTCGGTCGACCGGGCCAGCCTGTGCGAGGCGCTGGGCAAGGAGATCGCCAAGCAAAGGCGGGCGCCGCTGCTGTTTGCCGAGATCAATACCGGCGCCGAGCCGCAGAAGGCCGGCGTGCTGCCGCAGGATGCCGATGCCTTCCTGACCGCCTGCCGCGAGACTTACGGCCTCACCATGTCCGGCCTGATGTGCATTCCGCCGCTCGACGAGGCGCCGGGCCCGCATTTCGCGCTCACCGCCAAGATCGCCAAGCGCAACGGCTTGAAGCTGTTGTCGATGGGCATGAGCGCGGATTTCGCCACCGCCATTTCGCTCGGCGCCACCCATGTGCGCATCGGCAGCGCGATTTTCGGCGGGCGGACGTGACTCAAGGCGGATCCGAATTCGACCGCTGGCAGGCCCGCTTCGCCGCGGCTGGCTATCTATTCGGCACGGCGCCCAATGCGTTTCTCAAATCGCAGGCGCATCTGCTGCGCAAGGGTGAGCGCGCGCTGGCCATCGCCGACGGCGAAGGCCGCAACGGCGTGTTCCTGGCCGAGCAGGGGCTCGACGTGCTGTCGGTGGATTTTTCGCCGTTGGCGCAGGAGAAGGTGCACAAGCTTGCGGCCGAGCGCGGGGTCACGCTGCGCACCGAACAGGCCGATATCGAGACCTGGATCTGGGCGCCGGCGGCGTTCGACGTGGTGGCGGCGATCTTCATTCAGTTCTCCAAGCCGGCGGAACGCGCGGAAATCTTCGCCGGCATCAAGCACACGCTGAAGCCGGGTGGTCTTCTGCTGCTGGAGGGCTACGGCTTGAAGCAGCTCGACTACAAGACCGGCGGGCCGTCCGACGCGGCGCGGCTCTATACCCGCCAGCTCTTGCAGGACGCGTTCGGCGATTTTTCCGCGCTCGAGATCCGCGAGTACGACAGCGTGATGGAGGAGGGCGAGCGCCATGTCGGAATGTCGGCGCTGGTCGATCTGGTCGGTCGAAAATAGCGTAATCTTTGCTTGCGGAGGCGCGGTGGCCCCCAAGCGTCGCTTCCTCGACGAGCTCGAGGACCATATGACCGCGAAGCCGGCGTCATTCGCCGAGGCTATTCAACCACGATTCGCGTTCGCGGGCCGACGCGCGCGAGCAACCGGCGCAGCGAACTCATGTCGAGCGCGACACAGCCGGCGGTCGGCGCGAAGCGCGGCCGTGCCACATGGATGAACACCGCGCTGCCGCGGCCCGCGACGCGCGGCCGCGTGTTGTGATCGATTTCCACGATAAAGTCGTAGAGATCGTCCTTGCGCGCCAGCCGGTCGGCCTTGCTCTTGGGCGGCAGTTTGACCGGCCGGTTGTAGCGGCGATCGGAGGGGTCCTCGCACCAGCCGTCGTCCGGCTTGATGCGGCGCGACGGCAACAGGGTTGTCGGCCGCGCATGCCGTTCGGCGCGCCACCACAACCGCTTCGCCCGGAACGCCCCGCGCGGCGTGCCGCCGTCGCCTTCGCGCTTGTTGGCCTTGATGCCGCCGCGGCCGAGCGCCACCGGCAGCGACAGCGGCCCGGTAATAAGCCAGCCGCGCGTCGAATCGCCCGGCTTGCGGCGTATCGTGATGCGGGACAACGTCCGTTTATGCATCGTCCGTCAATTCCTTGCCGGTCGGCGATCCGGGTCTAAAGGCCAGTTCGCGCTTGCTCTTTTAGCCCTGAATGCTCTACTTCGCGAGGTGCTGGATTGAGCGCATTGTGCGCATCACAGGGGCCTTTGAGCGATGCCCAATAGGCGAACCATCCTGATTGTGGATGACGACGACGAGCTGCGCGAAGCGCTGGTCGAGCAATTGGCGCTGCACGAGGAGTTCGAGGCGATCGCGGTCGACAGCGGCACCAAGGCGGTGCAGGCCGCCAAGGGCGGCCAGATCGACCTGGTGATCATGGATGTGGGGCTGCCCGACGTCGACGGCCGCGAGGCGGTGCGCATTCTGCGCAAGAACGGCTTCAAGTCACCGATCATCATGCTGACCGGCCACGACACCGACAGCGACACCATCCTGGGTCTGGAATCAGGCGCCAACGATTACGTCACCAAGCCGTTCCGCTTCGCCGTGCTGCTGGCGCGCATCCGCGCGCAACTGCGGCAGCACGAGGCGAGCGAGGACGCGGTCTTCACCATCGGACCCTACACGTTCCGCCCAAGTTCCAAGATTCTGCTCAGCCCGAAGGGCAGCAAGGTGCGGCTGACCGAAAAGGAAACCGCCATCCTGCGCTATCTCTATCGTGCCGGGCAGAAGTCGGTGTCGCGCGAGACGCTGCTGCAGGAAGTGTGGGGCTACAATTCCGGCGTCACCACCCACACGCTGGAGACGCACATCTACCGGCTGCGGCAGAAGGTGGAGAAGGACGCCGCTCAGCCTGCGATCCTGGTGACCGAAGCCGGCGGCTACAAGCTGGTGCCGTGAGCACCGTGCGCGGAATTTCCCCACGGTCATTCCGGGGCGCCGCCATAAGCGCGTTTACGCGCGTCTTCGACGCGCTATGGCGGCGAACCCGGAATCCAGAAACAAATTTTGAGCATGCTTCTGAATTCCGGGTCCGGTCCTTCGGGTCGTCCCGGGATGACGGTTAGGGCCATGTCCCTCGAAGACGACATCGCCTTCTTCGAGCGGGTGCCGACCTTCGCCATGCTCGGCAAGCAGGCGCTGCGCATCCTCGCGATCGGCGCCGAGACCAAGCAGCTGGCGAGCGGGGCGGTTCTGTTCTATGCCGGCGAACTCGCCGACGGCGGCTATGTCGTGCAGGAAGGCTCGCTGCTGCTGGAGCCGGGCACGTTTTCCGAGGGCAAGGAATTCATCGCCGGCCCCGGCACGCTGGTGGGCGAACTGGCGCTGCTCACCGACATGGTGTGTCCGGCCACCGCCCTCGCCAAGGAGCCGACCAAGGTGATCCGCATTTCGCGCAGCCTGTTCCGCAAGATGCTGGAAGGCTATCCCGAGGCGGCGGTGAAATTGCGCGAAATCATGACGGCGCGGCTCGATGTCTGGACGCGCGAGCTCGGCGCGGTGCAGCGCAAGATGGATAAGAACGGGAAGTAACCCGTGTCCCGGACGAGCGAACTCGCGAGTGACGATCCGGGACACGCATCATATCTCCACCGTCGCCGTCACCGGCACGTGGTCGGAGGGGCGCGTCGCGCCGCGATAGTCCTTGGCGATCTTGATCTTGGAGACGCGGTCGGCGAGCGCGTCCGAAGCCCAGACGTGATCGAGCCGGCGGCCGCGGTCGGCCGTCTTCCAGTTATCCATCGCGCGATAGCTCCACCAGGTGTAGAGCTTCTCCGGCTCCGGCGTGAACACGCGCATGGTGTCGATCCAGTTGCCGGCCGCGCGCACCGCGTTCAGCTTCTCGCATTCGACCGGCGTATGCGAGACCACCTTGAGCATCTGCTTGTGGCTCCAGACGTCGTGCTCGAGCGGCGCCACGTTGAGATCGCCGACCAGGATGGCGCGCTGCGATGCCGCCGGGCGCAGCGCAGGGTGCGCGCCCATCTCGTCGAGGAAGGCGAGCTTGTGCTCGAATTTCGGATTGATCGCGGGGTCCGGTTCGTCGCCGCCGGCCGGCACGTAGAAATTATGCAGCGTCACCGGGTCGCTCAAGCCGGCGCGCTCGCCCAGCACCACCGCGACATGGCGGCAGTCGGTCTTGCCGCAGAAGCTTTGCACGTCGAAGCTCTCGAACGGCGCGCGCGAGAGCACGGCGACACCGTGATAGCCCTTCTGCCCGTTGAGCGCGGCGTGCTCGTAGCCGAGCCGCTGGAAGCGCTTGAGCGGAAAGGCGTCGTCCGGGCATTTGGTCTCCTGCAGGCAGAGCACGTCCGGCCGCGCCGATTTGAGGAACTTGGCGACCAGATCGATGCGCAGGCGGACGGAGTTGATATTCCAGGTGGTGATCTTGAGGGGCATGGGAGGTATGTACCACGTCATTCCGGGTCCGCGAGCTGCGCTCGCGTCCCGGAATGACGGCTAGCTAATTCCGATACTTGGTGTAGTCGATCCGGAACATATTGGGATCGGGACGCCGGCTGCTGTCGAGATTGTACACCGCCACGGTGGTGTCGTAGCCCTGCGGATCGGTCACCGTCCATTGCTTGAGCTGCATGTCCTTGGCACTGAACATGATCATCAGCCGGCTGGTGCCGACGACGCCGTTCTTTTCCTCGACCACGACGGTGATGAACACATCGTCGGCATGGACCGCGACCAGGTGGGTGTCCTTCGTCAGGTCGACACGGTCGGAGAGCAGGAAGCGCAGCGGCGTCTGCGACAGCGGATAGACGTCCTGCGTCGCCAGCCGGCGGTCGCGCACAACCACCGACTGGCCGTCGGCAATCAGTTCGATCGGGCTCGGCTCGTCATATTCGAAGCGCACCTTGCCGGGCTTGGAAATATAGAAATCGCCCTGCGTGCGGCCGCCGTCCGGTCCGACCTGGACGAATTTGCCCGACAGTACCGCCACGCTGGAGAGGTAGCCGTTGACCCGGTCGACGATGGCGCGCTGCTCGGGGTTGAGCGCGCTGGCGTTGCCCGGCTTGCCGAGCAGGGCCGCGAACGGATTGGAGACCGGGTTCGGCGATTGCGGGGCGGACGTTGCCTGCGCGCGGGCACCGAGCGCGGCGCTGGGAATGGCCGGCTTAGTGGCGGAATTGGCGGCACGCGGCACGATCGATCCGGTGGTGTTGGGCTGGCTGCCGACCGCCGGGCGCGGTTTCGGCAGCGGGATATTCTGTGCCAGAGCGGGCGCGGCCGTCAGGCAAATCAACAAGGATGCCAACGACGCGGCCATCGCCAGTGTGGGGGTTTGCGCAGTGTGATGTGCTGGCATGACGGTCTCCGCTTCAGCCCCACTGCAGTTAAGGGCAGGCTGTGGCGATTTCACGGCCCGAATTATGCGCTGATTCGGCGCTAATCGCGATCCATTCCAGGTTTAGCAGCGCTCTTGTCTCAATAGCGCTCTTGGCCGCCCTCTTCGGGGATCAGGATCTCGCGTTTGCCGGCATGGTTGGGCTGGCCGATGATGCCTTCCTGTTCCAGGCGCTCCATGAGCGTGGCGGCGCGGTTGTAGCCGATCTGCAGCCGGCGCTGGATGTAGGAGGTGGACGCCTTGCGGTCGCGTTTCACGATCGCGACGGCTTGCTGGTAGAGGTCGCCGCCTTCCGCCAGCCCCATGCCGGTGGCGTCGAACACCGCGCCGTCCTCGTCCTCTTCCGGATCGCCGGCGACCACTTCCTCAAGATATTCCGGGGCGCCTTGCGACTTCAGGTGGCGCACTACCTTCTCAACTTCATCATCGGACACGAACGGGCCGTGCACGCGGCTGATGCGGCCGCCGCCGGCCATATAGAGCATGTCGCCCTGACCCAGGAGCTGCTCGGCGCCCTGCTCGCCCAGGATGGTGCGGCTGTCGATCTTGGAGGTGACCTGGAACGAGATGCGGGTCGGGAAATTGGCCTTGATGGTGCCGGTGATGACGTCGACCGACGGGCGTTGCGTCGCCAGGATGACGTGGATGCCGGCGGCGCGCGCCATCTGCGCCAGACGCTGGATGGCACCCTCGATGTCCTTGCCGGCGCCCATCATCAGGTCGGCCATCTCGTCGACGATCACCACCACGAACGGCAGCGGATCGAGATCGAGCGGCTCCTTCTCGTAGATCGCCTCGCCGGTTTCTTTGTCGTAGCCGGTGTGCACGGTGCGGGTGAGCGTCTCGCCTTTGGCCTTCGCCTCGGCGACGCGCGCGTTGTAGCCGTCGATATTGCGCACGCCGAGCTTCGACATCTTCTTGTAGCGGCCCTCCATCTCGCGCACCGCCCATTTGAGCGCGACCACCGCCTTTTTCGGATCGGTGACCACCGGCGTCAGCAGATGCGGGATGCCGTCATAGACCGAGAGTTCGAGCATCTTGGGATCGACCATGATCAGCCGGCACTGCTCGGGGCTCAGGCGATAGACCAGCGACAGGATCATGGTGTTGATGGCGACCGACTTGCCGGAGCCGGTGGTGCCGGCGATCAAGAGATGCGGCATGCGCGCGAGATCGACGATCACCGACTCGCCGCCGATGGTCTTGCCCAGGCAGAGCGGCAGCTTGGCGGCGCTCTCGTTGTAATCCTTGCCGGTGAGCAATTCGCGCAGATACACCTTCTCGCGCGTCGGATTGGGCAACTCGATGCCGATGGCGTTGCGGCCCGACACCACGGCGACGCGCGCCGATATCGCGCTCATCGAGCGGGCGATATCGTCGGACAGCCCGATCACGCGCGAGGATTTGATGCCGGGCGCGGGTTCAAGCTCGTACAGCGTCACCACCGGGCCGGGGTGCGCATTGATGATCTCGCCGCGCACGCCGAAATCGCCGAGCACGCTTTCGAGCGCCACCGCGTTGGCGTCGATGATGTCCTTCGACAGCGTGGTGCGCTCGGAGACGCGCTGCGCGGTCAGCAGATTGAGCGAGGGCAGCGTATAGCCGTTGCCGATACGGCGCGGCGGCACACGCACGGGCGCGCGGCGCCGCGGCGCCGGTTCTTCCTCGTATTCTTCTTCCGCCTCAGTGGCGGCCGGCATCGCGACACGGCCGAAGCTGTCGAAGCGCGGCTCCTGGCGGCCGCTCGTCGCCGCCGGCATGGCGGCGCGCTGTGGCGCGCGCGGGGCACCGCGCAGCCAGCGACCGATGCGCGCCTTCCAGCTCAGCAGCGCGTGCACGATCATGCCGAGCCAGGCGGAGGCGCGATCGTCGCCGGCGTCGTCATCTTCGTCGTCGTGATGGTTGTCCGCCGCCGCCTGCTCGGCGCGCGGGTATGGCCAGCGCGCTCCGGCGGCGATGGCGAGCGTCACGACGGTGGCGATGCCGAACAGGACGGACAGCACGATGAGCGTCAGCCGCGACAGCGGCGCGCCGACCAGCAAGGCCGGCACATGCAGCAGCGCATCGCCCAGCACGCCGCCTAAGCCTGTCGGCAGCGGCCAAGAACCGATGCGCGGCAGCGTGGAGGCAAAACCGGCGGCCAGGAACGTCGCGACAATCCACACCAGGCCGCGCCATTTCTCGCCCACCGGCCGGTGCGCTAGCAGCCGCCAGCCGAGCAGGGTTTCCGGCAGCAGCAGCAGGATGGCGGCGAGGCCGAGCAGCTGCATCGCCAGATCGGAAAAGATGGCGCCCGGGAAGCCGAGCAGATTGTGGATCGGTTTTTGCGTGGCGTGGCTGAGCGAAGGGTCCTGCACCGACCAGGTGGCGAGCGCGATGGCGCCGATCAGCCCGAGCGTGAGCAGCGCCAGCCCGGCGAGTTCGCTCAGGCGTCGGCGCACGATGTCGCGGAAATGCTCCGAGACGAAGGCGACGACGTCGAGGCTGCGATCGGTTGCTCGCATGGGTTATACCAAATATTGTTTGCGCATGATCTTGTCCGAAAACCGGTTTCCACTTTTCGGGATCATGCGCCTAGCACGGCGACGAGGCGATGCAGCGCCTCCGCCGTGGTCGCCTTGTCCTGAACCATGGCGACGCGGATATAGTCCGCGCCGGGATTGCTGCCGTCGGCCTGCTCGCGCGCCAGATAGCGCCCGGGCACCACGCGCACGCCGGCTTCCTGCCAGAGACGTTTGGTCACGATCTCGCTGCCGCCGTATTGGGCGACGTCGAGCCAGAGAAAAAATCCGCCGGCCGGCCGCGTGTAGCCGTAGCGGTCGCCGATGATCTGGTCGGCGAGATCGAACTTGGCCGCATAGAGTTTGCGGTTTTCCCGCACATGCGCCTCGTCGCCATAGGCCGCGACGCCGACATGCTGCGCCGGCGTCGGCACCTGCGGCGCCGCGACATTGCGCAGTTCGAGATAGGCGGCCAGGAAACGCCGGTCGCCGGCGGCAAAGCCGACGCGCAGGCCGGGCAGGTTCGAGCGCTTCGACAGCGAGTGAAACACAACCGCATTGGCGAAGTCGGGCCCGGCCGCTTCCAGCATGCCGGCGGGCGCGTGTTCGCTGTAGATCTCGCAATAGCATTCGTCGGCGAACACCAGGAAGCCGAAGCGGCGGGCGAGGCCCGCGAGTCTGTCGAGGTAAGCGCGGCTGGCTACCGCGCCCTGCGGGTTCGACGGCGAGGCGATGTAGAACGTCACCGTGCGCGCCAGCAGCGCGTCGTCGAGCGTGTCGAGATTGGGCAGGAACGAGCTTGCCCGCGTCGCCGGCAGATAGACCGGCTCGCAGTCGGCCGCGAGCGCGCCGGCGCTATAGGCGGCATAGAACGGATTGGGGATCAGCACCGCGGGTTTGCCGGCGCGCGGCGCGACCCAGCGTTTGGCGGCGATGGCGCCGAGGAACAAGCCCTCGCGCGTACCGTTGAGCACCAGCACTTCATGTTCGGCGTCGATCGGTCGTGCCAGTTTATAACGGCGGCCGAGCCAGTCGGCGACCGCGCGGCGGAACGGCTCGATGCCCTTGTTGGCCGGGTAGCGGCCGAATTCATTGAGATGTGCGGCGATCTCAGGTCCGACGAAAGCGGGAACCGGATGCTGCGGCTCGCCGACCGATAGATTGATGGCCGGCTTGCCCGGCATGATGCCGGCGATCAACTCGGTCAGCCGCACGAACGGCGAGCGGCTTTCGACCGCCGTGGCAGTTTGAGAGGCAGTCTCGCGCTGGGCGGTCATCATGGGCATGCGGCTACACAAGCGGGAGCGACCCGCGGCACGGCGATAGATCACAATAGAGAGGGCGAGGTTAAGACCCGATTAACCATCGGAAATCCGGGCTTTTTATTGCAGCGCCAAGGGCGTAGCGGGCTGTGTCCGATGCGCGCGCACCCCCCAATAGAGAGGCCCCCGGCTCTTGCGAACCGGGGGCCTCGACGGAAGGGACAGTGCCGGGTTTCCGCCCCTACCGCTAGCTCCTCACGTGGTGTAGGCGCGTTCGCCGTGCCCGGTGAGGTCGAGGCCTTCACGCTCGGCTTCGACCGGCACGCGCAGACCGATGATCGCGTCCACTACCTTGTAGATGATGGCGGAACCGACGCCTGACCACACCAGCGTCAGCAGCACCGCCTTGGTCTGGGCGGTCATCTGCGTGATGAAGTCGTAATCGGCTATCTTGCCCGCCGCGTAATCCATGATGCCCGCGCCGCCGAGCGCCGGGTTGACCAGGATACCGGTGCCAAGAGCGCCGATGATGCCGCCGATGCAGTGCACGCCGAATACGTCGAGCGAGTCGTCGTAGCCGAGCGCGTTCTTGACCGCGGTGCAGAAGAAGAAGCATACGACGCCGGCCACCAGGCCGAGCACGATCGCCCCCATCGGGCCGGAGAAGCCCGAAGCGGGGGTGACCGCGACCAGACCGGCAATACAGCCGGACACCACGCCGAGCAGCGAGGGCTTACCCTTGACCATCCATTCGACGAACATCCACGCTAACGCAGCGGCGGCAGTGGCGACGAACGAGTTGATCATGGCAAGCGCGGCGCCGCCGCTGGCTTCCAGATTCGATCCGGCGTTGAAGCCGAACCAGCCGACCCATAGCAGCGAGGCGCCGACCATGGTCAAAGTGAGCGAGTGCGGCGACATGACATCCTTGCCGTAGCCAGTCCGCTTGCCGATCAACAGCGCGCCGACCAGACCGGCGATGCCGGCGTTGATGTGCACGACGGTGCCGCCGGCGAAGTCGATCGCGCCCCAAGCGAACACCAGCCCCGCGTCAGCCAGCGCTTCGTCGAGCTTGGCCTGCGCCGCCATCTTGGCCGGACCGGCCGCCGCCGCAGCAAGCGCCTTGGCCGCGTCGACGATCGCATCGGGGCCGCTCCAGTACCAGACCATGTGTGCGATCGGGAAGTAGACCAGCGTGACCCAGAGCGGAATGAACAGCACCACCGCCGAGAACTTGATGCGCTCGGCGAAGGCGCCGACGATCAGCGCCGGGGTGATCGCGGCGAAGGTCAGCTGGAAGCAGATGTAGATGTACTCGTTGATGGTCACGCCGGCGGAGAACGTCGCCGCCTGCGAATCGGCGGTCACGCCCATCAGGAAAGCTTTCGACAGGCCGCCGATAAAGGCCGAGCCGCCGGTGAAGGCGAGGCTGTAGCCGTAGATCACCCAGATCAGGGTGACGATGCAGACGGTGTAAAACACGTGCGCCAGCACCGAGAGCATGTTCTTGGACCGCACCATTCCGCCGTAGAACAGTGCGAGGCCGGGGATGGTCATCAACAGCACGAGCACGGTGGATGTGAGCATCCACGCGTTATCGCCCTTGTTGAAGGTCGGCGCCGCCGGGGCCGCTGGTGCCGCAGCGGGCGCTGCCGCTTGGGCCAGCGCCCAATCGGAGATCAAAACACCGGCGGCAAGAGCGGCGAGGCCCAGCACCACGCGGGAATTAAGTTTGAACGTCATGGTCTAACTCCTGTGAAAGCGAATTGCGCGGTTGCTAGAGCGCCGCGGTGTCGGTCTCGCCGGTGCGAATGCGCACGGCGTGATCCAGAGCGATGACAAAGATTTTGCCGTCGCCGATCTGTCCGGTTTTCGCGGCCCCGGTGATGGCGCCGACCACCTTGTCGACCTGGTCGGTTGCCACTGCCACCTCCACCTTGATCTTGGGGAGGAAGCTCACCGCATATTCAGCCCCACGGTAGATTTCCGTGTGACCCTTTTGACGCCCGTATCCTTTGACCTCGCTGACGGTCAGTCCTTGCACGCCGATGGAGGTCAGAGCGTCACGGACCTCGTCGAGTTTAAAAGGCTTGATAATGGCCATGACGATTTTCATGGATTCGATCCCCGCTTGGGCCCGTTTTTACCTTCACGCAGTGCGGGCGGGACACTGAGCCGGGCTCCAAAGCTTGCTTTGGAGGCATGGCCATGCGGATAGAATCAATTGCCGTGCCAGATCGCCGCGGACGGGCTATCCGGCTGATTCGGTGGGTGAAATTCGGTGGGCGCGAATCCGGCCCAGAGCCCCGCGCGGGCGGACGCCCAAAGATGCGTCAAGACCTAATCGGGCTGCATAAGAATTAGTCAGCAAAGTTCCAAAAAGCGAAGTCCGCGCCGGCCGCACAGCCGGCGCGGTAATTTTTGGTTAGTTATTGCAGCGCTTCGCCGTGCTGGCTGACATCGAGACCCATGACTTCGTCCTCGGAGCGCACGCGCAACGGCACGATGATGCTGATGACCTTGAGGATGACGAAGGTCAGCGCGCCCGACCAGACCAGCGTGACCACGATGCCGTAAGCTTGCGCCAGCAGCTGGCGCGGATTGCCTTCGAGCAGACCGGCGACGCCTTGCGGTGTGTCGGGTCCGACCGACAGCGCGGCGACTGCGAACACGCCGACGAGGAAGGTGCCGGTCACACCGCCAACACCGTGCACACCGAACACATCGAGCGAATCGTCGTAGCCGAGCTTCATCTTGAGCCAGGTGCAGGCCCAGAAACAGACCGTGCCGGCGATCAGGCCGATCAGCACCGCCTGCATCGGCAGCACGAAGCCGGAGGCCGGCGTGATGGTGCCCAGCCCTGCGACCGCGCCGGAGATCATGCCCAGCACCGAAGGCTTGCCGCGCGTCCACCACTCCAGCGCCATCCAGGTGAAGGCGCCGGCGCAGGCGGCGAGATGCGTGGACACGATCGCCATGGCCGCGCGCGAATTGGCGCCCAAGGCGGAGCCGCCGTTGAAGCCGAACCAGCCGACCCACAACAGGCCGGTGCCGATCACCGCCAAAGTGAGATCGTGCGGCGACAGATTTTCGCTGCCGTAGCCGCGCCGCTTGCCGATCACCAGCGCCGCCACCAGGCCGGCGATGCCGGCGTTGAGATGCACCACCAGACCGCCGGCAAAATCGATCACGCCATAGCTGCCGAGGAAGCCGCCGCCCCAGACCCAATGCGCGATCGGCACATAGACCAGCAGCAGCCAGAACACGCAGAACAGCAGGAACGCCGAGAAGCGCAGACGATCCGCCACCGAGCCCGCCACCAGCGCCACCGTGATGATGGCGAAGGTCATCTGGTAGAGCATGAACAGGCTTTCGGGGATGGTCTTGGCCAGCGGCGAGACCGTATCGAGCGCGATGCCGCGCAGGAAAATCCGCTCCAGCGAGCCGATGAAGGCGCCGTCGCCGGTGAAGGTCAGCGAGTAGCCGACCATCGCCCACAGGATGGAGATCAGGAACGTGGCGGCCAGGCTCTGCGCCATGGTGGCGAGCATGTTCTTCTTGCGCACCATGCCGGCATAGAACAAGGCGAGGCCCGGTATCGTCATCATCAGCACCAGGCCGGTGGCGGCGATCATCCAGGCGGTGTCGGCACCGTCAATCTTGGATGCTTGTTGAGTAGCTTGCGCGAACGCCGGCGATGCGGCGAGTGTCGCCGCTGCCGCGCTCGCGGCCACGGCAAGGCGGAATGGCGCCCGTATCATTTCATGATCCCCCGGCTTGGTTTTTAGAGTGCGTCGACGTCGGTTTCGCCGGTGCGGATGCGCACGGCTTGCTCGATCGGCAGGACGAAGATTTTTCCGTCGCCGATCTGCCCGGTCTTGGCGGCGGCGACGAGCGCGTCCATCACCTGGTCGAGCTGTTCGGTGGCGATGGCGACCTCGATGCGCAGCTTGGGCAGGAAATTCACGGCGTATTCGGCGCCACGATAGATCTCCATGTGGCCTTTCTGGCGGCCATAGCCTTTGACCTCGGCCACGGTCATGCCGTGGACGCCGATGCCAGTGAGGGCGTCGCGTACCTCGTCGAGTTTGAACGGTTTGATGATGGCAATGACCAGTTTCATAGTTTCCCTTCCCGGCAGTATTGGTGATGGCGCGATTCGGTATCACGCGCTCGTCACAGCGAAAACCCGCCCCGGCGGAGGCCGGCACGGGCATAGATGCATAACGTAGCGACAGACGGGCCAAAGCTTAAGCGGGATTATTGCCTATATCCAAGGCAATCGTCGATTGCTTAGGCAGGTTAAGTCAATAAGGCTGACTTATCTAGCCGGTTTGTGCCGTGGCGGCGCGGCCAGGCCCAAGCTCGGGCCCAAGTCGCGGATGACGCCGGGCAGCACGGCGCGGGCGCGGGCGCGGTCGGCGGTCAACCCGGGCGTGACACGCGCGTCGTACAGGATGGTGAGCAAAGCGCGGTCATAGACCGACAGGTAGCCGACCATGCGTTTCTGGTTGAGCGTGGTCCACGGATTGCGCTGGTCATGGTTGGACAGGCCGAAGGCGTGCAGTAGCTCGTGATAGGCGCAGTCGAGAAAGACAGCCTCGCTTTTGTCGACGATGATGAAGGAGACCGCGCGCACGATAGCGCCGTCGGCGCTCGATTTCACGCTGGTCATGCATTGCGGATCGGTGCGCGCGATGAAGGCCGCGGTGACCTGCACGCCGAAGGCCGCCTGCAGCGCCGATTTGAAATTCCGCTCGTCGATCAGCCGTACCTCGACCTCGGCCGGCGCGGAGGCGGCCACCAGGCTCAGATGCAGGTTGGGGACCTTGCGGGCATAGTCGTCGACGACGCGCGCCATCGCCGCGCCGCGGTCGACGCTGCCGCCGGCGATCACGGCGACACGGATCGGATGATCGAAGCGGCGGATGCCGCGAGGCTCAGCGCCGATGCGCAGATCGGAGCCGAAGGCGAGCGCCAGAAATCCGCGCGTGAGTTCGGCGGCGGAGAAGCTTGTGTATTCGGCCGGCGCGCCGGCCAAGGCGCCCGCCGGCGCCGGCTGTTTGCCGGACGCGGCGAGGGCGGAGTTTACGCACGACACAAAAATCAACAGTGCAAGTATTGACCCCCTCCACACTCCTCCCCCTTTCAGGGGGAGGAAGGTCGCGCGGCGATGTCTCCCTCCCCCTGAAAGGGGGAGGGTTGGGGTGGGGGTCATGAACTTGTTCTGCGTCTCATCGCGCCAAGATTATTGCCGTCGCACGCGCACCAAACCTTCCTGCGCCACCGAGGCGACCAGGGTGCCGTCGCGCGTGAATATAAGTCCGCGCGAGAAGCCGCGCGAGCCCTGCAGGTTCGGCGAATCCTGGGCATAGAGCAACCAGTCGTCGGCGCGGAACGGCCGGTGCAGCCACATCGCGTGGTCGAGGCTGGCGACCATGAATTCCTTCTCGAACAGCGTGCGCCCGTGCGGGACCAGCGCAGTGTCGAGCAGCCCCATGTCGGAAGCGTAGGCCAGCACGCATTGATGGATCGCAGGAACGTCCGGCAGCCGGCCGGTAGTGCGCATCCAGAGGTTAAAGCGGCCGTCGGGATATTTCTTGCCGAGATAGCGTTCGAACTCCACCGGCCGCAATTCGATCGGCCGCTCGCGCTCGTAATAGCGCCGCACCGGATCGGGCATGGTCGGAAGAATCTTCTCGCGGATTTCCGTTTCGCTCGGCAGCTTTTCCGGCGGCGGCACGTCCGGCATTGTCGCCTGATGCGCCAGGCCCGGCTCGTCGGTGTGGAACGACACCAGCATGGAGAAGATCGGATGGCCGTGCTGGCGCGCGGTGACGCGCCGCGTGGTGAAGCTCTTGCCGTCCCGCATGCGATCCACGTCGTAGATGATGGGAACCTTGGGGTCGCCCGGCAGCAGGAAATAGGCGTGCATGGAATGCGGCGGCCGGCCCTCGACCGTGCGCACCGCGGCCACCAGCGCCTGCCCGATCACCTGGCCGCCGAACACGCGCTGCCAGCCGACCTGCGGGCTGCCGCCGCGGAACAGGTTTATGTCCAATTCTTCGAGATCGAGGAGGTTGAGCAGATCCTGGACGGCGGAGGTCATGGGGGCAGGGTTCTCAAGATTGGTCGAATAAGGCCTCAACCTGCTATGCTGGGGCAAGTTTTACAAGGAAACTGCAAGAAATCTGCGATGCCGAAAGCGCTGAAGCAACACCATAAAATCGACCTGCTGATCGGCGGGGCGGGCTTTGCCGGCCTGGCGCTGGCGATCGCTTTGCGAGAGGCGCTGGGCGAGGCCTTCACCGTGACGGTGGTCGATCCGGCGCTCAGCCAGTCCAAGTCGAAGGACCCGCGCGCCTCGGCGATCGCGGCCGCCGCGCGCCGGCTGTTCGAGACGATCGAGGTCTGGGACGCGGTCGCCGACGAGGCGCAGCCGATCCTCGACATGGTGGTGACCGACAGCAAGCTCGACGACGCGGTGCGGCCGACCTTCCTCACCTTCGGCGGCGAAGTGGAAGAAGGCGAGCCGTTCGCGCACATGATCGAGAACCGGCACCTGATTGATGCGCTGGTGGCGAAGGCGAAGGAGATCGGTATTGATCTGCGGGGTACTGCCGTCGATTCATTTGCATATGACCCCCACCCCAACCCTCCCCCTTTCAGGGGGAGGGAGGATTCGCAGCACGACCTTCCTCCCCCTGAAAGGGGGAGGAGTGTGGAGGGGGTCAGTCGACGCATCGATGTGACGCTCGCCGACGGCGAAAAACTTTCCGCGCGCCTGCTGGTCGGCGCCGACGGCGCCAAGTCGAAAATCCGCGAGCAGGCCGGCATCGCCACGCACGGCTGGAATTACGATCAGTCGGCCATCGTCACTACGGTGGCGCATGAGCGCGAGCACAACGGCCGCGCCGAGGAGCATTTCCTGCCCGCCGGGCCGTTCGCAATTCTGCCGCTCATGGGCAGGCGCGCCTCGATCGTGTGGACCGAAGAAACGCGCGAGGCCGAGCGCGTCATCGCGCTCACCGACGCGGAATTTCACGCCGAGCTGGAGAAGCGCTTCGGCCTGCATCTCGGCGATCTCGAAGTGATCGGCCCGCGCCGCGCCTTTCCGCTCGGGCTGTTCACCGCGCGCTCCTTCATCGCCGAGCGGCTTGCGCTGGTCGGCGACGCCGCGCATGTGATCCATCCGATCGCCGGCCAGGGACTCAATATGGGCCTGCGCGATGTGGCGGCGCTGGCCGAAGCGGTCGTCGACGCGGCGCGACTCGGGCTCGATATCGGCGTGGCGGACGTGCTCGAGCGTTATCAGCGCTGGCGGCGCTTCGACACTATGACCATGGGTGTCGCCACGGATGGTTTGAATAGATTGTTCTCCAACCGCTCCGATGTGCTGCGGCTGGCGCGCGATGTCGGCTTGGGGATTGTCGAGCGGATTCCGGCGCTCAAGCACATGTTCATCCGCGAAGCCGCCGGCTTCACCGGCGACGTGCCGAAGCTGCTCAGGGGCGAGGCGTTATGACGCTTTTCCTGATATCCACTACTGGATACAGTGGCTTTTACGCCGGGCTTCTTCACCATCCAGAAAAACCAGACGATGAAAGCGATGCCGGCCTAGCCAAGTACTGTTACTAGAATTTTATCGGGGGTCATAGGTATCTCCAATTTGGAAGGATGAAGGCGGATGGCATTTGCACTTCATTCATCCTTCCGTCTTTAATCGTTTTGAATTAATTAGCGGGTTTCGAGGCCTTATACAGCGCCATCGTGCCGAACATCGTTGCATATCGCGCCGCCTCCTGGACTTCCTGTAAACCGGCTTTGTTGAAGAACTCCGGCAGCAGACCGTTCACGTTATCAGCGGTCGTCTTGAAACCATCCAACAGCTGCACCAGGAAGAAAGCCGAGCGCATGAGCGCATTGCTGGCCTTTCCCCAGTCTGCGACATGCAGCTCTCCGCCGGGCCGCAGGACTCGATATACTTCTTTCAAGGTGCGTTCTTTATCCTCGCGAGTCAGGTGATGGAAGAGCAGACCGGAGAAAACACGGTCAAACGAGTTATCCGAATATGGCAGGTTGAACGCCATGCCTTCATCGAGAGTAATGGTCAGTCCGGACTTGGCGATCTTATCTCTCGCGATTTCAAGAGCCTTTGGATCTCCATCCAGGCCGGTGACATTTGACTCAGGGTGAGCCTGCTTGATCATGAGCGTGAGCGTTGCCGTCCCACAGCCAAGGTCAAGTACCTGATAATCTTCTGCCACCCGGGCCTGGCGAACAAGGGCTTGCTTGAACTCGGTTTCGCGCATCATTCCTTCCATAACAGTGTCGTAGAAACCGGTCAGCCACTTATACCGCAGGGCTGGAATATAGTTGGCGCGATCTTCGCTCATGTTCTTTTCTCCTTCGGGTGGGGGCCCTGCTCGCGTAATCGTGCAACCCCACCCGGCCGTCTTCGGCGGCCACCGTCCCCTAAGAGGGCAGGGATAAGAAAACTTAGCTCAGAGTAATGCTGCCGACGTGATCCTGGAACGCCTTGCGCTTGGCGATGGCGTCGTACCAGCGGTCGAGGTTGGGCGTCGGCGGGCGGCCGGGCACCAGCTGGCGGTAGCGGTAGCACATCACGCCGACCGGAATGTCGCCGTAGGAAAACGCCTCGCCCGCGACATAGGCGGTCTTGCCCAGTTGCGCGTCGAGCATCTTCATCGCGTCGGCGGTCTTGTCCTGCGAGGTCTTGATCGCGGCCAGGTCACGTTTTTCCGTCGGCGTGCGGATCAGGCCCCAGAAGGCGTGGAAGATGGCCGGCCCCACCACCGACAACTGCCAGTCCATCCACTGGCTGGCGAGCGCGCGCTGCTTTGGCTCCTTCGGCTCCAGCGCGCCGGCCTTGTCGTGCTTGCCCGCGAGATAGCGCACGATCGAGTTGCTCTCCCAGAGCAGGAAGCCGTCGTCTTCCTCCAGCGTCGGCACCAGACCGTTCGGGTTCATCGCCAGGTAAGGCGCTTCCTTGTTCTTGCCGAAGGCGCCGCCGACATCGATGCGGGTGTGCTCAAGCTTGAGCTCGCCCACCGCCCACATCGCCTTCTGCACGTTGGACGAGGTGTTGCGGCCCCAGATTTTGATCATGAGCGTTTCCTGATTTGTCGTGGTTTTTTTGAGCGAAGTGGGAATTGTCGCTTTCAATCCAACCTGCGCGCTTCCTCCGGCAGCATGATCGGAATGCCGTCGCGGATCGGATAAGCGAGCTTGGCCTTGCGCGAGATCAGCTCCTGCCTGGCAGCGTCGTATTCCAGCGTGGTCTTGGTCAGCGGGCAGACCAGGATTTCCAGCAGCTTGGGATCGACGCTGCCTTCGGGCCGTTCGGTGGCGGGGACGGTGGACATGGGCTGGCTCCGGGCGAATTCGACGGGGTTATAGCATGGCGCAACTGATTACTGCAGCTGCGGCTCGCCTTCGGTGTTCTTCTTGGCGAGTTCGATCTCGGTGATCGCCACCAGGATCTCGGCGCGGGTTTTCAGGTCGGGCGCTTCCAGCATCGCCTGCTTCTCGGGCGGGCCATAGGGCGACATCATCGCCAGCGCATTGACCAGCGCCTCGTTGGGCGCCTTGTCGATATCCTCCCAGTCGGCCTTCAGGTCGTTGGCTTTCATGAAAGCGGCGAGCGCCCGCAGCACCGCCTTGCGGTCGACCTCGTTCTCGCCCTTGCGCGCGACGAAGTCGTCGGCGAACGGCGCGAAGGTGACGCGGCATTGGCGATAGGCGGTGGAAACCGCCAGCTCCTCCTCGACCCGGAAGCGCGCCACGCCGGTGAGTTCGATCAGGTAGCGGCCGTCGCCGCTTTCGGCCAGCTGCGTGATGCGGCCGACGCAGCCGGTCTTGTAGAGCGGCGGCTTGTCGGCCGGCCCGCCAAGTGCTTGGGAGCCATGCGCGGGATCGGGCTGGATCATGCCGATCAGGCGGTGGCCGTCGCGCAGCGCGTCGTCGATCATGGCGAGATAGCGCGGCTCGAAGATGTTGAGCGGCATCTGCCCGCGCGGCAGCAGCAGCGCGCCCGGCAGCGGGAACACCGGGATCGTTGCGGGCAGGTCGATGGGTCCGCGATAGTCGGCGTTCATCGGCATTGGCGCATTACTCCGCGTGCCGGTGCAACTCCTCACCGACGCATGATCTTATCCGAAAACCGGTTCCCACTTTTCGGGATCATGCGTTACGAAAACAAAATCGACGACAGCTTCTTGCGGCCTTCCGCGGCCGCCGGATCGGCAAAACCCCAGGCCTCGAAGAACTGCACCAGCTGCTTGCGGGCGCCGTCCTCGTTCCATTTGCGGTCGCGCTTGATGATCTCGATCAGCTGTTGGACCGCCTCGTCGCGCTTGCCCTTGGTATTGAGCGCGACGGCGAGATCGAAGCGCGCCTGATGATCGAGCGGATTGGCCAGCACTTTTTCTTCCAGCTCGGCCAGCGGCCCAAGCGTCTTGGCCTGCTCGGCGATCTCCAGCGCGGCGCGCGCGGCCGCCACCGGCGCCTCGTTGCGCTTGGCTTCCGGCACCAAAGCGAGTGTCTGCTTGGCCTGCTCGAGCGCGCCGGTCTCGACGTAGCAGCGCGCGAGACCTGCGAGCGCGTGCACGTTGCCGCTGTCGGCGGCGAGCAGCTGCGCATAGATTTCGGCGGCGGCGGCCGGATCGCCTGCGACCAGCGCGGCGTCGGCGGCTTTCAGCAGATCCTGATCGTCGTTGCCGATCTTGCCCTTGGTCAGCCGCTCCAGGAAAGCGATGACCTGACTTTCCGGCAGCGCGCCCATGAAGCCGTCGACCGGCTGGCCGTTGGAAAACGCGATCACCGCCGGGATCGACTGGATGCCCATCTGCCCGGGGATCGCCGGATGCTCGTCGATGTTGAGCTTGACCAGCTTGACCTTGCCCTTGGCCGCCTTCACCGCCTTTTCCAGGATCGGCGTGAGCTGCTTGCACGGGCCGCACCAGGGCGCCCAGAAATCCACCAGCACCGGCTGCTTCTTGGATTCCTCGATCACGTCCTTGACGAAGCCTTGCGTGGTCGTGTCCTTGACCGCGCCATCGGCCGCCGCCGGCGTCGCCCCACCAAATCCCAGCATAGTCTGCGCCTCTTGGTCCGTTCCCGGTTCCGTTCCGGCTTAAATGGGTCATCCGGCGGGCGAATGCAATCGTATCAGGGCGCGCCGCGGCCGGAGACCCGCTCGATGCGGGGCACATGGCCGGTGGATTCGAGGAATTTCACCAGATCCGCGCGCGCGATCGAGGTGGTCATGGTGTTGACCAGCGGGTGATAGTTGAGCGTTTCGTGCTGCATCATGGCGGCGTCGAGCACCACGGTCACGCGGCCTTGGCGGTCGTTGATGGCGCCGAACGGCGTCACCGCGCCGGGCGCCACGCCCCAGACTTCGGCCAGCAGGTCGGCCGAGCCGAAGGAAAACCGCCCGCTGGCGCCCAACAGCCGGTGCAGCCCCTTGAGGTCGATCTCGGCGTCTTCCAGCACCACCACCAGATAGAGCGCGTGCTTCTTGTCGCGCAGGAACAGGTTCTTGGTGTGGCCGCCCGGAATCTGGCCGCGCAGGCTGCGGCTCTGCTCGACCGTGAACAGCGGCGGATGCTTGACCGTGGCGTGCTTGATGCCGAGGGCATCGAGCGCGGCGAACAGCTGCTCGGGGGTGGTCGGGAGAGGGGACATATTTCGGCCGGTCGGTGTTAGTATCGGTGTCTTCGGTTGCGCATGAAAGCCATCATGCGCCGGGAACCGGGAGGCTTGCGATGCCACGCTTATTGCTGTCTCTGGCCGCGTTCATGGCCGTTCTATCGGTTGACGTCCGCCCGGTGCAGGCCCAGCTCGGCCATGCGCCCTGGTGCGCGGTGGTCTCGGCGGGCAAAGGCTCGGTCCACTGGGACTGCCGGTACCGCACGATCGAGGAATGCGTGCCGAATGTGCTGGCCGGCAATCGCGGCTTTTGCAATCACAACCCATACTGGGAACCCCCGGCCGTCAGGCCACGCGCCCACCACCGTAAACGCCACGCCCAGGGCCATTAACGCTTCCTGGCGCCGCGGTTGCCAAGGGGTGCCGCTTATGGCTATACGAACGGCTTGGCGGCCGATTAACGCTTGATCGGTCAACTAGCTAACGGATGCGGGTGTAGCTCAGGGGTAGAGCACGACCTTGCCAAGGTCGGGGTCGAGGGTTCGAATCCCTTCGCCCGCTCCAGCCTTCGCTCCTTCGGAGCTACGGCTCGGCAAGCCATATTGCGGCGAAGGCTGCCGCGCCGAAGTTGCGAAGCAACGTAGGCGGGCTTCAAGTTTTGAACATTACTTTCAATACCCCGCCGCCAGCGCCCCGCGCGTGCGCCGGTCGGCGGCGCCGACATAGCCGTCTTTCGTCACCATGATGGAATTGGCCGAGGTGTGCGGCTCGGTCGGCACGATGCTGTGGCCGCGGCGCGCCAGCGCATCGAGCAGATCGGGCGGAAAATCCGGCTCGGCCAACACCTGGTCCGGCTGCCACTGGTGGTGCAGGCGCGGCGCGCTCACCGCCTTGTCTACGGCCATGCGGAAATCGATGACGTTGACGATCACCTGCAAGACAGCGGAAATGATGCGGCTGCCGCCGGGCGAACCGGTGACCAAAAACGGCTTGCCGTCCTTCAGCACGATGGTCGGCGACATCGACGACAGCGGGCGCTTGCCCGGCCCCGGCAAATTGGCGGTAAAACCGACCAGCCCGTAGGCATTGGCCGCGCCCGGCTTGGCGGTGAAATCGTCGAGCTCGTTGTTGAGCAGCACGCCGGTGCCTTCGGCGACCAGGCCGACGCCATAGGAGAAGTTGAGCGTGTAGGTGTTCGACACCGCGTTGCCGTCGCGGTCGATGACGGAGAAATGCGTGGTGTTGCGGCCTTCGTATTCGTCCGGCTTGCCGGCGCGGATATCGGCCGAGGGCGTCGCGCGCTCGCCGATGCCGGCGCGCAATGACTCAGCATATTTTTTCGAGATCAGGCCGGCGACCGGCATGCTCACCGCGTCGGGATCGCCCATGAACATGGCGCGGTCGGCATAAGCGCGCTTCATCGCCTCGATCTCGACATGCAGCGCCTGCTCGCGCGGCAGCTTCGCCAGATCGGTGCCCTCCAGCATGTTGAGCATCTCGATCAGATGCACGCCGCCGGAGGAGGGCGGCGGCATCGCGACGATGTCGTAGCCGCGATAATTGCCGCGCACGACCGGCCGCTCGACTGCGCGGTAGCTGGCGAGGTCGTCCTTGCTCACGATGCCGCCGGCTTTGACGACGGCGTCGGCGATGCGCGCGGCGATGGGACCCTGATAGAAGGCGTTCGGGCCATTCTGCGCGATCGCCCGCAGCGTGTCGGCGAGATCGAACTGGATCAACCGGTCGCCTTCGCGCAGCGGCCGGCCGCCGTTCAGGAAAATTTCCGCCGACGAGCGCCAGCGCGCCAGCCGGTCGTGCGCGCGCGGCAGCGAATCGGCGAGGTCGTCCTTGACCGCGAAGCCTTTGCTGGCGAGATCGATCGAAGGCTGAATCAGCTCGGCGAGCGTGAGCTTGCCGGAGCCGTATTTCCGCTGCGCCAGCGCCAGGCCGGCGACGGTGCCGGGCACGCCGATCGACAGTGCGCTGTTGCGCGATTTCGCCGGATCAGGTTCGCCCTTGGCGTCGAGGAACATGGTTTCGGTCGCCGCGCTCGGGGCGGTCTCGCGATAGTCAATTGCGATATCGCGGTTCTCTTTGGCGAGATGGATCAGCATGAAGCCGCCGCCGCCGATATTGCCGGCGCGCGGATAGGTGACCGCGAGCGCGAAGCCGACCGCCACCGCGGCGTCGACCGCGTTGCCGCCGCGATCGAGCATCTCGACGCCGATGCGGGCAGCGCGGCTCTCCTGCGCCACCACCATGCCGTTGTGGGCGAGGATTGCTTGCGCGGGCGCAATCGCCGGTGCGCGCGTGACCGGCGCGACTTGGGCGTAAGCCGCGACGGTGAGCAGCAGCGCAAGGGCGAACGCCGAAATGCGGGCAAAGCGATTCATTGTTCACTCGTCATGGCCGGGCTTGTCCCGGCCATCCACGCCTTTAACACGGTAAGCGTATTAAGACGTGGATGCCCGGCACAAGGCATGTGCTCGGGCCGGCGAAGCCGGACCCGAGTGCCGGGCATGACCGCGGAGAGGCTTACCTTGCCTGCCCGTGATAGACCGCGTTCGGCCGCATGTCGGTGGCGGAGGCCACACGGTTCGACATGTTGAAGAAGCCGGCCACCGCCGAAATGTCCCAGATGTCGCGGTCGGTGAAGCCGGCGCGGCGCAGCCGCTCGCGATCGCCTTCCTCCACGCTCCAGGGCTGCGCGGTGAGCTTGACGGCGAAGTCGAGCATGGCGCGCTGACGCTTGTTCACCCGCGCGGCGCGATAGTTCATCACGATCTGTTCGCCGAGCAGCGGATTGCCGGAATATTGCCGCACCGCGGCGCCGTGGGCGGTGAGGCAGTAGTAGCAGCGGTTCTGCGACGACACCGCCACCGCGATCATCTCGCGCTCGAGCTTGCTCAGGCCGCTCTCGCCGAGCATCAGATCGTTGTAGAAGGCGACGAAAGTTTCCAGCTTGGCCATGTCGAAGGCGTAGGCGAGCAGCACGTTCGGCACGAAGCCGAGTCTGTCCTGGCATTTCTTGAAATAGGCGGCCATCGCCGGCGACAGCTTGCCCGGCTCCAGATTGAGCGCGGTCACCGGCACGTCGTCGGCCGCCGGTACCGGCTTGGTGGACAGCGCCTTCATCATCGCGAGCTTGGATTGTGAAGATTTGGATTGCGCAGCCGGCGGCGCGGCAGGTTTCGTGGCGGCGGGTTTGGGCGGCGGCAATTTCGTGGGCGCCGATTTGCCGCCTTTGATGGCGCGCAGCATCGGCTTGCTCTTGGGTGGATTCTTGCCGGGCCTTGCACGTGCCGCCTTGCCGGCGGTTTTGACTGACATTTTAGCCTTGCCCATTTCCCCTAGCCCCTTGCTGTCCGTGCCCGAACACCAAGACTACATGGTTCCGCGGCCTCGCGATACGATGGCACGACCATGGTTTTGCCTGTTAAATCAGCAGTTTAAGCGGTGGTGCCAAGGGCGCCGTGCAGGCCTGTCGTGGCCGCGTTACCAAATGCCGGGTTGCTCTCGACGCCCTCGTGCGGAAGGTAAAAACTCCCGGCGCGACTGATTCTTTATAAAGTACGAGGTCTTATGTCCGTTGAGCTTCCCGCCAGCCAGGAAGAAAGCGCCGCCCGGGCGACCATCGCGCAGGCCGGGACCGCGCTGAGCCAACGTCGCAGCGACATCCCGGCGAGCTTCGTTACGCAGCTCTATGGGCGCGCCGTGCCGGAGGACGTGGTGCGCTATGGCGCCGCCGATCTTAGCCGTCTGGCCGAACGGGCGTTCGATTTTCTTTGTCAGCGAGAGACAGGTGCGCCGAAAATCCGCTGCGAGACGGTGACGCTGTCGGCCGCGGGCGAGCGCAAAGCGGTCTCGATCATTGAGATCGTTAACGATGACATGCCGTTCCTGGTCGACTCGGTGATGGGCGAGATCGCCGATCGCCGGCTCGCAGTGCGGCTGGTGGCGCATCCGGTGTTCGGCGTGACGCGCGATGGCGGCAAACTCAGCGCGCTCGGCGCCGCCGACGAGGCCAATGGCACGCGTGAAAGCTTCATCCATATCCATTGCGAGCCGATCGAGGACGCAGGTCTACGCGACAGAATCGTCGGCGCGCTGCAAACCGTGCTCGGCGAGGTGCGGCTGGCGGTGCAGGACTGGCGCGCCATGCGCGCGCGCGTCACCGGTATCGTCGACGAGCTCAGGAGCAATCCGCCGCCGCTGCCGGTCGACGAGATCGCCGAGGCGATCCAGTTCCTGCAATGGCTGCTGGCTGACAATTTCACCTTCCTCGGCCTGCGCGATTACGTGTGCGACGGCCAGGCGCTCAAACCGGATTTCGACGGCGCGCTCGGCATCATGCGCGCGCGCGAGCTGCGCGTATTGCGGCGCGGCCAGGAGCGGCTCGAGTTCACGCCGGAGATCATGGCGTTCCTGCAGGAGCCGCGCCCGCTGATCATCGCCAAGGCGAATATCCAGGCGCGCGTGCACCGGCGCGTCTATCTCGACTATATCGGCGTCAAACGTTTCGACGCCGCCGGCAACCTGATCGGCGAGCACCGCATCATCGGGCTGTTCACCTCCACCGCCTATACGCGCACCGCCCACAGCATCCCTTATCTGCGGCGCAAGATCGCCAGCGTCGAGCAGCGCGCCGGTTTCGATCCCAGCAGCCATTCCGGAAAAGCACTCGCAAACGTGCTCGAGCATTATCCGCGCGACGAACTGTTCCAGGTCGACGACGACACGCTCCATCGTTTTGCGCTGGCGATCCTGCAACTCGACGAGCGTCCGCATGTGCGCGTGCTGGCGCGCCGCGACCGCTTCGACCGGTTCGTGTCGGTGCTGGTGTTCGTTCCGCGCGAACGCTACGACAGCAATATCCGCGCCAAGATCGGCGATTATCTCAGCAGCGCTTTCATCGGGCGGGTCTCGGCGTTCTATCCGTTCTTCGCGGAAGGCCCGCTGGTGCGCGTGCACTTCATCATCGGCCGCTCCGGTGGCGTCACGCCCGAGGTGAGCCGCGCAACGCTCGAACAAGAAGTCGCGGCCATCGTGCGCAGCTGGACCGATGGACTTGGTGATGCGCTGGCGCTGCTGCATGCGCCGGAGCAGGCGCGCGCACTGTTTACCCGCTACCGCGAGGCGTTTTCCGCCGGGTTCCAGGAGTCTTACGCGCCGGCCATCGCGGCCGGCGATATCCGCGTGGTCGAAGCTTTGAACGAGCAGCGTCCGCTCGGCGTCGATTTCCATCGCCGGCTGGAAGAGGAACAACGCGCGGTCGGCCTGAAAGTGTGGAGCTTTGCGCGCCCGCTGCCGCTGTCGGAGCGCGTTCCGGTGCTGGAGAACATGGGCTTTAAGGTGGTGGACGAGCGCACCTATCACGTCGAACCGCAGGGCGGCGAAGGCGTCTGGTTCCACGACATGCTGCTGGAGCGGCGCGACGGCGGCATGATCGATCTCGGCGAGGCCAAGGCGCGGCTGGAAGCCGCCTTCCTGACGGTGATGCGCGGACAGGCCGAGAACGACGGCTATAACGCGCTCACGCTCGCCGGTTCGCTGGCCTGGCGCGACGTGGCGCTGATCCGCACGCTGTCGCGTTTCCTGCGGCAAATCAGGGTACCCTATTCGCAGGATTACATGTGGACGACGCTGGTGAAGCACGCTTGCATTGCCGGCGATCTGGTCGCGCTGTTCCATGCGCGCTTCGATCCGCGCGCCGAAGCGGCGGCCGAGCGTGACGCGAAGCAAAAAGAAATCGCCGCGCGCATCGAAGACGCCTTGCAGAAAGTCGACAGCCTGGACGAAGACCGCATCCTGCGCCGCTTCGTCAACGCGGTGCAGGCGGCGATCCGCAGCAATTTCTATCAGACCGACGAGCAAGGCCAGCCCAAGCCGCTGATCGCGGTCAAGTTCGCCAGCGGCAAGCTCACCGACCTGCCGCGGCCGCGCCCGCTCTACGAGGTGTTCGTCTATTCGCCGCGCGTGGAAGGCGTGCACATGCGCTTCGGCAAGGTGGCGCGCGGCGGCATCCGCTGGTCCGACCGGCCGCAGGATTTCCGCACCGAAGTGCTCGGCCTGGTGAAGGCGCAGCAGGTCAAGAACGCGGTGATCGTGCCGGTCGGCGCCAAGGGCGGCTTCGTGCCCAAGCTGATGCCGACGGGCGCCACGCGCGAACAGGTGCAGGCCGAAGGCGTCGCCACCTACGAATTGTTCATGTCGACGCTGCTCGACATCACCGACAATTTCGCCCCCGACGGCGCGATCGTTCCGCCCGATAACGTGGTGCGGCACGAGGGCGACGATCCCTATCTGGTGGTCGCCGCCGACAAGGGCACCGCCACTTTCTCCGACATCGCCAACGCCATTTCCATCGCGCACGATTACTGGCTGGGCGACGCCTTCGCCTCCGGCGGCTCGGCCGGCTACGACCACAAGGCCATGGGCATCACCGCGCGCGGCGCCTGGGAATCGGTGAAGCGGCATTTCCGCGAGATGGACGTCAACATCCACGAGACGCTGTTCAGCGCGGTCGGCGTCGGCGACATGTCGGGCGACGTGTTCGGCAACGGCCTGCTGCGCGAAACCACGACGCGGCTTTTGGCGGCGTTCGATCATCGCGACATCTTCATCGACCCCGATTCCGATCCGGCCGCCAGTTTCGCTGAGCGCAAGCGGCTGTTCGCGCTGCCGCGCTCGAGCTGGCAGGATTACGACAAGAAACTGATCTCCAAGGGCGGCGGCGTCTATCCGCGCTCGTCCAAGGAAATCCGGCTCAGCCCCGAGGCGCGGCGATTATTCGGCGTGGCCGAGGCGGTGACGCCGCAGGATTTGATGAAGGCCATCTTGAAGGCGAAGGTCGATCTGCTGTTCTTCGGCGGCATCGGCACCTATGTGCGCGCCTCGAACGAAACGGATGAGATGGTGGGCGATCGCGCCAACGATGCCATCCGTGTCAGCGGCGCCGATCTCAACTGCAAGGTGATCGGCGAGGGCGCCAATCTGGGCATGACCCAGCGCGGCCGTATCGAAGCGGCGCTGCGCGGCATCCGGCTCAACACCGACGCCATCGACAATTCCGCCGGCGTCAATACCTCCGACGTCGAGGTCAACATCAAGATCGCGCTCAGCACTCCGGTGCGCTCCGGCGCGCTCACGCTCGACGCGCGCAATGCGCTGCTGGCCGAGATGACGCAGGAGGTCGCGCGCCTGGTGCTGCGCAACAACTATCAGCAGACGCTGGCGCTCTCGCTTGCCGCACGGCGCGGGCTGGAGGACCTCGGCTTCCAGCAGCGGCTGATGCAGCTATTGGAAACGCAGGGCAAGCTCGACCGCAGCGTGGAATTCCTGCCCGACGACCTGGCGCTCGCCGAGCGACGCAAGCGCAATCTGGCGCTGACGCGGCCGGAACTCGCCGTGCTGCTGGCCTATGCCAAGCTCTCGCTCTACGGCGAACTGCTCGACTCGAACGTGCCGGACGATCCTTATCTCGGGCGCGAGCTCGAGCGCTATTTCCCCCGGGAGATGTCGAACCTGTTTCCCGATGCGCTGCATGCGCACCGGCTGCGGCGCGAGATCATCGCGACGCAACTCACCAATTCCATGATCAATCGCGGCGGCGCCACGCTGATCGTGCGCATTGCCGACCAGACCGGCGCGTCCGCCGCCTCGATTGCGGCGGCCTTCGCGGCAGTGCGCCAGAGCTACGACCTGATCGCGCTCAACGGCGAGATCGACGCGCTCGACAACAAAGTCTCCGGCAAGACCCAGCTCGATCTTTACGCCGCCGTGCAGGACCTGCTGCTCGACCGGCTGGTCTGGTTCCTGCGCAATGGCGATCTCAAGCAAGGCCTGGAAAAAATCGTCGCGCATTACCGCGCCGGCATCGCGCAAGTCGCGGCGGCGCTCGACGGCGCGCTGTCGAAGGAGGCGATTGCCGCACGCGACGCGCGGCAGGCGGAGCTGACTAAAGGCGGCGTGCCGGCGGAGCTTGCGCGCCGGTTTGCAAGTTTGCCGGCGCTCAAGGCGGCGCCCGACATCGTGCTGGTGGCGGATCGCGCGCAGAAACCGGTCGGCGAAGTGACCGCGACCTATTTCGCCACCGAGGCCTTCTTCCAGCTCGATCGCGTCGCCCATGCGGTGCCGGGTATCGCGGTGGCGGATTATTTCGATCGGCTGGCGCTCGACCGCGCGCTCGATTCAATCGGCGAGGCGGAACGCCGGCTCACCGCCGCCATGGTCGGCAACGACAACGCTGGCGCCGGCGCGGTGGACGAATGGGTCAAGCCGCGGCAGGCGGAGGTCGAGCGCATCCGCGCGGCAATCCACGAGATCGCCGGCTCCGGGCTCACACTCTCGAAGCTGTCGGTGGCGGCGAGCTTGCTGGGCGATTTGGCGCGGGAGTAGCCGTGTCCCGGGCGCAGCGCAGCACGAAGTGATGCGCTGCACCGCAGCCGGGACACGAGTCAGTGCTAATGCCTGAAATGCCTCACCCCGGTGAACACCATCGCTACCCCGTGCTCGTCGGCGGCCTTGATCACCTCGTCGTCGCGCATCGAGCCGCCAGGCTGGATCACCGCGGTGGCGCCGGCCGCGATCGCGACCAGTAGTCCGTCGGCGAACGGAAAGAAGGCATCCGAGGCGACCACCGAGCCTTTGGTCAGCGGCGCCGGCAGCTTCAATTCCTTAGCCGCGTCTTCCGCCTTGCGCGCGGCAATGCGGGCGGAATCGACGCGGCTCATCTGGCCGGCGCCGATGCCGACGGTGGCCAGCCCCTTGGCATAGATGATGGTGTTCGACTTCACGTGCTTGGCGACGCGGAAGGCGAAGCGCAGGTCGCGCAGCTCGGCTTCGCTCGGCGCGCGCTTGGTCACGGTCTTCAATTGCATCTCGTCGACCACCGCATTGTCGCGCGACTGCACCAGCAATCCGCCGGACACCGTCTTCGCCGTCAAGCCGGCGCTCTTCGGATCGGGCAACCCGCCGGCCAGCAGCAGCCGCAGATTCTTTTTCGAAGCCACAATCTTGATCGCTTCCTCGCTGGCGTCGGGCGCGATGATCACCTCGGTGAAAATCTCGGTAATCGCCTTGGCCGCGTCCGCATCCAATTTTCGATTGAGTGCGACAATACCGCCGAAGGCCGAGGTGGAATCGCAGGCCAGCGCCTTGCGGTAGGCGTCGAGCAGGCTGTCGCCTTCCGCTACGCCGCAGGGATTGGCGTGCTTGACGATCACGCAAGCCGCGGTGCGCCTGGCATCGAATTCCGCCACGCATTCGTAAGCGGCGTCGGTGTCGTTGATGTTGTTGTAGGACAGCTCCTTGCCCTGCAGTTGGCGCGCCGAGGCCACGCCGAAGCGCTCGCCCGGGGCGCGATAGAACGCCGCGTTCTGGTGCGGGTTCTCGCCATAGCGTAGCGCCTGGATCAGCCGGCCGCCGAAGGCGCGGTAATCCGGCGCGTCGTCGTGCAGCACCTCAGTGAACCAGTTGGAGATCGCCGCGTCATAGGCGGCGGTGCGCGCATAGGCTTTCGCCGCCAGCCGCTGCCGCAGCTCGAGCGTGGTCATGCCGCCATGCGCGGCAAGTTCGGCCAGCACCTTGCCGTAGTCGGCGGGCTCGACCACCACGGTAACGTCGGCGTGGTTCTTGGCGGCGGCGCGGATCATGGCCGGCCCGCCGATGTCGATGTTCTCGATGCAGTCGTCGAACGCCGCGCCTTTGGCGACGGTTGACTCGAACGGATAGAGGTTCACCACCAAGAGATCGATCGGCTTGATGCCGTGCTTGCCCATCGCGGCGGCGTGCTCCGCGTTGGCGCGGATCGCCAGCAGCCCGCCATGCACCTTCGGATGCAGCGTCTTGACGCGGCCGTCCATCATTTCGGGAAAGCCGGTCAGCTCGGCGACGTCAATCACCGGCAGACCGGCGTCTTTCAGCGCCTTGGCGGTGCCGCCGGTGGAGACCAGTTCGATATCGTAGCCGGCAAGCGATTTGGCGAAGTCGATGAGGCCGATCTTGTCGGAGACCGACAGCAGGGCACGGGTGATACGGCGCGGGTGGCTGGGCATGAGTGACGGGCTAGCACATCAAGCGGGCAAAAGTGTATTCGCCACTGCGATGCCAGCCCTGCGCATCCACAGGCATCGCAGCCTTACAGCGGCAATTCCGGCTCGTCGGCCCGGCCCACGCGGGTACCCGGCGCCGGCCGCGGGGTGTAGCCGAAGCTCCAGCGCACTTTGGCGTCCTTGCGGGCATGGCCGTAGATCACAATCTGCACGGCGCGGCGCGGGCCGTCGGTGCCGGCGAGATAGACGCTTTCCTCGAGCTCCACCGCGTCGGCCAGCGTCGAAAAGGTCCACACCTCGCGGTCCGCCAGCAGCAGGATGACGCCGCGGCCGTCCGACAGCCGGCTGGCCTTGATCGCCGGATGCAGGTGAAAGCGGATGGCGAATTCGTCGGCGGCGCGCGCGGGAAAGGCGTGGCCGTCGGCCGGCGTGAAACTGTCCTCGCCGTCGAGTGTGCGGCCATCCGGGCTGAGCCGGATCGCACGGGTGTGGATCACGCCGAAGTCCCTGGCATAGCCGTCATGCGAGGCGCGCAGCATGGCGCCCTCGGCGGTGTCCTCGCGCGCGACCGGCACCTGGCGCGGACACGCCACGATCGGCATGCCGGAGAGCAGGCCGCGGAACGCGCCGGATTCGAGGAACTGGCAGGAAGACTTGTCGTTGAAGGTGACGGTCGAATGCGCGGCGGTGGCGCGCGCCACCTGCCGCCAGGTCACCTTGTTGACCGCCGGCAGCCCGCAATTGATCACCAGCCGGTGCTGCTTCCACGACAGTTCGAACGCCAGGCAGCCGGCATGCGCCTCCTGGCTCAGCGCCAGCGGTGGCGGCCGGCCGGTATCCATCAGCAGCGCGGTCTGCCCCGCGTCGATGCGCTGATAGCCGGAATGCGGCGCATTCGCCACCGGCGTACCGCGCGCGTCGTCATAGGCCAGCACGGTGGCGAGCAGATCGACCGGCGTCGGGCCCATGCCGTTGAATTGCGCGAAATTGCCGTCGGCATGACGGAAGAAGCGCAGCATCGGCATCATGCGGTCGATGGCGTTGTTGATCGCCTGCGGCGGCTGCAGATTGCGCGTGGAGAACAGCTGGCGCAGCGGCAGCAGGTCGGCCAGCAATTCGATCAGCGCGCCGGGATTGCGGCTGACATGGCCGCCGTCAGGCAGAATCTGCGCGCGCAATTCGTCGATCAGCTTGCGGGCATTGCCGCGCAGATAGCCCGACTGCCCTTGCATGCACAGCGTCGCATAATTGAGCGCGATCAAGGCTTGCAGCCGCGGCAGGCCGTCGCGCGACTGCTTGAGCGTGCGGCGCAGATAGCGCACCTGGCGCGACAGGCTGCGGATGAAGCGGCGGTAGAAACGCGCGTCGGCATCCTGCAGCACGAACGGCGCCTGGCTCAGCCAGCAGACGATGCGGCGCGACAGGATATCGAGACGCCAGCCGAGCGGATGCCAGCCGCCTTGCAGGTTGATCCAATCGTCGATCAGCGAGCGGGCATTGGCGCGGGTGATGGCCGAGTCGGCGGCGCGCAAATGGCGCAGCCAGGCGAAGCTGAGCAGGATCACCGCCCATTCGTCGGACGGCGGCGTCATCTCAAACGGCGAGCGGCGGTCGCAGATCACCACCTTGCCGGCGAAGGCGAAGCGGCCGGCATAGATTTCGGCGGCGCGGGTGGCGTCGGCGGTGCGCAGATCCTGCGGCGCGATCACCAGCCGGTCGGTCTTGGCCGTGGCGAAGCGCCAGCGCATCAAGGGATGGGCGTGGAAGCCGCCGAGCAGGCTACGAAATGCGCGGCGCCCGATGAGCACGGCGAGCTTGGCCCGTTCCGCGACCGAAACCCGCATCATGCAGTTGCCCGTCCCCGGCGACGCGGCCCGATTCCCGCGTGAGTCGCACACGATAGCGAAGCGTCGGCGCAGGGCCAATACGCCTGATTTAAGCGTGAATTAGCGCATGATCCGGAAAAGCGGGAACCGGTTTTCCGGAAAAGATCATGCGCCAACAAAATACTACGCATTGCGGGTGAGCCGGGCGGCATAGAAGCCGTCCAGCCCGCCCCAGCGCGGGTCGGGATCGGGAAGGTGCAGCGGCAGCGTGCGCAGGTCGCCATCCTTGCTGACGAATTCGCCGTGGCCGGCGAGTTCCGCTGCAATGACCGGCTTGCGGGCGACGTTCGGGTTGCGCGCCAGCAGGGCCGCGATCTGGTTGACGCCTTCCTCGGGCTCCAGCGAGCAGACGCAGTAGACCAGCGTGGCGCCGGGCTTGAGCAGGTCGACCGCGCGGTCGAGCAGCCGCTGCTGCAACGAAATGAGCACGGCGAGGTCGGCTTCGGTCTTGAGCCAGGGCACGTCGGGATGGCGGCGGATGGTGCCGGTCGAGGAACAGGGCGCATCGAGCAGCACGGCGTCGAACGGACCGGCATTGGACGATTCAGGTTGCCATTCCAGCACATCGGCGATGACGGTCTCGGCCTGCAACGAGAGCCGCTTGAGGTTTTCGCGCAGGCGGGCGAGCCGGTTGGCCGAACGGTCGACCGCGGTGACGCGCGCGCCGGCGCAGGCGAGCTGCGCGGTCTTGCCGCCCGGCGCCGCGCATAGATCGGCGACGCTAAGCCCGCGCACGTCGCCGAGCAGGCGGGCCGGCAGCGCGGCGGCGGCGTCCTGCACCCACCAGGCGCCTTCGGAAAAGCCCGGCAGCAGCGAGATCGCGCCTTGCGCGATGGTGCGCACGGTGCCGGTCGGCAGCACGCGGCCGCGCAGATGCTCGGCCCAAATTTCCGCATCCTGCTTGACGGTGAGATCGAGCGCCGGCTCGTGGCCATTGGCTTCCGCGATCGCGCGCGCGGTGTCGGCGCCGTAAGTCATGGTCCAGCGTTTCACCAGCCATTCCGGGGTGTCGCGCGTGGCCCTGGCGGGCAGCGGCTTATCGCGGCTCTGCGCCACGCGGCGCAGCACGGCGTTGATCAAGCCTGCGTAACGCGCCGCGCGGCGGTCGGCTTGCGCCAGGCGCACGGAAAGATCGACCGCGGCGTGGTCGGGAACCTCGAGCCAGAGGATCTGCGCGGCGCCGAGCAGCAGAATGGTCTCGGTGCGCGGGGCGTCGGCGGGAAATCCCTTGTCCAGGAAGCCCTTGAGCAGATGGCGCAAGGTGCCGAGCCGGCGCAGCACGGTGGCGGTGAGCCGGCGCATCAGCGCGCGGTCGCGGTCGGCGAGCGCGGCGAGGCCGGGATGCGCAGCCTTGCCCGAGAGCTGCTCGTCGAGCGCGATGCGCCGCCGCAGCACCCCGTCGACGATGTCGGCGGCGATTCGACGGGCGGCGAGGCCGGGGACTTCCGGCTGAGGGGAGATGCGCGGTCGCGCCATGCGGCACTTATTGCCATGAAATGTGGCGCGGACGCGAGTGCAATGCAAAAAACATCGTGGAGCAACGATATCGGCGACTGCCGCCGATCTTCGCGGTTGAGTTGTATTTTTGTTTCTATCTGAGATTGTGCTTGGCCGAATCAAGGGCACAGGCGATAATTAGGAGCATGTTCCTGACGCTCAAGCATTTCGCCCTGCCGCATTGCGGCGCCACACTGGCGCTGGCGGCGGCCTGCTTTGTCGCCGGGCTCAGCGCGGGCGCGCTGATCGCGCCGGTGGCGGCCAGCCGCGGCGTCGAACGCGCGCCGCCGCGCACCGAACCGGCGACCACCGCGTTGCGGAGCGGTCACCCGGCCGAGGTGATCCGCGTGCTCGACGGCGACACCTTCGAGGCGCGCGTGCGCATCTGGCCGGGCATGGACGTGACGACGCGGGTGCGGCTGCGCGGCATCGACGCGCCGGAACTGCGCGCGCGCTGCGAGGACGAACGGGTAAAGGCGCTGGCCGCGCGCGACGCGCTCACGCGCATCTTGAGCGAAGGCAACGTGGGCATTTCACGCATCGGCCAGGACAAATATGGCGGCCGCGTCGATGCCGACGTGTCGACCGCGCGAACGCCCGATGTGTCGGCGGCGCTGCTTGAGCGCGGGCTGGCGCGGCGCTATTCCGGCGGCCGGCGCGCGGGCTGGTGCGGGTGATATCGGCGCAAGCTTAGCGCTCGACGATCACCGGCGTGCCGATATCGACCATCGAAAAGAGTTCGACGATGTCGCGGTTGTACATGCGGATGCAGCCGTAAGACACGAAGCCGCCGATCGAGGCCGGCCGGTTGGTGCCGTGGATGGCATATTCGCCGCCGCGCAGGGTGAGCGCGGCCGCGCCCATCGGATTATTGGCGGCGCCGCCGGCGATGACCCGCGGCAGGCCGGGATGCGCGCGGCGGATTTCCTGAGGCGGCGACCAGGCCGGCCGTACATATTTGCCTTCGACGTGCGCGGTGCCGGTCCAGGTCCTGCCGCCGCGGCCGACGCCGACCGGAAAGCGCAAGGCGCGCTGCGCGTCGATGACATAATAAAGCCGGCGCTCGCCGGTCTTCACCACGATGGTGCCGGGCGCGAAACCGGAGAACGCGACGATGTCGCGTTCGAGCGTCGCGGAATGCGCCACTACCGCCGCCAGCAGCGCGCCCGCCAGTACGATGGCGATGAAAATTACCGCCCGTCTCAGCACGAAAGCCATGACGCCCGCCCATAATCGTTAACGGGCGCAATGATAATGCAGCGCGCGCAAGGCTCGGGCGAAAGCTCGAAGTAAAGTAAACGACGGTTAAAACTGTGGCTGTTGCAATCGCGCGATAGCGGGGATGAAGCGCAGTTCCCTCCCCCCGAAAGGGGCAGGGGAATCGCATGTGTGCGGGGGCAAGCTATTGCCAGGGAAGGAAAAATTGATTCTGAACGTGTCTCCCGTTTTGGCAGGAGACGATTTTGGACCGCTTTGCAGAATGCTTTTCGCCGTTGGTCGATCCTCGG
>JACPOA010000025.1 GCA_016185205.1 Hyphomicrobiales bacterium | reverse complement strand
TGCGGCCTGGACACGACCGCTGATCGCCGTCGCGCTCGCCAGTGCCGTTGCCGTGCTGAGGAAGTTTCGTCGGGATAACATGGCTTTCTCCTTTTATTGTGCACCCAAGCCCACTTGGGTAGTGACCGAGGGACGGGTCCGGTTTTGCGTTTCGCCGCCTTGCCCTTGCGACGCCGGTGGTGCTTTGGGCGGGCTGGCCGTTCTTCGTGCGGGGTTGGCAATCCGTCGTCAGCCGCAATCTGAACATTTTCACTTTGATTGCGATGGGAGGTAAGCTTCCGAGGAAGGACGTCTTGCGACGGGCTGGCCTAATGGTTGAGAACTGCACGTATGGACAGCCATACGATCAGTGCGCTGAATCGACTAGCAGTGGTGGACACGGGCCGGCGGCGGCGTTGGTCTGACGAGGAGAAGGCGCGGATTGTTTTGGAGAGCCTGTCCGAGCCGCGCCTGGTTGCGGCGACAGCGCGGCGATATGGCTTATCACGTTCTCTGCTGGTGACTTGGCGAAGAGCCTTCGCAGCGAGCCGGACCAAATCCGAGGCTGGTTTTGTCAGGGCAGTTGTGGCCGAGGGTGGGCCCGTGACGTCGGTGGCGGCCTCATCGGAGAACGCGCCAGCACATTCGACGGAGCGTCGGATTGAGATCGAGCTGGCTGGCGGGCGGCGCGTCATTGTCGATGCGGGCGTCGACGTTGAGGCGCTTCGCCGGATCATCGGGGCTCTGGATCCGCGATGATTCCGATCTCTACGGGAGTTCGGGTGTGGCTGGCGACGGGCCACACCGACATGCGCAAAGGCTTCGCCTCTTTGTCGTTGCAGGTGCAAGAGGTGCTACGCCGCGATCCGCTGAGCGGTCATTTGTTCTGCTTCCGCGGACGCAGGGGCGATCTTTTGAAGGTGATCTGGCATGACGGCCAGGGGGCCTGTCTGTTTACGAAGAAACTTGAGAGAGGCCGTTTTATATGGCCGTCGCTGGCGGACGGCGTTGTGTCGATCTCGCAGGCGCAGATGAGCTACCTTTTGTCCGGCATCGATTGGCGCAATCCTCAAGAGGCTTGGCGTCCGACGAGCGTGGGCTGAGAGTTTGTCGTTGAATTTGGCGGTGAATGTGATTCCATCTGGTTATGGAATCTGCCGCTGACGGACTGCCGTCCGATCTCGCCGCCGCACATGCAATGATCCTGGCCGAGCGCGCCGCAAGGCTTGCGACGGAAGCCAAGCTTGCTGAAGCGGCCAATGCCCAGGCGAAGCAATCGAGCACTGAAGCGCTGATCGCCCACCTCAAGCTCGAGATCGAGAAGCTGCGGCGGACGCTCTATGGCACGCGCTCGGAGCGGTCGGCGCGGCTGCTCGATCAGCTAGAGCTGGAGCTTGAGGAGCTTGAGGCGGCTGCAACTGAGGATGAACTTGCCGCCGAGAAGGCAGCGGGCAAGACGCAGACGGTGCGTTCGTTTGAGCGCAGGCGGCCCGTCCGCCAGGCCTTCCCCAACGACATCGTGCGAGAACGCGTGGTCCTGCCGGCTCCGACGCAATGCCCCTGCTGCGGGTCGGCGCGGCTGTCGAAGCTCGGCGAAAGCGTGACCTCGACGCTGGAGGAGATCCCACGCCGGTTCAAGGTGATCGACACGGTGCGGGAGAAGTTCAGTTGCCGGGACTGCGAGGCAATCACGCAGCCACCGGCACCGTTCTATGCCACGCCGCGGGGCTATATCGGACCGCAGCTTCTGGCGACGATCCTGTTCGACAAATTTGGTCAGCATCAGCCGTTAAACCGACAGAGCCAGCGCTTCAAATGCGAGGGGATCGACCTGTCGGTCTCGACGCTGGCGGACCAGGTTGGCGCCGGAGCGTTCGCGGTCAGACCCATCTTTGAACTGATCGAAGCCCATGTGCTCTCCGCCGATAGGCTCCATGGCGACGACACCAAGATCCCGATCCTGGCGAAGGGAAAGACGGACACCGGGCGGATTTGGACCTATGTCCGCGACGATCGGCCATTTGGCGGGCAAGGTCCGCCGGCGGCGCTTTTTTACGCCTCGCGCGATCGGCGCGGCGAACATCCGGCGCGGCATCTTCAGGACTTCGCCGGCATCCTTCAAGCCGACGCCTATAGCGGGTTCAACGCGCTCTTCGATCCCGGGCGTAAGGCGATGCCCGCCACGGCCGCCTTCTGCTGGGCGCACGGCCGCAGAGCATTCTTCGAACTGGCCGATATCGCCCAGAACGCGCGGCGCGGGCGGTCGGCGACGGCGATCTCGCCCATTGCGCTGGAAGCGGTCCGTCGGATTGACCAGCTGTTCGAGATCGAGCGCGAGATCCAAGGGTTGAGTGCTGCGGAGCGGCTACGGGTCCGCCAAGACAGAAGCGCGCCGCTGCTGAGCGATTTTGAGGCTTGGCTACGGGCGGAATCCGCCCGGCTCTCGCGTTCGTCCAACGTGATCAAGCCGATCAATTATCTGCTCAACCGATGGGATGGCTTTGCTCGCTTTGTCCATGACGGAAGGATCTGCCTGACCAACAATGCGGCCGAGCGAGCGCTGCGCGGTTTTGCGCTGGGAAGAAAGGCATGGTTGTTCGCCGGCTCCGACCGCGGGGCCGAGCGAGCCGCCATGATGGCGACGCTCATCATGACGGCGCGTCTCAACGACATCGACCCGAAAGCCTGGCTTGCCGACGTCTTCGCGCGCATCGCCGACATGCCGCAGAACCGCCTGCACGAGTTGTTGCCCTGGAACTGGACGCCTCTTGCGTCGAGGTCCTCCGCCCAGGCGGCGTAGCCATGCACGTCAACAAGGTTCACGCCGTCTTCACCATCGCTCGCGTCGCAAAAGACCTCGGCGAAGACGAGGAATGGCTCTGGGACGTGGCCAACGGAATGGACACAGAGGATGGCGTCATCTGGGTTTACGGCATAGGTGACGACCAGGTCATCGCGTTCACCGACTTCGGCATCGAAAACCTGACGGAGCTCATCAGGATGCACAAGAAGACCCCGAACTCCTCAAGCGGTGGAATCGGTGAGCCCCTGTCCGCGGCCTAGCTCGGATGGATACGATGGGAGTCGGCGTCGCCTACGCCTACAGTGTTGTCGCCACCCTCGTGCCCGGCATCTTTCCGCCGACATTCCGCAGTCAGGATGGCAAGATTCAGTACCGTCCTGAGCTTTTTGAATGCTTTAGGACTTCGGTTTGCCGTCAGGCGGGTTTCCAAAAATCGTCATTGGGCTGGAGCTGTGCTCCTTAATGACTAAATGAGTCATTCTTGCGAGGCCTTCAATCGCTCGAACGCAGTACAGGCCAAGTCGGTGAGGTCATCCTGAGAGTGTGTCTTCGTTCTCTGGAAGACGGTGCGCAGATGCCATCGTGCGGTGGAGAGCGCCATCTCCAAGTGTTCTGCTGTCTGGGCTAAAGACCGCCCAGCTACAAGCGACGCGACGAGTGCGGCTTGGCGTGGACTGAGATTGAGCCCCTTGCAAAGCAAACCTTCGTCCAATCGAATGCCGGTG
>JACPOA010000009.1 GCA_016185205.1 Hyphomicrobiales bacterium | reverse complement strand
CAAAGGCCAGGCACCTGGATATTCGGCCGCATGGCCGGTCCGAGGTCTCCACATTCGAGCGTCCTGCCAACGTTCGGGCCTTCGGCGAAGCGCGCTCCGCCTACTATGCCCTCTGCTGACTTCTGCGCTGCGGTCAGATCGCCTTGCGACGACCTCAGTCTCGAATCCAAGACACAGCGCAGATCTCCCGAGGTAAGATCGACCGCCTTCGCCGCACGCCCGCCGGATTTACCACCCCGGTCCTTGATGGCCGTGGACTTCGCGATCAGTTGCTCGCTCGTCCGGCCGGGTAGGCCTCGTATCCGGTTCTTGTCCATCGGGCCGCGGTTTTGCTCCACGCTTCTTTCAGACCCCACCTCGCGATGCAGGGCAATCGCATATGGAATTCGGCGGAGAATCTGGTTCTCCGGATCGAAGCGGTCGTGGATCAAAATCCTCCAAACTACTTTGCGAATACTGCCTCGGGAGAATCTTTTGATTCCTCCTATACTCATATGCGATTGCCCTGCCTCGCGATGACGCCCTTGCGCTTCGCTAATCCTTCGCCACCATCAGGCTGGATAAAGGACTTTCATCTCCAAGCTGTCGATCATGCTCGGCACACAACGGGATAAGGGGAGCCTCGCGGCTCCTCCCATTCTATACTCCGGGCGGGATTATTCCGTTCCAGTGAGCGGCATCATCTCGTAATGATGGGCGATATCATTCTGTTGCGGCGGGCGACATTATCTCGTTATGATGCGCGATATACCCCGTTCACGTCATAACCCGAAAATCCTTGGGGTTGATGATGCGGAAATTGTCGGTGACCGAATCACAGAGGTCAGCCCAATTCCGAGGAACCATTTCACGCAGGAACCCGAGCGTCGCATCGGCGAATTGGGCGCAAGTTGCGTAGCACTTGTTGTGCGTGACATTTCTGTGCATCACACCCCATAACCGTTCGATCGGGTTCAAGTGCGGGCAATAGGTTGGGATGAAGTGCAGCTTGATCCGTCGTCCCGGCAGAGCTAGCCATTCCTGCACGAGCTTGGCGTGATGATAACGCGCATTGTCCAGAAAAACATGGATGAGCGCCAGCATCGGATAGAACGCCTCGATCGATTCCAGCAGCCTGATCGTCGAGGCGGCGTCGATGGTCAGAGCCTCGATCATCCGGGTTTGGCCGGTCTCCAGATCGATCGCGCCGTGAATGTTGATGCGCTGACGCCCGCTCGTTTGCTCGATCGCGAGCTTCTCTTGGCTCGGCGCCCAGCAGCCGGCGGGCCGCGCGGCATGGGTCGGATGTACCGCGTCCGCAAACAACACGGCTTCGTTGTCCGCCAGGGAATTCAAGAGATTATCGTAGCTCTCGATGAACGCCCTCTGCTTCTCTTTGTCGAGCTTGCGCGGAATGACACTCGGCTTGTGATACTCCAGCCCCAGACGATGCAAGAGCGCGATCAATCCCGAGCGGCTTTCATAAACGAGCCCGAATTCCTTCTCGATCCAGGCGCCGACCTGGCGCGTTGTGCGCGGTAAGGCCGCGGCGACCCAGGCCTTCAGGGTTTCCTGTTGCTCGCCGCTCAACTGGCAAGCGCTGCCCTCGTAGCCGAAATTTGTCAGGCCCTCGATTCCATCCTCTTCATACAGGCGATGCCAGCCGATCCGTTCCGAGCCAACTCGATCAGGTCTTGCCGCGATTCTCTGTCCAAAAACCCGGCCCGTATCATCCGTTCGGTAGAATCCGGATCGCTCCGTTTGGCAAGGGGATTCTTCGGATTCTCGGGGAGTCAGGGTATAGCAAAATATTTTCCATGATCACGTTCTCGTGAACGCGCGTAACCGGCGCCTTTCTCTTCTCGATTTAGTGGATGGACGGCACTAGTTCTCTGTCTTCGTCTTCCGCCGGTAGACCGGAGATTGGAACTTGATGGGGGGGAAATGGATTTCCAACATGCAGGAAGTTTTTGTAGTGCCGTTTTGCGGGGCAAACTGACCAAGGCAACCAACTATAACGGGTCTAAAAGGAGGTTCACATGCCCAAGCTTCCCCTCGCGATAGTCGCAGCGCTGACAGTCCCGCTTCTTGGATCGCTCATGCCTGATCCTGCTCACGCCATGCCGCTAGCAAAAGGTATCCGAGCGGAAATCGAAGAGGCAGGCTCGGCCAATCAACTCGTCCATTATCGCCGGTACGCCTGTTACACGGGTTATGCTTACCGGCCATATTGTTACCCGCGCTATGCTTACGTGCCATTTTGGGGCTTTCACCACCACCATGGGTTCCATCATGGCCACTTCGGTGGTTTCGGCTTCGGGCATGGCGGCTTCGGGCATGGCGGCTTCGGGCATGGCGGCTTCGGACATGGCGGCGGCGGCCATGGCGGCGGCCATCACGGATGATGCTATCCGCCCTCGTTGAGGTGGTACACCCTGAATCCGACGACGCCGGTGATTTTGGAGGAGCCCTTCATCGGCCACTGGATCGCGATGCCGAAGGTAGCCATTATGTGTGTGCCACTCGATACGACGCGCACGGATCGGCACGATGCGTGCTGTCGAACGCCGTGGCCTTGGAGGAACGACCATGGTGAACTTCCACGTCCTAGTCGGTGCGGGTGACCGGCCGGCCCGTCCGACGATCCGCAGGATCGGACCAGCCGATCTCAAAAGCGCGCTCGCCAGCGGCATCGATGATTTCATGGCGATGCCGAGCCACGTTGTGTTTCTGAGCCTCATTTATCCGATCATCGGCCTCTTTCTGGCCCGCATGACATTTGGTAGCGACCTGATATACCTCCTCTTCCCGCTCACGGCCGGCTTTGCATTCATCGGGCCTATCGCCGCGACCGGGCTCTACGAAATAAGTCGGCGGCGCGAATTGGGGCTCGACACCTCCTGGAAGCACGCCTTCGATGTGCTGCGCTCTCCGTCGATCCGAGCTATCGCCGCTCTCGCCCTTCTTCTGATCGTTATTTTCCTCTGCTGGCTCGCGCTGGCGCACTGGCTCTACCACTTCGTCGGCATCGGCGCGCCGAAATCACCCACGCATTTCATCGGTGACGTGCTCACGACCTCGCCTGGCCACAAGCTTATCGTCACGGGCAGCGCCACCGGCTTGCTGTTCGGCGTTGTCGTGCTGACCATCTCTGTCATATCTTTCCCGATGCTTCTTGATCGAGATGTCGGTGCGGCGGTGGCAGTCGCAACGTCGATCCGCACGGTTGTCGCCAATCCGGTCACAATGGCGCTTTGGGGCCTGATTGTCGCCGCTGCGCTCGTCATCGGCTCACTGCCGTTTTTTGTGGGGCTTGCCGTCGTGATGCCGGTGCTCGGCCACGCAACTTGGCATCTCTACCGCAGGGCGGTGGAACCATGATCATCGCTGCGTCGAAGAGTTCATCCTTTCTTGTGGAAGGCATGTGAAGCGAAGTGGCTGGAGATGTGCCCTGTAAAAGCATTGTTGGCGTCAGAGCCCCGCCTTCGAAAAGATGCTGCTGTGACCTTCGCGTGCGGCCATGCGACGCCGGCAGGGGGTAATCGACGCCGCAATCCCGGGCGATTCAGAACGATCGCATTACCCATCTCCGGTGCCGCCGTCGCTCTGATAATCGCTGCGATCACTCTGGCTCAGGCTTTGGAACAACAGGACCCGTGTGCAACAGAGATAGCGCGGATCGAAGCCTCACTCGACGCCTTGACTTCAAACTTCGACGCAACGACGCATCAGTCGATCGACGCCCAGCTGCACCGGCAGCCCACCCCCCGTTCGATCGCACGAGCGAGAGAGAGAGCTGCTGCCGACCGGCAACATGACCGCGCCGCGCTGGAGCGGGCTTACGCGGCCAAGGCACGAGGTGACCGCGCGGCCTGCCTGACGGCGCTCTCCGAGGCGCGCCGTGGCCTGCCTCGGCGCTGACGGCCTTGTCCCGCCGGAGGACGTGTTCTACTTGTCCCGGACCGGGTCGTGCATGTTGGGGAGCGAATTCCGTTCGCTCGTGAGACACGAACCCGGATAGATCCTGAGCCTCGATGGGGTGCAAGGCGCCTCGTCGTCGTGGTCGGGCTTCATCGAGCAGACGAAGCCCTCGGCCATTCCATTGCCGGCTTGGGCTAGCGTTTCTGTCGTATTCATGGATGCGGGAGACAGGTGATGAGATTCCAGGTTCTAAATTGGTCGATGGTATTGCCCCATCTTTTGGATCTCTTCGTTGCTTACGTGCTCGCGTTACCGATCGGCTGGAGCCAGGAGCGCGAAGGCAGCAGTGCTGGTCTTCGCACCTTCCCGCTCGTAGCGATCGCAAGCTGCGGGCTCATTCTCCTCGGCAAAGAGATCCTCGGGGACAACGTGGAGGCTCAGGCGCGCATTCTGCAAGGCCTCATCACCGGCATCGGGTTTATCGGAGGAGGCGCGATCCTGCGGAGCGAGCAGAGCGTCCACGGCACAGCAACTGCCGCCAGTGTGTGGAATGTCGGCGTAATCGGAGCCGCCGCGGGTTTCGGGCTATACGATATTGCTGTAGTTCTTAGCTTGGTCAATTTCGCAACCCTCCGGCTGCTGCATCCTCTAAAAAAATGGGTTAACAGAGCGGGCAAGGCGGAGGATTGAAAGCCCGAGATCATCGGGCGAGCGATGGCGGGATGGCGAGCGATGGCCGGCCGGTAATCGGGCGAGCAAGCGTCGAGGGCATGGGAGCCTCGCTGGGGGGCCTGCACAGTGCGCAACACCGGCGCGATTCGCCGGGAACGCACCTCAGGAGGTCATCATGCAGCTCTTTGCCGGTCTGGACGTGTCGATGGATGAGACGAGCATTTGTATCGTCGACCGCGATGGCAAGATCGTCAGGGAATGCAACGCAGAGACGGAGCCGACGGCGATCCGCTCCACTCTTGATGGCTACACGGATCGCCTCCACCGCGTCGGTCTCGAGGCGCAGGCGTTCTCGCCATGGCTGTTCACCGAGCTACGCAGGATGGGTTTGCCGGCCATCGTGGTCGAGGCCGTTCACATGCAGAAGGCGTTGTCGGCCCAGCGCAACAAGACCGATCGAAACGACGCACGCAGCATTGCGCACATGATGCGCGTCGGCTGGTTCCGCCAGGTCCATGTGAAGAGCTCGGAGAGCCAGCACCTGCGTGTGCTCTTGTCCAACCGGCGGCTGCTCAAGCGCAAGTTCATCGATGTCGAGAACGAAGTGCGGGACACGCTGAAGGCGTTTGGCCTCAAGATCGGCGATCAGCCGCGGCAAGTTTGAGGCGCGCACGGTGGAGGTCGTCACGGCGGCTCAACCGCTGCTCCAGGACCTGGTGCGTGGGATGCTTGTGGTGCGCCGAATGCTGTGGACCGAGTACTGTCGTCTGCACAACATGCTCATCCGGGTCGTCCGCCGCGATGTCGTCTGCCGCCGGTTGATGGCCGTGCCCGGCGTCGGTCCGGTCACTGCCCTTGCGTTCAAGACAGCAGTTGATGACCCACGTCGGTTCACCCGATCGCGCACCCGTCGGCGCGCACTTTGGACTGACGCCGAAACGCTTCCAATCCGGGACCGTCGATTACGACGGACGCATCACACGCTGTGGCGATTCCGAAGTGCGCACCGCGCTCTACGAGGCGGCCAACGGCCTCATGGTTCGCTGCAAGAAATGGTCGGCCCTGCGCGCCTGGGGCATCGGCGTTGCCAAGCGCCGTGGGCACAAGCGCGCGATCGTGGCGGTCGCCCGGAAGCTGGCGGCAACGCGCCGGCGATCGCAATAGCGGCATGACAACTGCAGGAGATCGAACGCATCAGCAACCAATCGAAGACAGCTTCTGACCGGATCCGCTGCGGCGGATGAGTGCCCCGTGGTGGGGCCGCAGGCCGGGGTGGAAGGCCGCTATCTTGCCGGGCCGGCTTGCCGGAAACCGAGTGATTGCTTGGCACACCCCGACTCCTCTCTGGCCAACATGGTGCCGGCTTCACGCCGAGCCCGTAGAAATGCATGGACCACCACTGAGCACAGAAGCCACAGCGCGTGAAAGCAAATCGTTGCGCGTGTTTGGACACAGAGGAGAAGTGCGAATGGGTGCAAGGAAGCGATTGACAACAACCGCCCGATTAGAAAGGCAAGATAAAAGCCGCGAGGTGCGGCCAGTCGGTCGGCGGCAGAAGCGCTTACATATCAGCATCAGCGCACGAGGTGCACTGCTGCACCACAGCCTGGATATTTTACAAAGGTGAGCATAATCAACGCGCGATGCACCTCGCTTGCAGGCATCCTACGTGACCAAGACGATGGGCTCATGGAGGAGCACGGCAACACAAGCCATGACCGCTTGGAGAAGCGCTGCCGGACCGGCGGCGTCCGGTCGAGGGTTGCGCTCCGCGCGCCCGGCGCTTGCCGGCTTGCGCCCTTGACCGTCCACCGGCGGCCCGGCTCTTTGGCCTCCAAGCGGTCACGGCTTCCCGTGAGCGAGATCGCTCCCGTAGTGACCGAGGTCGGAGCGGAAGCGTAGCGCGGCGTAGACTTGGGTCGTTCTGTGGATGGACAACGCATGCCACACTGACGCCATGGCTCACTCTCACAAATTGCGTCGACAACGTACCGCGTCATTTGCAGCGGCACCGGACGATCTCTACGACTATGCTCGCCCGCCGGCCCGTCGTCCCGGGCGCGCGGCAAAGAACGATCCGACCGCCTGGACCGTGACCGACGACTGGCCCGAGGACGTGCCGGTCACCGAGGCCGAGGTGAAGACGTTCGAGGCCTGGTTCGGCGACCTGTTCGATGAATTATTTGCGACCCGCCACTGAGGGGGAGGACCTCACCATGACCGCGCCCGTTCGTGCTGCCCTCTACCTGCGGGTCTCGACCGGACGGCAGGCCGACAACGACCTCTCCATCCCCGACCAGCGGCGGCAGGCCGAGAGCTATTGCAAGGGCCGCGGCTGGGAGATTGTCGCCGACTATGTCGAGCCCGGTGTCTCCGCCACCGATGACCGGCGGCCCGAGTTCCAGCGCATGATCGACGCCGCTACGACCAAGCCGTCGGCCTTCGACGTGATTATCGTGCACAGCTTCAGCCGCTTCTTCCGCGACCAGTTCCAGTTGGAGTTCTATGTCCGGCGCCTCGCCAAGAGCGGCGTGCGGCTGATCTCCATCACCCAGGAGCTCGGCGACGATGCCATGAGCAACATGATCCGCCAGATCATGGCGCTGTTCGACGAGTACCAGTCCAAGGAAAACGCCAAGCACACACTGCGGGCCATGAAGGAGAACGCGCGGCAGGGATTCTGGAACGGGGCGCTGCCACCGATCGGCTACCGCATCGTCGCCGCCGAGCAGCGCGGCCACAAGACCAAGAAGGCCTTGGAGATCGATCCGATCCAAGCCGAGACCGTGCGGCTGATCTTCCGCCTGGCGCTGCAAGGCGATGGCAGTTCGGGAACGATGGGTGTCAAGTCGATCGCCAAGCATCTCAACGCGGCCGGCATCCGCACCAGGGACGGCGGACGCTGGGGCGTCGGCGCCGTGCACAAGGTTTTGACCCGCACGTCCTATATCGGCCGCCACCGCTTCAACACCCAATCCTGGAAAACGCACGAGCGCAAATCCGAGGCCGAGATCGTCGAGATGGCTGTGCCGCCGATCATCGACACTGCCGAGTTCGAGGCCGTACAAGCACTGCTCAAGGCTCGCAATCCGGCCTTCACCGCGCCGCGCATCGTGAGTGGCCCGACGCTGCTCACTGGCATCTGCTTCTGTGCGGCCTGCGGCAAGGCGATGACGCTGAGGACCGGCAAGAGCGGACGCTATCGCTACTACACCTGCTCGACCAAGGCGCGGCAGGGCGAGACCGGTTGCAAGGGCCGCACCGTGCCGATGGAGAAGCTCGACAGCCTCGTGGCGGATCATTTAGAACGGTGACTACTTGAAGCCGATCGTCTCGAAAAGATTCTGGCATCGGTGCTCGACCGCCGTGAAGAACGCGCCGAGCGCCGAGCGACGCATATCGGCAAACTGCGCAAGCGTGCAGCCGAAGCCGACGCCAAGCTAAAGCGGCTCTACGACGCGATCGAGAACGGCATCGCCGATCTCGCCGACCCGATGCTCAAGGATCGGATTGCCGAGCTCAAGGCCATCCGCGATCAGGCCCGTGCTGACGCTGAGCGCGCCCAGGATGCGATCGAACGACTGGGGCCGAGCATTAGCCGCAGGCGCTCAAGACGTTCGCCCGAGCCGCCCGCAAACGCATCCGCACCGAAGCCGGGGGTTATCGTCGCGATCACCTCCGCGCACTCGCTCAACGCGTTGAAGTGGACGTGAAAGAAGTTCGCATCGTGGGTTCGAAAAGCGAACTGCTGCGCACGCTCGTCGCCGCTTCAAGCGCAAAAACGGCGGGTTTTGGCGTTCCCAGTTTGGTACCGAAGTGGCGCGCCATTTCGGAATACGCTATCGGCGCCGAATGCCGCCGCTTTCGCGACACGCAATCAGTCTGCACTGGCGGTGCCGGCCGGGTCTCGATAGGTAATACATCCCATACATGAGGTTGCTGCTCTCCGGTGGGAAGGCGAGCCTTTCCGCTGGTGATTCCCTGCGAAGGAAGGAGAGCAGCGATGACGATGTTTGCAGGACTGGACGTTGGTTTCAAGCGGACGGCGGTGTGCGTGGTGGATGGCTCTGGCAGAACCGTTTGGCGAGGAGTTGTGGACACTCATCCGGAGGCGATCGCGGCAGCATTGAAGCGCTGGCGCAATAAGCTTGAGAAGGTCGGGCTGGAGACCGGATCGATGTCTCCCTGGCTGGCACGCGGGCTTAGCGTCCTGGGCTTTCCAGTGGTTTGCATGGATGCGCGTCGGGCAGCGGATGCGGTCAAGAGCCGGCGGGTGAAGTCGGACAAGGCGGACGCGTTTGCCCTGGCGGAGATGCTGCGAACCGGTTGGTACAGCGCGGTGCACGTGAAGAGCGAAGAGAGCCATCGGCTTAAGGCTCTTTTGGGAGAGCGCGATCAATTGGTCCGTGCCAAGCGCGCGCTCGGCAACCAGGTTCGTGGGCTGCTGCGACCGTTCGGGATCAGGTTGCCGTCACGCCAGGGCACGAAGAAGTTCGCCGAGGCGGCGCATCAGGCGGTGGCGCACGATACGATGCTCTCTGCGAGCGTGACGGCACTCATGGAGGCGCTGGCAGCGATCGAGGGGCAACTCGCCCGCTTGGATGAACGGCTCAAGGACCTGGCGCGGCGCTCCCCGGTATGCTGGCGGCTGATGAGCGTACCAGGGGTCGGGCCGATCGTGGCCTTGGCCTTCATAGCGGCGATCGAGGACGTGGGGCGTTTCGCCCGGATGCGGGATATCGGGGTCTATCTGGGGCTCACGCCCAAGCGCTACCAGTCAGGCGAGACCGACGTTGGGCTCGGCATCTCGCACCAAGGGGACTCGATGGCACGGCACTATCTTTACGAGGCGGCGAACGTGCTCTTGACCACAGTCAGGAGTCCGTCGGCGCTCAAGAGCTGGGGTCTCAAGCTCGTCAAGCGGCGTGGACCCAAGCGGGCGCGCGTTGCGGTGGCGCGTAAACTCGCCGCGGTGCTCGGCCGAATCTGGAAGGACGGCACGCATTTCGCGGCGGCGTAAGAGGAAGAAAGAGGCTATCGAGAAAGAAAGAAAACGCATCAGGAGAGATCGTCGATACCGACTTCGCCAGCGATTGACGAGGTCGGGCCGGACGGGCGAGCGCGGGACATATTGGTTGCAACCGATCCGTCGGATTGCGTTTAATACAATGCACCGCCCGCTCGTGCAGACCGCAGCAGGCCAGGATGATGACGCCGGTTTGGACCGGACGTCGGAAAGAACCACGATCTTTGCGGGTACACGGCTCCGGGCGACGACGAAAAAAACACTTGACGCAGCAGCTTCATGTAAAGAACCAACCTGCACAAATCCTAACTCGTCACGCGAGCGCTTGTCTCGAACATCCATCACGAAAACCTTCTTTGCTTCAATGGGATGAATTGCAGGGGTCGGGCCGGGTAATGACGCCAGATGAGTCAATGTCTACGAAGTTTGGTATAACCCCTTGCATGATCCCGTCGGTAATCGCGGCCCGATAGACCGCTTCCGCAAAGCGGCGATCGTCGATCGCCTCGCTGTGCGATCTGCGCTGCAGTTGCGGCGCCGATTTGAGCGCGCTCTTGAGCAGGGTGAGATCAACCGGCATGCCTACGCCCGCCGTCATGGCAAAGCCTTCGGGCGTGTAGTACCGGGTCGCAAACATCGTCCCCTCGGGTAGCGATATCTCAAGACCCTCGTCGACCAACCAGAACTCGACATTGCGGAAAAGGTCGGTGACAATCAGTCCCGCGGCTTGGTGGCGGCGTAGCACCAACATCACTGTGAAGCGTGCATTGCACATGGCCCCGAGCACGAGCGCCTCGTCGGAACCCTGTGCAAACTGTACCGATCTCGCGTAGCGGTCGATTGCCCGGGAACGGCCGACGGGAGCGGTGTGGATCGCCAGATCGAAGGCCAGCGTGAGCTCGTCCATGCTGTCGAGCACAAGGGTCTTGCCGCAGGGGAATCTTGAGGGTTCTGTGAGGTCGCGTAGCACAGCGTGACCCGGAGCGCAGGAGTGAGCGCGACCTCACAGAACCCTCAAGATTCAACATGAAACTCGACAGCATCCCGCGCTCGCCCGATGCCAACCTGGTCATCCGCGCGATCGAGCCGAGGCAGACCGGCCCGGCCGCCGCCTAGCATTACAGTTGCATTTTATATCGACTTCTGAATCCATGAGCCCCCATGATTCGGAGGATCATGGATGGCGGGAGCATCGATCGAGACGACGCTGGAGCTTTGGGCATCGTCGCTGCGGGATGTTAAGGGGCGGATACATACGTTGTTCGGTCAGAAGCGGGTGGCGGCCTCGGCGGGACAGTTTCTCGACGGGCTTCTGGGGAACGAACCGCGCAAGACGGGCTGGATGCGCGCGGAAGCGGCGGGCGATCCCGGGCCGTGGCGTCAACAGGCGATCCTGGGCCGCGGGCGGTGGGACGCGGATGCCTTGCGCGACATCGTGCGCGATTACGCGCTGGAAACGCTGGCTGATGAGGATGCGGTTCTGGTCGTCGACGAGACCGGTTTTTTGAAGCAGGGCAAGGCGTCGTGCGGAGTTGCACGTCAGTACACAGGCTCGGCGGGCAAGATCACCAATTGTCAGATCGGCGTCTTCGCCTCCTATGTGTCGCATCACGGTCACGCCTTCATCGATCGCGCGCTTTATCTGCCGAAGGAATGGACGGACGATCGCGCACGCCTGAAGGCGGCGCATGTACCGAAGACTGTGGGCTTTGCGACGAAACCCCAAATCGCGCGCCGGATAATTGCGCGCGCGATCGCGGCCAAGGTGCCGTTCTCGTTCGTCGCGGCAGACAGCGTGTATGGTACCGGGGACATCGAGACCACCCTGCGCAAGGCCGGCAAGGGCTATGTCCTGGGCGTCGCCTGCAACCACGTGTTCCACTCCTGGGGCAAGAAGCAGATGGTGGGCGGCACCGCCGCCAAGATCGCGCAAACTCTTCCCAAAAACGCCTGGCGGCGCCTGTCGGCGGGCGAAGGAACCAAGGGTCCGCGCCTGCATGACTGGGCCTATCTCGAACTGGCCGATCTCGATGCCGTCCAATACAACAGCGCCCTCACGGGGGAATGGACGCGAGGTCTGTTGATCCGCCGCAACATCGCCGACGGCGAACTCGCCTTCTTCTCCACGTGGTGTCCCAAAGGCACGCCCATGGAAAAGCTCGTATCGGTCGAAGGCTGCCGCTGGGCCATCGAGGACAGTTTTGAAGCCGCCAAGAACGAACTCGGCCTCGATCACAACGAAACGCGCTCCTGGCATGGCTGGCACCGCCATGTCTCGCTCGTCATGCTCGCCTTCGCCATGATGACCGTCATCCGCCATCAGGCAAATGTCGTGGCGCCCAAAAAAACGCTGCCGCGCCTCCGGACCAAACGTTCCTGATCCGCTGGTCGATCCAGGAAATCCGCCGCATCGCCATCAAGCTCGCTCAACGGCGCATCCCACACGCTCACGTCATCGCATGGTCGTTCTGGCGGCGCGCCCACCAAGCCGAAGCGCGCCGCGCATACCTCAAAAAGAAAGCGCAACTGTAATGCTAGGCCGCGGCCGAGGAAGGCGGCGCCTCTTGGGACCGCCCTTCGCCGGTCGTGCGCCCGTTTCCGGGGGCGCTGCCGGTGGCGTTTCGTTCCAGTTTTGTCGGAATGAAAACGCCGTTTGTCGGAATAGTGGCGACCCCGGCTGGATTCGAACCAGCGACCCTCAGCTTAGAAGGCTGATGCTCTATCCAACTGAGCTACGGGGTCGTCTCGACCAGTCAGTGGTTTACCTGCGCCGCGCCGCGCTGGAAAGGTGCGCGTGGACTTTGCTGCCGCTAACTTGCCGGCCCGAGGGCCGCGGATGAATGCGATTGCCGATCTGACCTGCGCCGAGATGACGGATGCCTACCGTCGCGGCGAGCTTTCGCCGATGGAGGTGGCGCGCGACGTGCTCTCCCGTATCGAACGGCACGCCGCGCTCAACGCCTTCCTGGCGGTCGATGTGGAGGGCGCGCTGGCCGCCGCAAAGCAATCGGAAGCGCGCTGGCGGGCGGGTGCGCCGCTCGGCCCGATCGACGGCGTTCCGGCTTCGATCAAGGACAATATCTGGGCAAAAGGTCTGCCGACGCGGCGCGGCTCCCGGACCAGCGATGCCAAAGCTGCCACCGATGACTCGCCGGCGGTGGCGCGGTTGCGTGAGCAGGGCGCCCTCATCCTCGGCAAGACCTGTATGCCCGAGCATGGCTGGATCGGCGTCTGCCACAGCCCGCATACAGGCATCACCCGCAATCCGTGGAACCGCGAGCACACACCCGGCGGCTCGACCGGCGGCGGGGCGGTGGCTGCCTTGCTCTGCTTGGGCCTGCTGCATCTCGGCACCGATGGAGCCGGTAGCTTGCGGATTCCGGCGGCCTTCACCGGCGTGTTCGGCATGAAGCCGAGTTTCGGGCGGGTGCCGGTCTATCCGGCGGTCATGCTCAACGTGCTCTCGCACCAGGGGCCGGTCACGCGCAGTGTCGCCGATGCCGCGCTGATGCTGTCCGTGATTTCCGGCCCCGATGCGCGCGACATGGCGGCCTGGAACACGCCGGCGCTGGATTTCAGCGCGGGCCTGGAGGCGGGCGTGCGCGGCCTGCGCGTGGCGTTTTCGGCCCGGCTCGGTCACGTCGCAACGCTCGATCCGGAGATCGAAGTGGCGGCCCTCAAGGCGGCGGGCGCCTTGCAGGAGCAGGGCGCCGTGGTCGAGGAGGCCGATCCCCCGCTGTCCCGCGCGCTCGAGCTGATCCGCGCCATGTGGTGGCCGGTGGTGGCGGCGATCGTCGATGCCGTGCCGCCGGATCGCCGCGCCGACATGGATACCGGGTTCCTGGCTATCGCCGAACGCGGGCGGCGCACCACCGTCGGTGACTATCTCGCCGCCTATAGCGCGCGCGCCGAGCTGCACAGTGCCATGCTGCATTTTCACGCGCGCTACGATCTGCTGCTGACGCCGACCATGCCGGTGACCGCGCTCAAAGTGGAGCGCGAGATGCCGGAGACCGGCGATTTCGGCGACGACTGGCTCAACTGGTCACCCTATACCTATCCGTTCAACCTGACCGGCCAGCCGGCTGCCTCGGTGCCGTGCGGTCTCGCGCGCAACGGCCTGCCGATGGGGGTGCAGATCGTCGGCCCGCTCGGCGCCGACCAAACGGTGTTGCGGGCGGCCCGCGCGATCGAGCAGGCGCTGCCCATGCCGCGGGTGCCGGATATTTGAGTATTTGTGAGGTAAATAAATAGCTTAGAGTGGATTGTTTGCGTAGCTCATCTAATTTGTGAGGATATCGGATTAGCGATCTGAGGCGGATCAACGAAGGTTCGATATCATCGCCCGTCGGCAGGTCTCGGCGTTTTGGCCGGAACTTGGCCATGCCCTCGACACCATTGCGCCCTGAACTGATAGTGAGGGCGACGCGACCCAATGATGCGCTGCCGCCCCCTTCGGAGGTCGTTCCCCCATGTTCACTGCCATCCGCGCCGGCTTGGCTGCCGCGCTGCTCGCTCTTGCCGTCATCCCGGCACTCGCCGCCGACAAGGCCTTCGAGCGCAAAGACCTGGACGACGGCGCGATCAAGCTCGAGGCGCAGATCAAGAGCGATGCCGGGACGGTGACGAAGCCGGCGGCGGCGCTGCGAAAGGAAGCCGACGCCGCCTTCCAGAAGAACGATTTTCGCACCGGCATGACGGTGCTCGGACAGCTGGTCGCCACCGCGCGCGACGACGCGGCGAGCTGGCTGCGGCTGTCGCGCACGGTGCTGCAGATTCGTCCGCGCGATGACAAAGAGCGCGCGCTGCTGCTCGATCGCGCCACCACCGCCGCCTATATCGCCTACCGGCGCGCCGGCGATCGCAATTTGGAAGCCGATAGCCTGGCGGTACTCGGCCGCACCTTTACCGACCGCAAGCAATGGCGCGGCGCGCTCGACACCATGCGCCTGTCGCTCGATCTGCGCGAGACCGCCGAGCTGCGCGGTCAATACGAACGTCTTCGTGTCGAACACGGCTTCCGCTATCTGGATTATACCGTCGATTCCGACGCTATTTCGCCGCGCGCGTGTTTCCAGTTCTCCGAGGAACTGCCGGGCCGGCGCACCGATTTCTCGCCGTTCGTGGCAGTCGCCGGCGTCGACAAGCCGGCGATTTCGGCCAACGACAAGCAGCTCTGCGTCGAAGGCCTCAAGCACGGCGAGCGCTACAGCATCACGCTGCGCGCCGGCCTGCCGTCGGTGGTGCGCGAGACGCTGGCGAAGACGGCCGACTTCACCATCTTCGTGCGCGACCGCAAGCCGTTCGCGCGCTTTTCCGGCAAGGCCTACGTGCTGCCGCGCAACGGCCAGCGCGGCATTCCGGTGTTGAGCGTGAACACGGCCGCGGTCGCGCTCGCGGTCTATCGCGTCGGCGATCGCAACCTGATCGACACCGTGCTTGGCTACGACTTCCAGCGTAATTTGAGCCGCTACGAGGCCGAACGGCTGGCGAGCGAGCGCGGCGCCAAGGTGTGGAGCGGCGAGCTTGTCGTCGAGCAGAAGCTCAACACCGAAGTCGCCACCGCGTTTCCGGTCGAGCAGGCGCTGCAAGATCTGAGCCCCGGCGTCTATGCCATAACCGCGGCGCCGAAAGGCGACCTCTCCGACGACTACGGCCAGCTCGCCACTCAGTGGTTCATCGTGTCCGACCTGGGGCTCACGGCCTACAGCGCGCATGACGGCATCGACGTGTTCATCCATTCGCTGGCGAGCGCGGCGCCGCGTGTCGCGGTCGAAGTGCGGCTGATCGCGCGCAACAACGAGGTGCTGGCGGTCCGGCCGACCGACAAGAACGGTTTTGCGCATTTTGAGGCCGGGCTCACGCGCGGCGAGGGCGGTGGTGCGCCTGCGGCGATCGTCGCCAGTGAGAAGGCCGACTACGCCTTTCTCAGCCTGAAATCGCCGGCTTTCGATCTGTCCGATCGCGGCGTCGGCGGCCGGGCGGTGCCGGATGGTTTCGATGCCTTCGTCTATACCGAACGCGGCGTCTATCGCACCGGCGAATCCGTGGAAGTCACGGCGCTGCTGCGCGATGCGCGCGGCTACGCTTCCCCCGCGGTGCCGCTCACGCTGGTGGTCGAGCGTCCGGACGGCGTCGAATACCGCCGCGCGCTGGCGCCCGATCAGGGTCTCGGCGGCCGCAATCTGCGCGTGCCGATCGTCGCAACCGCCTCGACCGGCACCTGGCGCGTACGCGCCTATACCGATCCCAAGCGCCCGCCGGTCGGCGAGACCACCTTCATGGTCGAGGACTATGTGCCCGACCGCGTCGAGTTCGATCTTGCCTCGCCGGCCAAATCGATCGCGCGCAACGGCTCGACGCAGTTAAGCGTCGACGGCCATTTCCTTTATGGCGCGCCGGCATCCAATCTCGAATTGCAGGGCACCGTCACCATCGCGGTGGCCAAGGAGCGGCCGGGCTTTGCCGGCTACGCCTTCGGGCTGTTCGACGATGCGGTGACGGCGGTCCGCCAGGATCTCGACGATCTGCCGAACACCGATGCGGCCGGCAAGGCGAGTTTCCCGGTCAAGCTCGACAAGGTGCCGGCGACGAGCCGTCCGCTGGAAGCGCAGATCGCCGTGAGCATGGTGGAGTCCGGCGGCCGCGCGGTCGAACGCAAGCTGACGCTGCCGGTCGCAAGCGAGGCAGCCATGATCGGCGTGAAGCCGGCGTTCTCCGGCCGCTCGCTCGCCGACGGCGCCAATGCCGATTTCGACGTGGTCATGGTTGCGCCCGACGGCAGACTGACGGCGAAAAGCGGCCTGCGCTACGAGCTGCTCAAGGTCGAGACCCGCTATCAATGGTATCGCCAGAACGGGCAGTGGGAGTTCGAGCCGGTCAAACGCACCGAACGCGTCGCCAACGGCACGCTCGATGCCGGCGCCGACAAGCCGGCGCGGCTGTCGCTGCCGGTGAAATGGGGCCGCTATCGCCTGGAAGTATCCGCGCCGGAACTGAATGGCGCGATCACCTCGCTCAGCTTCGACGCCGGCTTCTATGCGGAATCGAGCGCCGATACGCCCGATCTGCTCGAGATCGCGCTCGACAAGACCGACTACAAGTCGGGCGACAGCATGAATGTCGCGGTGACCGCGACGACGCCGGGCCGCCTCACGCTCAATGTGTTCACCGACCGCCTGGTCGCCAGCCAGTCGCAGGAGGTGAAGGCGGGCACCGCGCAGATCAAGCTTGCGGTCGGCAAGGACTGGGGCACCGGGGCCTATCTCGTGGCCACCTTGCGCCGTCCGCTCGATGCCCCGGCGCAGCGCATGCCGGGGCGCGCCATCGGCGTGCAGTGGTTCTCCATCGACCGCACCGGCCGCACGCTGGCGCTCGACATGACTCTGCCGACGACGTTGCGGCCCAACTCGACACTCAATGTGCCGATCAAACTTGCTGGCCTTAACGCCGGCGAGGACGCCCGCATCGTGGTGGCCGCCGTCGACGTCGGCATCCTCAATCTCACCAATTACAAGCCGCCGGCGCCCGACGACTATTATCTCGGCCAGCGCCGGCTGACCGCCGAAGTGCGCGATCTCTACGGCCAGTTGATCGACGGCATGCAGGGTGCGCGTGGGCAGATCCGCTCGGGCGGCGACATCGGTGGCGGGGAATTGTCCGGCTCGCCGCCGACGCAGGCGCCGCTGGCGCTTTACTCCGGCATCGTGCGCGTCGGGCCTGATGGCAACGCGCTGGTGCATTTCGACATTCCGGCCTTCGCCGGCAGCGTGCGCGTGATGGCGGTGGCCTGGAGCAACGACAAAGTCGGCAAGGCCGCAGGCGACGTGGTGGTGCGCGATCCGGTCGTGCTGACCGCGACACTGCCGCGCTTCCTGCGCACCGACGATCATGGCGTCGTGCAGCTCGAATTCGACAATGTGGAAGGCGGCGCCGGCGACTACAGTATTGCCGTGAATGCCGAAGGCAGCGTCAAGCTCGCCAGCGACAAGCCGCAGACTCTGAAGCTTGCCGCCAAGCAGCGCGATCGCGTTTCGGTGCCGGTTTCCGCCGAAGGCTCCGGCGCCAGCACGCTCAAAGTAAGCGTGAGCGGGCCGAACGGCTTTGCGCTCGAACGCGCATACGCGCTCGACGTGCGGCCGGCCACGCAAATCCTCACCCGGCGGACCGTGCGCACGCTGGCCAAGGGCGAAACGCTCACTTTGTCCAAGGACATGTTCGCCGACTTCGTGGCCGGCACCGGTCGCGTCGGTCTGTCGGTCGCGGTCTCGACCTCGCTCGATGCCGCCACGCTGCTCAATGCGCTCGACCGCTATCCGTTCGGCTGCTCCGAGCAGATCACCAGCCGCGCGGTGGCGATGCTCTATATCAATGAGCTGGCGGCGCAGGCGCGGCTTTCGCCTGACGGCGACATCGATCAACGCATCAAGGATGCCATTGCGCGCCTGCTCGCCCGGCAAGGCTCCAACGGCTCGTTCGGCCTGTGGTCGGTCGGCGGCGAGGACGCCTGGCTCGATGCTTACGTCACCGACTTCCTCACGCGCGCCAAGGAGCGCGGCTTCGAGGTGCCGGCGGCGGCGTTCACGCTGGCGCTCGATCGGTTGCGCAATTACGTTGGCTCCGCGCCAGAGCCGGCCAAGGATGGCGTCCGCGAACTCGCCTATGCGCTCTACGTGCTGGCGCGCAACGCGGCCGCTCCGGTCGGCGACCTGCGCTACATCGCCGACGTCAAGCTCGGCGACGTGGCGACGCCGATCGGCAAGGCACAGATCGCCGCCGCGCTCTCCATGCTCGGCGACAAGGCGCGCGCCGATCGCGTCTATCTTGCCGCGCTCGACGCCATCGCACCGCAGCCCAAGCTCGAACTCGGCCGCGCCGATTTCGGCTCGGCCTTGCGCGATTCAGCCGCGCTGGTGACGCTCGCCTCGGAAGGGCGCGCGCCGCAGAAGACGATCGACGACGCGGTCGCGCGCATCGATGCCGCGCGCTCGCTGTCGACTTCGACCTCGACGCAGGAAAACGCATGGCTGGTGCTGGCCGCCCGTTCGCTCGCCAAGCAGCTCAACGCGATCTCACTCAACGTCGCCGGCGAAACGCGGCAGGGCGCGTTGTACCGCAGCATGCGTGCCGACGATCTCGCGGCGCCGCTGGCGATCGCCAACAGCGGCGACGGCAATGTGCAGGCGGTGGTGTCGGTGAGCGGCGCGCCGCTCACACCGGAGCCGGCTGCCGAACGCGGCTTCAAGATCGAGCGTAGCTACCACACGCTGGCCGGCGAGCCAGCCGATCCGGCCAAGGCGCGGCAGAACCAGCGCTTCGTCGTGGTGCTGAAGATGACCGAGCCGCAGCCGCAGTTCGGCCGCGTCATCGTCGCCGACTATCTGCCGGCCGGCTTCGAGATCGACAATCCAAAGCTGGTGTCGTCGGGCGAGACCAGCGCGCTGGCCTGGATCGCAGACGGTGTCGAGCCGGTGAACAGCGAATTCCGCGACGACCGCTTCACGGCGGCGTTCGAACGCAAGCAGGATGCAAGCCCGGTGTTCACGGTGGCCTATGTGGTGCGCGCGGTGTCGCCCGGGCGCTATGTGCTGCCGCAGGCGATCGTCGAGGACATGTACCGTCCCGACCGCTTCGGGCGCACAGCGACCGGCGTCATCGAGATCCAGGCAGCAAAATGAAACGAGGGCGGCTCATCGTCGTGAGCTTGATCGGTGCGGTCGCAAGCATCGCGCTCGGCGGCTGCGCGTGGGTCTATTCCTTGGGGCCGCCGCCGCACGGCGGGGCGGTGGACTATTCGCATATCGTGCTCGACCGCGACGGGCGGCTGCTGCGCGCCTATGCCACGCCGGACGGGCGCTGGCGCTTGCCGGCAAAGGTGAAAGATGTCGATCCGCGCTTCCTCAATCTGCTCTTCGCCTATGAAGACAAGCGTTTCCGAACCCACCACGGCATCGACCCGCTCGCGCTCGGTCGCGCAGCACTGCAGTTTTCAACCAGCGGTCATATCGTCTCGGGCGGCTCGACCCTCACGATGCAGGTCGCGCGGCTGTTGGAACCGCGTCAGCATCGCAGCTTCGGCGCCAAGCTGCGCCAGCTTGCGCGCGCGCTCCAGCTCGAAATCGCGCTCGGCAAGGACGACATCCTGGCGCTCTACCTGACGCTGGCGCCCTATGGTGGAAACCTCGAAGGCATTCGCGCTGCCTCGCTGTCCTATTTCGGCAAGGAGCCGCGCCGGCTGACGCTTGGCGAAGCCGCGCTGCTGGTGGCCTTGCCGCAATCGCCGGAATGGCGGCGGCCGGATCGCAATCCGGCGGCTGCGCGGGCAGCACGCGACCGCGTGCTCGATCGGGCGGCGGCGGCTGGCGCGCTGCCAAGCGATGACGTCGCGCGCGCCAAGTTCGAGCCGGTGCCGACCGAACGCAAGCAATTGCCGATGCTGGCGGCGCATGCGGCCGATCAGGTCGTGGCCGCCGAGCCCGACCGCCGCGTTCACCGGCTCACCATCGACGCTGGCTTGCAGAAGACATTGCAGAACCTGGCGCGCGAGCGAGCCCGCGCGCTCGGCCCCGATATTTCGGTGGCGATCCTCGCCGTCGACAATGCCGGCGGCGAAGTGCGCGCGCGTATTGCCTCCGCCGATTATTTCGATGCCCGCCGCGCCGGCCAGGTGGACATGACACAAGCCTTGCGCTCGCCCGGCTCGACCTTGAAGCCGTTCATCTACGGCCTCGGTTTTGAGGACGGCCTGCTGCATCCGGAAACGCTGATCGACGACCGGCCGGCGCGTTACGGCAGCTACACGCCGGAAAATTTCGACCTGACCTTCCAGGGCACGGTGACGGTGCGGCGCGCGCTGCAATTGTCGCTCAACGTTCCCGCCATCGCGGTGCTGGGCAAGGTCGGCGTCAGCCGTTTGAGCGCGCGGCTCACCCAAACCGGCGCCGCGCTGGTGCTGCCGAAAGGCGAGGCGCCGGGTCTCGCCATGGGGCTTGGCGGCGTCGGCATCAGGCTCACCGATCTGGTGATGCTCTATAGCGGGCTGGCGCGGCAAGGCCTGGCGGCGCCGCTGATCGAGCGCGTCGGCGTGCCGTCCACCGGTCCGCGCCGGCTGCTCGATCCGGTCGCCGCCTGGTATGTCGGCAATATCCTGATCGGCGCGCCGCCGCCGGACAACGCGCCGCATGGCCGCATCGCGTTCAAGACCGGCACCTCCTATGGCTATCGCGATGCATGGGCGGTCGGCTTCGACGGCCGCATGACCATCGGCGTCTGGGTTGGGCGGCCGGATGGCGCGCCGGTGCCTGGATTGGTCGGCCGCGCCGCCGCGGCGCCGATCCTGTTCGATGCTTTCGCGCGGTCAGGGCTGGCGCCGGCGCCGCTGCCACGAGCGCCCAAGGGCACAGTGTTCGCCGCCACCAGCACGCTGCCGCCGCCGCTGCAACGATTTGGACCGGCGGCCGCGTCGGGCGGCGCCAGCGAGCCGCCCCGCATTATGTTCCCGCCCGCAGGCGCGCGCATCGAATGGACGAGTAGCCAGGCCAATGAGCCGGTCGCGCTCAAGATCGCCGGCGGCCTCGCGCCGCTCACCGTCATGGTCAACGGCGTGCCGCTCTCCGCCGACAGCACGCGCCGCACGTTGTTCTTCCAGCCCGACGGGCCGGGCTTCGTGCGGCTGACGGTAATGGACGCCCGCGGCGCCGCCGACAGCGTCATGGTGCGCGTGCAATAAATGACAGACGCTGTCGGTGTCTTTATTGTCCGGCGCAAGGCTTGGAATCAGACAATCCGTAACGACCCATGAGCACGGCTGCTGACGACGCAGGTCCATCGATTGCTCCGGCGCGGGGCTTGGCGGCCATGCTTGACTATGCCGCCGCCTCGCACCGCCGCGCGGCGGCGCTGCTCGTCGTGTTTGCGCTGCTCGCGTTCCTGCCGGGCTTTTTCCAGATTCCGCCGGTTGACCGCGACGAGGCGCGCTTCGCGCAAGCCACCAAGCAGATGGTGGAGCGCGGCGAATATGTCGATATCCGGTTCCAGGATGAGGTCCGCTACAAGAAGCCGGTCGGCATCTATTGGCTGCAGGCGGTGGCCGTGAAAGCCGGCGAAACGCTCGGCATTCCGCACGCCCGCACCGCCATCTGGCTCTATCGCCTGCCGTCGCTCGCCGGCGCCACGGCGGCCGTCGTGCTGACCTATTGGACCGCGCTCGCCTTTGTGACGCGCCGTACCGCACTGGTGGCGGCGCTGATGATGGCAAGCTCGATCCTGCTCGGCGTCGAGGCGCGGCTCGCCAAGACCGACGCCATGCTGTTGTTCACCTCAATGGCGGCGATGGGCGCGATGGCGCGCATCTATCTGGCGGCGCGGCGCGCGCCCGACACGCCGGTGGGCTGGACGATGCCGGCGATCCTGTGGAGCGCGCTCGCCGGTGGCGTGCTGATCAAGGGACCGCTCATCCTGATGTTCGTCGTGCTCACGGCATTGACGGTGTCGATCGCCGATCGCTCGGGACGCTGGATCCGGCGGCTGCGGCCGTTGACCGGGCTGGCCTGGCTGGTCGTGCTGGTGTTGCCATGGTTCGTCGCCATCGTTGCCAAGTCCGGCGACAGCTTCTTTGTGAAGGCGATCGGTGAGGACATGCTGGCCAAGATCGGCAGCGGCCAGGAGGCGCATGGCGCGCCGCCGGGACTTTACCTGGCACTGTTCTTCGTGACGTTCTGGCCGGGATCGGTGCTGGCGGCCATGGCGGCTCCGATGGTGTGGAAGGCGAGGCGCGAGCCCGGCGCGCAATTCCTGCTGGCCTGGCTGATCCCATCATGGCTGGTGTTCGAAGCAGTGATGACCAAACTGCCGCATTACGTGCTACCGCTCTATCCGGCCATCGCCATCCTGATCGCCGGCATTCTCGAGAAGCGCGGACTTTCCAAGGCACGCTGGATGGTGCGCGGTACCATCGGCTGGTTCATTTTTCCTGCTCTCATAACCATCGCGGTGGTCTTCGGCTTCATCGCCATCGGCCGCGATCTCGGCATCGTCGCATGGCCGTTCGCGGCGGCGGCGGCGATCTTCGGCCTGTTCGCCTGGTGGCTCTATGAAGCCGATGGCGCCGAACGCGCGCTGCTGCGCGCCATGATGTCGTCGGTGTTTATCGGTATTGCCGTCTATGCGGTGACGTTTCCCGCGCTGCCGGCGCTGTTTCCGAGCGCGCTGATCGCCGCGGAGGTGCGTGCGGCCGGTTGCGAGCAGCCGCATGTGGCATCGACCTTTGCCTATCAGGAGCCGAGCCTGGTCTTCCTGCTCGGCACCGAGACCCGCTTCACCGACGGCGCCGGTGCCGCCGAATTTCTCCGCTCGGGCCCGTGCCATTTTGCGTTGATCGATGCGCGCAGCGAGCGCAGCTTCGTGCAGCGCGCCGATGCGCTCGGATTGCGCTACGCACTGACGCAGCGCATCGAGGGCTTCAATATCAGCAACGGCAAGCCGGTGGTGATGACGGTGTTCCGTTCGGCGGAGCAGCCATGACCGCGACCAACGGCCTGAATTCGCAAGCGGGGGGCTCGACGGCAGCGCTGCTGCGGCGTTGTGCTGCCAATGTGGTGACGGCACTGAAGATTTTGGCGCGGCCGGCGAAAACCCATCCGCCGCGGTCTTGGTCGAAGCCTTGGCCGCTGCCGCCGCAACAGCTTGCGATCGCTGCTGCGGTGGCGTTGGCCGTATTTCTGCTCGGGATGCTGTTTATCGACGCCGCCGCCATCAACGCGGTCGCGCATCTGCCGCGCTGGCTGGTGTGGTTCTTCGATGTGATCACCGATTTCGGCAAGTCGGGCTGGTTCCTCTGGCCGCTCGGCATCCTGTTTCTGGCGCTGGCGGCGCTGTCGCAGGGCCTTTCGCGCATGTCGCAACGCGTGCTGGCGGCGGTGATGGTGCGCGTCGGATTTCTGTTCGTCGCGATTGTCGTACCGGGCATTTTCACAAACATTGTGAAACACATTTTCGGACGTGCGCGGCCGGGCGTCGGCGGTAGCATCGATCCGTCCCTGTTCAGCCCATTCAGTTGGCCCGCCGCCTATGCCAGCCTGCCGTCCGGCCATGCCACCACGGCGTTCTCGGTGCTGGTGATATTCGGCTCGCTGTGGCCGCGCGCGCGCACCATGCTGCTGATCTATGCGCTTCTGATCGCGGCCAGCCGCATCGTGGTGACGGCGCATTATCCCACCGATGTGGCCGCCGGCGCCCTGGTCGGGGTGCTGGGCGCGATGATGGTGCGTCGCTTTTTTGCGCTGCGCGGCCTGGGTTTCTCGATCGGACCGGACGGCGCGTTGCGTCAATTGCCGGGCCCCTCGTTCAAACGCATCAAATCGGTTGCCCGCGAGCTTTTGACTTAATAAGAAGCGGGCGCGGCGGCCCACAGGACCAGCAAAATGAATACGAACGATCCGGCGGTGTCCGTCGTGGTGCCGGTCCGCAACGAGGCCGGCAATATCGCCCCGCTGGTGGCCGAGATCGCCGCCGCGCTCGACGGCCTATGGCGGTTCGAGGTGGTCTACGTCAATGACGGCTCCAGCGATGACACCGATGCCGAGCTCAAGCGGCTGATGGCTTCACATCCCTGGCTGCGCCGGGTGCGTCACCTGCAATCCTGCGGCCAGTCCTGCGCGGTGCGCAGCGGCGTGGCGGCGGCGCGCGCACCTCTGGTGGCGACGCTCGACGGCGATGGGCAGAACGATCCCGGCTTCATCCCGGCCATGGTGCGGGCACTCGAAGCGGGCGCGCCGCGCGTCGGACTGATCGCCGGCCAGCGGGTCGGGCGCAAGTCGAGCGGCTTCAAGAAACTGCAGTCGCGCATCGCCAACGCGGTGCGTGGCGCCGTGCTGCGCGACGGCACGCGCGACACCGGCTGTGGGCTGAAAGCGTTCCGCCGCGATCTGTTCCTGAGCCTGCCGTATTTCGACGGCCTGCATCGGTTCCTGCCGGCGCTGGTGCGGCGCGAGGGTTACACGATCGGCTATGTCGACGTGGTCGATCGGCCGCGCGGCACGGGCGTGTCGAACTACGGACTGTGGGACCGGCTATGGGTCGGCATCATGGATCTCGCCGGCGTGTGGTGGCTGATCCGCCGCAAGAAGCGTGTTGCAGAAATCTCGGAGGATTAAATGCTGGTCGATTTATCGCAGACGGTTGGCAATTATTTCTACGACGTGTTCCTGGTGAAGCTCACCTGGGTGGTGCTGCTCGGCTATTGCGGGCAGGCGCTCTTCACCATGCGCTTCGTGGTGCAGTGGATCGCCTCCGAACGCGCCGGCAAGAGTGTCATCCCGCTGGCGTTCTGGTTTTTTTCAATCGGCGGCGGCTTGCTGTTATTCGGCTACGCGCTTTACATCAAGGATCCGGTGTTTATTTTGGGTCAGGGATTCGGCGTGTTCGTCTATCTGCGCAATCTCTATTTCATCAAACGCGAACGGCAGGCAGGACCCGCCGCGGCATGAAAAACTGCCGAGCTTCTTGCGTAGCCTGGCAGTCCACAGTCAGAATTTTAGCGCGATGAATTATTTCGCGTAGCCGACATAGTAGATGCCGATGACGCCGCCGGAGCTGTCCTTGATCGGCTCATAGCCGGTGACGTAGGGCTTACCCAGAATGTCGACTTCGCCGTAGAACGCCTTGCCCGCGTTGATTTCGACGATGGCCTTGCCCTTGGGGTCCAGAATGGTCCCGGTCGCGCGGCCATTGTCCTTCGGCACATTGGTGGACACGCGAATGTATTCGTCGCCGGTCTTGGCGAACAGCGTGGCGGTGCCGCCATTGGCTTTGACGACCGCGTCAACGACTTCGAAATTGTTGTTGATTTTGGTCGTGCCGAAATAGAGCGCGGAGGCATCTTTGCCGCTGACGGCTTCCTTTCCGTCGAGCTTGGGCGCCCCCAATTTCACGGTTGCGGCCTTCAAATCCGCCATTGATTTCTCGACTTTCGGGTCGGCTTGGGCATTCCCGAGGCTCGGCATCAATATCGACGTTGCGATGAAGCAAGCGGCAGCCAGGATACCTATGACGGCGTGTTTCATGTTCATGAGAATTGTCTCCCTGTGATGGACGTTACATTTGTTTTTGTGGGCGCCATGTTCGAATGCGCCAGCGGGCGAATGACTCGGCGCAAGCCGAGTTCATATCGGCCTCTTATGGTTGTAACGTACTCTATTCTGCTACCGCGGCATAGGCGGCAAAGCCGCGTTCGAGATCGGCGATCAGGTCGTCCGGGTCCTCCAGGCCGATATGAAAGCGCAGCGTCGGGCCGCCCGGCGCCCATTGGGTGGCGGTGCGATACTCGGCGCAGTCGAACGAGATCACCAGGCTCTCGAAACCGCCCCACGAATAGCCCATGCCGAACAGCGTCAGCTCGTTCATGAAGGCATAAACGGATTTCTGGCTCGTGGGCTTGAGCACGATGCTGAACAACCCGCATGCGCCGGAGAAATCCCGCTGCCAGATTGCGTGGCCGGGGTCGCTCTCGATTGCCGGATGCAGCACCCGCAAAACCTCCGGCCGCTGCGCGAGCCAGCGCGCGACGCGCATGCCTGACTGGTAATGGCGCGCGAGCCGCAGGCTGAGCGTGCGCAACCCGCGCAGCGCCAGATACATGTCGTCGGGACCGACACACAGGCCCATGGTGTAGACCGTGTTCTTCAGTGCCGACAGCGTCGCCGTATTGGCCGACACGCATCCGAACATGACGTCGGCATGACCGCCGATATATTTGGTGCCGGCCTGGATCGACAGGTCGACGCCTTTCGCGAAGGCGCGGAAATAGAGCGGCGTCGCCCAGGTATTGTCCATCAGCACAGCTGCGCCTTTGTCATGCGCGACCGTGGCGATGGCCGGGATGTCCTGCATCTCGAAGCTTTGCGAGCCGGGCGCTTCGACGAACACCGCCCGCGTGTTGGGTTTAAACAGCTTGCCAATGTCGGCGCCGATCAGCGGATCATAGTAGGTGGTCTCGACGCCCATGCGTTTGAATACGCCGTCGCAGAAAGTGCGGGTCGGCCGATAGACGCTGTCGCTGACCAGGATGTGGTCGCCGGCGCCGGCGGTGGCCAACAGCGCGGTCGAGATCGCGGCCAGCCCCGAGGGCAGCAGCGCGACCCCGGCGCAGCCTTCGCCTTCAAGGTTGGTGAGCGCGCTTTCCAATGCTTCGGAGGTGGGCGTGCCGCGCCGCCCGTAGCTGTAGCGGCCGCGGTGGGCAACCTGATCCTCGGCGGTGGGATAGAGCAGGGTCGAGGCGTGATACACCGGCGGATTGACGTAGCCGTGATAGGCCTGCGGATCGCGGCCGGATGTGACCAGGCGGGTTTCCGGCTTAAGCGGGGTTTTGGGCGTCTTCGCCATGATGGCTCGAGGGTCCGGTCTGATGAGGGTTCATGGAACCGCGGTGCAAACGGCATATACGTCCGCATCCGCCGCAAGCGTCAACCCCTTGACCTGACATTCCGATCGTTCTGAGATGCCGATAGTCGACAGGCTTGGAGAAATTCAGCCAGGGATTGACGTTTTCCCACCGCGGGGCGAAAGGCCCGGCGGCGGCGGAAATGTTTGGCCGATCCTGAAAGGGCGCCGCATCCCATTATGCGCTGTGGAGGCCACCAGATGAAACGCATTGCCAGTATTCTCGCTCTTGCTGTGGTTCTTGCCGTCGCGCTTGCGGCGCAGAGCGCATCCGCCCAGACGCTGAAGACCGTGAAGGACCGCGGCATGTTGAATTGCGGGTCCAACGGCACGCTCGCCGGCTTCGGGCTGCCGGACGCGCAGGGCAAGTGGGCCGGCCTCGACGTCGATTTCTGCCGCGCGGTCGCCGCCGCGATCTTCAACGATCCGGCCAAGGTGAAATTCGTGGCGCTCACCGCCAAGGATCGCTTCACCGCGCTGCAATCCGGCGAAGTCGATCTGCTGGCCCGCAACACCACGTGGACTTCGTCGCGCGACACCTCGCTCGGTCTCAATTTCACCGGCGTCAATTATTACGACGGCCAGGGCTTCATGGTGCGCAAGGCGCTGAAAGTGAATTCTGCGCTCGAACTCGCCGGCGCCTCGGTCTGCGTGCAGCAGGGCACCACCACCGAGCTCAATCTCGCCGACTATTTCAACGCCCATAAGATGCAGCTCAAGACCGTCACCTTCGCCACCGCCGACGAAGCGATTAAGGCCTATGACGCCGGGCGCTGCGATGCCTACACCACCGACGCGTCCGGGCTGTATGCCGAGCGGCTGCGCCTGGCCAATGCCGGTGACAGCATCATTCTGCCCGATATCATCTCGAAGGAGCCGCTCGGCCCGGCCGTGCGCCACGGCGACGACCAGTGGTTCGACATCGTGAAGTGGGTGCATTTCGCGATGATCAACGCCGAGGAACTCAACATTACGTCGAAGACGATTTCCGACGCGCTCAAGTCCGACAATCCGGAAATCAAGCGGCTGGTCGGCGCCGACGGCAATTTCGGCGAGCAGCTCGGGCTGACCAAGGATTGGGTGGTGCGCATCGTCAAGCATGTCGGCAATTACGGCGAGGCGTTCGAGCGCAATGTTGGGCAGGGCTCCTCGCTCAAGATCAGCCGCGGGCTGAACGCGCTGTGGAACAAGGGCGGTATCCAATACGCGCCGCCGGTCCGCTGAGTTCCGATGAGCGCCGCCGAGACGACAGTCCGGCCGAGGCGATCGCTCCTGACCAATCCGACGCTGCGCAGCATTGTCTATCAGGTGCTGCTGTGCGTGGCCGTCGGTCTGCTGGTGTATGCGGCCATCAGCAATGCCGCCGACAATCTGGCACGCGCGCGCATCGCGACCGGCTTCGGATTCTGGAACACCACGGCCGGCTTCGACATCAGCCAGACGCTGATCGAATATTCCTCGCGCGGCTCGACCTACGGCCGCGCCTTCTGGGTCGGCCTGCTCAACACGCTGCTGGTCGGAGGGCTCGGCATCATATTCGCGACCGTGCTCGGGTTCGTGATCGGCATCGCGCGGCTGTCGAGCAACTGGCTGGTGGCGAAGGTGGCGGCCGGCTACGTCGAACTGATCCGCAATCTGCCGCTGCTGTTGCAACTGCTGTTCTGGTACAACGCCGTGCTCAAGACGCTGCCCGATACGCGCGACAGCTACGTCGTGGCCGGCAGCGTGTTTCTCAATAATCGGGGCTTGGTGCTGCCGCGCGCGGTCCTGCAAGCGGGCAGCGGCGCTTTGGCGCTGACGCTCCTCGCCGGCATGGTGGCGGCGGTGGTGTATCGCATCTGGGCGAAACGCCGGCAGGCGCTGACCGGAAAGCCGGCGCCGGTGCTGAAGGTCATCGCGGCGCTGGTGATCTTGCCGCCTTTGATATTCGTGGCGCTGCATGGATTTCCGGCCGTGTTTGAATTCCCCGAGCGCGGCCGCTTCAACATCACCGGCGGCGTCGAGGTGCTGCCGGAATTCGCCGCGCTGCTGTTCGGCCTGGTGATCTACACCGCGGCTTTCATCGCCGAGGCGGTGCGCGCCGGCATCCAGTCGGTGCCGAGCGGGCAGGTCGAGGCGGCGCACGCGCTCGGATTGCGGCCGAACCTCGCGCTGCGCTTCATCGTGATGCCGCAGGCCATGCGCGTCATCATCCCGCCGCTCACCAGCCAATATCTCAATCTGGTGAAGAACTCCTCGCTGGCGGTGGCGATCGGCTATCCCGATTTGGTGCAGGTGTTCACCGGCACCGTGCTCAACCAGACCGGCCAGGCGGTGGAGGTGGTGGCGCTCACCATGGCGGTCTATCTGGTGATCAGCCTCACCGCGTCGCTCGTGATGAACATCTACAACCGGCTGATCGCGCCGGTGGGAGAGCGGGCATGACCGGGGTGGCGGGTGAACGCGCATATGCGGACCTAGCCTTCGTGCAACGCGCGCCGATCGGCGCGCTGCCGCCGCCGCTGGCGATGCGGGGGCCGTGGGGCTGGCTGCGCGCCAATCTGTTTTCGAGTGCATTCAACATCGTCCTGACTGTTGTCATGCTGGCGCTGATCGTCTGGATCGGCAAGAGCACGATCGACTTCCTGTTCATCGATGCGGTGTGGGTTGGCCACGACCGCACCGCCTGCATGGCGAGCGAGCAACGCCCGCATGTCGGCGCCTGCTGGCCGTTCGTGTGGGAGCGGCTGAATTATTTCACCTACGGCTCCTATCCGATCCCGCAACGCTGGCGGGTCGATGTGTTCTTCGCCATGCTGGCGATCGGCGTCGCCTGGCTGCTGTGGCTGGAGGCGCCGCGGCGCGATCTCGGCGCCTTGTATTTCTTCGTCGTGCTGCCGGTTTGCTCGTTCATCCTGTTGAGTGGCGCGCCGGCGCTCGGGCTTGAGACCGTCGACACCTCGCTGTGGGGCGGCGTGCTGGTGACCGTCGTGGTCTCCACGGTCGGCATCGTGGTGTCGCTGCCGCTCGGCATCGTACTGGCGCTCGGCCGCCGCTCGCGCATGCCGGCGGTGCGGCTGTTCTCGGTGATCTTCATCGAATTCGTGCGCGGCGTGCCGCTGATCACCGTGCTGTTCATGGCGAGCGTGATGCTGCCGCTGTTCGTGCCGGAGGATTTGACGCCGGACAAGCTGCTGCGCGCGCTGATCGGCATCGCGTTGTTCGCCTCCGCATACATGGCGGAAGTGGTGCGCGCCGGCTTGCAGGCGATCCCGCGCGGCCAATACGAGGCGGCCACCGCGCTCGGCCTGAAATTCTGGCCGCAAATGGGGCTGGTCATTTTGCCGCAGGCGCTGCGCGTGACCATCCCCAACATCGTCAACACCACCATCGGCCTGTTCAAGGACACCACGCTGGTGTTCATCGTCGGCATTTTCGACCTGCTGCGCACCATCGAGGTGGCGCGCATCGATCCGAAATGGGCGACGCCGGTCACCAGCCCGACCGGCTATGCGGTGGCGGCGCTGTTCTATTGGGTATTCTGCTATGCGATGGCGCGTTATGCCAGGCATATGGAACTGCGGCTGTCGGCCGGGCAGGAGCGGCGATGAGCGAGAAAACGACAGCAGCCGCCATGCCGCCGCCGGCGGACAAGCCGGTGGTCGAGCTGATCGGCGTGCACAAATGGTTCGGCGCGTTTCATGTGCTGCGCGACGTCAACCTGACGGTGCGGCGCGGCGAGCGCATCGTGATCGCCGGCCCGTCGGGCGGCGGCAAGTCGACGCTCATCCGCTGCATCAACGCCATCGAGCGCCACCAGCAGGGCCGCATCGTCGTCAACGGCGTTGAGCTGACCTCCGACCTCAAGCGCATCGACGAAGTGCGGCGCGAGGTCGGCATGGTGTTCCAGCAGTTCAATTTGTTTCCGCACCTCACCGTGCTGGAGAACTGCACGCTGGCGCCGATCTGGGTGCGCAAGCTGCCGAAGGCGCAGGCCGAGGAGCTGGCGATGCAATATCTCAAGCGCGTGCACATCCCCGAGCAGGCCAAGAAGTATCCCGGCCAGCTGTCGGGCGGCCAGCAGCAGCGGGTGGCGATCGCGCGCGCGCTGTGCATGAATCCAAAAGTCATGTTGTTCGACGAGCCGACTTCGGCGCTCGATCCGGAAATGGTCAAGGAGGTGCTCGACACCATGGTCGAGCTGGCGCTCGACGGCACCACCATGATCGTGGTCAGCCACGAGATGGGTTTCGCCCGCCAGGTGGCCAACCGCGTGGTGCTGATGGACGAGGGCCAGATCGTCGAGGCCAACGCGCCCGAGGAATTCTTCAACCACCCGCAGCACGAGCGCACCAAGCTGTTCCTCAGCCAGATTTTGCGGTGAGGTTCGTGCCGAGTGAGCGGCCAGCGTGTTGAAGAAAGTTTCATCCAGACACACTCCCTCGTTCTCGCGGCGCGGCGTGCGCCCGAGGTTTCCTCATTTCACCCTCCCTCGGAAAAGGGAGGGGGACGGCGCGCCAATCAGCGCGCAGTCATTCCGGCACACGGTCATTTGCGACCGCGTGGCGCCTCTCGGCGCGCCGTCCGGCGTCTTCCAGCGTCGGGCCGCGCTTTCGGGCGAGCAACCGGGCCCCACCCGTCAGCGAGCTCCTCGCGGCCGGTCCTAGTGCCGGCGGGCGGAGCCCGACGCCGCCCGGGAGCGTGGCCTGCTCGCCACGCCCGCGGGCGCCGACCCGAACCCCACGAACGGTGCAACCGGTTCGCGTCCCCTCATGGGATCGGGCGACTAGGAATATAAGGTCGTTTGGGAGGGGGAGGATAAGTATTTTTTCACATTGAAATGAAAGGGGTTTTTCGAATGGGGCGAGGATAAGTTGACGCCGGTGTCTCACCGTCGTCATGGCCGGGCTTGTCCCGGCCATCCACGTCTTACTTTTTTCGAATGTCGCCAAGCCGTGGATGCCCGCGACAAGCGCGGGCATGACGGAGAATATGATATGTTCGCGTTATGAATCGGGATAGGGGGGAGCCTCGCGGCTCCTCCCCTCCCACACCACCGTACATACGGGTCCGTATACGGCGGTTCGCTGGATTAAGCGTTGGCGATCTTTCGCGTCAACGCCGGAGGCTTTAATCATGGAGCCCGCCGCACCGGTTTCGGTCCCTTCGAGCAACGCCGTCCGGGCGTCACCCGTTCCCGTCACCCCAAAGGCCAGGCACCTGGATATTCGGCCGCATGGCCGGTCCGAGGTCTCCACATTCGAGCGTCCTGCCAACGTTCGGGCCTTCGGCGAAGCGCGCTCCGCCTACTATGCCCTCTGCTGACTTCTGCGCT
>JACPOA010000008.1 GCA_016185205.1 Hyphomicrobiales bacterium | reverse complement strand
GCTCAAAACATCCCGAAACTTCTGCATCCTGCGGTCCTGTAGCCACGTCGTCCGGTTCATCGTCCCTGCTCCTGAGCAGGCCACAAAACCGGACAACTCGTGTGCTACCTAACCCGGACAACTCGTGTGCTTACGACACGGTCATTCCGGCTTTCTTGCCCTTTCCGACACCCCCCGCTATAACCCCGCGCGATACGCGGCCCCCGGCACCCCTGGAGGCTTGCCGCGTTCGTGGGCGGCCAAAAAAGCCGCCTTTTCCATTGGCTTAGATGAGGGTTTTAACATGGCGTCCGTCCTGGAACTGAAAGCGACGGTGCGTCCGAAAGGCGGCAAGGGGGCCGCTCGGGCAGCACGTCGGTCCGGCAGCGTGCCGGGCGTGATTTACGGTGAGAACAAGCCCCCGATGATGGTCCTCATGGACCATGCCGAACTGCGCAAGCGCATCTATGCCGGGCGCTTCCTCACCACGCTCTATAACCTCGACGTGGACGGCACCAAGCACCGCGTGATCCCGCGCGACTTCCAGCTCGATCCGGTGAAGGACCTGCCGATGCACGTGGATTTCCTGCGCGTGTCGGAAGGCGCCGTCATCCGCGTCAAGGTCGCGGTGCACGTGCTCAATTCCGACCAGTCGCCCGGCGTCAAGCGCGGCGGCGCGGTCAACATCGTCACTCATACCGTCGACGTGATGTGCCCGGCCGAGGCGATTCCAGAATCGATCGACGTCGATATTTCCGAGCTCGACATCAACCATTCCAAGCACCTCAGCGAAGTCACACTGCCGCCAAATGTGCGTGTGATCGCGCAAGGCGACATCACGCTGGTCACGGTGGTGCCGCCGTCCGGCTACGCGGAAGAGCTCAAGGCCGCCGCCGAGGCTGCCGCCGCTGCCGCCGCTGCCGCTGCTGCCGCCGCCGCCGCCGGTACCGCGCCCGGCGCCGAAGGCGCTCCCGCTGCCGCGCCTGGCGCGACGCCGGGTGCCGCACCTGGCGCCGCTCCCGCCGCGGGTGCCGCGCCGGCCGCAGCGCCGGCCAAGTCCGACAAGAAGTGAGGCGGCGTTCGCCTCACCTCACCGACTTTCGCGATTTCGGGATAGGGCGGCAACGCCGGTGAAGCCATGCTGCTTTTCGTCGGCCTCGGCAATCCCGGCCCGCAATATGTCGGCAACCGGCACAATGTCGGCTTCATGGCGGTGCAGGCGATCGCGCGCCGCCATGACATCGCGCCGTGGCGTCGGCGCTTTCAGGGCGTGGCGGTGGAAGGCACGATCGCCAGCGAGCGCGTCCTGCTGCTGTTGCCGGGCACCTATATGAACGAGTCGGGCCGCGCGGTGGCGGAAGCCGTGCATTTCTACAAACTGGAGGCCGGCCAGGTCGCGGTGTTCCACGACGAGGCGGAACTGCCGCCCGGTAAAGTGCGGTTGAAAATCGGCGGCGGCAATGCCGGTCACAACGGACTGCGCTCGATCTCCGAGCATATCGGCAACGACTATCGCCGCGTACGCATCGGCGTCGGCCATCCCGGCGACAAGAAATTGATGGAACGCTACGTGCTGATGGATTTCGCCAAGGACGAGTGGCCCTGGGTGGAAGCGCTGTGCGATCTGATCGCCGACAGCGCCGGTCTGCTGGTCGAGGGCAAGGATTCGACCTTCCAGAACAAGATCCATCTCGCCATGGCGGCCAAGGGTTTCGTCGACGACAAGGATGAGCCCGCCGCCAAATAACGGCGCAACCAAACAACTGACGCGGATATTTCCATGGGATTCAAATGCGGCATCGTCGGCCTGCCGAATGTCGGCAAGTCGACCCTCTTCAATGCGCTCACGCAGACCGCGGCGGCGCAGGCGGCGAATTATCCGTTTTGCACCATCGAGCCAAATGTTGGCGAGATCGCCGTGCCGGATCCGCGCCTGGATAGACTCGCGGTGCTGGGCAAGTCGGAACAGATCATCCCGACCCGCATCACCTTCGTGGACATCGCCGGCCTGGTGCGCGGCGCCTCCAAAGGCGAGGGGCTCGGCAACAAGTTCCTCGCCACCATCCGCGAGGTCGACGCCATCGTGCATGTGGTGCGCTGTTTCGAGGACAGCGACGTTACCCATGTCGAGGGCAAGATCGATCCGGTCGCCGACATCGAGACGATCGAGACCGAGCTGATGCTGGCCGATCTCGAAAGCCTGGAAAAGCGCGTCGATGCGCTGGAAAAAAAGGCCAAGGGCGCCGGCGAAGACGCCAAGCAGGCCAAGGAAATGCTTGATCTGATCGAACGCTCGCTCGTTCTGCTGCGCGAGGGCAAGCCGGCCCGCCTGGTCGAGCGTAAGCTAGATGAGGAAAAGCTGTTCCACTCGCTCGGCCTGCTCACCTCGGCGCCCGTGCTCTATGCCTGCAACGTGGAAGAAGCGTCGGCCGCGACCGGCAACGCGTTTTCACGCAAGGTGGAAGAGCGCGCCAAGGAGGAGGGCGCGGTCGCGGTGGTGATTTCGGCCAAGATCGAATCGGAGATCGCCACGCTGCCGGCGGCCGAACGCGCGGAGTTTCTCGAGGCGGTGGGCCTGGCTGAGACCGGGCTCGATCGCCTGATCCGGGCCGGCTACGCGCTGCTGCATCTGGTCACCTATTTTACCGTCGGGCCGAAGGAGACGCGGGCCTGGACCATCACGCTGGGCACCAAGGCGCCGCAGGCGGCCGGCGTGATCCACACCGATTTCGAGCATGGCTTCATTCGCGCCGAGACCATCGGCTATGACGACTTCATCGCCTGCAACGGCGAGGTCGGCGCCAAGGAGGCCGGCAAGATGCGGCTGGAAGGCAAGGACTATGTGGTCGCCGACGGCGACGTGATGCATTTCCGGTTTGCCAACTAAGCATTACGCTTCCTGCTTTAGGCGCAGAACGCCACTGTCGACCACCCAAAGTCACTCAATAAGGGTGCGCCATTTTACGGTTAACATCTCAAGGGTCGCGAATGCGTCAAAAATCATTTTGGTGAAGAGTTTCGATTTTTGAGAATGCCCAAGACTACCTCACGTGAGCAAGAATTATAAACAACGTCAGCTTCTACTGTGCTGCAGTCGAACGTCTGGTTGACTTGCGCCGCTATCTCGTCTCGCGCGATCTTTGATACAGACCACCCAAGTGGCAGCGGCACGGCGCGTTGTTGCAGCTCGAATTCTACGATTCCAAAATTGCGCTGGTATCGATTCGCTCGATTCAGACCCATTGTCACGGTGAGCAGCTGCGCCTTTGCCACAAGTCCGCGCGCCTCTCGCGTGTTGAGCAGCGTCTTTATTGGCGACAGTACCTCCCCGAAACCTTTACCGCTGTACTGCGGTAGTGCCTGCTGACTTCCAATACGCAAAACGTAAAGATCAACCTTTCGCGATTCGCTCCAGGACGATGCTCGCAACGCGGTAAAAAGATCGAAAATTGACGCCGTACCTGTATTCTCAAAATAGCCGCCGTCTACATAACGTCGTTTCTCAACGCCGTTCGGCCCGCGCGAGATCAAGATGCTGCCCGCCGGTGCTACAAGCGGAAAACGGGCGCTTAAACCCGCTGCCGTACTCAGCGGCATCGTCAGGTTTTCATTTACGTCTAACAGCGTTTCCAAGGGACCTTCGTTTTCTTCATAAATATCGAGATGCGAGATCACCATCCGCATCCCCGTTTCGACGTTAGTGGTGTTCAATACGAGCGCAGGCACTGTCCCGCCTCGCCAGCCGGCGGAAAGATCGAAAAAAGATTGAGCAAATTCATCACCATTTGTCTCCTGCTTCCAAGCGCTTTCGAGAGCGTATTCAAATGCTCGGGCACGATCAAAGCTTTCGATAGACCATGGCAAGAACCGCTGAACGAAATCCGGAAACAGCAAGGCGGCTAACAACGGCGAAAAGAAATCATGTCGGAGTACTGCTTCCGCAACCCTTTGGAACTCGCCAGTTCTGCTCGATTCGAGTGGACACGAGTCGTTGACGCCGGTTGCGGCCAAGCGCTTCACCAACGCCGCAAAGACCGCGGCGCCAACGCTGCCACCCGACACCCCGCTGATCGCGAATATGTGCTGAGCAAAGGCAGGACAGCGGTCCTGTATGCTGCTCAGAACGAGCGCAGAAAAGTACGCGGCTCGTATGCCCCCGCCTTCTGCGGAAACGATGAAAACTGGATAGTTCTTTCCCTCGTATAGATGCTTGTCAGTGCGGCTCATAAGCCATTGATCGAATTCGAACTCGCTCAAATGTGCGCCACGCACAAAGTCTGTTTTCCGCTCGTGGCGTACAACGTGGTTGTCGTTTAGATCGAAATAGCTGAAAAGCACTGCGGCAGCAGCGAGACAAATGAAGATCGGAATCTTGGTCGAGGCCAGACGATATGCTAGAGCGCTTGCTAGCCAAACGACCGCCGCGATCCAGAGAAATATGACGGTAAGCGGGCCAAGCCAGGCTGGCAGCGCGACGGGAAGAAAGGCAAACACAAACAACAGAACAAATGCTGACACGAGACCGAATAATGCCATGCGCTCGGCTGCACCGGGGAACCGGGACATGAGGATCACGCTCGCCGCAATACCGCATGCAGCTGCTACTATGCAGAGGTCCCAAACGATTTTATAGGCACCCGCGACCATTCCGCTGTGTACCGCTTGACCCAGCGCAAAGGCTGTCGCGATCACGAGCAACAGTGCCGCTGTTATGGGCAAATGACGCGCAGTCCATCCGGAGAAACCGCCCGCACGCAGCAGCCGCGGAGTGAAACGGGCAATCATTAACTGCCCCGAGAGCGCAACTGATGCGGATGCAAAAAGGGCGGACGCTGCAACCATGCACAACTGCAATAGCGAATACTCGACAACGCTCTTGAGCGCGTCAGCAAACTGATCAGGAACCAAGATAGCCATGGCTCCGAGCACTGAGACGAAGATGCTGACGCGCGCCAATCGCGCAATACGAAACGTCTCTTTGATCGGCCGGTTCATTATGGTAAGCGCGCCGGCGGTACCGGCAAGTATCAAATGAGCAATATGGAATGACTCCTTGATTGCCCATTTCACGAGCGCAAGTTCTCCGGCAATACTTACACGGATCGATCGAGCAATGCGGGACGACTGCTTGCTTGGCCGCTCCACCATGGCAATCCCGCCGAACTGACAAATATTGATGCGGTCACTTGTTCGTCTATCATAAGTCCATAGTCAGCACTAGACTGAGTCTGTGAGCGCGCTTCTGAGGATCATAGCGACTTGATCGGCCGCAATCCTAATTGGCTCACATGCTAGGCTTGCCGCCATGTCGAAGTTCCCTTGGGAAGACTTCCAGCCCGGCGCAGTCGCGGTCTATGGCCCGCGTTTGGAGCCGCCATGACTGCGTCGACCGAGAGCGCACAGTTGCCCACCACGCGTAAGAGCGAGGAACGGCGCGCGCTCGGTGTCGCCTGCGGCGCGCATGTGCTGCACGACGGCTATACCGACCTGATCTATGTCATGCTGCCGATTTGGCAGAGCGAATTCGGGCTCGGCTTTGCCGCGCTTGGGCTGATGAAGACGGTGTTCTCCGGCGCGCTCGCCGGCTTCCAGATCCCCGCGGGCTTGCTCGCCGAGCGGTTCGGCGCAGCGCTCGTGCTCGCGCTCGGCACCGCGCTCGCAGGTTTCGGTTATTGCCTGGCCGGCCTGAGTACCGGTGTCGCCTTGCTGGTGGCGGCGCTGTTCGTGGGCGGGCTTGGCGCCAGCACGCAGCATCCGCTGGCGTCCTCGCTGATCGCACAGGCATTTTCCGGCACGCGCTCGCGCACCGCACTCGGTACCTACAATTTCGCCGGCGATATCGGCAAGATGACGCTGCCGGCGGCGGCCTCGCTGCTGTTCGTCGTGCTGCCCTGGCGCGAGGCGGTGGCGCTCCTGGGCGGCATCGGCGTGCTGGCGGCGATCGGGATCGACCTGGTGATGCCGCGATTGCGCGAGGAACCGGCCGCGCCGCGCCAGACCGAAGGCGGCGGACGCGCCGGTGGAGCCGCACGCGCTTACGGATTTCCGCTGCTGCTGTCGGTCGGCGTCATCGACAGTGCTACCCGCATGGCCTTTCTGACATTTTTGCCGTTCGTGCTCACCGCCAAGGGCGCCAGCCTGCCGACCGTCGGTCTGGCGCTGACGCTGGTGTTTGCCGGCGGTGCTGCCGGCAAGCTGGTCTGCGCCTATATCGGCGCGCGCATCGGCACGGTGGCGACGGTGTGGCTGACCGAGACGGTGACGGCGCTCGGCATCGTCGCGCTGCTGCCGCTGCCGCTCGAACTGGCGCTGGTGCTGTTGCCGGTGGTCGGCGTCGCGCTCAATGGCACCTCGTCGGTGCTCTATGGCTCGGTGCCGGACCTGGTGGAGCCGGCGCGGCGCCCGCGCGCCTTCGGCATCTTCTATACCGGCACCATCGGTGCGGGCGCGGTGTCGCCGGCGATCTATGGCCTACTCGGCGACGCGGTCGGCGTGCCGTCGGCGCTGGTGGTGGTGGCCGCCGGCGTGCTGATCACCTTGCCGATCACGCTGGTGCTGCGGCCGGCGCTGATTAACGCGTCCTGATCTTGACCTGCTTCACGACCGCCGACGGCAGCACGTCGAGATAGGGGCCGAGCAGGAAGGCTTCGCCGGAGCCGTTGCCATACATGCGGTCGTGGGCGTCGATCATCGCGCGCACCGGGCGCGCGCAGGCGCTAATCGAGTCGACGACCAGATCGCTGAAATCGTCCGGCCGCATGTCGGACTGATAGCGCGGGTCGGCCGTGACCTTGCGCACCACGCAATCGGTCGCCTGCCGCACCAGCGGCAACAGCGTGGCGTCCTTCTGGTGCACCGACATTCGCAGCCAGCTGGCCGGATCGGTGGCGTTTGGTGTTTGGGTATCAAGCGAGACATTCAACACAAGCCACATTCCGAACATCGATTCGAGAATCATCCCTCGGGCCCCGCGAATCAGAGTCTGCAATGTTGGTACCAAGGCCGGAGTCGCGCTGCACGCAAAACTTGAATCGGCACGCGCGCGTTCCCGCCGCTGTGAAAATCGAGTCACACGTGGCGCTCAGCCAGGCATGCGCAGTGCTGGCGGAACGAAAGGAGTCCGAAACGCTCTAAGCGATTCTGAATATGGACATTTTTTCACGAATCAGTGCGCGCAGACGGTGCTGCAACAGGAACCGCATCATGCGTGGCCGCGTTTCTTTTGCTGAAAGCCAAACAGGCAGGAGGAACTCATGACACATTTTCGCCAAACCGCGATTCTTGCCACCATCGTGGCCCCGCTCATTGTCGGCGCGACAACGGCGAATGCGCAGACCACCGTGATCACCCGTGAGCCGGTGCAGACGCAGACCATCGTGACCGAACAGCCGCTGCAGCTCACGCCGGTGCAGCGCCGGACCATCTACCGCACCATCGTGCAGGAACGCGTGCAGCCGGCGCAGCCGACGGTCGAGTACCGCGTCGGCATGCGGGTGCCGCAGACTGCGCGGCTCTACACCGTGCCGGAAACGGTCGCGGTTGAGGTGCCGGCGATCAAGACCTACAAGTACATGATGGTCAATAACCGCGTCGTGCTGGTTGATCCGGCCACCAGCGAAGTGGTGGACGAGATTATCGACTAAGCGCGCGCTGACGGCACCCGGCCCGGCGCCGCACCCGCCTTCGCTGAAGCTTCGGTGGGCAAGTGTGCCGGGCCGGGTGCCGTGCAATTTTTCGGTATACAGCGTTTACCTTTCCCGGGCCGGACAGGCATGCAGCGGCCACAAACGCTGGATTTTCGGCGCTTTAGGGGCCATATTAGGCGCCGAGGAGTCTTGAGTTATGTCGATGATCAACTACCGGGCCCCGTCCGAACTGTTTCCCAGCCGCAGCCGCAAATCGCGCCGTCCCATTGGCTATAAGCGATTTCCGACCGCGGCGGAGGCTATCCGTTTTGCGATCGAGGAATTGCCGCCTGAATTGCTGCTGGGCGCCTATCTCGAGGTCGAGGAGAAGCGCTTCGACGGCAATGGCATTCGCCAGCTCTACGAGAGCGCCGATTACCCGCTGCCGCGCAAGACCGTAAAGCCCGCCAAAGCCGTCGCCGCCAACTGACCTGACCGCAGCCGCCTGTCCGTCCCAGCTGTTTTGACGGCCGGGAGATGCCGTTTGCCGACTTGGCCATGAGACTTGGCCATGAGACTTGGCCATGAGACTTGGCCATGAGACTTGGCCATGAGACTTGGCCATGATTTGGCTGGGGTGATCGGCCGAGTTCCATCGGCCGCACGCCGCCGCCCGCATAGACAGGCCCAGGCGGCCACCGAATTCATGCAACCCTGCCGCCTCCCGGCCGTTGTTCTCGACAGCCGAGGAGGCTCCCATGCTGAAATTACGTCACCCATTAATGTTGGCGACCGCATTGGCCGCCGGCCTCGTGGTCGCAGCCCCGCTTGCCAGCGGGCAAGTTCGCGCGTCGGAGAGCGCCACAGTCCCGACCAACCCGGGCTTCAAGCCCGACACCGGACAGATCAATCCCGGCGTCACCATCCAAGCGCCGTCGACGTCGCTTGATATTCGGAAAATCCCGACGCCGGAGGAATCACGCGCGGCGCTGATGATGCCGGTTTCCACGGAGCCTTCGGCCGGGGCGGTACCCGTGAGCGGGTCGCAAGGAAGCGGCGCGATTTCCAGCCCATCTGAGCAGACCGCGTCCGGCCAGCCACCAGCGGCGACCACCGGCGCTGCAACCTCGGAAAAGGCCGGCACCGAGCCGGCCGCGTCTGTCAGCTCAGGTTCGTCGACGACGCCGACCGCGGCAGGACTACCGCCGCCATCCGGACCGATCGGCGCCACCGGGCAGACGATGCCCGCGAAATTCTCCAGCCGTAACGATATCCTCGACCGCACGCCGATCATGGCTTGGCCGCAAATGCTCAGCGATCAAGAGCGTCGGCGCATCTATGAGGCGGTGATGGCCGACAAGTCGCAGCCGGCGACCGACGCCGACACACTTGCCCCGGCCGGTGAATTGTCCACCGAGCAGGCGCTGAACGAAATGCATCCGCTGCCGGCAAGCCTGGGCGACATCGATGTGGTGAAGCGGCTGAAATACGTGAAAGGCAAGGACAAGGTGCTGCTGGTCGAGCCATCGACCCGCATCGTGGTCGAGCAGATCAAATCATAAGACGGCCCGTGAACCGATCGCCATCGCCGGATAGCACCGGCGATGGCTTTTTTTTAGAGCACGCTCAGCCTGCCGAACGCTGGTCCACGTTGTCCGGCGCGTTCTTCCATTGCGTGAGGCTGTCGCCGATCACCTTCATCGCGGTCATGGCCGCATGGCTCAGGCTGGCATAGCCGGCGATCTCGCGGCTGACGCGTTCGCCTTCGCCGCGCAACATGTCGCGCACGCTCTGCAGCTCGAGGATCACCCGGTCGATTTCTTCCATCGACACGCCGGACACGCGCCGGATCAGCGCATTCAGATTGTCGGCAACCGGATCGGCCGCCGGTTCCGCCTCGCGCTGCCGGAGCAGGAGCGCAACGTCGCGCCGAACGAATTCACGGATCTCGCCTTCGAACGCGTTGGCCGCCGCCTGGTCGATCTCGCCCAGCTTTTGCGGCGCCTTGCGCTTCGCAGGAGCAAAGGTCTCCGGCGTCGTTTTCTCCAGCTTCTCCGCAGCAAGGCGCTCTGGAATGATGGCCGTCATGGGTGACTCCTACAGAGGCGCAACACCGTTGCGCTGACGCTCCCCAGTGAGGTCATTGCCGCATGCGACTGGGGCGGCTGTTGGGCGGACCGAAGGCGGCATCGCGGCGCGCGTGACGCCGATTGCGGCGCTGTCAGTGACGCAGGCTTTTCGGGATCATGCGCTAGATTCCTTATTTGGTCGCATTTTCTACGGCGAACCGGTTCCCACTTCGCCGGAAAATGCTCTAGCTACAGCTCGCCGCGATCGCATCGTTGAGGTGCTCGACATCGGCATCGAGGCGGGTGAGATCGCGCTCGCGGTCGGCGCCGTCCTTGCACAGCGCGGTGACCGCGCGCGCCTTCACCAGTTCGAGGAAATACAGCCTTGTGGCATTGCAGATCGCCGGTCCCGGCGTGGGTGCCAGCGTTTTCATGCGCGCCTGCATGGCCGCGATATTGGCCATCGCGCTGGCCAGGTTCTGCTCGCAGCCGGGCCGCTCGAGCGGCGCCGGATAGGCGGGCGCCGCCAGCATGGCCAGCAGCAAGGCGGTGGGCACGATCAGCCCGATGAAGGCGAAAAAGGCGACGACGAAGCGTTTGAGCACGGCACGATCCCCCTGCGATCCCCCATGTGTCGGTGGGACCGGCGCGGAGGTTCATGCCTGTGGCGAAAAAATGTCCGGGATCCGGCGCGCCGGACCGCCCGGCCTCAGGGCTTCTTGCCGGGCGGATTGCCGTAGGGGCTGGGCGCCGAGGAGCCCGACATCTGCGACAGCTTGTAGGCGGACAGCTGCTTGGGCTTGTCCTTGTCGGCCTTCGGTTTCTTCTTTTCCTTCGGCACGCGCAAGTCTTCGGCGCCGCCGCCGCGGCCTTCATCTTGTCGTCGATGCATTTGGTGACGGTGTCGGCGCGCTTGTCGATATTGACGCCGGCGCTGCCCTTTTCGGTCTTCATCCAGCATTCCGAGGCGGCGCGCGAGCGTGTCATCGGCGCCTCGACCTTGGGCGGCTCCGCCGGCTTGCCGGCCTCGGTCGTCAGTTCGAAGCCGGCGGTCTCGCAGCCGGCCAGCAGGCCGGCGGCGAGGATCATCAACGTAAGCCGGCGCGCGCGGACCATGGTTTTACGGGGCGCAAGCGTCGAAGGTTTCATCATGGCAATTCCAAATACTGCCGGCGATTCGGGCGGCGGCGCGATTGTCGCTGAAAGGGTGCCATGTCGGCAACTGTGGGCTGGCGTTCTTTCCGTTGTCATGGCCGGGTCTGTCTTAGCCCGCTCGCGCGGGCAACCGTCCGTAAAAACGGCCGTCCATAATTTAAGAAACGTCTCCGCCGACGCTTAACCAATCGGGCGGGTGTGATTTGCCATCGCAGCGGAGGGGTGTTTTCGTGTGCGCCATGAAACGGCCAGAGCATTTTCAGGCGAAGTGGGAACCGGTTCGCCGTAGAAAATGCGACCAAATAAGAAATCTTGTCTTCGCGACGGCAATGGCGGCGGCTGCTTTCGGCGGCGCGCCGTCGCAGGCAGCAGACCTTGAGTCCGGTGTCAGGCACGTGCGGCATGTCAGGACGACGTGGCAAGGCTGGAACTGGCGCGACCGCTGCGCCTGGCAAGGTCATTACTGCCTCTATGCCGAGTACGGCACCGTCTATCACTATCCGTGGGACGATCGCCCCATCGCCTACGAATACGCCTCGCGCCGGCGTCATCGCCGATAGCGCGCGCCTCTCTCCGATTCAATCAAACAGCAGACGTGCGCCAGCGCCCGTATTCTTGGCGGCGCCGGGTACGCCGTCTTCCCCTTATCTTCCCCTCGACCGCATCGAGGGGTGGAGCACCGAGTGGCGCACCAGTCTTCCGTCTTGCCGCATCCTCTTGGGGAGGATGCGGGCGCCTCTCGGCGCTCCACAGCGGCGATTTCTGTCCCCGGGACCGTAACTTCCGGGCGCAGACCCGGGCGGCTTTTGGCTCAACCCGATCCGGCGAGCTTTCGCCCGCCTTCGTCCGCGCCGCGTCCAGCCATTGAAGGCAGACCCTCGTAGTAGGGCCGGACGGTTACCCGGGGCCTCCCGGAGGCGAGGTTACGAGCCCGCCCGCAGGCGCCGCATCCCACCCCGCCATCAGAACGTCTCATGACAACGCCCTCGAGTGGGTGGGACGGCCTTAGGACAGCATACCTTGGGAATAGAGTCAAGGGCGCTGAGAAAATATTCTCCGGTCATTCCGGGGCGTCCGCCGAAGCCGACAGGCGAAGGCGGACGAGCCCGGAATCCAGGGCAACCGGCACAGTGCGTGGCCCTGGATTCCGGGTTTGCTCGCTGCGCTCGCGCCCCGGAATGACGGGGAAAAAGGCGTGGATGGCCGGGACGAAACCCGGCCATGACGAAAGGTCTATCGCTTCACGCCGCCGCTGTAGCGTTCACCCGCGCGATCTTGGCGAGCTGCTTGCCGATCGCCCGCTGCGCGGTTTCGACATCGTAGCGGTTCTGCAGATTGAGCCAGAGCTGCGCCGAGGTGCCGAGCGCCTTGCTCAGGCGCAGCGCGGTGTCGGCGGTGACGCCGCTCGCCTCGGCCGCGATGCGCTCGACCCGCGTGCGCGGCACGCCCATCGCCTTCGCCAGCGCGCCGGGCGAGAGGCCGAGCGGCACGAGGAATTCCTCGCGCAGGATTTCACCGGGGTGAAGCGGGGGGAGTTTCTTGGCCTGTTTTTTGGCCATTGGGCGGACTCTCCTATTGAGAACATATCAGGAACATGATAAAAGAGAGTATTCGCGGTGTCCAGTTCAGTGACAATGGCCCATGGCGATTCGATCCATTGTCCCAGCCGATATCGCGGCCCGCTACGAGGTCCACGAATGGCGCAATGGGCTTGCTATCTTGTCGGCGGCGCGTCCGAAAGAATGGAAAGACATTCTCTTGGTCTTGCGCGAATTCCAGCTGTTTCGCAGCAGTATCCTGAAGCCCGGCGGTCGCAAGAGCACGATTGCCGAAAAACTCGACAGTCACTTCTTCCGACTCGACTGGAAAGAAAAGGGCTTCAAAACCAAGATTGTGGTGGACGAAGCCGAATACGACACGCCAACCCACAAGGTGGACTGCTACAAAAACCGGGTGGCCCTGGAAGTGGAATGGAACAACAAGGATCCGTTCTACGACCGCGACCTGAACAATTTTCGTCTGCTATTCGAGCTACGCGCCATCGAAGTCGGCCTCATCGTGACGCGCTGCGACGAGTTGCAGGACATTTTCGACGACCTCGGACGAGGGGCTAGCTATGGCTCCTCAACAACCCACATGGCGAAATTATTGCCGCGGATTGAAGGTGGCGGCGGCGGAGGCTGCCCAATCGTCGTTTTCGGAATTCGAAAGGCCTGTTATGTCGAAGACTAATGGGCACGCGCTCTCCGCTGCCGATGACCTATCGCGGTTTGTCGGGAAGCGCCGCTTCGCGACGATCCTTGCCGACCCGCCGTGGCAGTTCATCAACAAGACCGGAAAAGTCGCACCCGAGCACAAGCGGCTGGCGCGCTACGGCACCATGAAGCTCGACGAAATATCCGCCTTGCCCGTGCCGCAAATTCTTGCGCCGACTGCGCATCTTTATTTGTGGTGTCCGAACGCCTTGTTGCCGGATGGGCTGGCGGTGATGAAGGCTTGGGGCTTCACCTACAAATCGAACATCGTCTGGCACAAGGTCCGCAAGGACGGCGGCTCGGATGGACGCGGCGTCGGATTTTATTTCCGCAACGTCACAGAGAATATTTTGTTTGGCGTTCGCGGCAAGAACGCGCGCACGCTGGCGCCGGGTCGGCGGCAGGTAAATCTGCTGGCGACCCGTAAGCGCGAGCATTCGCGCAAGCCGGATGAGCAATATGATATAATTGAAGCATGCAGCCCGGGGCCGTTTCTTGAACTGTTTGCGCGCGGCACGCGGAAGGGCTGGGCGATGTGGGGAAATCAGGCTGATGATGGCTATCGGCCGACATGGAAGACGTACTCCAATCACTCTGCTGCTCGGCTTGTTGCTGCGGAATAGAGTTGCGACATGGCTTATGACCCGCGGGCAATTGCAAACTTGGTACTCAAATACGCCAACAATATTGGGGTGAGGGTAACGAATCTTGCTGTAAACAAAATCGTTTATTTTTTGCACGGCCACTATCTTGCGAAGACTGGAAAGCCGTTAGTGGACGAGCAATTTGAGGCGTGGCAGCACGGTCCCGTGCTCTATACTTTGTTTAATAGTTTTAAGCGTTATGGAGACCAACCCATCGATTCGCTCGCAAAAAAGATGGATTTCCAGACCGAAGTTTTGGCTGATGTTGACGATGTTATTGAAGGACGAGACCTTAAAGTTATTTGGCAATACATAAACATATACACACGTGCGTCAGTTTCTCAGCTTTACGACTGGAGTCATGTCAAAGGCGGTCCTTGGTACAAGACATGGAATTATCAAACTACATCGAATCCAGGTATGATAATTTCAGATCACGAAATCGCGAATCACTTCCGAAAGGAAGGAACGCTTCACGGAGGCTTCCGTGCCTAAGAAGAAATCACCTACCCGTATTCCAAGTCTTCAGCATTTCAGTGTCTTGCTCGGCGGCACGTCGGGTCAAATAGAAAAGCGGATCCGTGGCTTATCCAACTTGCCGCCTGTCAGCTATATGAAGCTGCGAGAGCAATGGATCATCGATCTCATCAGGCTCGGCGTTCCATTGGCGATGATTGAAAAAGCTTGCGAACTCCTACGAGGAGAACTGAATCGCAAAAGCAATTTAGAGGCTGTTCGAGCGTTGGCTGATTACCTCCGCATCTACAAGCCAGCCAAGTTACTCATGATCGACAAGCGATACTATCCTATTGGTCGAGGCCTGCTCGTGCCCGTGAATCCACCGGGCGTCATTGTGGAAGGATCGGTTCCGAAGCTCTTTTGGCCAAGTTTCTGGAAGCACGACAAGTTTGATGACCTCACGCGCGCGGTATTCGGATCAATCCTTGAGCGGTCAATATTCAGATTAAGAGACTATCGAGATATGCCTTTGGCATTCGTGGACCTTTCCGCCGAAGATGGATCCGCGGTTCGAGTCGTTCGAGTTTTTCAACGGAAGGACTTTGAAGGGCTTACGGACGGTGAACTCCGTATCGAAACTGATAAATTCGTCGAAGCGTACCTCCGAGTGCGCACGACAGAAACGGTGGAGTCTGTAGAAGAGAAAAAACGCCGCGATGCTGACCTTCCACTGTTCCTGGATCATCCATCGCCCTAAAGCTTACCGCTTATTTCTCTTCCACCCACCCCGCATGCCGGAACGACCGAGTTTCGACCTTGGATTGTTCGGCCGCGCCGGCTTCACCTCGTGGCCGAGCGCGATGCCCATTTCGTCGAGGTCCGGCTTGTGCGGGCGGTCCGACGGACCCCCACCCCGGCCGCCTTCGGTGGCCGACCCTCCCCGCAAGGGGGAGGGTGAAGAAGTCGCCCGCCGCAGCTTGGAGTCCTGCGCCACCATCACGTTGCGCACGGTCGGATTATCCACCACCGCCAGCTCGGTCTGCCGCAGCCGCTTGATCTCGTCGCGCAGGCGCGCGGCCTGCTCGAAGTCGAGATCGCCGGCGGCCGCGCGCATGCGCGTCTCCAGGTCGCCGATCACCGCCTCGAAATTGTGCCCGATGGTGGCGGCGTCGGCGAATTCGCCTTCACCGGCCCCGCCGGTGGAGATCAGCACGTGGTCGCGCTCGTACACGCTGTCCATGATGTCGTGGATCGAGCGCTTGATGCTCTCCGGCGTGATGCCGTTGGCGGTGTTGTATTCGACCTGCTTTTCGCGCCGTCGATTGGTTTCCTCGATGGCGCGTTGCATCGAGCCGGTCATGGCGTCGGCATAGAGGATGACGTTGCTGTCGACGTTGCGCGCGGCGCGGCCGATGGTTTGAATCAGCGACGTTTCACTCCGGAGGAAGCCTTCCTTGTCGGCGTCGAGAATGGCGACCAGCGCGCATTCCGGAATGTCGAGGCCCTCGCGCAGCAGATTGATGCCGATCAGCGCGTCGAACGCGCCCAGCCGCAGGTCGCGGATGATCTCGATGCGCTCCAGCGTGTCGATGTCGCTGTGCATGTAGCGCACGCGGATGCCCTGCTCGTGCAGATATTCGGTGAGGTCCTCGGCCATGCGCTTGGTCAGCACGGTGACCAGCGCGCGATAGCCGGCCTGCGCCACCTGGCGCAGTTCGCCGACCAGGTCGTCGACCTGCGTGCGCGCCGGGCGCACCTCGACCGGCGGGTCGATCAGCCCGGTCGGGCGGATCACCTGCTCGACGAACACGCCGCGCGCCTCGTTCATCTCCCAGTGGCTGGGCGTCGCCGACACCGCGACGGTCTGCGGCCGCATGGCGTCCCATTCCTCGAAGCGCAGCGGCCGGTTGTCCATGCAGGAGGGCAGGCGGAAGCCGTATTCGGCCAGCGTCGCCTTGCGGCGGAAGTCGCCGCGGAACATGCCGCCAAGCTGCGGAATGGTGACGTGGCTTTCGTCGGCGAACACCAGCGCGTTGTCCGGCACATATTCGAACAGCGTCGGCGGCGGCTCGCCCGGCTTGCGGCCGGTGAGATAGCGCGAATAGTTCTCGATGCCGGCGCAGGCGCCGGTGGCTTCCATCATTTCCAGGTCGAACACGGTGCGCTGCTCGAGGCGTTGCGCTTCCAGCAGGCGGCCGGCGGCATGGAGCTGGTCGAGGCGGCCGCGCAGCTCGTGCTTGATGCCGGCGATGGCCTGGATCAGCGTCGGGCGCGGCGTGACGTAATGCGAATTGGCGTAGATCTTGACGAAGTCGAGTTCGTCGGTCTTCTGCCCGGTGAGCGGATCGAATTCGTGGATCGACTCGATCTCGTCGCCGAACAGCGACACCCGCCAGGCGCGGTCCTCGTAATGCGCCGGGAAAATCTCGATCACGTCGCCGCGCACGCGGAACGAGCCGCGGAAGAAATCGGCTTGCGTGCGCTTGTATTGCAGCGCCACCAGGTCGGCGAGCAGCTGGCGCTGGCCGATGCTGCCGCCCCGCGTGAGCGTGAAGGTCATGGCCGAATAAGTTTCCACCGAGCCGATGCCGTAGATGCACGACACCGAGGCGACGATGATGACGTCGTCGCGCTCCAGCAGCGAGCGCGTGGCCGAATGGCGCATGCGGTCGATCTGCTCGTTGATCGAGGATTCCTTCTCGATATAGGTGTCGGTGCGCGGCACGTAGGCTTCCGGCTGGTAGTAGTCGTAATAAGAGACGAAATATTCCACCGCGTTGGCGGGAAAGAACGACTTGAACTCGCCATAGAGCTGCGCCGCCAGCGTCTTGTTCGGCGCCAGGATCAGCGCCGGGCGCTGGGTCGCCTCGATCACCTTGGCCATGGTGAAGGTCTTGCCGGAGCCGGTGACGCCGAGCAGCACCTGGGTGCGGTCGTGGCGGCTGACGCCTTCCACCAGCTCGCGGATCGCTTCCGGCTGGTCGCCTTTCGGCTCGAATTCGGACACGATCGTGAAGCGCTTGCCGCCTTCCGATTTGGACGGTCTGGACGGTCTGTGCGGTCTCCACGGTGTTGACGATGAAAATTCCGGCCTCCCCTCGCGCAGCAATCGTTCGAGCGACTGCGCGGTGGCGGCGACACCCATCGACGACAGGCCGTGGCCCGGCTGCGGCAGGTCCGCGCGAGGAAGGCGATATTTTCCTTCTTTCTTCACCTCCCCCTGGAGGGGGGAGGTCGGCGAGCACAGCTCGCCGGGAGGGGGTGAACTTTCTTTCTCATCCCCCAGCCCCAACTCCTTCGCCAAAGCCGGATCGAGCCCGCTGATCGGCGAGCCGCTGTAATCGCTCTGCGGCGCTTCGCCGAAACCCTCACGCGCGGATTTGCGCGCCTTGTGCGCGGCGGAGAAATCGGCGCGGCGGTCGAAGGAATTATCCGGCGGCGGCTGCAGGCCCGAGTCTTTGCCGGTGCCCGAGCCAAGCCCCGCGGTGCCCTTGTTGATGCCCGGATTGAGCAGATCGGCCAGCGCGTCGGGCGTCGCCGGCTCGACCGGCCGCGCCGCCTTGGCCCGCGTTGGGTGCGCCGGGTCCTTGGGCTTTTTTGGGGGGTTCGCCATCGGTTCGAATATGGGGCGAGTCCGCAGGCGAGGAAAGGGTGTCCGCTGTGCCGCGCCGCGGCTTCAGAATCCCTTCACCACCTCGCGCACATGCTCGACCTCGGGCGGCGCGGCGAAGCAGGGACCGACCAGCTTGCGCCATTCCTGGAAATCCGGCGAGCCGCGGAAATCGACGGTGTGGTTCTCCAGCGTGTCCCATTGCACGACCAGCCGGTAGCGCTGCGGCTTCTCGTGCGAACGCTGCAGCGCCATGCCCGTGCAGCCCTTGGCGCGCTTGAATAGCGGCGCGGCATTTTTAACGCCGGTCTCGAAGGCGGTCTCCATACCGGGCTTCACGTCGATCTGTGCTATTTCGAAAATCATGGGCGGGCTTTCATGGATGAGGGAGGACGAAAAATTGCGGCATTATGATCCGCGCTGGCGCGGCTGGAAAGGTGTCAGCCCTCGATCTCCTCGCGCAAAATCTCCAGCGCCAGCCATTTCTCTTCCGCCGCCGCCAGCTCGGCCAGCGCGTCGGCCAGCGCGCTCGATGCCCGGTCGAAAGCCTGGCGGTCGCGCGCATAAAGGTCGGGGTCGTGCAGCTTCTCCTGCAGCGTGTGGATTGTCGCCTGCAAGCCCGCGATCGTCTGCGGCAGCGTGTCGAGCGCGTGCTTGTCGTTGAAGCTGAGCCGGCGCTTGCGCGCCGTGTCGGAGGGCGCGCGCGGTGCCGACTTGTCTTTCGCAACCGCTTTGGCGATCGGCAGCCGCGCCAGATCGGCGCCGCGCTGCACCAGCATGTCGGAATAGCCGCCGGCATATTCCAGCCAGCGTCCGTTGCCTTCCGGCATGATCACGCCGCTCACCACGCGGTCGAGAAAATCGCGGTCATGGCTGATCACCAGCACGGTGCCGGCATAGGCGCCCAGCATTTCCTCCAGCACGTCGAGCGTTTCCAGATCGAGATCGTTGGTCGGCTCGTCGAGCACCAGCACGTTCGACGGCTTGGCAAGCGCCAGCGCCAGCATCAGGCGGCCGCGCTCGCCGCCGGATAGCACGGAAAGCGGTGAGCGCGCCTGTTCGGGCGCGAACAGGAAATCGCGCATGTAGCCGATGACGTGGCGCGGCGTGTCGCCCACCATCACGGTGTCGCCATGGCCGCCGGTCAGCGCCTCGGCCAGCGTGGCGTTGGGATCGAGGCTGTCGCGCTTTTGCTCGAGCGTCGCCATCGCCAGATTGGCGCCGAGCCGCAGCGTGCCGCCGTCGGGCGCGAGCGTGCCGGCGAGCAGGCCGATCAGCGTGGTCTTGCCGCTGCCGTTGGGGCCGATAATGCCAATGCGGTCGCCGCGCCGGATGCGCGTGGAGAAATCGGTCACGATCGCGCGGCCGTCATAGGCCTTGCTGAGATGCTTGGCCTCGATCACCAGGCTGCCGGATTGCGCGGCCTCGGCGGCGGTGACGACCGCGCTGCCGGCGACGCCGCGATAATCGTTGCGGGTCTGCCGAAGTTCCTGAAGCGTGCCGAGCCGTTTCACGTTGCGCTTGCGCCGGCCGGTCACGCCGTAGCGCAGCCAATGCTCCTCGGCGACGATCTTGCGATCGAGCTTGTGCTGTTCGCGCTCCTCTTCCTCCAGCACCGTGTCGCGCCAGGCCTCGAAGTCGCCGAAGCCGCGCTCGATGCGCCGCGTCTGCCCGCGATCGAGCCAGACCGTGACGCGCGACAGGTTCTGCAAAAAGCGTCGGTCATGGCTGATCGTCACCAGAGCCGAGCGCCGCTCGGACAGTTCGCGCTCCAGCCATTCGATCATCGGCAGATCGAGATGGTTGGTCGGCTCGTCGAGCAAAAGAATATCGGGCGAGGGCGCCAGCGCGCGCGCGATGGCCGCCCGGCGCGCTTCGCCACCGGACAGATGCGCCGGGTCCTCGCGGCCGGTGAGGCCGAGCTGCTCGATGAGGGTGCGCGCCAGATGCGGGTCGTCGTGCGGACCGAGGCCGGCTTCAACATAGCCGAGCACGCTGGTCGCACCGGCGAAATCCGGCTCCTGCGGCAGATAGCGGATGGTGGCGCCCGGCTGCATGAAGCGGCTGCCGCGGTCGGGCTCGACCAGCCCGGCGGCGATCTTGAGCAGCGTCGATTTGCCGGAGCCGTTGCGCCCGACCAGGCAGACGCGCTCGCCCGCCGACACCGACAGCTCGACGCCGTCGAGCAGCGGGGTGCCGCCGAAGGTGAGCGCGATGTCCTTGAGCTGGATGAGCGGCGGGGCCACTTCTTCTCGCGTTTGATTTAGACTTGGGCGTATTTGCCGCGGGCGAAGAAGCGGTCCTTGGCGTCGTCGGTGGCGCTGTCGCGCACCGATTTGATGGTGGCGACCTTGGCATAAGCGCGCTTGACCGCGTCGCGGGTGTTGAGCTTATCGACCCAGGCCTTGACGTGCGGGCGCTTCGACAAATCCATGGCGAGCAGCTCGATATTGCGCAGCCACGGGAAGGCGGCGATGTCGGCGATGCTGTAGTCGCTGCCGGCGACGTAAGGATGCGCCGACAGCCGCTGCTCGTAGACGTCGTAGAGCTTGTTTACCTGCGTGCGATAGCGGCTGTGGCCATAGCCCTGGCCGGCCGGCGCGTATTTGCTGAAATGCACGAGCTGGCCCGACATTGGCCCGATATTGGCCACCTGCACCATCAGCCATTGCAGCGTGTCGTAGCGCCGCACCGGATCGTGCGGAATGAACTTGCCGGTCTTCTCGGCCAGATAGAGCAGGATGGCGCTGGATTCGATCACGGCGTAAGGCGCCCCGCCGGGGCCGTCACTGTCGACGATGGCCGGGATTTTCTGCAGCGGGTTGATCCGGCTGAATTCGGCGCTGAACTGGTCGCCCTTCCATACGTCGACGAGCTTGGTGTTGTAGGGCAGCTCGCATTCCTCGAGCATGATGAAGATTTTCTGCACGTTCGGAGAGGTCAGCGCGTAGAGATCGATCATGGGGTCAGGTCTCGTATGAAGGGGAATTGGCGGGCGCCCTCTATAGACGAATGCAATGCTCGTGTCCCGGGCGCAGCGCAGCACGCAGTGATGCGCTGCAGACCCGGGGCCCAGCACTTTCAGGAACCGACATCGGGGCCCCGGATCTGCGGCGCACCACCTCGCTAGCGCTCGTGCTGCGCCGCGTCCGGGGCACATCCCGCCGCCTTGCGCAGGCAGGCCGGGCACAGGCAATCCTCGCTGGCGCCGGCCGCCGTGAGCGGCAGCCGGTACGGCTCGGCCGCGCACCAGCAGCCGCCGGCAGAGCGGCATTCGAACACGGTGCCGCAGCGCGCGCAGGCGAGCGTGCGGGACGGTTTCGACAGCGGCGCTTGTTCGGGATCGGGCATGGGTTATTGCGGCTCGCCGCCGCCGATATAGCCGCCGATCTTCCAGGCGTCGCCGTCCTTGACGTAGCACAGTTGATCGTTGCCGACCGGCGCGATGGCGTCGACCGACACATAGCCGGCTCTGCCGCTGGGCGTGACGATGCGCACGTAAGCCGCGGAGGTGGGCGTGGGCTCCGGCATCACGCGCACGAAGGCGAGGCCGAGCGTGTCGATCACCGGCGCATTGGCCTGCGGGCCGGCATGCACCTCGATGCCGGCCGACACCGGATAGCCCCATTCGCTGGGGTCGCTCTGCGTCGCCTTGATCAGCTCGTCGAAATCCTTGCGGTTGAAGGCGGGATCGGCCGGCGCGCAGAACGCGCCCTTGTGCTCGGTCGAGGGCGCGGCGCTCGAATCGCCGGCATAGCCGGCGAGCATGTCCCAACCGACGGCGTCCTTGTTGTTCAGGCCGAGCGCGGCGGCAAGATTATCGACGCCCGATTTGCGCTTGTCGGCGGTGTCGCGGTTCTCGCGCCGCCAGAACAGGCCCTGCGCCACCACCAGCCGCGCCAGGGCGGCGCGATCCTTGCGCCTGGCCACCTCGCCGAGCTGCTTGCGCATGGCGTCGAAGGCGGCATCGGTCAGCGGCGTCGCCGGCGTGATGACAACTGGCTTGTATGGCCGCGCCGCTGCCGGCTGCGGCGCGCCGCGCGGCTGGTTCTGCGCGGCCGCCGGCAGCAGGCCGGCGATCAGCATGGCGGCGCAGGCGGCTATCAGGTGGGTGTCGCGCATCGGTCGCTCCCGGTTCGATGCGGGCGCGCTGCCCTGCAATCTCGCGTCCAGGCCCGAAACAATAGCACAAGACCGGCGTCACGGGCTGCGGATCTACTTCGCCGGCGCCAGGCGCAAAATGCGGCCCGCGCTGTTGTCGGTGAGCAGATAGAGCGCGCCGTCCGGCCCTTGCCGCACGTCGCGGATGCGCTCGCGCAGACCTTGCAGCAGGCGCTCCTCTTTCACGACCTTGTCGCCGTCGAGTGTGAGCCGCGACAGCAACTGGAATTTCAGCGCGCCATTAAACAGGCTGCCCTTCCAGCCCTTGAACTGATCGCCGGTATAGAAGGCCATGCCGGACGGCGCGATCGACGGCGTCCAGTGCCACACCGGCTGCTCCATGCCGGGCTTGTGCGTGCTCTCGTGGATGCGGGCGCCGCTGTAGTCGATGCCGTAGCCGATCACCGGCCAGCCGTAGTTCTTGCCCTTCTCGACGATGTTGATCTCGTCGCCGCCCTGTGGCCCGTGTTCCTGCTCCCATAATTTTCCGCCGGCCGGATTGAACGCCAGCCCTTGCGGATTGCGGTGGCCGGTGGACCAGATTTCCGGTCTGGCGCCAGCTCGGCCGACGAACGGATTGTCCGGCGGCACCGCGCCGTCCGGCTTGATGCGCACGATCTTGCCGATGGTGTTGGCGAGGTTCTGCGCCTCGTCGCGCGGTCCGAAATGATCGCCGAGCGCGACGAACAAATTGCCGTCGGCGCTTTGCGCGATGCGGCAGGCGACGTTGAGGCCGCCGGGCGAGGGCGGGCCTTGTTGGCGGAAGATGATAGTCACCGCGTCGAGGCGCGGGGCGGTGCCGGCATCGAGCTGCGCGCGGGCGACCGCGACGTTGAAGCCCGCATCGGCATTGAAGCAGAAATAGAGCGTGCGGTTCTGCGCGAAGCCGCGATCGAGCGCGACGTCCATCAGGCCGGCTTGGCTGCGCGCGACCACCGGGGGGACGCCGGCGACCGGCGGGGACAATGTGCCGTCGCGCGTCACGATGCGCATGCGGCCGGGCCGCTCGGTGACCAGCATGCGGCCGTCGGGCAGGAAGGCGAGCGACCAGGGATGCACCAGACCGCGCGCGACGGTCTCGATCGCGATGTCACCGGCCGAACTCGGGAAGACGGGATCGGCGGCCCGCGCCGTTGCCGCGCAGGCCGCCAGCAGCACAGCTATGAAAAACGCGCGCATGCGAAAAGCTCCGTCGACTTTCGTCCAACGGTGCGTCATGGTGAAGAGTTCCGGAAGGGCCCTAGGCCAGATTCTCGGGATTTTTCGACTTGTGGCCGGGCAGGCTCAGGGGGTGCGGCAGCGTCAGCATGGTCAGGCCGCCCATGCCGATGAACAGCAGGCCGAGCAGCAGCGCGACTGCGAACAGTCCGCCTTCGTTGTCGATCACGTTGTCGACCACATTGGCGCGCGCAATCCCGACCGACACCACGGTGGCAACCACGACGGTGGCGAAGGCCAGCGCCGCGCTGGCAATCAGCGAGGTGACGGCAACGCGCCGGCGCTCGTGACCGAGCGCGCGGTCGGGCGGTGCCGTGAAGCCGGAGCCATCGAGGGGCGTGCGCATGATGAACCCGTTTATGCCGGGAAATCGATTATCCGATTGTGGTGTATTAACTATTGAACCGGGCAATGGTTCGGCCCGATTACGGCGCAGCCGTTGATGAACCGTGGCGTTTTCGTGACGGCGGGGTTAACGAAAGGTGAAAGGGCGCGCACTTATTGCGCCGCCGCCAGCTGCGGCTGCCAGTCCATCGGCACATAGCCGGGTTCCGCCTCGACGCGGGCAAGCCAGGCGCGAATCGCCGGATAGCGCTCCAGCTCGAAATCGCACTGATTCGCCAAGTTGGTGAAGGCATAGAGCGCGATATCGGCGATGGTGAAGCGGTTGGCGGCGAAATAGGGGTACTTGCCGAGGTGCATCTCCATCACCCCGAGCGCGCGATAGCCGTTTTCCATCCAGTCCTCGAGCGCGTGGCTTTGCAGGTCGCGCCCGCCCTTGATCAAAGCCAGCCAGAAATAGGCCGCGCCGATATTGGGCTCCAGGCTGTGCTGCTCGAAGAACATCCATTGCAGCGCCTCGGCGCGCTCGATGCGGTCCTCCGGCGCCAGCGTGGTGCCGCCGGCGACGTACCACAGGATGGCGTTCGACTCGGCGAGGTGGCGATTGGGCGCCACCTCCAGCAGCGGCACCTGGGCATTGGGATTCTTGGCGAGGAATTCGGGCGTGCGGCTTTCGCCTTGCATGATGTTGATCTCGACCAGCCGGTACGGAATGCCGAGCCGGGCCAGCGCCAGGCGGACCTTGTAGCTGTTGCCGGACCGCTGCATCGAATAGAGCGTATACATCCCGAACCTTCTTAGTGCCGTCGCGCCGGATAGGGCAAGACAAGTCCGGCAATAGCAAGGCCGAATGGGCCGCGCGCCGTGCCGCGCATTTCAAATTTGCGCGCTTGGCAAAACGCGCAAGCTGCCGCCGCGCCGGTTACGGCAAATTTATTTTTATTCCGCCGCTACCCGGTGCACGCGGGCATATTCCAGCAACGCGTCGTCGTCGACCATCTCGATCGGCGTGAAGTCGCGGTGCGCGATCCATTCCGGTCGCGTAAACTTGGTGATGTGATTGGAGACCGCGCACAGCGTCAGGTACACGATCTTGCGCGGATAGGGCGTGATGTTGGGCGGCGAGGCGTGCACCAGATTGCCGCGGAACATCAGTACCGAGCCGGCCTTGCCGGTCGGCGCCACGATGCCGACGCCGTCGGGACCGGCGGCTTCTTGCGCGAGCCGCGTCACCGTCTCCTTGTCGAGCGTCCATAACGGATAAGACGTGGTGGTCTTGTCGTGGCCGGCGGCGAGCACGCCCTGCTTGTGGCTCTTCGGGATGATCATCAGCGCGCCGTTGATCGGCAGCACGTCGTCGAGGAAGATCGCGATGTTCATGGCGCGCGGCTCGGGCATGTCGTCGCGCCGCCCAGGTGCCGTAGTCCTGGTGCCACTGCCACACGTCGCCCTCGAAAGCGGCCTTGGCATTGAGCTTGAACTGGTGGACGTAGACGCTTTCGCCGAACAGCTGCATCAGCGGCTCGACCAGGCGCGGATGGCGCGCCATGACCTCGAACACCTTGTTGAACTTGTGGGCGGCAAAGGCGGTGCGCGGCGCGCCGGACTTCTCGCGCCAGACCTCCTGGCGGTCGAGCTTGAGGATTTTGTCGGCTTCCAGGCGCAGCAGCGCGATCTCGTCCTCGGAGAAGCAATTGGGGAAGAAGGCGTAGCCTTGCTCGTCAAACGCACGCAGTTGCTCGGCGGACAACTTCATGGGCGGCTCCCTGATGCGGCGGCCGGTACCCCGGCTCTTCTCGGCTATTCTACCGCCGCCGGCGCGGAACGCTAGCGGGAGGGGGTGGCTAGTTCCTGAAGTGGCGTTGCCGCCAGCGCCGGACGTGGCTGGTTTGCGCGCTGTACCATCGCGCGCGCGGCTAACAGGCAGGCCACCGCAATGCCAATGCCCGCCAGTATGTCGGTGAAATAATGCGAGCCGTCGATCGGGATCGACACCATCATGATCGTATTCAGGCCGACGCCGATCCACCGCAGTACCGGCAGCGGCCAAAACGCGACGGCGAGAATCAGCGCGAGCGCCGAATGCAGGCTAGGGAAGGTAATGATGCCTTCCGCGCCGCCGGCCATCAGCAGCCGGAACGTGCCGTCGCGCAGACCGAGGAACACCGGCCAGCTCGTGGCGCTGACCGGCAGGCTCAGGCCGTCGGAAGCGGTCATGCCATGCAGCAGCCAGACGCCCTGCGCCGGCCAGAAAGCAGATATCGCGATCGTCACCAGCACGGTGAACACGAAGGCGAGCACGAAAATCCGCAGCGCGGCGAAGTGCCCGGCCAACGATAGGGCCAGGATCACCACCAAAGTCTGCGGCATCAGGCTGATATAGACCAGCCGCAACAGGAAGCCGGCGGTAGCGTGCCCTTTGAGCCAGTCGAACAGCCCGAACCAGTCGAGTCCGAACACCTTGTCGGCGGCTTCGAACCAGTGATCGTAGAGCGGGAAATTCAGGCTGGCGGCGAGATAGGAGAGCGGCGCGCCCACCGCCGAAAAGGCGACGAGCTGCGCGGTGCTGCCGAGGGCGGCGGCAAGCCGGGGGTCGGGTCGGCGTGTCTGGTAGAACCATTGCCCGGCGGCAAACACCGAGGTGGTCGTGGCGGGTGCCAGAAACGAGGCCCACACCAAGCGGAAATCGGACAGCACAAGGGAGGCCAGGACGGCAGCCGCAACCGCGGCGATCATCGCCCAGATGAGGCCATCCAACTGGCGTAATCCGGCCCGGTCCAATGTCATGATGGAGGTGGGTATCATCTGACGGTTGCCCCCCGGTTAACCCGGTCCCGAGAAGGCCGCCGAAGCCTAAGGTTTGCAGACGGCTTCGGGGGGCCGCGACCGATAGCGGAAGTAGATATCTGCCATCGATTTTCTTCAACAAAGGGCCCCTTGCTGGACTCGGCCTCGGGCATTACGACAGGGGCAATCGTGACCGTAGCGGCATGAATTGGAGATCGTTCGATGGCCTTCCTTGCGGACCAGCTCAAGCGCGTCAAACCGTCGGCGACCATCGCCGTCACCGACAAGGCGCGCGCGCTCAAGGCGGCCGGCCGCAATGTCATTGGGCTGGGTGCCGGGGAACCGGATTTCGACACGCCCGACAACATCAAAGAGGCGGCGATCAAGGCGATCCGCGACGGCAAGGCGTCCAAGTACACCAACGTGGACGGCATCGCCGAGCTCAAGGACGCCATCGCCAAGAAGTTCAAGCGCGAGAACGGCCTCGACTACAAAGCCTCACAGATCAATGTCGGCACCGGCGGCAAGCAGGTGCTGTACAACGCCTTCGTGGCGACGCTCAACCCCGGCGACGAGGTGATCGTCCCGGCGCCGTATTGGGTGAGCTATCCCGACATGGTGCTGCTCGCCGGCGGCGAGCCGGTGGCGGTCGAGACCAGCATGGCGACCGGATTCAAAGTGACGGCGGCCCAGCTCGAGCGCGCGATCACGCCGAAGACCAAATGGTTCCTGCTCAACTCGCCGTCGAACCCGTCGGGCGCCGCCTATACGCGTGCCGAGCTGAAGGCGCTCACCGACGTGCTGCTCAAGCATCCGCATGTCTACGTCATGACCGACGACATGTATGAGCACCTGGTCTACGACGACTTCAAGTTCTTCACACCGGCGCAGGTCGAGCCGCAGCTTTATCCGCGCACGCTCACCATCAACGGCTGCTCGAAGGCCTATTGCATGACCGGCTGGCGCATCGGCTATGCCGGCGGGCCGGAGCCGTTGATCAAGGCCATGGCGATGATCCAGTCGCAGTCGACCTCCAACCCGGCGGCGGTGTCGCAATGGGCGGCGGTGGAAGCGCTCAACGGTCCGCAGGACTTCATCGCCAAGCACAACAAGATCTTCAAGGAGCGGCGCGACCTGTGCGTGTCGATGCTCAACCAGGCCAACGGCATCAAGTGCCCGACGCCGGAAGGCGCGTTCTATGTCTATCCGTCCTGCGCCGGCACCATGGGCAAGACCGCGTCAACCGGAAAGAAGCTCGCCAGTGACGAGGACTTTGTCACCGAGCTCTTGGAAGCTGAAGGCGTGGCGGTGGTGCAGGGCACGGCGTTCGGGCTGGGCCCCGCGTTCCGCATTTCCTACGCGACCAAGACCGAGGACCTGGAAGAAGCCTGCCGGCGTATCCAGCGGTTTTGCGGGAATTTGAAATAGCTCTTCTTCTTCCCTCGCCCCGCTTGCGGGGAGAGGGAAAGACAGAGCGAATTGCGCGCGCCTCCGCTTCGGCAACTGACAGGCGGAACTTGCTGCCGCGAGCATTGATACAAATCAATACAATTGGTCGCGCCCGCATGCGTGCGCCGCCCCTTGCCAGTCTCGTCTCCACCTGAGACGATACTTGAAAGGGCCGGGAAACCAGGTCCGACCTCCCGGCCGGCAAGGGAGGTATTTATGGGAACAAATGGCGCGAATCCCAAGGGTCCCCGGTGCATTGCGCTGGTGGGCCCATTCCAGAGCGGCAAGACGACTCTTTTAGAAGCAATTCTCGCCCGCACCGGCGCGGTGCAGCGGCAAGGTACCACCGAGGCGGGCACCACGGTCGGCGACGCCAGCAAGGAAGCCCGCCATCACAAGATGAGCGTGGAGGCGACCTTCGCCACCACCACTTTCATGGACGACAGCTATACGTTCATCGATTGCCCCGGTTCGATCGAATTCATCCACGACATGCGCAGCGTGCTGCCCGCGGTCGACGCGGCGGTCGTGGTCTGCGAGGCCGACGAGAAGAAGGTGCCGCAGCTGCAATTGATCCTGCGCGAGCTGGAAGACCAGAACATTCCGCACTTCCTGTTCCTCAACAAGATCGACAAGGCCGACAAGCGCGTGCGCGAGACGCTCAAGCTGTTGCAGCCGGCCTCGCGCGTGCCGCTGCTGCTGCGTCAAATTCCGATCTGGAACGGCGAGCTCATCGCCGGCTTCGTCGATCTCGCGCTCGAACGCGCCTTTGTCTACAAGGAATACGCGCCGTCGCAGATCGTCGAGCTCAAGGGCGAGGATCTCGATCGCGAGAAGGAAGCGCGCTTCACCATGCTGGAGACGCTCGCCGATCACGACGACGAGCTGATGGAGCAGTTGCTCGAGGACATCCAGCCGCCGCGCGACAAGGTGTTCGACGATCTCGCCAAGGAATTGCGCGACCGCATCGTCTGTCCGGTGCTGCTCGGCTGCGCCACGCGCTCGAACGGCGTACTGCGCCTGCTCAAGGCGTTGCGGCACGAGGCGCCGACGGTCGCGGAAACGGCGGCGCGTCTCGGCGTCAAGGCCGGCAGCGACGCGGTGGCGCTGGTGCTCAAGACCTTCCACACCACCCACGGCGGCAAGATGTCGGTCGCCCGTCTGCTGGCGGGCCAGGCCGGCGACGGCACCACCTTCAATACGCCCGCTGGCGAAGCCGGGCGCGTGGCCGCCGTGTTCAAGCTGATGGGTCAGCACTTCGACAAGCGCGGCCAGGCCATCGCCGGCGAAACCGTCGGGTTCGGCAAGCTCGATCACGCCAAGACCGGCGATACGCTGTCGACCGGCAAGCAGGCGCACGCTTCGCTGATCGAGGTGAAGCCCTATGCGCCGGTGCTCGCCATCGCGGTGCACGCCAAGGAGCGCAAGGACGACGTCAAACTCGGCGCCGCCTTCACCAAGCTGACCGAGGAGGACCCCTCGCTGCGCGTCGATCATAACGCCGAGAGCCACGAGATCGTGATCTGGGGCCAGGGCGAAATGCATCTGCGCGTGGCGGCCGAGCGGCTCGGCGACCGTTACGCGGTGCCGGTGACGACGCGGCCGCCGACCGTCGGCTATCGCGAAACCATCCGCAAGCCGATCAGCATCCGTGGCCGCCACAAGAAGCAGTCCGGCGGCCACGGCCAGTTCGGCGACACGGTGCTGGAGATCAGGCCGCTGCCGCGCGGCTCCGGCTTCAAGTTCGAGGACAAGATCACCGGCGGCGTGGTGCCGCGCAATTACATCCCGGCGGTGGAGGAGGGCGTCATCGACGGGCTCAAGCACGGCCCGCTCGGCTTCCCGGTGGTCGATCTGGCGGTGGCGCTGGTCGACGGCTCCTACCATACGGTGGATTCCTCCGACATGGCGTTCCGTACCGCCGGCCGCATAGGCATCGTGGAAGGCCTGCCGCAGTGCCAGCCGGTGCTGCTGGAGCCGATCCATCTGGTCGAGATCGTCTGCCCGAGCGACGCCACCGCCAAGATGAACGCCATCCTGTCGGGCCGGCGCGGGCAGATCCTCGGCTTCGACACGCGCGAGGGCTGGCCAGGCTGGGACACCGTGCGCGCGCAGATGGCGGAAGCCGAGATCGGCGATCTCATCATCGAGGTGCGCTCGGCCACCGCCGGCGTCGGCTCCTTCACCTACCGGTTCGACCACATGGCCGAGCTGACCGGCCGCACCGCCGACCAGATCATCGCGGCGAGGAAGGCGGCGGAGTAGGCCCCAGTCGTTCGGGGACGCGAGCGAAGCTCGCGGGCCCGGAATCTAGAGATACGATCGATGCCTTTCGTGTTGCCCCTGGATTCCGGGTTCGCGCTACGCGCGCCCCGGAATGACCGGTAAGATTCTCCCGATCCCGATAACCTTTCGCAAGGCATATTCACCATCCGCTGGTAGCCATTAACCGCTTGGCGGCGAGTGCCATTATAAAAATCTCTTATCACGCATTAAGCGCGCTCGATCTGTGGATTGTCGAAATGCTCAAGGGCTTGCGCAATCTGTTCGCCTCGGAGCCGGCGCCTTTCGCCGATCCGAAAGCGAAGATTCCGCTCGGCGAGGTGCTCAAGCGCAACTGGTTCGAGCTCTGGTATCAGCCCAAGATCGAGCTCAAGACCATGCGGCTGATCGGCGCCGAAGCGCTGGTGCGCGCGCGTCATCCTACGCGCGGCGTGGTGGCGCCATTTTTCTTTCTGCCCGACGCCAACGAAGAGGACCTGCACGCGCTCACCGAGCAGGTGATCCTGACCGCGCTCGGCGACTGGGACATCTTCAACGAAGCCGGAATCTCGATGAAGTTCGCCGTCAACGTACCGGTGTCGGCTTTCGTCAAGTTGCCGATCACGCGCATGCTGCGCGAAGCGCGGCCGCGCGCGGCCAACTGGCCCGGCATGGTGCTGGAAGTGACCGAGGACCAGATCATCCACGATCTCAATCTCGCCAATAACGTCGCCGGCGAATTGCGCGAGCTCAACTGCACGCTTGCGCTCGACGATTTCGGTGCCGGCTATTCCTCGCTGGCGCGCCTGAAGCAATTGCCGTTCAGCGAGCTGAAGATCGACCGCAGCTATGTGATGAACTGCGATCACGATCAACTCAATGCCGGCCTGTGCGAGACCATTGTCGAATTGAGTAAGCGCTTCGGCCTCAAGACCGTGGCGGAAGGCATCGAGACCGTCCACGAGAGCCACAAGCTGCAAGGCATCGGCGTCAATGTCGGGCAGGGCTATCTGTACGCCAAGCCGATGCCGAAGAGCCAGCTCATCGGCCTGATGAGCAAGCGCATGATGAAGGATGCGCCGGTGGCGCAGCCAGTGCGCGGCATGGCCTACGTCAAGGGCTGATCCCCCGTGCCTCCCACAACCTTTCTACAAGTGGCTCGGCGGCGCGCGTCTGTGGGCGTGAGCGCGTGCGGAACTTTTGCGGCGCGCCCGGGTTTGCACCAGGATGCGCTGGCCAAGGGCATCGACGATTTCTATGCGATGCCGACGCATGCGATATTTCTCTGCGCGGTCTATCCCGTCATCGGCCTGGTGCTGGCGTGGCTCGCCTTCGGCTATCCGTTTCTGCCGCTGGTCTATCCGCTGGCGAGCGGTTTCGCGCTGGTCGGGCCGTTTGCCGCGCTCGGGCTTTACGAATTGAGCCGGCGGCGCGAAGCCGGACTGGAAAGCTCGGCAAGCCACGCTTTCGACGTGCTGCAATCCTCCTCGATCGGCGCCATCGCGGCGCTGGGCTGCCTGCTGCTCGTGGTGTTCGGCATCTGGATCGCGGTCGCCGATGCCATCTATGTGGCGAATTTCGGCTACGCGTCGCCGACCTCGCTCGGGCAGTTCGCGCACGACGTGCTGACCACGCCGGCCGGCTGGAATCTCATCATCGTGGGCAATGGCGTCGGACTGCTGTTTGCCGCGCTGGCGCTGACGATCGGCGTGGTGTCGTTTCCGCTGCTGGTCGATCGCGACGTCGGCGCGGCCGTCGCGCTGTTGACGTCGATCCAGGCGGTTATAAAGAACCCACTGACCATGGCGGTGTGGGGCTTGATCGTCGCCGTGCTGCTGGTGATCGGCTTGCTGCCATTCTTTCTCGGCCTGACGGTGGTGTTGCCGGTGCTCGGCCATTCGACCTGGCATCTCTATCGCAAGGTGGTCGAAGCCGATGCCAGCCCGCGTCCGCAACTGCGTCCGCGCGCGCAAGAACGGCGTTACGCGGCCGATTTCCCCGCCGCGCTGTTCCCCTGGGGAAAAAAATAGCCCGGCGGCGTAACGTCCTAGCCCTGCGCTTCGCCGGCTTCCGCCTCGGCCAGCTTGGCGCGCCAGTCCTTGCGCTTGAGCGCGAAGGCGAGCGCCGACAGCGCCAGCAGGACGGCGCATACGATCAGCAGGCCGAGCGCGATCGGGCGGCTGAAGAAGATGAAATAATTGCCGTTCGACATGATCAGCGACTGGCGCAGGCTCTGCTCGAGCAGCGGCGCGATCACCAGACCGAGCACCAGCGGCGCTGGATCGAAGTTAAATTTGCGTAAGCCGTAACCGAGCACGCCCATGATCAGCATGATATAGACGTCGACGATCGAGTGGCTGACCTCGTAGACGCCGACGATGCAGAACATGATGATCAGCGGGTAGAGATAGGCGTAGGGAATGCGCAGCACGGTGACGAACACGCTCACCAGCGGCAGGTTGAGCGCCAGCAGCATCAGATTGCCGACATACATCGAGGCGACGAAGCCCCAGAACAGGTCGGGGTGTTCGGTGACGAGCTGCGGCCCGGCCGGTACGCCATGGATCATGAGCGCGCCAATCAGTACCGCGGTGATCGGTCCGGTCGGAATGCCGAGCGACAGCATCGGCACGAAAGCGCCGGTCGAAGCGGCGTTGTTCGCCGATTCCGGGCCGGCAACGCCGGCGACCGCGCCCTTGCCGAATTCTTCCGGATGCTTGGAGACGCGCTTTTCCAAAGCGTAGGACAGGAAGCTGGAAATGATGTGCGCGGAGCCCGGAATAATGCCGATGATGAAACCGAGCACGCTGCCGCGCGCGATCGGCATGACCGATTCGCCCCATTCCTGCCGGTTCGGCAACAGTTCGCGGAATTTCGGTGAAATCACTTCGCCGCGCACCTTGTGGCTCGGCGTCGACAGGATTTCACCGAGGCCGAACAGGCCGACCGCCACCGGCACGATGCCGATGCCGTCGCCGAGTTCGGCGAGGTCGAAGCTGTATCGGAAATGGCCGGTCATGTTGTCGATACCGATCATGCCGAGCAGTAGCCCGATGCAGGCCATCAGCAGAGTTCGCACCAGCGAGGTCGACGACATATAAGCGAGGAAGATCAGGCCGAGCACCAGCAGGGCGGTGTATTCCGGCGGGCCGAACCGCAAGGCGATGGTGGCGAGCGGCGGCGCGACCAAAGTCAGCATGATCACGCCGAACGTGCCGGCAACGAAGGACCCCACTGCGGCGATACAGAGCGCGGCGCCGGCGCGGCCTTTCCTGGCCATGGCGTTGCCGTCGATACAGGTCATCACTGACGAAGCCTCGCCAGGAATCCGCATCAGGATCGAAGTGGTCGAGCCGCCATATTGCGAGCCGTAATAGATGCCGGCCAGCATGATCACCGCCTGCGTGGCGTTGAGCCCGAAGGTCACCGGCAGCAGGATCGAGATGCCCGACAAAGGCCCGATGCCCGGCAGCACGCCGACCAGCGTGCCGACCAGGCAGCCGAGAAAAGCGTACCAGAGATTGTCCGGCTGAAACGCGACGGCAAATCCATGCGCAAGACTAAGGAGAGTGCTTTCCATGTCGTCCTAATAACTGAAGGGACTTGCCGGCAGCGGCGTCTTGAGCAGAAGGACGAAACAAGCATAAGTGACCAAGACGAGGGTCGCGCCGTAGGCGGCGGCGCGCAGCGGATTGCGCCGCTCGATCAAGACCAGCAGCGCAATCACCATCAGCGTCATGGTGATGATGTAGCCGAGATAAGTATAAAGCGAGATGGCCGCGATAGTGATGATGGTCACCATCGCGGCGTGTTTGCCGTCGGTCCAGTCGACTTCCGAAAACCGTCCGCTTTCGCCGGCGCGCAGCACCAGCGCCGCACCGAACACGATGGTCAGGGTGGCGACGATCATGGGCAGGAAGCCGGAGCCGGGCATGGACAAACGCCCGACCGGCAAATCGCCGCTCAACGCGATGATCGCCGCGCCGAATATGACGAACGTGGCGCCGGCCACGTGATCCGCACGGAGATTCATGTGCCGTTATTTTCCTCTCTCCCGCAGGTCGTGGGAGCCGCTATCCCTGCTTGCCGATCAACTGCACGGCTTCGTCAGAGCGCTTGGCGTCCGCCGTCCAGAATGCCTCGAAATCCTTGGCATTCAGATAGGCGAATTCCTGGCCGAGACCGCTGACGACATTCTTGAACACATCGGAGGCCGCGGCTTTGTCGAGGGCGGCGCTGAGCGTGGCAAGGGCAGAGGCCGGCGTTCCTTTCGGCGCGAAGATGCCGACCCACAGATAATATTCGGCGTCGTAGCCGAGCTCCTTCAACGTCGGGACATCCGGCAGCACTTTCGAGCGTGCACCGCCGAACGACGCCAGCGCGCGCAGCTTGCCGGCTTTGATGTGTTGCAGCGTTGCCGACACGGTCTGCGTGCTCATCTGCGCGTTGTTGCCGAGCAAGGCGGTGATGGCCGGCCCGCCGCCATTGGTCGGCAGGTGGCGGAGCTTCGGGATGCCCGTAGCCTTCTCGAAAATCGCCACCGGCAGATGGGTCGCGCCATACAGGCCGCCCGAACTGTAGACGATCGCTTCGGGACGCTTCTTGGCGTCGTCGATGAAGTCCTTCAGCGTCTTGTAGGGTTGCTGGTCGTTGACGACGAGCAGCACCGGATCGGCGATCAGCCGTGCCAGCGGAATGAAATCGGCACGCGTGGTCTTCGGTTGCCGCCCGAACAGCTTGTCGACTTCCGCGTAACCGGAGATTCCGTTGTTATGCGACAGCAGCGTATACCCGTCCGGCTTGGCGCTGGCGGCGACCTGCGCGCCGACTTGGCCGCCGGCGCCGGCCTTGGTCTCGACCACCACAGGCTGCTTGAGAATCGGTTCGAGTGCCGCCGCGATCGGCCGCGTCACGATATCGTTGGCGCCGCCCGGTGGAAATGCGCAGATGATGGTGACCGCGCGCGAGGGAAAGGCATCCTGCGCGAATGCCGGTCCGGCCGCGAAGGCGGTCGCGGTTGCCGTCGTGCCGATGACGAATGTGCGCCGATCCATGTGTTCCTCCCTTATTTTTCTTCGCATGATCTTTTCCGAAAACCGGTTCCCACTTTTCGGGATCATGCGCCTGTCGTCAGTTTAGTCCAGACTATTAAAACCGAACGCCGCGCACTCACCGAATGGTGACGCGCGCGGCATTTCACGAATGGTGAGTGTTCGCTCCGTTATCCTTGCACGAGGCCGATCGATTGTACGGCGGCCTCGACCTGCTTGGCATCCTTGTCCCAGAATTTGGCAAAAGCTGCCTGATCGAGATAGCCGACCTCGTCGCCGAGATTGGTCATCATGGTCTTGAATTGGTCGCTGGTCGCGATTTTCTTGGTTTCTGCACCCAACTTTGCAATCACCGCAGCCGGCGTGCCCTTCGGCGCGAACAGGCCGACCCAGATCGAGAATTCAACATCGTAGCCGAGTTCCTTCAATGTAGGCACGTTCGGCAACGACGTGGCGCGCTTAGGCGAGAAGCAGGCGAGCGCGCGCAACTTTCCGGCCTTCATCTGCGTGCTGGCGGCGGCGATAGAGGACACCAACACCTGCGAGTTGTTGCCGAGGATCGCCGTTAATGCAGGTCCGCCGCCATTGGTCGGCAGGTGCCTCATCTTGATGCCGGCGGCTTTCATGAACAGCGCGGCTGGCAAATGCAGCGCGCCGTAAAGGCCGGACGAGCTGAAAATCAACTTGTCGGGATTTTTCTTGCAGTCGTCGACCAGTTCCTTGATGTCCTTGTAGGGCTGCTGATCGTTGACCACCAGCACCATTGGGCCTTCGGTGAGGCGCGCGATCGGGATGAAATCGGCACGCGTGAACTTGGGCGTGCGGCCGAACAGCTTGTCGACCGCTTCAAAGCCGGACATCGAGGGCAGGTGTGCGAGCAGCGTATAGCCGTCCGGCTTGGCATTGGCGGCGACCTGCGCGCCAACCTGGCCGGCGGCGCCAGCCTTGGTTTCGACTACGACGGGCTGTTTGACCAGCGGCTCGAGTGCCGCCGCGAAAGGCCGGCCGACGACGTCGACGGCGCCGCCGGGCGGAAATGGGTTGATGATCGTGATGGCGCGGGACGGGTAAGCGTCCTGGGCGAAGGTGGGGCGTACGGCAAGGGCCGCTGCTGCGGCGGCGGTGCCGGCGACAAAATGGCGTCTATCCACGTGTGATTCCTCCTGGCGATGCCTGTTTGCCGGTTGTTCCCGCCGGCTTGTTGTTGTGGCGCGATGCTATCGCCCGGTGCGGTGGGCAATCAAGCATCAATGATCGCGACCGCCCGCGTCCAGCCGGCCGAGCCGCCGCGCACCTTCACCGGAAAACAGCTCACCGTGAAGCCCTTGGCCGGCAGCGCCTCCAGATTGTGCAGCTTCTCGATGTGGCAATAGCCGATCTCGCGGCCTGCCCGGTGGCCCTCCCAGATCAGCTTGGCGTCGTGGGTCTCGGCGTATCTCTGCTTGGTGTAGACGAAGGGCGCGTCCCAGCTCCAGCCGTCGGTGCCGGTGACGCGCACGCCGCGTTCGAGCAGATAGAGCGTGGCCTCGCGGCCCATGCCGCAACCCTTGGCGACATATTCGGGCTGCCCATAGGCGGTGCCGGCACTGGTATTGACCACCACGATGTCGAGCGGCGACAGCGTATGGCCGATGCGTTTGAGCTCGGCTTCGACATCGGCCGCGCTCGCCACATAGCCGTCCGGGAAATGCCGGAAGTCGAGTTTCACGCCAGGCTGGAAGCACCAGTCGAGTGGCACCTCGTCGATGGTGATGGCGCGCTTGCCATGATCCATGGTGGAGGCGAAGTGATAGGGCGCGTCGAGATGGGTGGTGCAGTGGGTCGACAGCCTGATCCACTCGATCGCCCAGCCCTCGCGGTCGGGCAGTTCGTCCACGGTCATGCCGGGGAAGAACTTCACCACGTCCGGCGCGGTCTGCCGGTGATCTTGGTATTCGATGGTGGGCCCGTAACCGGGAGGATCGGCGGCCACGCCGTTTTCCAGCGGCACCGAAATGTCGACGATTTGACGCGGCATTGCTGACACCCTTTGTCATGCTCGGCATGCATCCGGTTCTGCGCACAAGCCTTGTGCCAAGCATCCCGGTCCTGGATATTGCTTAGCATCAAAGTCGAGGAGACAAACATGCCTGCTTATTGGGTTGCACGTTCCAAGATCAACGACCCCGTCGAGTACAAGAAATACACCGACCAGATACCGGGCATTCTCGCCAAGTTCGGCGGCAAGGTGCTGGCGCGCGGCGGGCGCTTTCAAATCATGGAAGGCCCGGACAAATTCCATCGTTTTGTGGTGATCGAGTTTCCGACCTTCGAGCAGGGCGTCGCCTGCTTCACCTCGCCGGAATACGACCGCGCCGCGGCGTTCCGGCGCAGCGGCGCCGGCGAGGTCGAGACCATCATGGTCGAGGGGGTGTAATCGGCCCACCTTGCGGCGCAAACCCATAACGCCCAGGCGAATGTGGGCCAATCGTGCTCTCAGAGGACCACCTGCGCCGCGGCCAGCCGGCCGCGGCTTTTATTTGGCCTGATTTTGCAGCGGTTCTTGGTATTTGACGAATTGGCCCTTGCGCTCCCCACGGGCCTTATTACGATACCGAAAAATAAAACGAGTCAGGGAGGACACTATGATGCCTAAGCTGAGAATACGTGTGCCCGCCTGGATCGCGGGGGCGGTCGTTGCCCTCGCGGCCGGCGCGATGTTCGTGACGACCGCCAGTGCCCAGACCAAGGAGCCGATCAAGATCGGCTTCAGCATGGCGCAGACCGGCCCGCTCGGGCCGAACGGCCAGCAAGCGCTGCTCGGCATGAAGATCTGGGAAGAAGAAACCAACGCCAAGGGCGGCCTGCTCGGGCGTCCGGTGCAGCTCATCTATTACGACGACCAGTCGAATCCCTCGACCGTTCCGGGCATCTACACCAAGCTGCTCGACGTCGACAAAGTCGATCTGGTGCTGGGCGGTTATGCGACCAACATGGTGGCGCCGGCCATGCCGGTCATCGTCCAAAGGAAAAAAACCTTCGTCAGCCTGTTCGCGCTCGATGTGAACCACGAGTTCAAATACCCGAAATATTTCTCGGTGCTGCCGACTGGACCGAAGACCAAGCCGTCGTTCACCGAGGGCTTCTTCCAGGTCGCGATGCAACAAAATCCGAAGCCCACGACGGTCGCATTGACTTTCGAGGACGCAGAATTCTCGCAAAACGCTTGCGAGGGCGCGCGTGAGAACGCCAAGACCTTCGGTGTCAAGATCGTCTATGATAAGAGCTTCCCGTTTAACACGCCCGATCTCTCGCCGATCGTGCGCGCGCTGCAGGCCACCAATGCCGACCTCGTGGTGGTGTGCTCCTATCCGCTCAGTTCGGTCAACATGGTCCAGGCAGTTAATGAAGCGAACTACAAGCCCAAGATGATCGGCGGCGCGATGGTCGGTTTGCAGGCCACCGTGTTCAAGAACAAGCTCGGGTCGAAGCTCAACGGCATCGTCAACTATGAGACCTGGGTGCCGACGCCAAAAATGATGGCGCCGGCCGAGGCCTTCTTCAAGAAGTATCAGGAGCGGGCCGGCGCCGCCAAGGTCGATCCGCTCGGCTACTATCTCGGCGGCTGGGGCTACGCCTATATCAGCGTGCTGGGCGAGGCCATCACCACCGCCAAGAGTCTCGATGACGACAAGATCGCCGAAGCGCTGCGCAAGGGCACCCACAAGACCATCATGGGTGACTGGAGCTACGGGCCGAACGGCGAATGGACCAAGTCCGGCATGATGCAGGTGCAGTACCACGGCATCAAGGAAGGCGCCGGCCTGGAGACCTGGCGGGGCATGAGCTACCAGACCATACTCACGCCTTCCGATTTGGCCACCGGTAAGGTGATCTATCCTTACGAGAAGGCGAAGTGAGCTGACGCTCGCCCACTGCGGCAATAAAAGACGGCGCGGGAGAAGCCTCGCGCCGTTTTGTTTTGGAGACGTCACATCCCCAGATAAAACTGGCGGATCAGGTCGTTGTTGTTGAGTTCGTCGGCCGAGCGGCCCTCGAACGCGATCTTGCCGTGCACGATCACATAGCCGCGGTCTGCGATGCGGATCGCCTGCGTGAAGTTCTGCTCCGCCATCAGCACGGTGAGCTGATAGTGGTCCTTGAGCTGCTTGATGGCGTCGATGGTGCGGGCGACCAGCAGCGGCGCCAGACCCACGGAGGGCTCGTCCACCAGCAGGATGCGCGGCGCCAGCATCAGCGCGCGCGCCAGCGCCAGCATCTGCTGCTCGCCGCCGCTCATGCTGCCGGCGAGTTGCTTCAGACGCTCGGCCAGCCGCGGAAACGCCTCGCAGCAGAAGTCGAAATTGGTCTTGATCTGCGCGCGCGCCTTGGGGCGGAACGCGCCGAGCAGCAGGTTTTCTTCCACCGTCAGCCGCGGGAACAGCCGACGGCCTTCCGGCACCAGCGCGATGCCGAGATCGACGATCTGCTCGGTGGCCATCCCGGCCAGGTCGTGCTTCTCGCCGTCGATTTCCGCGACGATGCGGCCGGCAGCAGGCTTGACGATGCCCATCACGCATTTCATCAGCGTGCTTTTGCCGTTGCCATTGGTGCCGAGCAGGGCGACCGTCTCGCCGGAATTGACGTTGATCGAGACGTCATGGATCACCCGCACCGCGCCATAGGCAGCGTGCACGTTCTCGATGGTGAGGCTGCTATTGGCCAAGATACGCCCTCACCACTTCGGGATTGCGCACCACGTCTTCCGGTTTGCCGTCTGCGATCTTCTTGCCCGACACCAGAACCGCCAGGCGCTGCGAGAAGCTCATCACCGCGCTCATGATGTGCTCGATCAGGATCACGGTGATGCCGCGTTCGTTCAGCCGCACCAGCAGCGCCAGGATGTCTTCGATCTCCGAATGCGACAGGCCGGCCATGGATTCGTCGGCGATCAGCAGCTTCGGCTCCGCCGCCATGGCGCGCGCCAGCTCGAGCTTGCGCATCTCGACCTGCGTGAGGTCGCGCGGCAGTTGCCGGGCTTTCTTGGCCAAGCCGACCATCTCGAGCAGTTCATGGCAGCGCGCATTGAGGTCACTGTGCGCATGCAGCATGCCTTCCCGCGTGCGCACGGTGTAGAGCAGTGGAATCCGCAGATTGTCGGCGAGCGACATGCTGTGGAACGGACGCGGCAACTGGAAGCTGCGGGCGATTCCCCGATGCGTACGCTCGTGGGCGGCCAGGCCGTCGACGGTCTGGCCGTCGAAGCTGACGCTGCCGCTCTCGTTCTGCAAGGTGCCGCAAATGCAGTTGACCAGCGTGCTCTTGCCGGAGCCGTTCGGGCCGATCAGTCCAAGCCGCTCGCCTGGCTGCACTTCGAGATCGATGCCGTCGAGCGCGACGAAGCCGCCGAACCGCTTGGTAATATTGTCGACGTGGAGGAGCGCGGTCATGGCTTCCTCCAGGCGCGCCGCCATCCCTGCACCAGCCCGATCAGGCCGTTGGGCGCGATGATCACGAAGCCGACCAGCATGAGGCCGACGATCAGCAGGTTGACCGCCGAGGAGATGGTCACGGTGGCATATTGCTGGGCGGAGCCGAGCAGGATCGCGCCGACCAGCGGACCGACCCAGCTGGTGGTGCCGCCGATCATCGGCATGGCGATCGAGTTGACCGCATATTCGAGGCCGAAGGCCGACGACGGCTGCAGGTAGCCGATGTAATAGGGGAACGGCGCGCCGGCCATGCCCATGAAGGCGCCCGATATGGTGGTGGCGATCAGCTTCACGCGCAGCGTCGGCACGCCGCAGGCCTCGGCAGCCAATTCGTCGTCGCGAATGGTGGCGAAGCCGAAGCCGAGTTGCGAGTGCTCAATCGCACGCGCGGTCACCAGCGAGATCATCGCTAGCAGCAGCATCAGCCCGAACAGATATTCGATGTAGTTGATCGTGATGCCGGCGAATTCGATGCTTTCCGGCCGGATAATGTATGCGCCGCGCGATCCGCCGACATATTCCCAGTTCACCACCAGCGTCTGCAACACCACCGCGAGCGCGAGCGTGGCGATGGCGAAGAACGAGCCGCGCAGCCGCAACGTCAGGTAGCCCATGCCGAAGCCGGCGATGCCGGACACGATGGCCCCGAACAAGATCAGAATCGGGATCGGCAGCGGGAAGACAGCGTGGAGGATTGCTGCAAAACTTCCGGAAAACCAATGATCGATCAGGGTGTCGAATTTGTGCAGCGCGACCGAGCTGTAGGCGCCCATCGCGAAGAAGGCGGCCGAGCCGAAATTCACATAGCCGCAATAGCCGCCGAGGATATTCCAGGCGGTCGCCAGCACAATGAATTGCAGGATCGTGTAGCTGGCGAAGTACAGATAATCGACGTTGAACCAGTGCGCGAACGCCATCACCGCGGCGCCGACCGCAATCGTGATGAAGGCGAATTTGGTCGTGTTCACGCGCATCACCGTCCGAAAAGTCCCGCCGGCCGGAAGGCGAGCGTGAGCAGGAGAAAGCCGAACGAAACCGCCGGCGCCCAGGACGGGCCGTAAAACGTAGCGGTCAGGCTCTCGACGACGCCGAGCAGCATGGCGGCGATCAGCGTGCCGGGCATGCTGCCGAGCCCGCCGAGCACGCAGATGGCGAAGATGCGGCCGATATATTCGCGGCCGACCGAGGGTTCGACCGGTTGGATGATGATGAGCAGGGCGCCGGCAACCGCGGCGATCGCGATCGAGAGACCGAAGGCGATGCGCTTGATGCGGATCGGATCGGCCGCCATCAATTGCAGCGCCAACTGATCCTGCGACACCGCCATGATGGCGCGGCCAGTGAAGGTGCGGGTGATGAACAATTCGATCGCGCCGAACAGCGTCAGCGCGGCAACGCAGGGCACCAGCATGCGCAGCGGCAGGTCGACCAGCCCGATATGAATGCTGGGCCCGATATAGACGGCCTCGACGTAGCGATAGTCGACGCCGAACACCAGGATCAGCGACACCTCGGTGACGAACAGCAGGCCGAAGAAGAAGGCCAGCCCGCGCAGCGCCTCCTGGCCGCGTTTTTCGAACGACAGGTAATAGACCTGATAGACCAGCGCGCCGAGCGCATAGAACACCGGCAGCATCAGGATGCTGACCAGGATCGGATCGACGCCGTAATTGATGTTGATGAAATAGGCGAGGTAGGAGCCGAGGATCACGAAGCCCGGATGCGCGATGTTGACGATGTCGAGCATGCCGAAGGAAATCGAAACCCCGGCGGTGACGGCGGCATAGAAGCCACCGAGCAGAAGCCCCGCGGCGATCGCGTTGATCAGCAAATCGAAGGAAATATCCATACGCTCCTCAACCGGCGCATTCGCTTAACGCATTTCGCGTTGGCAGGGAAATCACCCGGCACGGGTGCCGTGCGGTGCGATGCGGTGAACGCGATCTACGTATCGATTAGGCCGGCTTTACCCCCCGAGACCCACATTTCTTTCGCCCATATCCGCGGCTTAGACAACCCCGCTCGGGCTTTGCGCGGCACTTAGCAGGAAGGCCGCCGGCTTGGCTAGTCCATCGAGCGTTCAGCCGAACCCAAGACTCTGACCAATTGCGCATGATCTTATCCGACCTTCCTTCGCCCGCCGAAGCGGGCTTCGCGAAGGCGGGAAACCGGTGCCCACTTTTCGGGATCATGCGCTCCGCGACAAAATGAAACGCCCGCCGTGGGCAAACGAGACCGTGGGCGGGCGTGGTTGTAACGGGTCGATCAGGCAGCGGCCGCTTGTGGCCGCACGCCTTCGGGCAGCGGCATCGGCTTGTTGGCGCTGTCTTTGAACTCGACGGTCATGAATATCATTTCGTGATCGCCGAGATTTTCCAGGTCGTGCACCTTGAACTGGCCGGCGCCGTAGCTCTCGTGGCGGGTCTCGCCCGGCTGGTAGGTATATTCTACCGTGGTGCCGTCATGCACGTGCTGACGGCCGCGGCCACCCGATACCGCGGTCCAGAAATAATCCAGCACGTGGCGGTGGAAGCCGATGCGCTCGCCAGGCGCGAGGCGAATGATCCATACGCGCGTGCGCTCGGTTTCCGACAGCAGCGTGGAGCCCACGCATGGGTTCGGATTCTTGGCCTCGCGCTCGAATTCGGCGGCGATCTCGGCCGGCCACTGCGATTTGTCCTTTTTCTCGGCCGCTTTATCGAGCATGGTCAGAGCCATGGAGAGTCCTCCCGGTGTTATTTGCCGTCATATATAACATATTACCGTAGACGGAAAGATTGAAGGAATCAGCAATTGGCCGGGTCGCGCAGACGTGCGGTCGTCATTGGCGGCTCGATGAGCGGGCTGCTCAGTGGCCTGTTGCTGCGCCGGGCCGGCTGGGATGTGGATATCTTCGAGCGCGTGGACAGCGAACTGTCCGGCCGCGGCGCCGGCATCGTTGCCCAACAGGAACTGATCGAGCGGTTGCGTGGGCTGGAACTCGAAACCTCCGCGCTCGGCGTCGCCATCACCACCCGCAAGATCATCGATGCGCGAGGGCAACTGAGCGAGGCGATCGAATGCCCGCAGGTGCTCACGGCCTGGGAGCGCGTCTACCGGCTGCTGCGCGATGCCTTTCCGCCCGAGCGCTATCACCGCGGCCGCGGCCTCGCTCGGGTGACGCAGGATCCGCGAGCGGTGCTGGCGCATTTTTCCGATGGCGCGACCATCGAGGTGGATCTGCTGGTCGGCGCCGACGGCATCCGTTCGACCGTGCGCCAGCAATGCCTGCCGGAGGTGACGCCGCGCTATGCCGGCTATAGCGCCTGGCGCGCGCTGATCGCAGAAGACGCGATTCCGCCCGACACCCATCATGAGCTGTTCGAGTTCATGTCGTTCGGCCTGCCGCCGGGCGAGCAGTTCCTCGGCTATCCGGTGGCGGGGCCCGACAACGATCTGCGCCCGGGCCATCGCCGTTACAACGTGGTGTGGTACCGGCCGGCCGATGAGAAGACGAAGTTGCAATGGCTGCTCACCGACGAGCGCGGCATCACGCACGCGATCTCGATCCCGCCGCCGCTGATCCCGCGCGCGGCGATCGCCGAGATGCGCGCCGACGCCGAGCGGCTGCTGGCGCCGCAGTTCCGGCAAATTGTACGATTGATTGAAGAACCGATCCTGCAGCCGATCTACGATCTGGAGTCGCCGCGCATGGCGTTCGGCCGGGTGGCGATCGTCGGCGACGCGGCCTTCGTGGCGCGACCGCATGTGGCCGCTGGCGTGTCGAAGGCGGCCGACGACGCCGCGGCTTTGGTGGGCGCGCTGTCGGCGGAGCCGGATGTCGATGCCGCGCTCAAGCGCTTCGAGGCGGCGCGGCTCGCCGAGAACACCCGCATCATCCAGCGCGCGCGCCACCTCGGCGCCTACTTGCAGGCGACGCAGACGCAGGAAGAACGCGCGCGCGCCGGGCTGCACAGCACCGACGGCGCCGTGATCGCGGAAACCGCGGTGCTGGATTTTTTGTATGCGTAACGGGGCGCTAGAGTCCCAATAACTTCTTTGCGTTGCCGCCGCAGATCGCGGCCCGTGCTGCGTCGTCGAAGCTTTCGACCGACGCGACATGGCCGATCGGATCATACTCCAGCATGTCATAAGGATAATCCGTGCCGAGAACGATGCGGTCGGCGCCATAGGTCTTTACCAGCGCCTCGAGCTGGTGCGGGGTAAAGACCACGGTGTCGAGATAGACGTTGCGCCGCAGATAGGTCGTCGGCGGCTTCGGCAGGCTGCCATGCGCATCGGAGCGCGCGCCCCAGGCATGATCGATGCGGCCGGAATAGGCGCCGAGGAAGCCCCCGCCGTGCACGGAGAGCACGCGAAGCTTGGGATGGCGTTCGAACACGCCATCGAAAATCAGGTAGTGCAGCGCCATCGTCGTATCGAGCGGATTGCCGATCACGTTGTTGAAGTAAAAGCGCCCGAAACGCTGCGGCTGGGTGAAGCCGGTCGGATGAATCAGCACCAGCGCGTCAAGCTCTTCGGCCTTTTTCCAGAACGGCGCGAAGGCTGGATCGGACAATTCCTTGCCGTTGACGTTGGTGAGAATCTCGGCGCCCTTGAAGCCGAGTTGCTTCATGCCGCGCTCGAGCTCCGTGGCCGCCTCATTGCCGTCCTGCATTGGCACACCGCCGAGCGCAACCAGCCGGTCCTTATGCTTGCCGACATATTCGGCGATGCCGTCGTTGAGCGCGCGTGCGGCCTGCACGCCGACATCGACCGGAAGGTAGTAATAGATTTGCGGCGGCGCCGGGCAGACGAGCTGCATGTCGACGCCCATCTCGTCCATCACGGCAAAGCGTTCGTCCGTGGTGCTGATGCGTGTGCTGATGTCGGCGGCCTGCTTTGCCATCAGCGCCTGCGTCTCCGGGGTCGAAGCGGCAACCAGCGGATCGGTGGCGTTCTTGAGATGCGGCGTCACGATCTCGGCGACACGCGGCACCGCGACATGCGCGTGCATATCGAGAGTGAGGCTTTTCGGCCTCACCTCGCGTCCCGGCTTGCCGTGTTTGCGCGCCGCGGTGTTCGCGTATTTGTTCCAGACATTCGCCATTTCATTCCTCGTTGCTTCTTGATCGGTCAAAAGACGCCCAGATGCTGGCGCAGGTCGACGCCGTCCTTGCTCAGCTCGCTAGGCGTGGAGACCACCGCGACGCGGCCGGTGTTGAGGATGACGATATCGTCGGCGACGTCGAACACCAGCTTGGGGTTCTGCTCGACCAGCACGATCGACAGCCCGCTTTCCTTCAGCTTGCGGATGGTGGCCATCACCTCGGCGACGATCTGCGGCGCCAGGCCTTCGGACGGCTCGTCCATCAGCAGTACGCGCGGATTGCCCATCAGGGCGCGGCCGATCGCCAGCATCTGCTGCTCGCCACCCGACAGATGCGCGGCAATTTGGCTGCGCCGTTCCTGCAGGCGCGGAAACATCGCGAACACGGTGTCGGCGGTCCACGGCGCGTGCTTGCTGCCGGCGTCCGGCTTGCGGGCGGCCACCACCAGGTTCTCGCGCACCGTCAGGCTCTTGAAGATGCGGCGGCCCTGCGGCACCAGCGCGACGCCACGGGCGGCGATCATCTCGGGCGACATGCCGGCGACGTTTGTGCCGAACACGCGCACCGCGCCGCGGCGCGGCGGCAGCAGCCCCATGGCGACGTGCATGCAGGTCGATTTGCCGGCGCCGTTGCGCCCGAGCAGGCCGAGCATGCGCGCCTCGCCCAGTTCGAACGAGACGTCGCCCAGCACGTGGCTGTCGCCATAGAACGCGTCGATATGTTCGATGCTGAGCGCGCTAGTGGCCAAGATAGACCTCCCGCGTGCGCGGATTGTCCACCACTTCGGCGCGGTTGCCTTCGACGATCACCTCGCCGAAATGCAACAGCGTGATGCGCTCAGCGAATTCCAGCGCCACGTCCATGTTGTGCTCGATCATCACCATGGTGACGTCGCGCGGGATCGCCAGCAGCAGCTGCTGCACGTCGCGCCGCTCGTCGATCGACAGCCCGGCAAACGGCTCGTCGAGCAGCAGCAGTCTCGGGTTCTGCGCCAGCGCCATGGCGATCTCGACGCGCCGGCGCTCGCCATAGGAGGTCTGCGCCAGCGGCCGTTCGGCGATATGGGCGAGGCCGACCCGTTCCAGCGCCGCCAGCCCGTGCTCGATCAGATGGCCTTGCCGCTTGATGTTAATCGCCGGATTCCAGCGCGCCGGCGACAGGCCGAGCAGCGCCAGCGAGACGTTGTGGATGATGGTATCGCGCGGAAACAGCGTGATGATCTGGTAGGTGCGCGCCATGCCGAGATGCGGGCGGCGCCGGCTCGGCGTCTTGGTGATGTCCTGCCCGAACAGCTGGATCGAGCCGCTGTCGGGCGAGAGCTCGCCGGTGATCAGGTTGAACAGCGTGGTCTTGCCGGCGCCATTGGGCCCGATGATCAGCCGCCGCTCGCCCGGCTCGACATTGAGGTTGACGTTGGTGGTCACATGCAGACCGCCGAACGACTTGCACAGGCCGGTGACGGTGAGCGCGCTCATGATGGCGTCTCCGTCTTGACCGGTTTGGCGCGTTTGCGGAAGGCCAGCCGCCACAGCCGCGCGGTGCCCGGCACCAGCCCCTCCGGCATCAGGATGACGATGGCGACGAAGATGGCGCCCAGCAGGAAGTTCCAGCGTTCGATGAAGCCGCTGACCACGTTTTTCACCACGACCACCAGGCCGGCGCCGACGATCGGTCCGAGCAGCGTGCCGGGGCCGCCGGAGATCACCATCAGCAGCACTTCGGCCGAGGAGGTGAGCGAGAGCGTCTGCGGGCTGATGAATTGCGTGTAATAGACGAACAGGATGCCAGACAGGGCGGTCAGCAGCCCGGAGAACAGGCAGGCGTAGAAGCGGATCATCCAGACGTGATAGCCGAGCGCGTTCATGCGGCGCGGCTGGTCGCGCGTGCCCATCAGCGATGCGCCGAACGGCGAGTTGACGAACACCGCCGACAAGACGACCGAAGCTACGAAAATAATCAGCGTCACGTAATAAAACGTCGTCGGCACCGTGAGTGAATATCCGAACGGCGCCGGTCGCGTCGGCACGTTGATGCCGTTGTCGCCGCCGGTCAGGCTGATCCAGCGGTAGGCGAGGCCCCACAGGATTTCGCCGAGCGCCAGCGTGATCATGATGAAGCCGATGCCGGTCGAACGCAGCGACAGCACGGCGTAGAGCGCCATCGAGGCCACGCCGATCACCAGCGCGACCAGGATCGCCTCGGTGTGGCCGTAGCCCAATTGCAGCATGTAGCCGGTCGCGTAGGCGGCAACGCCGAACAGGCCGGCATGGCCGAGCGACACCAGCCCGGCATAGCCGACCAGCACGTTCAGGCCGAGCGCGAAGATGGCGTAGAACAGGATCTGGCTGCCGACATTGATGTAGTAGATGCCCGGCATCCAGAACGGCAGGGTAACGAGCGCCAGGAAGGCGAGCGCGATGGCGAGGTTGCGGGCGCTCACGGCACGTGCCTTCCGAACAGGCCCTGCGGCCGCAACAGCAGCACCAGCAGCATGGGCATGAACAACACGAAATAAGCGAGCTCCGGCAGCAGCGCTTGGCCGAAATTATAGATGAAGCCGACGATGATGCTGCCGACGAAGGAGCCGAGCAGGCTGCCGCTGCCGCCGAGAATGACCACCACCAGCGCCAGCGGCAGCATGTCCTGGTCGAGGCCGGGATAGACCGACAGGATCGGCCCGCCGATGATGCCGGCGAAGGCGGCCAGCCCGGCGCCGAGCGCGAACACGATGGTGAACAGCTGCGAGACGCGGATGCCGACCACGCGCGCCATGTCGGGGTCGTCGACGCCGGCGCGGATCATGGCGCCGAGCCGGGTACGGTCGAGCAGCAGCCAAAGACCGAGCGCGACCACTACCGCGATGGCGATGATCGCCAGCCGGTAGATCGGAAACACCGCGACGCCGAAGCGCGCGAAGCCGCCGAGCCCGCCCGGCGTCTCTACCGAGAGCGGGTCGCCGCCCCACACCATCAGGCAGAAATCGGCGGCCATGAACGACAGGCCGAGCGTCACCAGCACCTGCGCCAGCTGGTCGCCCGGCAACTGGCGCAGCAGCAACCGTTCCGCCAAGGCGCCGGCCGCGGCCACCGTCAACGTGGCGATCACCGCCGCCAGCCAGAAATTCAGTTGGAAGCCGAGCAGGCCCACGACGAAGGTGGCGCCGACATAGGCGCCCAGCATGAACAGCGAGCCGTGCGTCAAATTTGGAATACGCATCAGCCCGAAGATCAAGGAGAAGCCCGCCGACAGCAGAAACAGCAATCCACCGAAGGTGACGCTGTTGACCGTCAGCACCAGCCAAAAACTCATAGCCGCAATGTTCCCGCCCTCGTCATGCTTTGGTCTTAAACGATTCCGATCGAATTGAAACCCGACCCAGCATTCTGCTCGCACATGATCCTTGCCAAAGATCGTTTCTCATGCTTCGCGATCATGCGCAAATGGACCGCGGGCGCCCGTGCGGCGCCCGCGGAGCGAATTTGATTACGTCTTGAGCGGCGGGTAATTGCGCGAATAGACCGGCGCCGCGAGGAATTTCTTTTCGTCGTAGGTCCAGAACTGACTCACGTTGTTGTAGGTCTTGAGGGTCTTGTTGACCAGCTTGCCGTTCACCTTTTCGACCCGGCGGATGAAGAAGTCGCCGACAACATTGCCGAAATGGTCGAACTTGATCTGGCCGCGCGGCGTATCCTTCAAGTCCACCGACCGCAGGGCTTTCACGAAGGCTTCCTTGTCGTCGGACTTGCCGTTGTTTTTTTGCAGGCCGGCGTCGACCACCGCGGCTGCGACATAAAGTCCCGCGGCATAGAAGCCCGGATCGATGCCGTAATCCTTTTGCATCGCGGCGACGAAACGCTTGTTGCTGTCGTTGGCGTAGTCGAGCGTATAGGGGCAGCAGCTGTACATGCCGAGAGCCTCGTCGCCGAAGCTGCGCAACAGCGCGTCGTCGCCGCCGGTTTCCCCGGTCACTACCGGAAATTTAAGCCCGGCCGCGGCGTAGGTTTTCAAGAAGCGCAGCGGGTTCGACCCGGCGAAGCCCTGGCACACGCCGTCGCAATCCGCGATCTGCGCGACGAAGGGGGTGTAGTCGGGTGTGACCAGCGGCGGCCAGATCTTGTTGACGATCCTGCCGCCGGCCTCCTCGAAAGTCTGCTGGAAGCCGCCCATCTGCTCATGGCCGAAGGCGAAGTCCTCGGAGATGGTGATGACCTTCTTGAGCTTGAGTTCCTTGGCGGCGAAATCGGCCATCGGATGCATGGCCTGCGCGGAGGTCGCCGACGGTCGCAGGAAGTAGGGGTTCGGGCGCCGTTGCGTCATGTCCTCGGCGCCGGCGAGGCTGAGCATCGGGGTCTTCTGCTCTTTGATGTAGTCGGTGATCGCCAGCAATTCGAAGGCGGCCAGCGGCCCGAGAATGGCGTCGACCTTTTCGCGTTCGACCAGTTCCTGCGCCTTGGTCTTGGTGCCGGCCGGGCTGCCGCCGGTGTCGGCGGAGATGAATTCGACCTTGCGGCCGGCAAAGGTGTAGCTCTTCTCTTTCAGGTACGTGACCACGCCCTGTTCCATCTGGATACCGCCCTGCGCGAGCGGGCCGGTCTTGACGGTTAGCAAGCCGAGCTTGAACGGCGCCGCCTGCGCGATCGCAGGTGCGGGAAATTTGAACGTCGCCGCTGCGACGCCCATTGCCGTTCCGGCCATGAATTTACGGCGGGTAAACTTGCGAGCCATTGTTATCCTCCCTCTATTGCCCCAGTTGGGGCTTTGATTTTAAGGCCGTGTCCGGCCATTTATGATCGGCCTTGAACGGCCGTAAGCAACGCAAAAGTCACGTTCGTCGCGGGGCCGCCGTGCCCGATCGCGGCGGACCAAACCAAGCCCATCATCGGCCAAGCGCTTCCATGATGTAAAGCCCGGTCGCGGCGCACAGCCATCATGTTCTAGATGCCGAGATAGCTCGACTTGATCTCGTCGTTGGCCCTGAGCTCTTCCGGCTTGCCGGAATAGACCACCTGGCCCTTGCTCATCACGTGCACATAGTCGACCAGCTTGAGCGCGAGATGGGCATTCTGCTCAACCAGCAGGATGGAGAGGCCTTCCTTCTTCAGCGTGCCGATCGCCTCCCACAGGCCCTGGATGATGATCGGGGCCAGCCCTTCCGACGGCTCGTCCATGATCAGGCAGTCCGGGTTGGTCATCAGCGCGCGGCCGATCGCCAGCATCTGCTGCTCGCCGCCCGACAGCGTCTTGGCGCGCTGGTAACGCCGCTCGTGCAGGCGCGGGAACAGCTTATAGACGCGATCGAGATTCCACTGGTGACGTTGCGGGCTACGCTCGGCCACCAGCAGGTTCTCTTCCACGCCCAGTGTTGGAAACACGCGGCGGCCCTGCGGCACCAGGCCCATGCCGCTGCGCACGGTCTCGAACGAGGCCTTGCGCGTGATGTCGTCGCCCTTGAACACCACCTTGCCGCGGCGCGGCGGATTGAAGCCGACGATCGAGTTCACCAGCGTGGTCTTGCCGACGCCGTTGCGTCCGAGCAATCCGAGGATATGGCCCTGCTCGAGCCGCAGCGACAGTCCCTGCAGGACGTAGGCGTCGCCGTAATAGGTGTGGATGTCCTGGACTTCGAGAATCGCCATGGGTCAATCCGTCCCCAGGTAGATTTCTTGCACGCGCTTGCTTTTCTTGATGGCCTCGGGCGCGCCGGTTTCCAGCACTTCGCCGAAATGCAGCACCGAGATCTCGTCGGCGACGTCGAACACCACGTCCATGTCGTGCTCGATCAGCAGGATCGCCAGCTTGGGATCGAGCTTCATGAGAAACTCGGTCATCTCGGTGGACTCGCCCGAGGACAGGCCGGCGGCCGGCTCGTCGAGCAGCAGAATTTTCGGATCGCTGGCCAAGCCCAGTACGATCTCGAGCTGGCGCTGTTCGCCGTGCGAAAGATTGCGGACTTCGGTGTCCTTGCGGTCGAGGAAGCCGACTTGTTCGAGCAGATGATGGGCTTTGTCGTAGACTTCTTTGTATGACGACAGGAAGCGCCACATCACGAATTTCGATGGCCGCAAGCCCTTGATCGCCAGCAGCACGTTGTTGAGCACGGTCAGTCTGGGAAACAGACTGGTGACCTGGAACGTGCGCGCCATGCCGAGCGCGGTGCGCCGGTGGCTCGGCCAGCTGGTGACGTCCTGACCGAACAAAAGGACTTGTCCCGATGTCACCGGATAAATGCCGGTGATGAGATTGAACAGCGTGGTCTTGCCGGCGCCGTTCGGGCCGATGATGGCCTTGCGGTCGCCCGCCATGATGCGCAGCGTGACGTCGCGCGTGGCCTGCAGGCCGCCGAAGCTTTTGCACAGGCCCTTGAGCTCGAGGACCGCGACTTCGCTGGCAGTCGTTTGGCCGCCATTCATCTGAGTGTCAGTGCTCACGCGTCCATCCTCGACTGAAAAAAGCGCCGGGGCCCATTGGCTGAGCCCCGGCGTTTTGCCGTCTATTCGCAGAACTTGCAGGGCGGGAAGTCGCGGTCGTAGACCGGCTGCGCGAGGAACTTCTCCTTGCCGTAGGTCCAGAACTGGCTGACGTTCGGATAGGTCTTGATCACGGTGTTCCAGAGCTCGGCCTTTTCGTAGCCGAACAACTGCTTTTTCTCGACCTTCTTGATGTAGATGTTCTCGATCGGATTGCGCATGTCATCCATGCTCACCGGACCGCGCGGCGTGTCCAGCTTGATGCTTGCCATGTGCTTGATGAACGCCTCCGGCCCCGGCCATTTGCCGCCGGCCTTCTTCATCGCCTCGTCGATCCACTGGGCGGTGGTGTAGTTGTTTTCCGAATAGTAGGACGGCACCTTGCCGTACTTAGTGCGGTAGGCCTTCACGAAGGCTTGGTTCTTCGGGGTATCGATCGCCGCGCTGTAGTGCAGCGCCGAGACGTCGCCGACCACTTCGTCGCCCATGAACGGCAAGGCGAATTCGTCGTAGCTGGTGCCGCCGCCGAGAATCGGCTTCTTGATGCCGGCGCCGCGCAGCTGCTTGGGGAATTGCAGCGCCATCGGGCCGACCATGAGCGAGAAGATCGCATCCGCGTCAGCCTTGATGGTCGGGATATAGGGCCCGAAGTCCTTGGTGCCGAGCGGCGGCCAGATTTTCTGGATCACCTTGCCGCCGCAATCCTCGAACGCCTTCTGGAAGCCGCCCTGAACTTCGTAGCCGAATGCATAGTCGGCGGCGATGGAGACGACTTTCTTGTAACCCTGATCGCAGGCCCACTGGCCGAGCGCATGGTGCGGTTGCGAGCTGCTCCAACTGGTGCGGATGAAGTACGGATACTTGGAGAGTTGCCGCTGCGTCAGGTCGTCGGCTGCCGCGACGGAGGAGATGTAGAGCGTCTTCTCGGCGGTGCTGACCGGCGCCAGCGCATAGCCGGACGAGGCCAGCAAGCCGCCGATGAACATCTGCACCTTATCCTGCAGGATAAGTTTCTTGGCCTTGGTGACGCCGGTGTCGGGCTTGCCCTGGTCGTCCTCGACGATGAATTTCACGTCGGCGCCGCCGAGCTTGCCGCCGTGCTCGTCGAGATAAAGCTGGAAGCCGTCGACCATGTCCTTGCCGACCTGGGCGAAGATGCCGGTGGTGGGCGCGATGAAGCCGATGCGCAGTTCTTCGGCGCCGGCCGGCGCGGTCAAGCCAAGTCCAAGTGCGAGGCAGCCGCCCAACAGTACTTTTTGCAGTGTGCTTGTCATTGTCGTCCTCCCTTGTTTTACCCTGACCTTCCCGTCTCAGTCAGGAAGGCTTCGTTGCCAGTTTTTTCGAGTCTTCGTTTTTGCCTTGTGCGAATCGCTGCCGCAGGCGCGACGGGATGCCCATCAGGCCCATCGGCAGATAGAGGATCGTCAGCACGTAGACGCCGCCGAGCGCGTACTGCCACCACGGCACCAGCGTGCTGAGATATTCGCGCAACCCGAACACGATGGCGGTGCCGATGGTGGCGCCGATCAGCGTGCCGGCGCCGCCGAGCACCACCATCAGGAGCGCGTCGACCGAGGTGGTGAGTACGACCGTCTCGGGGCTGACGTGGCCGTTGGTGTGCGCCCACAGCACGCCGGCCAGGCCGCCGAAGCCGCCGGCGATGATGAAGGCGATATATTTGTGCAGCCAGGTATTGTAGCCGAGAATTTGCATGCGCAATTCGCGCTCGCGAATGCCGGCCAGGCTCTGTCCGAACGGCGAGCGCACCAGCACGTACATCATCAGCATCGACACGGCGAAAAAACCGAACACGAGGTAGAAGAAGATCACCTCGTTGCCCAGGTCGAGGCCGAAATTCGGCCGGCCGCTGAGATTGATGCCGTTGTCGCCGCCGGTGAGCGAATTCCAGCGATAGGCCAGGCCCCAGACGCATTGGCCGAGCGCCAGCGTGATCATCAGGAAATAGACGCCGCCGGCGCGGACCGCGAACAGCCCGAACAGCGCCGCCAATCCGGCCCCGATCAGAATGCCGAGCACCACCACCAGCCAGAAATCCCAGCCCATGCCGAAATGGAATTTGGTGGCGAGCACCGCCGTAAGATAGGCGCCGACCCCGAAATAGGCCGCTTGCCCCATCGAGGACATGCCGGTGTAGCCGAGCAGCAGGTCGACGCTCATGGCCAGAATCCCGAACGCCATCGCGCGCGTCGCCAGCAGGATGACGAACGAGCCCGACTGCGGGACGATAAAAACGAACGCCACCAGGGCAATCGCGACCATCAGGATTTTGATTTGTTGGCTCGCCATGGCTCGCTACTCTCGTCCGAACAGGCCGGTCGGCTTGATCGCCAGGATCAGAACCATCGGCGCGTAAAGCGTGAAGTATGAGATTTCCGGGAACAGCGCCTTGCCGAAATTGTCGGCCAGACCGACCGCGAGCGCGCCGATGGCGGCGCCGCCCAGGCTGCCCATGCCGCCGATGATCACCACGGCGAAGGCGAGCGGCAGCATTTCGAAGTCGAGACCGGGATAGATGCCGAGAAAGGCGCCGCCGATCACGCCGCCGAGCGCGGCGAGAAACGCCCCGAGCGCGAAGATGAACATCGAGATGCGGTTGGTATCGATGCCGACGCCGCGCGCCATCTGCGCGTCGTCCACGGTCGCGCGCACGGCGGCGCCCATGCGGGTCTTCTCCATCACCAGCCAGAGCACGATGCCGATCGCGATCGCCATCGCGATCATGAACACGCGGTAGAGCGGCAGGTAGGTGCCGCCGACCACGATGCTCCGGGTGAAGGCTGGCGGCGGATTGATGTCCATGTTGTTGCCGCCCCAGATGTCGAGCGCGGCCTGCTGGAACAAGAAGGCGAAACCGACGGTGAGCAGCACCTGGCGCAGGACGTCGGCCTCGATCGGAACGATCGAAATCCGATTCAACAGGAAGTAAATGACGACGGTCGCAATCGCGGCGACGATAGCGAATTCACTCTTGCTACCGACGATATGCGGCTGCCATTTTTGGAACGCCAACGTGAACAGAATCGCCAGGCCCAGGGCGATCACCAAAGTGCGGACAACTTCAAACCCTTCGGAGCGCAGGAACAGCCGTTCCATGACGATGCCGAGCGCGGCGATAGCGATAGCGGCCAGCGGCAGCGACAGCGCCCACGATCCCGTGGCGTGGATCACCGACAGCGCGACGTAACCGCCGAGCAGGAAGTAGGAGCCATGCGACAGGTTGACGATGCGCATGACGCCGAAGATCAGCGACAGGCCGCTGCCGACCAGGAACAGCAGCGCGCCATAGGACACGCCGTTGAACGCCTGGACCACCCAGAATTGCGTATTCATTTCCCCCTGATCCTTCTTTATTCGAAGGTTTCAGGAAGCTTACCTGAGGTTGGACGGGAGTGAAGCCCCTAAATGATCGCCGGCGCCGATTGTTGGGGGCACGGTGCATCGCCGCCGCTATGGTGTGGCGTCGATGCAAATCGATCCGCACTATTTGCGACCCGGCTTTTTGCCGTCGGCCTGTTTTTTCGGCGGAATGATCGGCAGCAGCAGATAGGCTATTTTGCCGCGGCCAAAATGCAGGCTGCTGGTGCCGCCAAAGATGGCGGGCGGCCGGTCGCGCGGATCGTTGTGCAGGAACGGGCCGCAACCGGTCAGTTCGTTCTTGAAGTTCGACAGCTTGCCGCCGCTCGCCCCGCCATATTCGTAATCCTTGCCGCGGATCGACACGGCGACGCGGTGGCCGGCTGGCACCACGATCGAGGTCGGCCAGATTTCGATATCGAGTTCCACCACCTGGCCTTTCTTCAGCGGCTGCTTCTGGTCGTGGGTGTGATAGGGGCGGTAGGGCGTCGACAGTTTCTTGTCGAGCTTGCGGTGCGAGGCGCGCAGCCAGCCTTGCGCGACCGGCGTGTGCGGATCGATGGCGCCCTGGAACACGATTTCCTTCAGATCGCCCGTGAACACGCGCAGCACGATGAAGAAGTCGGCATCCGCGGTGGACGACGAGGCGAACAGCTTGAGCGCCGACGGCCCGGTGATTTCGGTTTCCTGGGCGAGCGGCGGCGTCAGGAAGGTGAGGCCGTCGCCCATAGCTGCAAATTTGGCGGCGAATTTGAGCTGCGCGCTGCCGGACGGTTTCTTGGGCGTAAGCGCCATGCTGGCCGGATCCAGATAGAATTTCGTCCATTTGGTGCGCTTGATCGGCCATTCGTTCTCGGCGCGGGCGACAAATTTCTCGCCGGGGTGGCGCACCTGCAGCAGCACCTTCGGCTGCTTGTCCCAGCCGGCCTCCTTGCCGTGCAGGAAATAGTCGAAGAAGCGCAGCTGCTGCTCGCGGCCGTAGTCGGTGTAGAAATGCGTCCAGTGCTCGATGCCGTGCGCCTCCAGCCATTTATGCTTGGAAGCGGCGCGCACGAAGCCTTCGAAATTGCCGCGCGGATGCAGGCCCTGGCCGCCCCAGTTGGCGGCCGAGAACAGCGGCGTCTTGACCTTCGACCAGTCGGGCGAGCGGTCGCGGTGATATTGATCGTCGAGGGGATGCCGCAGGATCTCGCCGCCGAAATCGACGCGGTTCTTGGCCAGTTCGGCGTCCGACAGCGTCTCCGGTCCGCACACCAGTTCGCCATGCACGCGGCTGCGTCCGCCGCGCTCGCCGACGCCGTACTGCACGGTCTTGACCTGCATGTCGAACCAGTTCTCCCAGAAGGTCGAGAGAATGCCGCCGTGATGCGTCATGTCGCGATACCAGTCGGCCGAGCCTTCCCAGATGCACATGGCGGCCAGATGCGGCGGCTGCAGTGTCGCCACGTGCCACTGGTTCATGCCGTAGTAGGAAATGCCGTTGAGCCCGACCTTGCCGTTCGACCACGGCTGCACGCCGGCCCATTCGATGCAGTTATAGAAATCCTTGGTCTCGCGCGGCGAGAAATGGTCGATCACGCCGGGCGAGCAGCCGGCGCCGCGCGAATCGACGCGCACGCAAACATAATCGTGCGGCACCCATTTCTCCGGGTCGACCACTTCCCAGCTCTGGTATTTGTTGCTGGAGCCGGCGGTGACGTCCGGGTGCTTCTCGGCCATGCGCTGCCAGGCGCTCGGATAGCCGTCCTGGAAGGAAAGATTCTTAGCGTAGGGACCGTAGGTCAGCAGCGCCGGAAACTTGCCGTCTTTCTCCGGGCGAAAGACGTCGGCGCGCAGCACCAGCCCGTCTTCCATGGCGATCGGTACGTTCCAGTCGATCCGCATGCCGTCGCGGACTTCCGAGCGCTCTTGCAGCGCGGCCATAATTCCCTCCCGCCTTCAAAATTTGGTCGGCGCGGAGGCTACAAAGACGGGGATGCCGGGCACAAGGCCCGGCACTAGCAAATCGTACCGCATTGCGGGCGATTGTTATCGGCGCTTGCCGCGCTTGACCTTGGCCATTTTCTCCAGCACGGCGCAGACGGCGGCGGTGTCCTGCGCGCCGAGGCCGCTTTTCATCGCCTTGATGTAGAGCGGCTTGCTGGCGTCGAACATCGGCGTCGGCACCTTGATCTTGCGGGCGTAGCCGCCGATCACCCGCATGTCCTTGTCCCACACGTCGATCTTCATGGTGACGTCGTTGTAGCGGCCCTTCACCATCATCGGCGCGCGCAGTTCGAACACGCGCGAATTACCGGCGCCGGCTTTCACCAGATCGAAGATGAGCTGCGGCGGCAAGCCCGCCTTCATGCCCAGCACCATGGCCTCGGCGCTGGCGACGTTGTTGATGGCGACCAGCAGGTTGGCCACGTATTTCATCTTGCTGCCGTTGCCGAAGGCGCCGACGTCATAGACGTGGCGGCCGAAGGCCTCGAACATCGGCCGCAGCCGTTTGATCGCGCCGGAGTCGCCACTGGCATAGAACACCAGGTCGCGCTCCTGGGCCTGCGAGCCGGTGCCGCTGACCGGGCAGTCGAGCATCACATGGCCGGCCTTGGCGGCCACGCGTTCGGCCTTTTCCTTGTCGGCGATGGCGAAGGTGCCCATTTCCACGAGCACCACGCGCTTGAGCTTGGCGGCGGCGATCGCGCGCACGGTCTCCATCAAGGCCTGCGGCTTGGGCAGGCTGGTCAGCACGGTCGGCGCCTTGGCGGCGACGTCGGCCGCGCTGCGGGCGATCTCGACGCCCGCGCGCTCGGCCTCCCGGCGCCGCGCCGCGCTGATGTCGTAGCCGACCACGCGCCAGCCGGCGGCTGCCAGGTTCTTGGCGAATGCACCGCCCATGATGCCGAGGCCGATCACGCCGACCGTGCCCTTGCTCCGCTTCGCTGCAGCCATGCAAACTTCTCCTTAGATGCGAAAAAAGAAATGTATCGACGCGCGCATTGATTGTTTTCTCTTAAGCGGTCGGAGCCGGCCCTGTCGAGTACGCAGGGGTTGCAATGCGGCTTTCATGCCGCGTCGTGATCGCATATCGTCCCCGCCAACAACAAGGAGGATCCATGCATATCGGACTAGCAGGGCTCGGTGCCATGGGCGCCGCCATCGCCGCCCGGCTGTTGGAAGTGGGCCACCAGGTTACCGTCTGGAATCGCAGCGCGGAAAAAACCAAGCCGCTCGTGGCGGCGGGCGCCAAGGTGGCGGCGAGTCCGGCCGAGCTTGCCAGCGCGGTCGAGGTCGCGATCACCATTCTCACCGACGGCGCGGCAATTGATGCCGTGTACAACGGGCCGTCCGGCCTGCTGTCCGGCAATGTGAAGGGCAAGCTGTTCATCGAGATGAGCACGGTGGCGCCCAAGGTCGAGATCGAGCTCGCGCCCAAGGTGCGCGCCAAGGGTGCCGCCTTCGTCGAGTGCCCGGTCGGCGGTTCGACCGCGCCGGCGCGCCAGGGCAAGCTCCTGGGTCTGATGGGCGCCGAGCCGGCCGATGCCGAACGCGCCAAGCCGATCCTCAATCAGCTCTGCCGCCGGCTCGATCATTGCGGGCCGGTCGGCGCCGGCTCCGCGATGAAGCTTGCGATCAATCTGCCGCTGATGGTGGCCTGGCAGGCTTACGGCGAGGCCTTCGCCATCGCGCGCAGTGTCGGCTGGGAGCCCAAGCGCCTGCTCGACCTGTTCGTCGACACCAATGGCGCCAATCCGGCGTTGAAGAACCGCGCCGACATGATCGTCACCATGTTCGAAGGCCGCGATCCCGGGCCGACCACTTTCAGCATCGCCAACGGCGTCAAGGATCTGCGCACCATGATCGAGACCGGCGAGTCGAAGGGCGCCGACATGCTCGCCACCAAGGCCGCGCTCGCCGGTTTCGAGGACGCCACCAAGCACGGCTTCGGCGGCGGCGACGGCTCGCGCATGTCGGTTTACTGGGCCAACCGGAAAAAATCGTAAAGCACTTCCCAAGGAGCAGCCATGTCCGTCACGCTCGCGCAAGCTACAACGATCGTCGATGCTGTGCTGAAGAAGGCGCGGGAACTCAAACAGATGCCGCAAACCGTGGTCGTGCTCGATAGCGGCGGCCATGTCGTCGCGGCCAAGCGCGAGGACGGCTCCGGCATCATCCGCTTCGAGGTCGCCGTCGGCAAAGCCTATGGCGCGCTCGGCATGGGCTGGGGCTCGCGCACCATGATGGAGCGCGCAGCGCAAAATCCGAACTTTCTTGCCTCCATCGTGGCGGCGAGCGAGGGGCGGCTGGTGCCCAATCCCGGCGGCGTGCTGATCCGCGACGGCGGCGGCAACGTCATCGGCGCCGTCGGCATCAGCGGCGACACCGGCGACAACGACGAGATCATCGCGGTTGCCGGCATCGAGGCGGCCGGGTTGAAAGCCGATCCGGGCGGGGCGAAGAAATAAAGACGAAGAGTTGGGGAGTGCAACCATGAAACTTTTTTCGTTCTGGCGGTCGCTGGCGACCTACCGCGTGCGCATCGCGCTCAACCTCAAAGGCCTCACCCCCGAGGTGATCGAGGTCAATCTGATGAAGGGCCATCAGCGCGATCCGCAATTCCGTGCGGTCAATCCGATGATGGCGATCCCGGCACTGGTCGACGGCGAGGGGCCGGCGCTGTTCGAGTCGCTGGCGATCATCGAATATATCGACGAGGTGCATCCCAAGCCGCCGCTGCTGCCGCGCGATCCGAAGGCGCGCGCGCGGGTGCGCGGCCTGGCGCAGATCGTCGCCGCCGACTCGCATCCGCTGATCGTGCCGCGTGTGCGCGAATATCTGGCGCAGGAGTTTAAGATCGACGAAGCCGGCGTCTTGAAATGGGCGCAGCACTGGCACAAGGCGGCGCTCACCGCGCTGGAGGAGCACCTCGCGACCGAAAAAGATACCGGCACCTATTGCCAGGGTGACACCATCACCTTGGCCGACATCTGCCTCGCCAGTCAGGCGGCGGGCGCGAATTTCTTCAAGGTCGATCTGGCGCCGTATCCGACCGTCGCCCGCATCGTCGCGACCTGCATGAAGAACGACGCCTTCGCGCGCGCCCATCCGCTCAAGCAGCCCGGCGCGCCGGCTTAGCTGCAATCGGAAATCGCATGCTCAATACCGCAATCGTCGGCCTCGGCTGGTGGGGCAAGACTCTGGTGAAGGCGGCGCACGATTTCGGCGCGCCGATCCGCTTCACGCGCGGCGTGTCGATGGAGCCCGACACGGTGCGCGACTTTGCCGCCGAATACAAAATCGCTCTCGGCACCTCGTTCGAGGAGGTCATCGCCGATGCCCAAGTGCAGGCGGTGGTGCTGGCCACGCCGCACAGCACGCACCGCGCGCAGGTGGAGGCCGCGGCGGCGGCGAAGAAGCACATCTACTGCGAGAAGCCGTTCGCGCTCAGCAAGGCTGACGCCGCGGCCGCGCTCGAGGCCTGCCAGCGCGCCGGCATTGTGATCGCGGTCGGTCATCACTTCCGGCTGATGCCGTCGATGCGCGTGCTGGCGGAACTCAAGCAGGCCGGCGCCTTCGGCACCATCATGCATGTCGAGGGCAATTACAGCCACGACTGGCTGGCGAATTATCCTGCCGGCAGTTGGCGCATGCAGGCTGACGAAAGCCGCGCCGGCGGCATGACCAGCCAGGGCGTTCACGTGCTCGACTGCTTCCGCGATCTGGTCGGGCCGATGAAGCGCATCAGCGCACTGTCGAAGTCGCGCGCGCTGAAGGCGGCGGCCGGCGACACCACCGCCGCGCTGATCGAATTCGAAAACGGCGCCACCGGCACGCTCGGCACCACCATCAAAGCGCCGTTCGACTGGCGCATCGCGGTCTATGGCGAGCATGCCACCGCCACGAGCGTGAGCGAGACGCGCGCGATCGTCCGTCGTGCCGGCAAGGAGCTGGAGGTGATCGACAAGCCGGCCGATTTCCACCTCGGGCGCAATCTCGATTATTTTGCCAAGGCCGCGCTCGGGCAGGGCGCGTTCCCGATCTCGCCCGCCGGAATTTTACAAACCGCAGCGGCGCTGGAAGCGGTTTTCAAGTCGGTGGACGCCAACGGTGCGTGGATGACGGTATGACGATGGTGCAATCGCGGCCCGAGGTCGTGATCGTTGGCGGCGGAATCGGCGGCTTGTTCGCCGCGAACGCCCTGATCGCACACGGCCTCCGGGTCGCGGTCTATGAGCAGGCCCCCGCTCTCGGCGAGGTCGGGGCCGGCGTGTTCATGACGCCGAACAGCGTGCGCCACCTGGAACGGGTGGGGCTCGGACCGGCGGTGGAGAAATGGGGAGCCAAAGTTGGCGCCGGTTCTTGCTATTTTCGCCACGACGGGGCGCCGATCGCGCCGGTCCAGGTGACGGATTCCTCCGGCTGGAACGCGACCTTCGGGATGCACCGCGCCGATCTTGTCGAGATCCTGGCCAGTGCGCTGCCCGCCGGGGTGGTGCACATCGGACACCGCTGTAGCGGCTTCGAGCAGAACGGCGACGTGGCCCGCGTGTCGTTCGCCAATGGCGCGGTCGCCGAAGGTCACGTCGTCATTGCGGCGGACGGCATGCACTCCGAGCTTCGGCAGTTTGTCGCTCCGCCATCGCGCCCGGTCTTCCATGGCTCTGTCGCTTACCGCGGCGTGCTGGCGCATGAGCGCATTGCGGATTGGCCGACCGACTGCTGGCTGATGTGGCTGGGCCAAGGCAAACACTTCCTCACCTTTCCCGTGCGCGCCGGGCAACTCATCAACTATGTGGGCTTCGTGCCGGCGGACCAGGAGATGAAGGAATCATGGTCGGCGCCCGGCGACCCCGACGTGCTACGCCGGGAGTTCGCCGGCTGGGACCCGCGCATCGGGCGATTGTTGAGCCAAGTCCAGGCGACATTCCGCTGGGCTCTGTATGACCGCGAGCCGCTATCGACCTGGACTCGGGGCAGGCTGACCCTGCTCGGCGATGCCGCGCACCCGATGCTTCCGCATCTCGGACAAGGCGCCAACCAGTCGATCGAGGATGGCATGGCGCTGGCGACGATCCTGGCGCGCGCGGACCGAAAGACGGCCTCGAAATCGCTGCTCGCCTATGAACGCCTGCGTCGTGAGCGGGTGGCACTGGTCCAGCGGGGCGCGCGCGAGAACGGCCTGCGCTACGATTCAGTCTATAGCGATCTGGGTGTGCGCGATGCCGAGATCACCGCGCATGCGAATTTCCGTAAGCAGCTCTACGCCTATGACGTCGTGCCGGAAGCGCAGGCCGCGGCGGCAACGCTCACGTAATGCCAATCAAATTGCCGCGCGCAGCTTTTTCTTGGCTGGTCCCTTAATCGCCTCGTCCCACACATCGTGGATATGCGCGACTTCCTCTTCGAAGCGCTGGAGAAATAGCCGTGCCTGCGTGGAGAGCGTGCGCCGGGTCGGCTGGATCACCACGAATTCGGCGTGCAGCTCGGGCTCTGCGATCGGATTGACGATCAGCTCGCCGCGGCCAATGTCGTTGACCGAGATCACGCTTGGTAGCACCGTCACCCAGTCCGACCGCGCGACGAATTCGAGCGTGGCGATCATCGCGTCCATTTCGAGCATCGTTTCCACTTCGACGCCGTGACTTTGGAAATAGGTGTCTAGATTGCGCCGCCGGATATTGTCCGGCCCCGGCACCACGATCTTGAGCGGCTTGCATTCCGACAAGCGCACAGGGGCGAGCGGCGGCAGGCCGCGCTTCGGACCGGAGATCAGCATTTCACGATCACGGACAAGCAATCGCGATTTCAGCCCGATGGTGCCTTCGAAGGCCGGCACCACCGCGAAGTCGAGCTCCTCGTCGAGCACCATTTCGGTGAGCAGGCCGCTGTAGCCCTCGACGATATGCAGGCGCACCTCCGGGCAGCGCGGCACGAAATCGTCGAGCACCGGCGCCAGCACCGCGCGCGTGAAGGTCGGCATCAGCCCGATGCGCAGTTCGCCGGTCACTTGGCCGGCAAGCGAGCGCGCCTCCTCGGCGGCATGCGCGAGCGTGCCGACCGCCTCGACGCAGCGCTTGTAGTAGCGATAGCCCGCCGGCGTCGGCTTGACCGCGCCGATTGTGCGCTCGAATAACTTAACGCCAAGCGTGCGTTCGACCGCCGCCACGTGCTGCGAAATGCCCGATTGGGTGGCGTTTTCCCGCTCCGCCGCGCGGGTGAAGGAGCCTTCCTCGCAGACCGCGATCACAGCGCGGATTTGTCGCAACGGGATATTGGGCATGAAGGTCTTCCAAACGCACGACATTAGAAAATCTAATGGCGTCGCGCAGAATATATTATTTTCTCTCGCCCTGCCAACAGGCTTAGGATTTCGCCCAATTGTCACGGAACGGCGCGAACCGGCGCGCCAATCGGAGGAACGCCATGGGTGCGAATTTCGGCATTGCGGGTATGGATTGGCAGCAGCGGGTCAACTGGGACCGGCTGCGCGAATACCGCATCGAGCGTGCGCGGACGATGATGAAGAAGCACGGGCTCGGCGCCGTGCTCTGCATGTACGACGAGAACGTGCGCTACATCACCGGCACGCTGACCCCCGGCTGGTGCCGGCTCAAGCCCGGTCTGCGCTACGCCATGCTGTGCGGCGACGGCCGGCCAATCATCTTCGAGCAGGGCGACATCGGCTTCCAGGTCGAGCGCCATAGCCCATGGATCCCGAAAGAAAACGTGCGGCACTCGTTCGCCTGGATCAAAGGCGCGGCCGGTCCGGCCTCGATCCAGCAGGTGGGCAAGTTCGTCAAGGCCGTGTTGCAGGCGATGAAGGATAACGGCGTCGCCGGGCAGAAGCTCGGCGTCGACTTCGTCGATATCAACATGATTCAGGTCTTCAAAGAGAACAACATCAACTGGGTCGACGGCATGACCCCGATGATGGAAGCGCGCGCGGTCAAGAGCCCCGACGAGCAGGAATGCTTCCGCATCGTCGGCGCCATCGGCGACGCCACGCACTGGGAATGCATGAAGTTCCTGCGCCCCGGCGTCACCGAAAATCAGGTGACCGCGCATCTGATGCAATATCTCTACAACATTCCCGGCATGGAAGACGTCGAGGACGTGATCGTGTCGTCCGGCCCGAACACCTGGCCGAACTGGCGCAACTTCTCCGACCGTATCATCCAGCCCGGCGACATCGTGTTCATGGATTTGGCCGCGCTCACCTGGAACGGCTACAAGTCCTGTTATTACCGCACCTACTGCGTCGGCAAGGAACCGACACAGGAGCAGAAGGACACTTACAACACCGCGCTCAAATGGCTGTACGACTCGATCGGCGCGGTCAAGGTCGGCGCCACCACGCGCGACATCGCGATGAAGTGGCCGTCGGCGCAGGAGACCTGGGGCTACGAGGACGAAGACCAGGCCGCCGCCAATCTGTGGGGCCACGGCCTCGGCTTGGCGCAATACGATCCGCCGGTGATCTCGCGCATCTGGTCGCTCGATCATCCGATCGACATCCAGGAAGGCATGACCTTCGCGCTCGAGACTCAGCACGGCAAGAAATTCCGTTACGGCGTGCGCATCGAGGAAATGCTGATCGTGAAGAAGAACGAGATCGAGATCGTCTCGAACTTCCCGGTCAAGCAGATCACCGTCGTCGACCCGCTGCCGGGCTACGGCGATCACGTGAAGTGACGTTGTCATCACCGGGCCGCCGCGTAGCGGCGTGACCCGGTGATCCCGTTATATGAGGCACTGCGTTCCTAATCGGGATGGCCGGGTCAAGCCCGGCCATGACAAAAATAAAGTTATTGGCAACGCCGGGAATTTGAAATCGCATGACCGCGTTCATCCTCCCGCTGTCCGATCCTTCAGCGACCGATCCTGAAAACGTCGGTCCGAAGGCGGCCAATCTTGCGAGCTTGACGCAGGCCGGCCTGCCGACGCCGGGCGGCTTCTCGCTCACCGCCGCCGCCTATCGCCATCAACTGCGTCATCTCGGCATCGACAGCTGGCTGACGCAGTACAACGAGGCCGATCTGCCGACCTCGCGCAAACTGTCGATCGCCATCCGGCTGGCGATTTACCAGCAGCCGATCGCGCCGGAAATCCTCGAGCCGCTGCTTGCCGCCTGGCGCGCGATGCTGGCCGACGGCTCACTCGGCGTGGTGCGCTCCTCGGCGCTGATCGAGGACCGCAAGGGCGCAAACTTCGCCGGCCAATTCGAAAGCTTCCTCGGCCTATCCGACGAAACCGAATTCCTCACCGCGGTGCGCGCCTGCTGGGCGGCGCTGTGGACATCGCATGCCCGCCGCTACATGGACAATCACGAGCTGTCGCCGGCCGATACCGCGATGGGCGTACTGATCCAGCCGCTGATCGCGGCGAAGGCGTCGGGCGGCGGCCTGTCTGAGACCGCCGAGGGCCAGATGCTGATTTCCGCCACCTGGGGGCTGGGCTCGGCGATCGCGCAGGGCGAGGTGGTGCCCGACCGCATCGTGCTGTCCCGCAAAGGCTTCCTGCGTACGATCGAGGCCGGCCGCAAAAGCCATCGCGACACCTGCGCGCATGGCGAATCCGCGCCGCAACTGGTGCCCGCCGAACTCGTCAACGAGCCGTGCCTGACGCCCGGCGAGGCGACGACGCTCGGCCGTCTGCTGCGCAAGTGCGAGACACTCGCCGGTGGCCCGGTCGAGATCGAATGGGCGCTGGACGAGGCCGGCTTCAAGCTGCTGCAGTCGCGGCCGCTGCATGTCGAGGCGCCCATCGTGCCCGACGAAATATGGTTGCGCCATCCGGGCCTCAACGGCCATCCGGCCGGCATCGGCTGGGGCTCCGGCCGCGCGGTGGTGGTGAACTGCGAATGCGAGCTGGAACGCGTCGCCCCCGGCGACGTGCTGGTGACCAGGGTGGCGGGTCCCGCGCTTACCCACATCCTGTCGCGGGTTTCCGGGGTGGTGGCCGAGCTTGGCGGCTCGACCTCGCATCTGGCCTCGCTCGCGCGCGAGCGCGGCATTCCGATGGTGCTCGGCGTGCTCGACGCCACCCGCAAGATCCCCGACGGTGTGCAATGCGCGGTCGACGGCGTCGCCGGCATCGTGCGATGGCAGCGATGAGCGCGCGCGCCCGCGTCTTCGTCACCCAGCCGATCGCGCCCAGCGCGCTGGCACGGCTGCGCGCCATCGCCGACGTCAAGATCAACGCCGATTCGAGCAAGATTCTGGCCCGGAGCAAGCTGCTCGCGGCGGTGAAGAAATGCGATATCCTATTTTCTCTGCTGCATGACACGATCGATCGCGCCGTGCTCGCCGCCAATCCCAAGCTCAAGGCAGTCGCCGCGATGAACATCACGCCCGACCGCATCGACGTGGCCGAGGCCACGCGGCGCGGCATCGCGGTAACGGTGATCCCGCCGATTGTGGCCGAATCGGTTGCCGACCTGCATCTGGGACTGATGCTCGCCGTGGCGCGGCGCATGATCGAGGGCGACCGTTCGGTGCGCGCCAGCCGCTTTCCCGGCTCGCAGTCGAACCATTTCGCCGGCAGTTTTGTGTACGGCAAGACCATCGGTCTGATCGGCGCCGGCCGCATCGGCCAGGCCACGGCGCAGCGCGCGCGCGGCTTCAAGATGCGCATTATTTATTGGGGCCCGCGCCGCAAGCCGGATGCCGAGCGCGAATTGCAGATGGAGTACATGCCGCTCGATCAACTGTTGGCGCAGGCCGACTTCGTCTCGCTGCATCAGCCGTACAATGCCGAGACGCATCACATGATTTCGGACCGCGAATTCGCATTGATGAAGCCGACCGCCTTCATCATCAACACCGCGCGCGGCGCCGTCATCGACGAAGCAGCGATGGTTCGCGCACTGAAGAAGAAGCGCATTGCCGGCGCCGGTCTGGATGTGTTCGAGAACGAGCCGAAAGTTTCCCCAGCGCTGCTGAAGATGAAGAACGTTGTGCTCACGCCGCATCTCGGCAGCGCGGTGATGGAGCTGCGCGAGGCGATGGCGAACATCGTCGTCGACAATATCCAGGCGCTGCTCGACGGCCGCGCGCCGCCGAACTGCGTTAATCCGCAAATCCTGCCGCAAGTCTTGAGCGGAAAATCCTGAGCCAATCATACGAGGAGAGATGCGATGAATGATCTGCCAAAACTCGACGTAGTGATTGGCAATAATTTCGGCCATCTGCCGATGTTCATCGGCGCGGAGAAAGGCTACTTCAAGAAACACGGCGTCGACGCCACGATGCTGGTGGTCGATACCGGCACCGACATGGTCAACGCCATGCATGACGGCCGCGCGCAGATCGGCGACATGAGCACCACCACCTACCTCAAGGCGGTGCATGCCGGCGAGCCGTTCAAGGTGATCGGGCTCATCATGAACGACGCCACCAAAGACAATTGCGACACGCCGCTCGCCATCGTTACCAAGAAGGGCCGCGGCATCGAGGCCGGCAAGTTGAGCGACCTCAAGGGCAAGAAGATCGGCCTGGCGCGCGGCCAGACCTCCGACGAGTATTTCAAGATGGTGCTGCGCCGCGCCAAGATGAAATATGAAGAGCTCACCATCGAGAATATCTGGTCGCAGTTCGGCCTCGCTCCGGCGCTGGCCGAGGGCAAGGTCGACGCGGTGGTGTCGTGGGAGCCCTACGTCACGCAAGTGCTCACCCAGGTGCCGGATTCGTATGAGGTGATCCGCGGCGGCCAGCACATGTCCTACGTGATGGTGGCGACCGCGCACGGGCCGACCATCGAGAGCAAGCCGGAGCTGGCGAAGGCGATCGCCGCCGGGCTGGCGCAGTCCTCGCACTTCACCCGCAACAACCGCGACGAGGCGGTGGAAATCTTCGCCAAGTGGGTGCCGGGCACCGATGTGGCGATCGGCAAGAAGGCGATCAAACACATCAGCTTCGATCCGCGGCTGTCGCCGAATGTGCTGCGCGCCTTCGAGAACGCCGAGGACGAGGTGCTGATGAACACGCTGAAAGGCGCCCCGCGCCTCGACGTGCCCAGCCTGTTCCGGCCGAAATTCATGGCCGAGGTCGAGAAGGAACACCCGGAATATTTCGCCGACCTGCCGAAGCTGTAGCGCACCACTTCGTGCTGCGCTGCGCCCGGGACACGCTTATTCCGCCGTCCAGCCGCCGTCGAGCACCAGCGCCGTGCCGGTCATCAGCGAGGAGGCGTCGGAGGCGAGGAACACGATCGCGCCGGTCAGCTCCTCGAGCTGGCCGAGACGGCCGAGCTTGATCTTGCCCAGCACCTCGTCGCGGAACGCCTTGTTCTCGAAGAACGGCCGCGTCATCGGCGTTTCCAGGAACGTGGGGCCGAGCGAGTTGACGCGGATATTGTGCGGGGCGAGCTCGATCGCCATCGCCTTGGTGAAGCCCTCCATGGCGTGCTTGGAGGCGCAATAGACGGTACGGCGCGCGGCGCCGACATGGCCCATCTGCGAGGAGATGTTGATGATCGAGCCGGGGAGTTTCGCCTCGACCAGCCGCAGCGCCACGGTCTGCGCCATGAAGAAAGCCGCGCGCACATTGAGCGCGAAGATGGCGTCGAAGTCCTCCACCTTCACGTCCGGCAGGAAGGCCGGCCGGTTCATGCCGGCATTGTTGACCAGCACCTGGTAGGGCGCGCGCTTGCTGAGCGCCTGGCGCGCGGCCGCCACGTCGCTGACGTCGAGCGCGAGCGCGTCGGCGAACTGTCCGCGCGCGCGGATCGCCGCCGCCGCGGCCTCGATCTCCGACGCGCTGCGCGCCACCAGCGTCACATGCGCGCCGGCATCGGCCAGCGCGCTAGCCGCGGTGAGCCCGATGCCGCGCCCGCCGCCGGTCACCAGCGCGCGCCGGCCGTCGAGGCGGAAGGAGGTGGTTTTGGTGAGGTCGATGCTCACTCCGCCGCCTGCGCGTAGGGCACGTTGCGGCCGCCGTAGCGGCGCACGCGCACATTGGCCTGTTCGGCATGCGCGACGAAGCCTTCCAGCATGCACAGCCGTGAGCAGACTTCGCCGATCTTGGCGCTGGCCTCGTCGGTCAGCACCTTCTGATAGGTGCAAGTCTTCATGAACTTGCCGACCCACAGCCCGCCGGTGAAGCGCGCGTTCTTCTTGGTCGGCAGCGTGTGGTTGGTGCCGATCACCTTGTCGCCATAGGCGACATTGGTGCGGGCGCCCAGGAACAGCGAGCCGTAGTTCTTCATGTTGTTGAGGAAATAATCCGGATCGCGCGTCATCACCTGCACGTGCTCGGAGGCGACGCGGTCGGCTTCCTGCACCATCTCATCGATGCTGTCGCAGACGATCACCTCGCCGTAGTCCTTCCAGGCCTGCCCGGCGAGTTCGGCGCTCGGCAGGATCGTCAGCAGCCGCGCGACTTCCTTCATCGTCTCGCGCGCGAGTTTCTCGGAATTGGTGATCAGCACGGCCGGTGAATTGGGCCCATGCTCGGCCTGTCCGAGCAGATCGGTGGCGCAGATTTCGCCGTCGACGCTGTCGTCGGCGATGATCAGCGTCTCGGTTGGGCCGGCCAGCAGATCGATGCCGACGCGGCCGAACAGCTGCCGCTTGGCCTCCGCCACATAGGCGTTGCCGGGGCCGACGATCATGTCGACCGGCTTGATGCTCTCGGTGCCGAGCGCCATGGCCGCCACCGCCTGCACCCCGCCCAGCACATAGATGTCGTCGGCGCCGCCGAAATGCATGGCGGCGACAATGGCCGGATGCGGACCGCCCTTGAACGGCGGCGCGCAGGCGATGATGCGCTTCACGCCGGCGACCTTGGCGGTGACGATCGACATGTGCGCGGAGGCGACCATCGGGTAGCGCCCGCCCGGCACATAGCAGCCGATCGAGTTCACCGCGATGTGGCGGTGGCCGAGCACGACGCCGGGCAGCGTCTCGACCTCGAGGTCGTGCATGCTGTCGCGCTGCTTCTGCGCGAAGTTGCGCACCTGCGCTTGCGCGAACTTGATGTCCTCGAGGTCGCGCTTCTTTACCTGCGCGATGGCGCGCTCGATCTCGGCGGGCGACAGCTTGAAGTCGGCCGGCGTCCAGTTGTCGAATTTCTTCGACAGGTCCTTCACCGCCTGATCCTTGCGCGCCTCGATATCGGCCAGAATGCTCTCGACCGTTTCGCGCACCTTGGCGTCGGCGGCCTTGATCGCGCTTGCGTCCATTCCGCGCTTGAGCCAATGGGGCATATCGAGTCTCCTTATATGGGTCCTATCACCGTCATCCTGAGGTGGCCGCCGCAGGCGGCCCTCGAAGGATGAACGGCCGCCACCCTTCGAGGCTCGGCGCTATGCGCCTCGCACCTCAGGGCGGCGGCGAGAGTTCGGCGATCAGTCTAAACTATTTTATCGCCTGCGGATTGATCGGCGAGCCGGTGCCGCCGGTGATGATCAGCGGCGGGCCGCAGAAGAAGAATTCATAGACGCCGTCCTCGGCGCAGTCCTCGGCCAGCTCCTTGAGATAGAAAATCTCGCCCATGCACAGGCCCATCGACGGGATCACCACCCAGTGCCAGGGCTGGTTGGCTTCGGTGGTCTCGTTCGGCCGCACCTCGACGCCCCAGGTGTCGGAGCAGATCGCGGCGATCTGCTTGTCCTGGCACCAGTAGCAGTTCTCGAACTTGACGCCGGGCGCGTCGCCGCCGGCATAGCCGCCCCACTGCTTTTCGGACAGGCAGCGCTCCATCTGCCCGGTGCGGATGATGACGAAATCGCCGCGCCCGATCGAGACGTTCTGCTGCTTGGCGCATTGGTCGAGTTCGTCGTTGGAGATGCTTTCGCCGTCCTGCATCCATGGCACGCCGCGGAAGCGGGCGATGTCGAGCAGCACGCCGCGCCCGACCATCTTGTTCTTGGAATGCTCGATGCCGAGCACGCTAAGCCCTCGCGAGTCGATCAGCTTGGCGTCGTGGCCGTTATAGGCCTTGTCCTCGTAGAACACGTGGCCGAGCGCATCCCAGTGGCTGGCGCCCTGCACGCACAGCATGATGGTGTCGTCGGCGTAGCGGATCTTGTTCCAGTCCTGCTGCCCGGCGATGGCGTCGGTGCCGGTGGCCAGCATCTGGTGGATCGGGTTGAAGCGGCCGCCGAACAGGCCGTTCTGCGGCCCCTCACGGTCAAGCGGAATGCCGAGCGCGAAGGCCTTGCCGGTGCGAATCAGGCTCGCCGCCTTGACGATATCCTCGGGCGTGACGTGGTTGAGGGTGCCGCTCTGGTCTTCCTTGCCCCAGCGCCCCCAGTTGTTGAGCTTTTTCGAAGCCTCGGCGATAGCCGCCGCGCCGACCTTGATATTCATGGAGTGCGTTTCCTTCTTGCCTTCATTTGCTCGGCAGCGCGCGATCGTGATCACAGCCCGGCCGTTACTCATTTAGGATATTGCGCGGACAGGGGTGTTTCAGCAAGCGGTGAGAGGGTTGCGGCTTTGACATGGCACGCGGCGCTTGCGCATGATCGTAGCCACAAGTGGAAGCCGCTCAATTGTCTAAAATCAAACCCGGGAGGACATTCATGAAACGAAATCTGATCGCGGCGGTTGCGGCCGGCATTATAGTAATGGCGCTGGGGCTGCCGGCGCAGGCGGCCGATATCGTGGACGAGTGGGCAAATGTGAAGGCGCCGGCGGCGCCGACGCTCAAGGAGGTCAAGGTCGACCCCAAGACCACCGCGCTGTTGATGCTCGATTTCATGAATCAGAACTGCGGCAAGAGGCCGCGCTGCGTCGCCACGCTGCCGGCGATGCAGAAGCTGCTCGCTGCTGCGCGTGCCGCCAAGGTGCCGGTGGTCTATTCGATCATCGCCAACTCCACCACCGCCGACGTGATGAAGGAGGTCGCGCCGCAGGCCGACGAGCCGCATGTGCAGTCGGGGCCGGACAAGTTCCGCAATACCGAGCTTGAGAAGATCCTCAAAGACAAAGGCGTCACCACGGTGATCGTCACCGGCACGGCGGCTAATGGCGCGGTATTGCAAACCGCTATCGGTGCGGCGTTACGCGGGATGAACGTGATCGTGCCAGTCGATGGGCTGTCGTCGGTCGAGGCCTATGCGGACTTCAGCACGGTGTACACCTTCACCAGCGCACCGTCGCTGTCGGCGAAGACGACGCTGACCCGGAGCGGGATGATCAAGTTCTAGCTTCTTATCCCTTCCCCGAAAGGGGAGGGTGGCTGCGAGCGTAAGCGAGCAGTCGGGTGGGGTTATGTTAAAGGCACCCCACCCGGCTCGCTGCGCTCGCCACGCTCCCCGCAAAGCGGGGAGGGATAAGAAGAGCTACACCTTCCCCAGCGCCCGTAAAATCTTATCCGGCGTGAACGGCATGTCGGTGAGCGGCTGTGCGCCTAAAGGCCGCAGCGCGTCGTTGATGGCGTTCATCACGCAGGCCGGTGCGCCGGCGGTGCCGGCTTCGCCGGCGCCCTTGGCGCCGAGCTCGCTGTCGGCGGTGGGCGAGACCACGTGGCCGCAGTCGATGTCGGGCATTTCCACCGCCATCGGCACCAGGTAGTCGGCCATGTTGCCGTTGAGCATCTGCCCGCGCTCGTCGTAGCGGCAGTGCTCGAACAGCGCCGCGCCGATGCCCTGCACCACGCCGCCGCGAATCTGCTCGTCGACCAGCTGCGGATTGATGATGGTGCCGCAATCCTCCACGCACCAGTGCTTGAGCAATTTGACGAAGCCGGTGTCGGTATCGACTTCCAGGTAGCTCGCCTGGATGCCGTTGGTGAAGGCGAAGGGCCAGGCGCGCGGCACGTAATGGCGCGTCGCCATCAGTTCGGCCTGGAAGCCGGGCGGCAGCGTGTCGGGGCGAAAGTAAGCGACGCGCGCCAGCTCGTCGAGCCCCAGCCGCTCGGTGCCGCTCGCCTTGTCGACCACGATGCCATTGCGGATGTCGAGATCGTCGGGCTTGGCCTGCAGCATGGCGCCCGCCACCGCGAGCACGTTGCCGCGCAAAGCCTTGCCGGCCTGCCAGGCCGCTTCGCCGCCGATGCCGGCCGCGCGCGAGGCCCAGGTGCCGCCGCCATAGGGCGTGTTGTCGGTGTCGCCGGTGACCACGCGCACTTTGTTGATCGAGACGCCGAAGGAACTTGCCACGCACTGCGCCAGCACGGCTTCGGCGCCCTGGCCCTGCTCGGTGACGCCGCTATGGATGATGAGCGCGCCCTGCGCGTCAAGCTTCACGGTGGCGCCGTCCTGCGAGGTGATGCGGGCGCCGCCGACGCCATAAAACGCGGCCGACGGGTTGGTCACCTCGATGAAACTGGCAAAGCCGATGCCGCGATGGATACCTTTTGCGCGTAAAGCCTTCTGCTCGGCGCGCAGGCCGGCATAATTCATCATGCTGTCGAGATGGGCGAGCGCCTCGTGATGCGACAGCTTCTCGAATTTTAGCCCGGCCGCCGATTGCGTCGGATAGGCGTCGTCGGCGATCAGATTACGCCGGCGGAACTCCAGCGGGTCCATGCCGATCTTGGCGGCCGCCAGCTCGACCAAGCCCTCGGTCACTGCCACCGCGATCGGGTGGCCAACCGCGCGGTATTGGCACATCACATTCTTATTCTGGAATACCACCTTGGCCTGCGCGCGATAGTTCGGGCAGGTGTAGGGGCCGCCGGTGAGGTTGACGATCTGGTTGGCCTCGATGCCGCTGGTGCGCGGATAGACCGAGTAGGGGCCGATGCCGGTGAGATCGTCGATCTCGAAGGCGGTGATGGTGCCGTCCTTGCTGACGCCGATCTTGGCCTTGATGCGGTGGTCGCGGGCGTGGATGTCGGTGACGAAGCTCTCGATGCGGTCGGCGACGAATTTCACCGGCCGCTTGAGCAGCTTCGACAGCGCGACTGTCGCCATCTCGTCGGCATAGGTGTGCACCTTGATGCCGAATGAGCCGCCGACGTCCTTGGTGAGCACGCGCACCTGATGCTCGGCGAGATTGAGATGCTTGGCGAACAGGTTCTGCATCATGTGCGGCGCCTGCGTGCCCTGATAAACCGTCATCCGTTGCTCGCTCGGATTCCAGTCGGCGACCACGGCGCGCGGCTCGGTGGTGACGCCGGTGTGGCGGCCGAACATGAAGGTGGTCTCCACCACCGCGTCGGATTCCGCGAAGGCCTTGTCGACCGCGCCGACATCCAGTTTGCGCTCGAAGCAGAGATTGTCGCCAAGCGCGGCATGGATCACCGGCGTCTTGGCGTCGAGCGCGGTTTCCGGATCGGTGACGGCCGGTAATTCCTCGTATTTGATCTCAACCAGCTCGCAGCCATCCTCGGCTTCGGCGCGCGTACGTGCGACCACGGCGCACACCGCCTCGCCCTGCCAGCAGGCGACATCGACCGCGATGGGGTGTTGCGGTGCCGATTTCAGGCCCTTGAGATGCGTGAGCACACCGACCCAGGGCGTCATCACCTTGGCGAGTTCGACGCCGGTGACCACCGCGATCACGCCTGGCGATTTCTTCGCCATGTCGGCGGCAATCGACTTGATACGCGCATGCGCGTGCGGCGAGCGCACGAAGGCGACATGCGCCATGCGCGGCAGCGTGACGTCGCTGACATATTGTCCGCGGCCTTGCGTCAGCCGCTGCAGATTTGGCCGCGGCACTGAGCGGCCGATATAGGAGTTCGGCCGGTCGAGCGCGGTGAGCACGGGCGGGGAGTCGTCGGTGATTTTCATGGCTTGCCTCCCGCGCGCGCTTGCGCGACGGCTTCGACCGCATCGACGATGGCGTGGTAGCCGGTGCAGCGGCAGTAGTTGCCCGACAGATGTTCCCGAATCGCGTCGCGGCTCGGCACGCCGCCCCGCTTCAACAAATCCTGCGCGGCCGTGAGCATGCCGGGCGTGCAATAGCCGCACTGCAAGGCGTTGCGCTGTTCGAACGCCAATTGCAGGTCGGCGAGCTCGCCCGAGTCCGAAAGCCCCTCGATGGTCTCGACCGTGGCGCCGTCGCATTGCACCGCCAGCATCAGGCAGCCCCGCACGATCTCGCCGTTCACGCGCACGGTGCAGGCGCCGCACACGCCGTGCTCGCAGCCGACATGGCTGCCGGTGAGGCCTAAGTCCTCGCGCAGGAAATCGACCAGCATCTTGCGCGCTTCCACGCGCTCGCTCACGCGCTCGCCGTTGACGGTGAGGGAAATGTCGAGGGCAAAGTGGCTCACGGCCGTGCCTCCATCAGCTGCTTGGCCACCCGCCGCAACAGCACGCCGGCGAGATGTTTCTTGACCGCGGCTGTGGCCTGCAGGTCATCCTGCGGATCGAGGTCGAGCGCGGCCACGGCGGCGTCGACATTGCCACTCGCCAGCGCCGTTTCGGCTTTCTTGGCGCGCAGCGCGGTCGCGCCGACCCCGAAAAACGCCAGCCGCACGTCGGCGAAGCTCTTGCCGTCGGCGCGTGCGCTGGCGGCCAGGCCGACGATGGCGTAGTCGCCATGCCGGCGCGCCAACTCGGCAAAGCCGACGCGCGTGTCCTTGGTCGCCGCCGGCACGCGGATGGCGGTGAGCACGTCCTGCGGTCCCAGCGCGGTCTCGAACAGGCCCTTGAAGAAATCTGCGGCTTTGATGGTGCGCTTGCCCTTCGGCCCGGTGGCGTCGACCTCGCCGTCGAGCGCCAGCAGGCAGGCGGGCAATTCCGCCGCGGGGTCGGCGAAGGCGATGGAGCCGCCGAGCGTGCCGCGATTGCGGATGGCGGCATGTCCGATGTGGGGAATGGCGCGCGCGATCAGCGGCGCATGCCGGGCGATCACCTCGGAGCGCTCGGCCTGGGCATGGCGCGTGAGCGCGCCAATCTCGAGTTTGCCGGCTTTCAGCGCGATGCCGTCGAGCCCGCCGATGCCGTTGATGTCGATCAGCAGTCTGGGGGCGGACAGCCGCATATTGAGCGTGGCGATCAGGCTCTGGCCGCCGGCCAGCAGCCGGGCATCGGCATGCTCGCCTAGAGCTGCGACCGCCTCCTCGAGTGCGCGCGCGCGTTTATATGCGAATGGCGCCGGCTTCACGCGGATATCCTCCCCAGACTTTTTCTTATTGTGGCCGATTTTGAGGCCGGAGGGGAAGGGGCGTTAACCGACGATCTTTTTCACGATATCGGTCGCGCGTCGCAGCAGCGTCATCGACGCCTCCAGCGTGCGGAAGGCGGCGTGCGAGGTCAGCGTCACGTTTGGCAGCTTCGCCAGCGGGTGATCGGCTTTCAGCGGCTCGGCGTGGAACACGTCGAGGCCGGCATGGCGGATATGGCCGCTTTGCAATGCAGCGATCAGCGCGGCTTCGTCCACCAGCGCGCCACGTGCGGTATTGACCAGGATGACGCCCGGCTTCATGCGCGCGATGCGCTCGGCGGCAAGGAAGCCGCGCGTTTCGTCGCCGAGCGTGAGATTCATCGACACCACGTCGGCACGCGCCAGCAGCGTGTCGATATCGACCAGCGGCACACCCAGGTCCGCATGACGCGTGCGGTTATAACCGATCACCTGCATGCCTAGCCCAGCGCCGATGCGCGCCACCTCGCGGCCGATGCCGCCGAGTCCGATCACACCCAGCGTCTTGCCGAAGAGCTGCACGCCCTCCTCCGGCGTCCAGATGCCGGCACGCACCTCGCGGTCCATGCGCGCGATGTCGCGGCTGGCGGCCCACATCAGCGCGATGGTATGCTCGGCCACCGCGGTATCGCCATAGCCCTTGATGATGTGCACCTTGATGCCGCGGGCCTCTAATTCACCGACATTCATGTAGCTCGCCGGGCCGGTGCCGAGGAACACGATGTGCTTGAGTTGCGGACACTGCGCGACCAGCGGCGTCGGCATGTAGGAATGGTCGTCGATCGCGATGTCGTAGCCGGCGAGCACGCGCGGCAAGTCCTCGCGCGCAAACGGCGTTGTGTTGACGTCGATCGGCGGATCGTCGGGCCGGATGACGCGCGCCCACACCGGCGCCAGCTGATCGTTGCAGTCGAGGAAGATGGATTTCATGGCAGGCTTAATCCGTGCGGCATTCTCTTTTCCCTTTCCCATAAGGGGCGAGGGAAAGAAAGAGCCCCGCCGTTGACGCCCCGGCTAGCGCAGAATACATGCTGCAGGCGCTAACTGGACTTTTGGTAGTCGAAGCATGAGCGGCGAACGCAAAGCAGCCTGCATCATCGCCTGGCCGGCGGGGCATTCGCGCTCGCCGCTAATTCACAATTATTGGATCAAGCAGCACAAGCTCAACGCCGAATACCGGCGCGAGGCGGTGCCGCCGGAAAAATTCGTCGACTTCGTCAGCCATCTGCGCGAGCGCGGCTATGTCGGCGGCAACGTCACGGTGCCGCACAAGGAGGCGGCGCTGCGCCTTTCGCAGCCGGACGAGCGTGCCCGCGCGGTCGGCGCCGCCAATTGCCTGTGGTACGATGGCGACACGCTGCGCTCGACCAATACCGACGTCGAGGGCTTCCTCGCCAATCTCGACCAGACGACGCCGGGCTGGGACCGCGGCCTCGAAAGCGCCGTGGTGCTGGGCGCCGGCGGCGGTGCGCGCGCCGTAGTCTATGCGCTGCTGGCGCGCGAGGTTAAGCGCATCGCTGTGGTCAACCGCACGCGCGAGCGCGCGCTGGCGCTGCAGGCGCAGTTTGGCGCGCGCGTGCAGCCGGCCGGCTGGGATGAAATCGGCGGCCTGCTCGGGAACGCCGGTCTGCTGGTCAATACCACCACGCTCGGCATGGTCGGTCAGCCGCCGCTGGAGATCGATCTGCGTGGCCCGGCCGCGCTGGTGGTGGCGGATCTGGTCTACGCGCCGCTCGAGACCGGCCTGCTGGCGGCGGCGCGGGCGCGCGGCCTGCGCACGGCCGATGGGCTCGGCATGCTGCTGCATCAGGCGGTGCGCGGCTTTGAATTATGGTTCGGCCTGCGCCCGCAGGTAACCGCGGAGCTGCGCGCGCTGGTGGAAGCCGATCTCAACAAAAAGTGACCCGGAATAACGCGCTGCGCGCGGGGTTTTCTGCCTGACTGCCCGGCGTCAAACGCCGGCCGCAGATCGGAGGGGACATATAATGCATAATATGAATATGACGCGGCGCGCGCTCGGCGCGGCCGCCATTGCTTTCAGCCTGGCGCTCACCAGCGCGGCGCTCGCGCAGCAGCCGGGGCGCATCCGCGGTCAGATCGAGAAGGCTGACGGCGACATGTTTGTGCTCAAGACCCGCGACGGCACCATGCTGAACGTGAGGCTGGATGAGAAGGCGCGCGTGTCGGCGCTGGTCAAGGCTACGCTCGCCGATATCAAGAAAGATTCCTTCATCGGCATCGCCGGCATTCCGGAGCCGGATGGCAGCATCAAGGCTTATTCGATTCATATGTTCCTGCCCGCCCAGCGCGGGGTGGTGCCTGACCGCCATGGACCCTGGGATGGGCGTCCGAATAGCACCATGACCAACGCCTATGTCGAAGACGTGGTGCAATCCAAGGACGGCGAGACGCTGATGGTCAAATACAAGGACGGCGAAAAGAAAATCATCGTTACTAAAGATACGGTGATCGCAGCGGCCGCGCCGGGCAACAAGGACGAGCTCAAGGCCGGGGCGCAAATCATCATCTTCGGTTGGGACAAGCAGCCGGATGGCTCGGTGCTGGCCAAGACGCTGTATATCGGGCGCGCCGGCCCGCCGGCGATGTGACGGCATGATCGCACGCATCGCGTTCGCTTCAGTCCTTCTCGCGCTCGCTGGCGGCTCCGCATGGGCGCAATGTCGGGCGCGGCGGAGTGGTGTCACAGTAGACAGCGACGTGGCAATCAGTGTCGTGCGCTAGCATTCAGCGCCGCGAAAATCTGCGATGCAAATTTAAATTTTCCGCAGAGGCAAAACTCGGCGCTGATCTCACCGTTCGTGTCCTGCATCGAAATTCTGACGCGCTGCCCGTTTCGGTGCAGCATGAGGGCTTCGGTCGCCACGATCTGGAATGCGATGTCTTTCGACAGATACGGGCCTTGCCGCGTATTGGCGCACTCGGCGACCCAGCCGTTGCCAACAGGTCTGAGCGTGCAAGCCGTGCACGACATTTTTTATTCCTTTGACCGGACCTCGGTCATAGTGGGCCGCGGGCCCTCCGTCCAAAGCTCGCAGGCAGCTTCGGACAACTAAGCACAACTCAACACAACTAAACATAGAATTACGGAGTTAACACACGCTAAATTTAGAATTTAAACAGCGCACGATCGGCAAAACACTTGATGCACGATGGCCGACATCCGCCGCGGAGTATGAAAATACCGTATTTTCTCATGCCCGCTTGAGCAGCGCGCGGCCGCGCGGCGTCAGCACCAGCCGCGATCGCTTCATGCTGCTGCCGTTCTCGAAACGGATCAGGCCGTCGGCGATGGCGTCTTCCCAGATCGACAGATGCGGGCAGCTGCGGCGCCAGGCTTCGGCGTCGGCATAGCTGCGCTCGGCCTCGTCGACCCAGGTGAGGAACTGCTGCGTCAACGCGTGCGCGGCGGTCTGCATGGCATCCCGATTTTACCTGCGCCGGGCTAGCCTTTCCAGGTCGGCTGGCGCGGATGCACGTGGTCCTTGAAATCGTCGAAGCCTTTCCAGGCCGGTTCCGGCGGCTGGCATTTCGGCTGCGGCGTATAGATCGACGGCCCGACCATCTGCATGTCCGGAATGTAGCGCGGGCAATTGGGGAAAATGGCGCGCGCCGCGACCCGCACGATCAGCTGCGCGCCGACTGTTTCCTTGAGGAGCGGATCGGCGTCGCTCACGCGCGCGCCGCCATTGACGCGCAGCCGCTTTGGCTTGCCGTGCATGGCGATGAACAGCAGGCCGACATTCGGATTGACCAGCAGATTGCCGAGGCTCTTGAACATGCCGTTGCCGTCATAGTCCGGGAAGGCCAGTTCGGCCGCGCCGGTCACGCGCACGAAGCCCGGCATGCCGCCCTTGAACGAACAGTCGGGCCGGCCTTCGCGGTCTGCGGTGGCCAGGAAGAAATAGGCGGCGCTCTCGATGAAGGCTTTATCGTCGGCGCTGAAGGCCGTACGCGTCAGTTTCTCTTCCAGTTTGTCGGAGATGCGCCGGCTGTCGAAGCGGTCCTGCAGTTGCCGGTTGCCGTCGTGGTACATGATGCTCATGGCACCGCCTCCCATGGTGAGCGTGCTGAAACTTGTCTCTCCTTATCCCCCGCCCGCGATATTCCTGCGCCGGATGCGGCGGACCACGAACCAGATAGCGAGCACGGCTACCGGCACGAACAGCGCGGTGGCGAGCGAGACGTCGACCGGCACGCCTTTGTCGTGCAGGCCCTTCACCAGATAACCGAACAAACCAACGACATAATAGCTGACGGCGGCGACCGACAGTCCTTCCACGGTCGTCTGCAGCCGCAATTGCAGGCGCGTACGCTCGTTCATCGACTTGAGCAGGTCGCGGTTCTGCTGCTCGAGCTCGACATCGACGCGCGTGCGCAGCAAGTTCGCGGCGCGCGCCAGCTTTTCCGACAGCTGGGTCTGCCGTTCCTCGGTGGTCACGCAGGTGCGCATCGCCGGCGCCATGCGGCGCGCCAGGAACGAGGACCAGGTGGGAAAGCCTTCGACCTTGCGTTCGCCGATGGTCTGCAGGCGCATTTGGACGATTTCATTGTAGGCGCGGCTGGCGCCGAAGCGGAACAGGCTGGCGGCCGCGCCGGCTTCCAGCTCGCCGGCAAGCTCGGTCAGCTCGTCGAGCAGACGGTGATTGTCGACGAGCTTGTCGGTGCGCCGCATTTCCTCGGTCACTTCGACCAGCCGCTGCTCGATGCGGCCGATCGACGGCGACAGCCGCTGCGCCTCCGGCAGGCCGAGCAGCGCCAGCGTGCGATAGGTTTCCAGCTCGACGATACGCTGCACCAGCGCACCGGCGCGTTCGAGGCCGAGGCCGCGGTCGAGCAGCAGGATGCGCACGAAGCCGGATGGATCGGCCTGGAAGTCGGTGGCGAACAGCGCGGCCCCGTCGGAATTCTCCGCTACCGCCAGGCTGGCCCGGTCGAACAGATGCTCGACCGCGATTTTCTTCTGGTTGTTGTCCACCATGAGATGCAGGTCGAGCGCCACCAGCAGCGGACCCGGCTGCGGCAAGCTTGCCATCGGCGCGGCCAGCGTGCTGGCTGCGGGATGGAACGGGGGTTCTCGCTCCGACGGCAGTTCCCAGGTGTAGGTGGTAAATTCGGAGTGCTGCTCCCAGCGCAGCGCGGTGCCGCCGAGGGTGACGCGGTGCTGCTTGGCTGTCGGCTTGAGCGGCTCGAGCTGGCGGCGGGCGCAGAAATCGGCCAGCGCGGCGCGGTCGGCCTGGGTGGCCTCACCGGCGGTATCGAAGGCGAAATGCAGGATGCGGCGCGGGCTCTCGACCGGCGTGAACGGGCGCGCATGCACCTCGCCCAACACGGCCGCGCGCAGGGGATGCGGGGCGAGCCGCGCGCCGTCGCCGATGGAGACTTCAGCGCTCATGCGTTTCCCGTCGCATGCAGAGGCGATTTTGACAAGCATGCCGACGGGCGACCGCTGCGAGGTGTGCGCGTCTCTCAGCCGCGTGCGGCCAGGATCGCGGCGCAGGCGCGGTCGGCGGTATCGGCTACCGCGGAGTCGCGCGTCACCAAGGCGGCGACGATGGCGCCGTCAATGATGAGTCCCAAGGTATGAGCGATTTGCATCGGCTCGGCGAAGCCCGCCTCGCGGCACAGTTCGGCAAGCCGTTCCAGCACGATCTTCTTGTGGGCGATGGCCAGCGTGCGCATACGGTCGTCGGCCTTGTCGCTTTCGCCGACCGCGTTGATGAAGGGGCAACCATAAAAATCGGTGCGGGCAAACCACAGCTTCAGGGTCGGCGCGATTCTGCCCAGCCGGTCGAACGCCGAGCCGCCCGGACCGTCTATCTCGGAGAGGAACCAGGCCCGCCAAACGCGGCCTTCGCGCTCAAGCACCGCTTCGACCAGCCCGTCCTTGGAGCCGAACGCTTTGTACAGCGTGGTCTTGGCGGTGGACGCGGCTTCGACGATGGCGTCGACGCCGACCGAATTCACGCCGTAACGGCAAAACAGGCGCGTCGCGGCCTCGATGAGGCGATCGTGCGCAGAAACCGGAGGCGAACCGGCGGTTTCTGCCGGCCGATCGGCATGTAAGGTTTGGGAAGCGTCCATGGGGCCAATTAATTGCGCGTCCGCAGCGAAGCGCAATCATAGTGCATACCGACCGTTCTGTCTTGCTCTCGAACTGGGCAGATTGCCCGGCTCAATGATCAATAATTGAGCCGAATAGGGCTTGCGCACCCTCAGGCTCGCTCGCGGCTGCGGATTCATCTCGGTTTTCTGGCCCAGGCTGGTTGGCACGGCACGTGCATAATACAGAACGGTCTGTAGCTACTAGCCGGAGAGGAAACCCATGAGCCAAGCCGTTGCCAAGACCGCCCTTACCGGGTGTCTCGCCCCCATCGACAAGACGGGACTTGAAGCGCTGATCGCCAAAGGCAAGGCCGATCCCCAGGTCATCAAGACGCTCAAATGCAAGACAGTGGCCGAGGGCCGCTTCCGTCATCTCAATTTCGTGCGCAACCTCCCGGCCTATGTCGTGGATGAGCCGCCCGGACTGCTTGGCGACGATACCGCGCCGAATCCATCGGAGGCTTCGCTCGCCGCGCTCGGTTCCTGCCTCGCGGTCGGCATCCACGCCAATGCGGTCGCGCAAGGCATCACCGTCTACAAGCTTGAGATCGAGCTCGAGGGCGATCTCAACATCACCGGGGTGTGGGGCACTGGAGATCTGTCCGAGAAACCAGTCGGCTTCACCGATGTGCGGGCCAAGGTCACGTTTGAGGCCGATCGTCCGCGCGAAGAGCTCGATGCGCTGATCGCGCACGCTCGGGCTTGGTCGCCGGTCGCCAACACGTTCACACGTCCGGTCAATCTTGAGATGAGGCTCGCTTGATACGCAAAGCGGGCGGCCGTAGCCGGCCGCCGGAATATATCCCCTCCAGCCGACGGTGGTGCAATGCTTGAGACCCGAGTCTCCGATGAAAGCGCAAAAAGTGCCGCCGTCCAGCCCAGCGTCACCGACGCGGTGCGCACGATCGCGGCCAGCGAATTGGCGCCGCTGGTTCGCAAGATCGACGCCGAAGGTTTCTATCCCGAAGCGGTGATGCGCGCCTTCGGCCGTGCCGGCGCCTTTGCGCAACATCTTCCTGGCTCAAGCGACAAACTTGACCTCGGCGTGGCGATCGAGGCTATGGCCGCGGCGGGAGAACGCTGTCTGTCGACCTCGTTCTGCATGTGGTGCCAGGACGCGCTCGCCTGGTACATTTTCGCATCTTCCAATAACGATTTGAAAACGACGCTCGGTCGCAAAGTCGCCGCCGGTGAGGCGCTCGGCGGCACCGCGCTGTCCAATCCAATGAAAACCTTCTTCGGCATCGAACCGATAAGGCTGAAGGGCAAGCGGGTGGACGGCGGCTATGTCGTGCAGGGCGCGCTGCCTTATGTTTCAAATCTCGGCGACGATCACTATTTCGGAGCGATCTTCGAAGTCGAAGAAGCACCGCGCCGCTTCGTGATGGCGATCGTGCCGTGTGCAAGCGAAGGCTTGCGGCTTGGCGCGAATACCAAGTTCGTGGCGCTCGATGGTACCCGTACGTTTGCCGTGCAGATGCGCGACGTCATGATCCCCAATGCGCTCGTGCTCGCCGATCCGGTGGACGACTACATCAAGCGTATTCGCGCCGGTTTTGTGCTGCTGCAATCGGGCATGGCAATCGGGCTGATCCGCGACTGCATTTCGATGATGCAGCAGTTGAAAGGTCCGCTCGGCCACGTCAATAAATATCTCGATATTCAGCCCGAGGCGCTTGCCGAACAGCTCGATGCAATCACGAGCACGGTGGCGCGGCTCGCCGCGACGCCGTTCGAGTCCGATCCGGCCTATTGGCGCGCGGTGATCGAAGCCCGGCTGGCGGCCGGCGAGGCCACGGTCGCAAGTGCGCACGCGGCAATGCTCCACTGTGGCGCGCGCGGCTACGTCTCCGGCGCAGCCGCCCAGCGCCGCCTGCGCGAAGCCTATTTCGTCGCCATCGTCACGCCGGCCACCAAGCAGCTCAGGAAAATGCTCGCCGACATGGCGCATTGAGCAAGGACACAAAATATCGGTTGCGGCCTAGGCAATACGGAAAATGTGACGCCGTCGCCGAATAACAGGGGTAATGAACATGAGCATCTTCGACAACCCGTTCGATCCGAACCGCGTCATGAACGGCTGCAACTGCGGCTGCCATGCCGACCAGTCGCAGCACGAGCAGGAAACCGTACGGCAGATACAGCGGGTCGCAGCTGTCAGCGAGGACGAGCGCTATGAGAACGTCGTCGCGTCGGCGGTGCTGCGCTCCGTGTTCCCCAATGCGGCTACGCGGCGCACTTTCCTGCAATCGCTCGGCGCCTCTACCGCGCTCGCCGCGATCTCGCAGTTCTTCCCGCTCAAGACGGCGACCGAGGCCTTCGCCGCTGGTGGCCCGCTCGAGAAGAAGGACCTCAAGGTCGGCTTCATCCCGATCACCTGCGCCACACCGATCATCATGGCCAAACCGATGGGTTTCTACGAAAAGCATGGCCTGAATGTCGAGGTGGTGAAGACCGCCGGCTGGGCAGTCATCCGCGACAAGACCCTCAACAAGGAATACGACGCCTCGCACATGCTCTCGCCCATGCCAGTTGCGATCTCGCTCGGCCTCGGCTCGCAGCCGATCCCGTTCGTCGTGCCGGCGATCGAGAACATCAACGGCCAGGGCATCACCCTGGCGATGAAGCACAAGGACAAGCGCGACCCGAAGCAGTGGAAGGGTTTTAAGTTCGCGATCCCGTTCGACTATTCGATTCATAATTATCTGCTGCGCTATTATCTGGCGGAGCACGGCCTCGATCCCGACACCGACGTGCAGCTGCGCTCGGTGCCGCCGCCGGAGATGGTCGCCAACCTGCGCGCTGACAACATCGACGGCTTCCTTGCCCCCGACAACATCTGCCAGCGGGCGATCTACGATGGCGTGGGCTTTCTGCATATCCTGTCGAAGGAAATCTGGGACGGGCATCCGTGCTGCGCCTTTGCGGCGAGCAGGGAGTTTATCACCCAGGCGCCCAATACCTTCGCAGCCCTCACCCGCGCCATCGTCGACGCCACCGCGTTCAGTTCGAAAGCGGAGAACCGCAAGCAAATCGCCGATGCGGTCGCGCCGGCCAACTACATCAACGCACCGCCGATCGTGCTCGAGCAGGTGCTCACGGGCACCTATGCCGACGGTCTCGGCGGCATCAAGACGGACCCCAAGCGCGTCGATTTCGATCCGTTCCCGTGGAACTCATTCGCGGTATGGATGCTGACGCAGATGAAACGCTGGGGCCAGATCAAGGGCGACGTCGATTACAAGGGCGTGGCCGAACAGGTGTTCTTGGCGACCGACATGATCAAGCTGATGAAGGATATGGGTCTGACGCCGCCGCCGGCGAAGACAATTGTCGTCATGGGCAAAACCTTCGACCCGGCCAAGCCCGAGGAATACATCGCCAGCTTCAAGATCAAGAAGGCGGCGTGATAAGCGTGCCGAAAAATCGGGCGTCTGCTTAAAAACAAGGCAATCAATTGTATGCCGGTCGGCAAGAATGCCCGGAAAAGCATCCGTTATGCACTCATCAAATACCGCAGTCTCGCTGGCATGGGCATTGCAAATACCCCTGCAACGCCGGTCCGGGTCCGGGCCAAAAAGGGGGACGTCGCCATGTCTACATTCGACAATCCATTCGACCCGTCACGCCGATTGAGCAGCACCGGCTGTTCGTGCGGCCGCCACGTCAGCGAGGCGGACCACCAACGCGATGCCCAGTTACAATGCGCGCCGGTCGACAGCGAGGAGAAACGCTACGAGGGCGTCGTCGCTTCGGCGGTCATGCGCGCGATGTTCCCAAAGGACGCCGGCCGCCGCGCCTTCCTGCAATCGCTCGGCGCTTCGACGGCGCTCGCCGCGGTCTCGCAGTTCTTTCCGTTGAAGACGGCGACCGAACTGTTCGCCGCCGCCGGGCCGATCGAAAAGAAGGACCTCAAGGTCGGTTTCATCCCGATCACCTGCGCCACCCCGATCATCATGGCCAAGCCCATGGGCTTCTACGAGAAGCACGGGCTCAATGTCGACGTGATCAAGACCGCGGGCTGGGCGGTGATCCGCGATAAGACGCTCAACAAGGAATACGACGCCGCGCACATGCTGTCGCCGATGCCGCTCGCGATTTCCCTTGGAGTCGGATCGAATGCGATCCCCTATACCGCGCCTGCGATCGAGAACATCAACGGCCAGGCCATCACGCTCGCCATCAAGCACAAGGACAAGCGCGATCCGAAGGATTGGAAAGGCTTCAAGTTCGCGGTGCCGTTCGATTACTCGATCCACAATTATCTGCTGCGCTATTATGTGGCCGAGCACGGCCTCGATCCCGACCAGGACATCCAGATTCGCGCGGTGCCGCCGCCCGAGATGGTTGCCAACCTACGCGCCGACAATATCGACGGCTTCCTCGGCCCCGATCCGATGAATCAGCGCGCGGTCTATGACGGTGTCGGCTTCATCCACCTGCTGTCGAAGGAATTATGGAACGGTCATCCGTGCTGCGTGTTCGCCGCCTCGAAGGAGTTTGTCACCCAGACGCCGAACACCTATGCGGCCTTGCTCAAGGGGATCATCGACGCCACCGCCTTCGCCCATAAGCCGGAGAACCGCAAGCAGATCGCGGAAGCCATCGCGCCGGCCAATTATATCAATCAGCCGGTCACCGTTCTGGAGCAGATCCTGACCGGCACTTTCGCCGACGGCCTCGGCAATGTGAAGACCGACGCCAACCGGGTCGACTTCGATCCGTTCCCCTGGCAGTCGTTCGCGGTCTGGATCATGACGCAGATGAAGCGCTGGGGTCAGCTCAAGGGCGACGTCGATTACAACAAGGTGGCGCAGGAGGTCTATCTCGCCACCGACACAGCCAAGCTGATGAAGGAAATGGGTCTGACGCCGCCGACCGCGACATCGAAGACTTTCGTGGTCATGGGCAAGACCTTCGATCCGAGCAAGCCCGAGGACTACCTCAAGAGCTTCAAGATCAAGAAGGCTGTGTGATGACGGCTGCCGGGCCGCACCCCTTCTTCTTTACCTCCCCCTTGCAGGCAGGGGAATCGCATGTGTGCGGGGGCAAGCTATTGCCAGGGAAGGAAAAATTGATTCTGAACGTGTCTCCCGTTTTGGCAGGAGACGATTTTGGACCGCTTTGCAGAAT
>JACPOA010000007.1 GCA_016185205.1 Hyphomicrobiales bacterium | reverse complement strand
TTCCGGGCGGCTTGAGCGGCCAGCTGATCATCGAGCAATGATACGATCGCATACTCACGCAGCGCGCGTTCAATTCGAGACGCCTGGGCATCATCCCTGGCGCCTTGAAGGACTTCCAGCAAGATAAGATCACCGACCAGCAAAGGCTCACGTGTGGCGGCCGCTTCAAGCTTCATCGTCGCCGGTGTCGTCGCGCCTCGCAGGTGCGCAATCCAGACCGAGCTATCGACCAGGATCATCTTGTGCCTGGCTGACGACCTCGACGCATCTGATCAAGGTTGCCCTGCCAGCCAAGTCCCTTGATGTCGGCCAACGCCTTGGCCTGCTTGCTCACTCGCACCAGCAGACGCAGGCCCTCTTCGACGGTGGCCCGTTTGGTTGTCAGGCCAGCTGCCGTCATGGCGCGCGCCAGCAACTCGTCGTCGATGTCGATATTGGTTCTCATCATTGTACCATTGATGTGTATTGGAAGGGTAATTTATACACATAGGGCATCAACCGCAAGGCAGGCGACCGGCCGCCCCTGACCAGTTCTTCAGATGCCAAGCCACCGGAGGCCCCCCGGAAGGTCGCTGGCGGCATAGTCCACTTGCAGCACGCGCCGATGGCCTGGGTCGGTCGCCGCCTTTGAAGCGTGCAGGATCGGCGTGGCATAGAGCCATACGTCGCCCGCGACGGCGGTGCAGGCGGCCACGCCACAGCGCTGCACAACGGCAGGTACGTCGGCTTCGGCTATGCGGCCGAGACGATGCGATCCGGGGGCGACCAACAGGGGCGCATTGGTCACGGGAACATCGTCGAGGTGCAGGCGCAGGATGACCATGCGCGCCAACACCTCGAACGGTGGCGCGACGTGAAGCACTTCATGCTTGCGCGTCCAAGGCCCGAAGCCTTCGACCTCGACCCGCTCTACGACGGCGATCGCCCGATCCTGGTGCCAGCCAAGAGCCCAATTGGCACTTGGCGTCTTGTCGAAGAGGATGGCTCGTACCGGACGACACGTCTCATCCAGGACGGACGCCGCAACGGCGCCGACGGGTCCATCGCGATCCAGGAACGGGCGCAGATCGGTAACACCGAACAGCCGGACCCCAGCCTGATCAGTCGGCTGGCCCGCCAGGGTGAGCAGGATTTCTCGCAAGATCGCGGCATTGACGGCGGCGCCATAGAGCTGCGCGCCGTCCCGTTCGTATTGCAGAGAACGTTTCCTCAGTTGACGTAGAGGCCGTAGGCGTCCGAATCGTCCCAGGCATCGTCCCAGTCGAGCTGCGCCATGGTGGCCGTCGGATTGTAGGGATCGCCCGCGTCCTGATTGTACATCTGGTTGACCCGGCTATCGATCATCTGCGCCCGGCCCTTCTTGATGAAGGTGTTGTAGGCCGTCTGGCTGCCGACATAGAGGCAGCCGCAGACATTCTGGTCGGGATAGACCCAGACCGGCTTGCCCTTGAAGGTCGTCTGGGAAATGCGATGAGGCGTCAGCTTCTTGAAGGCGGCGACCTTGGCCGGCGTGTTGAGCGTCAGCTTCTTGAAGCCCGAGTCGGCCAGCAGGTTCTCCTTGCTTTCCGGCTGGTAGCCCAGAGGATTCATCGGGTCGGTGTTGGAACAGGCCGACAAGGCAAAGGCGAGCCCCACAACGGCAAGAAGCGACGTCAACGGTTTCACCGCGATCTCCCCAGATTTAGGCGGCGGCCTTGAGGCCGGCCTTGGCATCCTCTTTGATCATATCTGCCCCCTTCTCCGCCACCATGATCGTGGGGGCGTTGGTGTTGCCCGAGGGCACGGTCGGCATGATCGAGGCGTCGATGACCCTGAGGCCGGCGATGCCATGGACCCGGAGCCGGTCGTCGACCACGGCCATGGGGTCGCTGCCCATCTTGCAGGTGCCGACGACGTGGTACGTCGTCTGGCCGTTCTGGCGGGCGTAATCGAGCCATTCGTCGTAGCTGTTCACGTCCTTGCCCGGCTTGTTCTCGAAGGCGATGTACTTCTCCATCGACGGGTGCGAGACGATCTTGCGGGCGATCTGCATGCCCGCGACCGTGGCGTCGCGGTCGATCTGGGCCGACAGGAAGTTCGGCCGGATGGCGGGCTCCACCCCCGGCGTCGCCGACTTGATGTGGATCGAGCCGCGCGAATCGGGCCGGCACTGGCCGATCACCACCGTCATGCCGGGCTCCTTCTCGAGCAGCCGCTTCTGCGCGGTGTCGTAGCTGGCATGGGCCATGTGGAACTGCATGTCGGGCGAGTCGAGGCCCGGCCGCGTGCGCACGAAGCCGTAGACCACGCCGGCCGTGAGCGCCAGCGCGCCGCGCCCGGTCGTGTAGTACTTGATGACTTCTTTCACCAGGCTCAGCCCGCGCGTCTGCTCGTTCAGCGTGATCGGCAGCTTCACCCGCCAGTTCATGCGCGGCGCGAAATGGTCGCCGTAGTTCTCGCCGACGCCCTTGAGCTCGTGCTTCACCTCGATGCCGTAGCGGCGCAGCAGCTCGGGCTGGCCAATGCCGGAATGTTCCAGCACGCCGGGCGACTGCACCGATCCGCACGACACGATGACCTCGCGCCCGGCCCGCGCCTCGCGCGCCTGGCCGTGCACGGTGTAGGCGACACCGACGGCGCGCTTGCCCTCGAGCAGGACCTTGGCCACCAGGGCGTCGGTCTCGATCGTGAGGTTCGGCCGATTGCGGATGGGATCGATGAAGGCGCGCGCCGTCGACTGGCGTTTGCCGTTCTTCATCGTCACCTGGTAGTAGCCGAAGCCTTCCTGGTCGCCGTTGTTGTAATCCTTGTTCTTCGGATAGCCGGTGGCCGC
>JACPOA010000011.1 GCA_016185205.1 Hyphomicrobiales bacterium | reverse complement strand
GCCGTTCTGCGGCGACTTGCACTCAATATCGCTCGCGCTCATCCCGACACAAAGATCTCTTTGCGAGGCAAACTCAAACGGGCTGCCTGGGACGACAGCTTCCTCGTCGATATGCTCCTGAACATGCGATAGCCCTGCCCTGGAGGGGGGAGGTCGACTGTGCGCAGCTTGCTGCGCGCAGTCGGGTGGGGGTGAATCTTTCGGCGTTCGTGGCGTCACCCCACCCCGGCCGCTTCGCTGCCGACCCTCCCCCTCCAGGGCAGGGTAAAGAGCCATGACCCTCCCGCTCGCCTGGCGCGCGGCGATCGTTTCGCTGGTGCTGTTCGCAGGTTTCATCTCGATATGGCATCTCGCCACGCGCGGGACCGGCTCCGTGCAGCAAATGAGCCCGGAATACGCCAAGCTGATGGGCGCGACCGCGACCCAGGGCAAATCGGCCATGCCGGGCCCGCTCGATGTCGGCGCCAAGCTTTGGGAGCACGCGCGCCATCCATTCTACGACAACGGACCGAACGACAAAGGCGTCGGTATCCAGCTCGCTTATTCGGTCGCGCGCGTCGCCATCGGCTATTTCCTGGCGGTCATTGTCGCGGTGCCGATCGGTTTCATGATCGGCATGTCGCCGTTGATGAGCAAGGCGTTCGATCCATTCATCCAGGTCATGAAGCCGATCTCGCCGCTCGCCTGGATGCCGCTCGCGCTCTACACCATCAAGGACTCCGACCTGTCGTCGATTTTCGTGATCTTCATCTGCTCGCTGTGGCCGACCATGATCAACACCGCCTTCGGCGTGGCCTCGGTGCGGCGCGAATGGCTGAACGTCGCGAAAACGCTTGAGGTCGGCATCTTCCGCCGCGCCTTCACCATCATCCTGCCGGCGGCGGCGCCCACCATCCTCACCGGCATGCGCATCTCCATTGGTATCGCCTGGCTGGTGATCGTGGCGGCCGAAATGCTGGTCGGCGGCACCGGCATTGGTTACTTCGTCTGGAATGAATGGAATAATTTGTCGATCACCAACGTGATCACGGCGATCCTGCTGATCGGCGTGGTCGGCATGCTGCTCGATTTGATCCTGGCGCGGCTCACACGGCTCGTCACCTTTCCGGAGTGAGCATGACCGACAAATTCATCTCCATTGAAGGCATTGCGCGGCGCTTTCCGGCGGCCAATGGCGGCACGACCGCGGTATTCGACGACCTGTGGCTGTCGATGGCGCGCGGCGAATTCGTCTGCGCCATCGGCCATTCCGGCTGCGGCAAGACCACCGTGCTCAACATTCTCGCCGGCCTCGACACGCCGTCGGCCGGTACGGTGATCGTCGACGGGCAGGCGATCGAAGGCCCCAGCCTCGATCGCGCGGTGATCTTCCAGGGCCACGCTTTGCTGCCGTGGCGCACGGTGCTGGGCAATGTCGCCTACGCGGTGTCGTCGCGCCATCGCGACTGGGGCAAGGCGCGCATCGCGCAGCACGCGCAGAAATTCATCGATCTGGTCGGCTTGACCGGCGCCGAACACAAGCGCCCGGCCGAACTCAGCGGCGGCATGAAGCAGCGCGTCGGCATCGCGCGCGCGCTGTCGATCGAGCCGAAGATCATGCTGATGGACGAGCCGTTCTCCGCGCTCGACGCGCTCACGCGCGGCACGCTGCAGGACGAAGTGCGCCGCATCTGCCAGGAGACCGGGCAGACCGTGTTCATGATCACCCACGACGTCGACGAGGCGATCTATCTGGCCGACAAGGTCGTGCTGATGACCAACGGACCCGGCGCGGTGCTGGCCGAGATCGTGGAAAATCCGCTGCCCAAGAGCCGCGCGCGCGGCGACTTCCACAAGCATCCGCTCTATTACGCGGTGCGCAATCACATCATCGACTTCCTGGTCGACCGCTCGCGCAGCTTCATCGCGGAGGCGGGCGCCGCCTACGATCCGCGCAAGATTGCGATTGTGCGGCCCGGCCTGCCGGAGCCGGCCATCGCGTCTTCACCGTCATGGCCGGGCTCGTCCCGGCCATCCACGTCTTTGCGTAGCTAAAGCAAGGCGTGGATGCCCGGCACAAGGCCGGGCATGACGACAGTAATTGTTGAACCGAAGGAGAAAGCAAATGACCCGCGCCGATCTCACCGAAAAGCTGCTCGACCTCAAGCGCGAGAAAAGCTGGACCTGGAAATATATCTGCGAGCAGATCGGCGGCATGTCGCCGATCATGGTGACGGGGGCGATCCTCGGCCAGCAGAAGATGACCAAGTCGATGGCGGCCGCGGCTGCCAAGCTGTTCGGCCTGTCGAAGAGCGAACAGACTTTGCTCAACGAAGTGCCGATGCGCGGCACCGGCACGCCGATGCCGCCGACCGACCCGCTGATCTACCGCTTCTACGAACTGGTGCTGGTCAACGGCCCGGCCTGGAAGGCGCTGATCGAGGAGGAATTCGGCGACGGCATCATGTCGGCGATCGACTTCGACATGGTCATGGAGCGGCTGCCCGATCCGAAGGGCGACCGGGTCAAGATCACCATGTCGGGCAAATTCCTGCCGTTCAAATATTACGGCGCGACGGGCAACGCGATGGCGTATGGGCTAAAGGAGGAGTAGGGGGCAGGCCAGGGCGCGCTTTCCGCTCCCGCGGCGCTCGAGAGCTATCTAAGGGGGGGTAGAAGTTCAAATAACTGCGGGTGCGCCAATTCGCTTTCGTCCCTCCGAGAGTACTTCAATACCCTGAAATACAAGGTCGTTTTGGACCGACGAGCAGGGCTTGGAGCTTCCCGGCTCTACTTGCGCCGAGCCATGGACCTACGCCTCATCCGCGCAGGTCACTCAAACGCCCGGTAATAACCTACAAACGGCGCTTGGTGTTTATCCGTTCCGCCGTTATGCTTTCCGAGACGGCCTAACCGAACAATCAAGCGACGGCAGGCGTTACCGAATGAGTGCGGCGCGTTCCGCAGGCGGTAAACGTTTCTGTAATTGAAGTTTGATAACCCATCGAAACTGAATGCCCAGTGCCGACCACGTCAAAGCCCTCATCTCATCCTTGACCGAAGGGGATGAGGCGCATTTTTACGCGGTGGCAATGCAGATCGCCGCGTATGAAGCCCGGATGGGCCACGGCAAGCTGGCTGAAGAAATCCGAAATCTGATTGACAAAGCCAAATCACGGCCGCGCTTCCCGGCGAAGAACGCGATCCCCCTTGCGCGACCCCGCGGTGAAGCCTCGGAGCTTCTAAGCGTTTCGTATCCCAACGTGCGTCTAAACGACATGGTTCTTGCGCCGATGTTACGCAAGAAGCTTGAACGCATTATTCGCGAGCAACGCGCCATACAGATCATCCGCGATAAAGGTCTTTCGCCCCGCCGCAAAATTCTTCTTTCCGGAAAGCCAGGTACGGGCAAGACGCTTACGGCTTCTGCGCTTGCGGGCGAATTGGGGTTGCCGCTTTTTGTCGTGCGATTCGATGCGCTCATTACAAAGTTTATGGGCGAGACATCCGCCAAACTGCGGATTGTTTTTGAAACCCTCAACCAAACGCGAGGCGTCTATTTGTTCGATGAATTCGACAGCATTGGCTCCGCACGCGACCTCGGCAACGATGTTGGGGAAATCCGCCGTATCGTGAACAGCTTCCTCCAAATGGTCGAACAGGATCAGTCCGACAGCCTCATCGTGGCGGCAACAAACCACATCGGTATACTCGACCGTGCTCTGTTCCGCAGATTTGACGACATTATCAAGTACGACCTGCCGGATCGAGCACGCGTGATCGTTGCCCTTAAAACCAAGCTCGGTAACTTCAAAACGTTGAAAATTGATTGGCCAAAATTGTCTCGCCTTGCGCATGGGTTGAGTTTCGCGGATATTACACGCGCCTGCGAAGAAGCGATAAAGGATTCGCTCATTCACGGGCAAACACATGTGGCGCAGGCGCAAATAGCGCATGCGCTTCAGGACAGGAAATTGTCTCTCACGCATAAACGCACACGCTAAAAATACTAAGATGCCGGTAGAGGGGCATGGCATTACATCCTCACCTTTTCGTGCCGCAGGGGCCCGTGCCAGTGCGGTTCACCAGCCCAAGTTCGGGCCGCCGGGAGCCGCTGAATCTGCCCGCACGCAGTCGTGCGCAGCATGCGCAGAACCTGATTGGCCAACTCGAAAGCCTCGGTGAAACGGCGCAGATGCGCGCCGACGAGCAAAAGGCTTTTGGCCTCGACGAAGGGACTGGGATCTATCTGACGTTTCAAAGCGAGCCAAATTTTGAGCTGAAATTCGAAAGCCTTGACGTTTCGCGCAGTGGCATCGAACTCTGCACGCTGAAAACAACGCCCGACAATCGAACGCAGGCGACCGTTTTCGTGCCGGACGGCAAACTGGACATCTTTCTTCGCAAGATCGTCGCCTATCGAGATGAGATGACGAAGCCGCGCAAGCAGGACGGCCCTTCGCGCCCCAAAAATCAGGACCTTGTCGAAGGCATTTCAGGCATTCAGCTTGCGGCGCTAGAAGCGCTCTGGACCGAGACCGAAATCCCTTTTCCGGGACCCGACCTCCCTACCACTTGGGAGGTTTGGCTCCGGCGCTCAAAGGGATTCGACCAACTCGAACGGATGCGTGCTCACGCCGGCGCATTCGAATTGACGGTCGGAACCCAAAGCGTTTCGTTTGTTGATCGCAAGATCGTTCTTGTTCGCGGGACGGCCCGAAACCTGTCTCGCTCAATCGACATTCTTGGAATGATCGCGGAATTGCGATTGCCAAAGACGACCGCGGCATTTTTCACCGACATGGCCGCCATCGAACAGCATGAGTGGGTAAATAATCTCGCTGGCCGAATGACGGCTCCCGAAGCCAATGCACCCTATGTCTGTCTGTTTGATACCGGCGTGGACCGCGGCCATCCGCTTCTAGCTCAGGTCGCAGATGACAACGACATGCACACGTACAAACCCGCCTGGGGCAAGGCCGACTGGAAAGACCACGGGACGCCAATGGCGGCTCTCGCCTCGTTCGGCGATTTGACGGAGGTGCTTGCGTCCGCCGGTCCCGTGGTTATGACACATCGAATTGAATCGGTAAAAATTGTCCATCCCACTGACCACCATGAGGATGAACTTTACGGCGCGGTCACTCAGGAAAGCGCCTACCGCGTTGAAGTGAACCCCGATCGCCGCCGAGTCTTTTGCATGGCTGTCACTGCTCCGGATGGCCGAGAGAGAGGCAAGCCCTCCTCATGGTCGGCTGCAATTGATTCCATCGCGTTCGGCACGACCGAGACCGATAGCCGACTGATCGTTCTTTCAGGCGGGAACTCGGACCCGGCCCAGCGGCGGAATTATCCGGATTCCAACATAACAGACGCAATCCATGACCCTGCGCAGGCATGGAATGCCCTCACCGTCGGCGGTTACACGGAAAAGGCGCAAATCGATGCCGTGAGATATCCGGGTTGGGAACCGCTGGCCGCGAGCGGCGACCTTGCACCTGCGAGCTGCACATCTATGACGTGGGGAAAATGGCCCATCAAGCCGGACATCGTCATGGAAGCGGGCAATATGGGCCGCAATCCGGCCTTTGCCGATCCCGATTACATTGACGACGCGCTGCAATTGCTTAGTGCGAGCAAGAATTTCACGGCGGGCAGACCGCTAACAAGCTTCGGCGACACCAGCGGCGCGACGGCCTTGGCGGCACGTCTGGCGGCGATGGCTTGGGTGAAATATCCAAGTCTAAGGCCGGAAACCGTTCGTGCCCTCATTGTTCATTCTGCGCAATGGACGCCCCCGATGATTGTCCGCTGCACGGAGGCGGATGGCTCCATCAATTTGCGGACGCTTGTGCGCTGCTTTGGGCATGGCGTGCCAAGGCTTCAGCGCCTGCTTTCGAGTCTAGACAACTCGCTGACGCTTATCGCTGAAAGCGAGTTGTATCCTTTCTTCAAAGACGAGGATGACGATCAAAAACGTGTAAAAACCCGCGAGATGCGCTTGCATCCCCTGCCGTGGCCGACGGAGGAATTATCAGCTCTGCAAAATACGGAAGTCACCATGCGTGTAACGCTTTCGTATTTCGTCGAACCGAGCCCAGGCGAACGCGGCTGGACCCCGCGCTATGGCTATCAGTCGCATGGCCTGCGTTTTGCCGTCCGGCATGCGCTGGAAAGCGTTCAGACCTTTCAGCAGCGCATCAATCGCTTTGCCCGCGAGGAGGATTATGAAGGCGCAAGCCTTTCCGATCCGGGCTGGCAATTCGGTTATGCCAACCGTTCACTGACCTCCATCGGTTGCCTGCACTCGGATGTTTGGAAAGGAAGCGCGGCCGATCTGGCTTCCCGCGGCTTCATTGCGGTCTATCCAACGATGGGGTGGTGGAACAAGCGCCCGCAATTCGAAGGCTGGAAAAAATCTGCCCGCTATTCACTAGTCGTGACCATCGCTACGCCCGATGTCGAAACCGACATCTACACGCCGGTCGCGAACCAGCTTGGCGTTGAGGTCATCAACGAAGTTTAGGGCATCGTGCATTGGGAAGCACGTAGGGCGGATTAGCGAAGGTGCGCCGCATCTGCCAGGAGACCGGGCAGACCGTGTTCATGATCACCCACGACGTCGACGAGGCGATCTATCTGGCCGACAAGGTGGTGCTGATGACCAACGGACCCGGCGCGGTGCTGGCCGAGATCGTGGAGAACCCGCTGCCCAAGAGCCGCGCGCGCGGCGACTTCCACAAGCACCCGCTCTATTACGCGGTGCGCAATCACATCATCGACTTCCTGGTCAGCCGCTCGCGCAGCTTCATCGCGGAGGCGGGCGCCGGCTACGACCCGCGCAAGATCGCGCTGGTGCGGCCCGGCCTGCCGGAACCGGCCATCGCCCCATCCCCGTCATGGCCGGACTCGTCCCGGCCATCCACGTCTTCTGTCGCATAAGAAAGACGTGGATGCCCGGCACAAGGCCGGGCATGACGAAGAAAACAAATGCTCGAACCAAAAGGAGAGAAACCATGACCCGCGCCGACCTCACCGAAAAACTGCTCGACATCAAGCGCGAGAAGGGCTGGAGCTGGAAATTCATCTGCGAGCAGATCGGCGGCATGTCGCCGATCATGATCGCGGGCGGCGTGCTCGGCCAGCAGAAGATGACCAAGTCGATGGCGGCGGCCGCCGCCCAGCTGTTCGGCCTGTCGAAGGGCGAGCAGGCCTTGCTCAACGAAGTGCCGATGCGCGGCACCGGCACGCCGATGCCGCCGACCGATCCGCTGATCTACCGCTTCTACGAGCTGGTGATGGTCAACGGCCCGGCCTGGAAGGCGCTGATCGAGGAGGAGTTCGGTGACGGCATCATGTCGGCGATCGACTTCGACATGGTCATGGAGCGGCTGCCCGATCCCAAGGGCGACCGCGTCAAGATCACCATGTCGGGCAAATTCCTGCCGTTCAAATATTACGGCGCGACGGGCAATGCGTTGGCGTATGGGCTGAAGGAGGAGTGACTTGATCGGCCTCATGGTGAGGAGCGCTCCGCAGGAGCGCGTCTCGAACCATGTGGCCGCCACTGTGGCCGCCCCATCCTTCGAGACGCGGCCGTCGGCCGCTCCTCAGAGTTTGTGAATTTATTCGATTTCTGCGATTTTGGTGCTCGTAAGTCATTGATTTGACTCATGCCAAAATCGCCAAAATCGAAAGATTCACAGCCTCTCAGGATGAGGGCGGATTAGGTATTCCTCTTCCGCTTCACCGCCGCCGCATTTTTTTCTTCACCCACCCAGACGACGTTTCTCACGCAGGTATTGGCAATCCGCGGCCCTTCATGATAAGAACATAACAAGAACACTGCTCCACCTGTTGCCCTCATCCCAAATCTGGGATACCCCCATGCGTCCGCGTCTCGCGCTCGGCGAAAAGCCGCTCGATTGGATCGGCTCATCGAAGCAGGATTTTCTCGGCTTTCCGGTGGCGGTCCAGCGCGAGATCGGAAACGCGCTGGGGCTGGCTCAGTTCGGCGGCAAGCATCCGAAGGCCAAGCCCTGGAAGGGCGAAGGTCCAGGCGTGTTCGAGACGGTCGATGACTTCGACGGCGATACCTATCGGGCGGTCTACACGGTTCGCTTTCGGCACGTCGTCTACGTGCTGCACGCGTTCCAGAAAAAATCTCCGCGCGGGAAGAAGACCGCGCGCACCGACATCGAACTCATCGCGCGGCGGCTCAAGGTCGCGCGACAGGACTACGAGGCCCGTCATGGCAAGAGCGAGCGCTAGCAAAGGCAAGGCGATCACTCGCGGCAGCGGCAACGTGTTCGCGGACTTAGGCTTCCCCGACGCCGACGAGCGGCAGACCAAGCTCAGGCTGGCCTACGCGCTGAACGCGATCATGCAGGCGCAGCGCCTGACGCAGGCCGCAGCGGCGGCGCGGCTCGGCCTCAATCAGCCCAAGGTCTCGGCGCTGCGCAACTACAAGCTTGAAGGATTCTCGGTGGAGCGGCTGATGACGTTGCTCAATGCGCTGGATCAGGACGTCGAGATCGTCATTCGCGCGAAGCCGCGCTCGCGCGCCGCCGCGCGCATCAGCGTGGTGGCGGCGTAAGATACGCGAATCTGGTCCAGGTCAGGCTAGTAGCCCGCATGGAGCGCCGTGACATGCGGGACCGGCGTCGCCTTGATACGTCCGATCCCGGATTTCGCTCCGCTAATCCGCCCTACGGGCTACGGGCCGGAGCCGCGCGCTCGATCTCTTGCCAGTTTTTCTTGTTGTCTACCTTGACGATGCAGACCTTGATGCGATGCGGCCCTTGGCCGTGGCGGCAGGAATGCGCAAGCTCGCCCGCGATCATGCCGTCGCACCGCACGTAGGCGTGCAGGTATTCGCGGTTCGCCCGGTGCCGGAGCCCGCCGCTGATGCTCGACCAATGCAGGCCGCTCAGGTCGTCCATGCGGTAGGCGGCGTGCCGCCAATCGTCGAATTGCCGGCGCACCCATACAACGAGGCCGGGCTCGGCCGCGACCGCCGCCGCGTCGCGTTCCTCCTGTTGCTTGCGCAGACGTTCTTCCGGCATCAGGAAGCGCTTGCGCAGCTCGAAAAAGAGCGGGTGCTGGCGGATGACGGGATCGCAGTATCTGGCCGCTTCGCCGGTCGCGGCGATCATCAGCGCCACCGGATCGCCGTCCGTTTCGGCGGCGCGGACGATCGCCTCACCGGCGGCGCGATACAGACGCTCGCGTCGTGCGTCGCGGGTTTCCTGTCGCAGGTTCATCCTGACCCGCATCGTACCATCGTCGGCTGGCGAGGCGAAGTCAGAATCCGCGGCCCGTAGCCCGTAGGGAGCGGGAGCGAAGCGAAATCCGGGATAAGCTCCGCGTATGGTCCGATACCGGCGCAATTTCGTTGCAGGGGGCACCTATTTCTTCACGGTCACGCTCGCTGACCGGAAGTCATCAGCACTAGTGGATCACGTGAGCGCCTTGCGCATGGCGTTCCGCATCGCGCGGCATGAGCGTCCTTTCACGATCGACGCCATTGTGATCCTGCCGGAACACCTGCATGCCATCTGGACGCTGCCACCCGGCGATTCCGATTTCTCCGGCCGCTGGAGGCGAATCAAGGCGCATTTCACGCATCGCCTTATTGCCGTCGGCACACCGGTCCAACGCCATCGCAATGGCGAATATGCGCTGTGGCAACGGCGCTTTTGGGAACACACCATTCGGAATGAGCAGGATTTTGAGCGGCACGTCGACTACGTGCACTTCAATCCGGTCAAGCACGGACTGGTGAGTCGGGCGTGCGATTGGCCTTATTCGTCGTTTCACGTCTATGTCAGGCGCGGTTTGCTGCCAGCCGACTGGGCGGGCGATGTCAACGAAGCCAGGATGGATTTCGGCGAGCGGAGGGGTTGACCCCGGATTTCGCTTCGCTCCATCCGGGCTACTTGCTACCGGATACCCTGAGCTTTGCGCTCACTCGAATCGTTGATAAGAGTGACGAAACCGTTGTCGCGATGCGTATGGCATTGATTGCGTTTGCGCTCTGCATGATTAAGAGCGAAACTGATTTCTTCCGCGACATTCGCATAGTACGTTGACTGGCATAACGTACGCGGCGGACACCTTTGGCCAAAGCACGTAGCAAGCGTAGCAAGCGTAGCCCGGATGGAGCGCAGCGTAATCCGGGTTTCTCGCGCACAATAAAGCAGCCCCGGATTTCGCTTCGCTTCATCCGGGCTACGGTCCTCAACTGCGCTACGGCTCCAACATCCTTGCATGCTCGCGGTTGCGTTTGGAGTAGCGGCCCTTCTGGCGCAGCACGGGCTCCGCGCGCGGGGCTGCGTGGCTGGCGATGAAATCCTCCAGCGCCGCCGGCGGGGCGCGTTCGACGTTGACGCCTGCGGCGCGCAAATCCTCGAGCAAGGCGGCGCGCGCGGTCGCGTCCAAGGTCTTGAACGAGCCTGCGGACGCGTCGGCGGATAAGCGCCGGCGCCGCCTGCGGCCCATCGCCGCGAGCCGCGCCATCTTCACCACTTCGAGCGCCTGCACGAGTCTGTCGAGATCGACGCCCGGCGTCTCCTCCAGCTCGCGCACATAACGTTCGGCGAGCGTTCGCAGCCGCTCGGCCAGCAGACGCAGCTTGAGCTTTTGCCCGGCGCGCGGGCGCGGCACCGTGTCGGTCGCGCGCGGCGCGAACACGGGCCGCTGCCAGCCGCCGTCGCGCGTCCAGCGGCAGATGCTGGCGCGCCCGACGCCGCTGCGCTTGGCGATCTCGCCGTAGGTCAGCGCGGTCTGCTCGATCAGGCGGCGCACCTCGCCGACCGTGGCGTCCTGGTGCGGCCGGCGCGAGCCGCGCGGCCGCGTCCCCACCACGGCGCCGGGTTCGTCCGGGAGCACGCGGAGGCGGACGATGGAAGGGGAGAAGAGGGGTGGTCGCATGGAAGAGAATATAAGCCTAACGACGGGGGTGCGCAAGGGTCGACGGCGCGGCCATGGTAGCCCGGATTGAGCCAACGGGCCGGCGCGAAGCGCCGCCCGATGACAGGCTCCGCGAAATCCGGGGTAGAGATTTTGGTGAGTGGCGCCGCTGACCCGGATTTCGCTGGCGCTCAATCCGGGCTACGCCTTCTTCCGCTTCGCCTTCGTCTTCTTCTTCGCCTCAGCCCCGACCAGCACGTGCGGCCCGATATCGGCGATGCGGTTGGTGCCGGTGAGCGCCATGGTGACGCTCAGCTCCTTCTCGAGGATATCGATCGCCTTGGCGACGCCGGCTTGCCCGGCCGCGCCGAGTCCGTAGATATAGGCGCGCCCGATCATGCAGGCGCGCGCGCCCAGCGCCAGCGCGCGCATGATGTCGGCGCCGGTGCGGATGCCGCCGTCGAACAGCACTTCCGTGTCCGAACCTACGGCATCGGCGATCGCCGGCAACGCCGAGATCGAGGACGGCGCGCCGTCGAGCTGGCGGCCGCCATGGTTCGACACCACGATGGCGTCGGCACCGAGCTTGACCGCGGTGCGGGCGTCGTCGGCGTCGAGAATGCCCTTGAGGATCAGCTTGCCGGGCCAGATCTTCTTGATCCACTCGACGTCCTTCCAGGACAGCGCCGGATCGAACTGCTCGCCGACCCATTTGGCGAGCTCGTTGACGTTGTCCATGCCCTTCACGTGGCCGGCGAGATTGCCGAAGGTCTTGCGGCGGCCGTTGAGAATGCTCCAGGCCCAGGCCGGCTTGGTCGCCACGTCGATGATGTTCGCGATGCGGATTTCCGGCGGCACCGTCATGCCGTTCTTGATGTCGCGGTGGCGCTGGCCGAGCACTTGCAAATCGACGGTGAGCACCAGCGCGCTGCACTTGGCGGCGATCGCGCGCGCCAGGATGTCCTTGGAGAAGTCGCGGTCGCGGATGACGTAGAGCTGGAACCAGAACGGCTTGCTCGTCGCCTCCGCCACGTCCTCGATCGAGCAGATCGACATGGTCGAGAGCGTGAAGGGAATGCCGGCCGCGTTGGCGGCCATCGCCGACAGGATTTCGCCGTCGCCATGCTGCATGCCGGCGAGCCCGACCGGCGCCAGGATCATCGGCGAGGACAGCTTCTGCCCGATGACGGTGGTGGCGAGGCTGCGCTGGGAGACGTCGACCAAAATGCGCTGGCGCAGCTTGATCGCCTCCAGATCGGTGCGGTTGGCGCGCAGCGTCTCCTCCTGGTAGGAGCCGCTGTCGGCGTAATCGAAAAAGGCGCGCGGAACCCGGCGGCGGGCAAGCTGCCGCAGGTCGTCGATGCAGGTGATGTTTTTCATGGGGAAAATTTACTCTACGGACGACGAAGGTTAATGGGGGTTAGCACAGCGCCAAGGCCAGCGAAATGGGCCGTTCTGGCGCCGTTCCCGGTGGAAAAGCGCGCGTGCCGGCCCCCGATTAACCCCCTCGGTAATGATTACTCACAATTTTTGAAGTAACTTCCACGCGTTGGCTTTATATACAGCCGTGCGGGCTTGGCTGGGCCGCCCGCCCAATACCACCTCGTGCGGGGCTAGGGGCAGTTCATGGTTCGTCGTTATTTCGGCACCGACGGTATCCGCGGCCGGGCCAACAAAGTCATCACCCCCGAATTGGCGCTCAAAGTCGGGCAGGCCGCCGGACTGGTCTTCAAGAACGGCGAGCACCGGCATCGTGTGCTGATCGGCAAGGACACCAGGCTGTCCGGCTACATGATCGAGACCGCGCTGGTCGCCGGCTTCACTTCCGTTGGTATGGATGTCTTGCTCACCGGCCCGATTCCGACGCCGGCGGTCGGCATGCTGGCGCGTTCGATGCGCGCCGATCTCGGCGTCATGATCTCGGCCTCGCATAATCCGTTCGACGACAACGGCATCAAGCTGTTCGGCCCCGACGGCTTCAAGCTCAGCGACGAGGTCGAAGCCAAGATCGAGAAGCTGCTCGATGCCGATCTCAGCAAGCGGCTGGCCAAAAGCGAGGACCTCGGCCGCGCCAAGCGTATCGACGGCGTGCAGGACCGCTACATCGAATTCGCCAAGCACACGCTGCCGAAGTCGGTGTCGTTCGAGGGCTTGCGCATCGTCATCGATTGCGCCAATGGCGCCGCCTACAAGGTGGCGCCCGGCGCGCTGTGGGAAATGGGCGCCGACGTCATTGCGATCGGCGTCGATCCCGACGGCATGAATATCAACAAGGATTGCGGCTCCACCGATCTCGCCGCGATCGCCCACAAGGTGCGCGAGATGCGCGCCGATATCGGCATCGCGCTCGACGGCGACGCCGATCGCGTCATGATCGTGGATGAGCGCGGCCATGTGGTGGACGGCGATCAGCTGCTCGCCGTCATCGCCGAAAGCTGGAAGGAAGACGGCAGGCTGCAGCGCCCGGGCGTGGTGGCGACTGTAATGTCCAATCTCGGACTCGAGCGCCATCTGCGGGGCCTCGGCCTCGAGCTGATCCGCACCCCGGTCGGCGACCGCTATGTGCTCGAGCACATGCGCGCGCACGGCTACAATATCGGCGGCGAGCCCTCCGGCCACATCATCCTGTCGGACTACACCACCACCGGCGACGGCTTTGTCGCCGCGCTGCAATTGCTGGCGGTGATCAAGCGCAGCAACAAGCCGGTGTCGGAAGTCTGCCATCGCTTCGAGCCGCTGCCGCAGGTGCTCAAGAACATCCGTTACCAGAAGGGCAAGCCGCTGGAGAACGCCGGCGTGCGCTCGGCCATCGCCAGCGCCGAAAAGAAACTCGGCCGCGGCGGCCGGCTGATCGTGCGCCCGTCCGGCACCGAACCGGTGATCCGTGTGATGGGCGAAGGCGACGACAAGATCCTGGTCGAGGCGGTGGTCGACGACGTGATCGAGGCGCTGTCCCTGGTCGCGGCCTGATCCGCCTATTTTCTTGTCATTTCCGACAGCTTTGAACGGGCGCGCTGCGCCGGTCGGGAACCAGGCTCGGCGAAAATACAAGTTCCATCAATACTTTAGAATAACTTCAAAGACCGTTTTGGTTTGACTTGGGTCAAGGAAATCGGTAGCGACATGCGTCATTCTGCAAATCATTCGCAATCGCTGGACCGCCGATGATCGTCTGTTCCTGCAACGTGCTGAGCGACCATGAGGTGCGCAGCGCCGTGGCCACGGCCGCGCCGCGCACCACTTGCCAGGTCTATGGCTGTCTCGGCTGCAACGCCCAATGCGGCCGCTGCGCGCGCACGATCCGCAAGATCATGGATGAAGCGCTGACCGGCGCCGGCTGCCCGGCCGGATGCGCTTGCGCCGCGCATCATAAGGCCTCCTGACCCTCAAATCCGCTGCTTGTGGCCGGCGACAGCCTGCGGCGAAAAAACGCGAGTGCTGGCCACACCAGCATTGCTTGTGCCCGCGACCTGCACGAGGATGCCCTCAAGAAACGTCAAAATCGGTGGAGGATGAGCGATGCGCGCATGGCCCGTCATGCCCAGACTATCGTTTTGCAAAATGGTTATTCTCGTCGCGGTCGCGGCCATGCTGGGCGCCGCCCCGCGTCCGGCGGCGGCCGAGGATTGGCCGACGCGGCCGGTGACGCTGATGGTCACCTTCGGGCCCGGCGGAATGATGGACTATGTCAGCCGCTCGCTCGCGAGCGTGCTGACGACGGCGCTCGGTCAGCCGGTCATTGTCGAAATCAAGCCGGGCGGCGGCGGCGTCGTTGGCATCGTGTCGGCTGCCAAGGCCGCGCCGGACGGTTACACCCTGGTGGTGTCGGCGGTCGGTCCGCTGGTGTTTCGCCCGATCATGGACAAGAGCGTCGGCTACGACGTGGACAAGGACTTGGCGCCGGTCATTCTGGTCGGCGACACCCCGAATGTGCTGTTGGCCGCGCCAAAGCTCGGCGTCAATACGCTCAAGGAACTGGTCGCTTATGCCGACAAGAACCAGCATAGGCTCAGCATCGCCCATCCCGGCCCTGGTACCATGGGCCATCTGTGCGGCGTGGAGTTCGCAAAGCAGGCTCATATCGGCGGTAACTTTATCGCCTACCGGGCCGGGACGCCCATCGTCGCCGACCTCCTGGGCGGCCAGATCGACACCGGTATTCCGGCCTACGGCCCAGGATGGGATGCGGTGAAGATGCTGGCGGTGGGTTCCGAGGAGCGCATGGATTTCCTGCCCAATGTGCCGACGTTTAAGGAAAGCGGCTACAACATCGTCTGCTCCACCTGGATCGCGATTTACGCGCCCGCCGGGGTGCCGCGTCCGATCGTGCTCAAGCTCAATGCCGCGATGGATGCCTTTCTCCGCGATCCAGAGACGCGCGCCAAGTTCAGCAAGATGGGGCTGAACACGCTCGGCGGCTCGCCCGAGCGGCTGCGCGACCGCGTGATTGCCGATCGTGCCGCATGGTCGCCTATCCTCTCCGGTATGAGCCTCGATTCCAGCAAATAGCGTACACAGTGGTCGCATGATCGGAAAAGCGGTCGATATTCCCACCCCGGACGGGACGATGGACGGCTATGCCGCCCATCCGGCCGGCGGGGCTAAGTTCGCGCTGGTCGTGCTGTTCATGGACGTGTGGGGCCTGCGCGAGGAATTATATGCGATCGCGCGCCGGGTGGCGGCGCAAGGCTATTACTGCGTGGTGCCGAACCTGTTCTACCGCGAAGGAAAAATCCGCTACGAGCGCCGCAATGCCGCCGGCAAGATGGTGTCGTTCGATGCGCTGCCGGCCGCGCTGCAAAATGAAATCAGCAGCCACGCGCGGGCGCTCAACCGGCAGACGGCGCGCACCGATATCGCGGCGATCCTCGATTTCTGCCGCACTGAGCCGGTCGATGCCGGCGCCGCCGGATCGGTCGGCTTCTGCATGGGCGGCCGCATCGCCCTCCACGCCGGTCAAGAGTTTCCGCAGCGATTTTGCGCCAACGCCAGCCTGCACGGCACCTGGCTGGTGACCGATGCGCCCGACTCGCCGCATCGCCTCGCGCATCGCATGCGTGGCGAGGTCTATTGCGGCTACGGCGCACACGATCGCTTCGGCGGGCCGGAAGTGGTTTCCGCGCTTGCGCGGGCGTTCGCAAGCTGCGCCGATGTCAGCTATCGTTTCAACTTGCATGCCGGCGCCAATCATGGCTATGCGCTGCCCGACCGCGATGTCCACGACCGCGCCGCTGTCGAGGCGGACTGGCGCGAGATCTTCGCCATGTTCGGCCGACAGCTCACGCATTCACCGCACGCGCGCCCTGGCGCGTAGGAAATCGACGAACGCCTTTACCGCCGGCGAGCTTTCGTTCTTGCGGAAAACCACGGCAAGATCCGACGTGCGCGTGAGGTCGGCGATTTTGCGAAAGACGATGCCAGGCATGGCTAAGCGCGAGAGCGGTTCCGACACCACGCCGATGCCTGCTCCTGCGGCCACCAGCGTCAACACCGTGAAGACATCCGGCACACGTTCGACGATGCGTGGCGAAATGCCTGGCGAGCTGACGGCCTTGATATAGCCGTCAAATCCGACTTCCATTTCCAACGACACCGCGATGAAGGTCTCCTCGGCCAGCATGGCCGGCGTGATATGCTTGCGCGCTGCGAGATAGTGCCCCTTCGGTATCGCCAGCCAGAACGTTTGCCGGTCGACGATGAAGGCGCTCAGTCCGGATGGATAACGCAGCAGCGCCTGCGTGAAGCCGACGTCGAGTGAGTCGTCGAGCAGCGCCCTGAACTGCGCAAAGGTCAGCATCCACCGCAACTGAATCGACACGTCCGGATGCGTCTTCCGGAAGTCGAACAGGGCCGACGAGACCAGGCCGCTGCAGCCGGCCGAGAAAATGTAGCCCACGGCGATTGAGCCGACGGCGCCGCGGGCGGCCCGGCGCCCGATCAGTTCTGCTTGGGAGGCCTGCTTGAGGGTCGCATGGGCCTCGACGAGAAAGCGCTTTCCGGGCTGCGTGAGCGCGACCGCGCTCTTGGTCTTGCGCGTCAGCAGCTTGGCGCCGAGCATCGTTTCCAAGGCGGCGATCTGGTGGCTGAGCGTGGGCGCGGAAATATTGAGACGCGCCGCCGCACGGCCGAAATGCAGCTCCTCGGCGACCGCGACGAAATATTTCAGATGGCGGAGTTCCATTGGAATATTATGAGATGAAAGCTCATAAAATGCCATGACGCCGTTAATGACAACCGGCCGCCATAAGCCGAGGCTCAACGCTAAGTTGTCGCACGCGCTTTGCTTCGTTGCGCGCCGGGCCTGCCGCCAGTGAACGAAGCCCGCTTATCCGAGTCGACGGCGCCATGAATAAGTACCCCCGCAAGCCCGATCTCAGTGTCGTGCCTATGTCTTTGAAAACCACGGAAAAATGCGCTCTGACGCGTGATTTTCCAGCGGCCGCGCCCGGCGCGCTCGCCGCCGCCGGCAGCCCGGACGATCCGCGCACGCAGGAAGCCATGCGGTTGATCGAGGCCTTCCTGGCGATCGAGGATGCGAGCGCGCGCTCCTCGCTGATCGTGCTGGCCGAGCGTCTGGTCAGCTACGACTGGCTGCGCAAGGTGCAGCAGCGCTGAGCCGCAAGGCCGCCCGCCGCCGATGGCCTAGCCGCTCGCCCATTCGAAAATGCCCCAGAATGAGCTATGACAATGGGCTCCGCGGCCCAGTATAGGAGCGTGCCATGAAGGGCGATGCCAAGGTTATCGAATACCTCAACAAGGCGCTGCGCCACGAGCTTACGGCGGTGAACCAGTATTGGCTGCATTACCGGCTGCTCGACAACTGGGGCTACAAGGACCTTGCCAAGCAGTGGCGCAAGGAGTCGATCGAAGAGATGGAGCACGCCGACAAACTGGTCGAACGCGTCATCTTCCTCGACGGCTTTCCCAACATGCAGGTGCTCGATCCGCTCCACATCGGACAGAACGTGAAAGAGGTGCTGGACTGCGACCTGGCGGCGGAAATGTCGGCGCGCGCGCTCTACCAGGAGGCCGCCACCCACTGCCATTCGGTCAAGGACTACGTCACCCGCGATCTGTTCGAGAAGCTGATGGCGGACGAGGAGCACCACATCGACTTCCTCGAGACCCAGCTCGACCTGGTGGCCAAGCTCGGCCTGGAACTCTACGCCCAGCATCACATCGGCGAGATGGGCGAGGGCGGCAAGGACTAGAGACGGGCGCCGCCGCAAGCGTAAACAATTTCTTAATACCCGAATCGCTGCGCGCGCGAGCCGCGTCCACGTGCAGCGTCAGCCGCATCATTTCGTTAAGCCGCGTGGTTAAAAAACACGGTTAAGCCGCACTTAAGGATTTGCTGCCATCGTCCCGCTCATCCTTCCGCCATCCGTCCGGCGGAACCGACGAGGGACGATAACATGTTAAGTGCGCGCCTTCCGATTTCGATCTGCGCCGCGACCTTGCTCGCCGCCAGCGCGGCGCATGCCGCCGATTATCCGCAGCCGGTTTATATGCAGCCGCCGGTAATCGAAGAATTCTCCAGCTGGTACCTGCGCGGCGATATCGGCTTCAGCAATCAGCAGCTCGGCAGCCTGTTCAGCGATCAATACGCGGGCTTAGCCTCGGTGCAGAATGTCGACAGGGGTTTCGACTCGGCGCCGTTCTTCGGTCTCGGTATCGGTTATAATTATAACGATTGGCTGCGCTTTGACCTGACCGGTGAATACCGCGGCAAAGCCAATTTCCACGGCCTCGATATCGGTACCTGGCCTGCCGGAGCGTGTGGCGGCGCTCCTCCATGTTACATCGTCGACCGCTACACCGCCAGCAAGTCCGAGTTGACCTTCCTGCTCAACGGCTACGTCGATCTCGGCACCTGGTACAACGTCACGCCATTCGTCGGCGCCGGTGTCGGCATGAGCCGCAACACGATCAGCAATTTCGGCGACTTCTCGACCTGCATCAACAGCACTTCATGCTCGGTCAGCGGCGGGAGCGATGCGTCCTTCGATACCGCAAGCAAGTGGAACTTCGCCTGGGCGCTGCACGCGGGTCTGGCCTACAGGGTGACAAAAAATTTCACGGTCGAGCTGGCCTATCGCTATATCGACCTCGGCAATGCGACGACGGGCAACGGCATTAATTTCGATCGCTCCCAGACCTTCCCGCCGTTCGAATTCCGCCACCTGACGTCGCACGACGTCAAACTCGGCCTGCGCTTCAATCTTGAAGGTTTGACCGAGCGCTCCAGGCCGGTCCAATACTACGCGCAACCCCAGACATACGTGCCGCCGCCGGTCTACGCGCCGCCGGTCTACCAGCCGCCGCTGCGCAGCAGAGGCTAGGGCCGCGCCCGGTTAACAGGCGTGGTCAATTTTCATGGTTAGCCACGCCTTAACTTCTGTGCGGCATGGTGAATGAACGGTAAGCGGCGCGTCTGCCGCAGTAAGCGTAGCGAGGAATTCGGGTCATGGGTTGCAAGGGGTACTTGAGGACGCTTGCGGTTTCCGGTTCGGCGTTGGCGCTTTCATCTGCGCTCGCACAGGCCGCCGATATGCCGGGATATCCGCTGCCGCCGCCCCAGCCGCAATTCCGCACTTCGTTCATCGACGCCAATAGCGGCTGGTACCTGCGCGGCGATCTCGGCGCGCATTGGGGTCTGATCGGCGGTGCGGAATCGGCGTCGCCGCCAAATCCGACCGACAACAGTCTCGGCAGCGGCATGACCGCCAGCCTCGGCGCCGGCATCAAGAGCAGCTGGCTGCGCACCGACGTCACCATCGATTACGCATCGCCGGTGAAATATCAGGGCACGGTCGCGGCCGCCGGCGACACCACCGCCAAGATCCAGGCGACCACCGCGCTGTTCAACGGCTATATCGATCTCGGCACCTGGTACCGCTTCACGCCCTATATCGGCGGCGGCGCCGGCGTTGCCTATGCGCGCGTATCCGATTATGTGGGCACCGCCGCTCCGCCTGTTGCCGGCGAAGCCGCCAAGAACCGGTGGAATTTCGCCTGGGCCGGCATGGCCGGCGTCGCCGCTCCCATCGCGCACAACATGTTGATCGATGTCGGCTACCGCTACCTCAATATCGGCAACCTCTCGACTGGCAGCGACGCGTTCGCGGCGACGACCTTCAAGAATGTCGCGGCGCACGAGCTGCGCGTCGGGTTGCGCTGGAGCTTCGATGATCTGCGTTACACGCGATAACGGCGCCGCTGCGCGCCGCCGCCGATGCGTTGCGGGCCTCTGCCGCCGCCGCTGGCGTTTGCGCGCCGGTATAGCCATGCTCGCCGTGACTCTGCTGGCGCCGGCCGCCGGCGCCGCCGATCTGGACGATTCGATTCTACGCGGCTCGTATTCGGATATGTTCAGCGCGAGCAGATACAGCCGCTGGGACGGCGTCAATTTCGGCATCCAGCTCGGCCTCACCAGCATGGATACCGATTTCGGCAACAGTACAAGCCAGTTGGTCGCCTATATCCTGCGCAACAGCACGCTGGAAAGCGAGGCGTCGCCTTCGTCCTGGACGGCGCTGCCGCACAACATCACCAACAGCCGCAACTACGGCGCCTTTCTCGGCTACAGCACGCAGTGGGAGCAGCTCGTGCTCGGCATCGACGCGGCCTATAATCGCCCGTCGTCAATGCAGGCGTCGGCCAGCGATTCGATCAGCCGCCGCGTGACAACGTCGGACGGCGTCACACACGACGTGACCATCACGGCACAGTCGACCATGAAACTCGTCGACTACGCGACACTGCGCATGCGGGCCGGCTATGCGGTCGGCCAATTCCTGCCCTATGCCTTTGTCGGCGGCGCGGTCGGCCGTTTCAACTATACCAGCAGCGCAACCGTGACGTCCGACGAGACGCCGCCGGCGCCGACTCCTCCTTTCACATTCGGTCCAATCACGCAAAGCAACAACAAGGACAATGCCGTCGTCGGCGGCTTCACCGTCGGCCTCGGCATGGACGTGGCGGTGCTGCCGAATGTGTTCTTGCGCGGCGAATGGGAGTTCGTCGGTTTCGCGCCGGCCAACGGCATCAGGAGCGCCATCAATACCGGCCGCGTCGCCCTGGGCGTGAAGTTCTAGCACGTCGATTCATAAACGCACGGCCAAAAGCCGATCCGTACGAGCCGTCGCCAATGTCCGGCAGGGGTAAATCGGACATGATGCGGGCAACGCGGAATGTCCATTGACCCGAAGCTGCGGTGGTGCGTAGTCGCAACGTTGTGTGGCTGATGGGTCTCACCCAGGCCCGTATCGGCTCGCCCAGAAAAGCCTGTCAGCGCCCGGAAAGAGCCCTTCCCTTTTGCAATTCGCGTACTACAATCTCAGCACTACCCGTCAAAGGGGAGTAGCCTCATCCGTACGGCCGTCAGCACGAGATTGATTTAATCTCCGGGCGTACGGGCAACGCACTGAAGCGTTGCAGCGAGACCTTTGCCAGGAACTTTGAGCCGAATTCGCTTGCGGCAGGCCCAGATCGTCGGGGCTGAACGGAAGGGCTGACGGCTTTGTTTCACCTGGTCTGAGGTCGCCATGCTGAAAGCATTGGTGCCGATCAGTTGGTTGCAGATTTCTCTCTGCGCCAACAGGCATGCCAGCCAAAGCATCAAGGACGACGAGCCGGTATCCCCTTGGGGGTGCCGGCGTGTCGTGTCGCGCCGGCTCCCCGCGGGGACGGCGGTCAATGACGTTTGCCCGCAATCGTAGGAGCCAACGATGTTGCAGACCGCGATCCCAGCGCGCCCGCAGGACGAGGGCGAACGCAATTCGGTCAGCCCCGTTTCGTTTGTCACGGCTAACCCCCACCGCGAAGCGGCTGACGCGGTGGTCGCCGCGCTCGGCTCCGACGTTGCGCGCGGCCTGAGCCGGGCCGAGGTGCAACAGCGCCTCGAGCGGTACGGGCCGAACCGGCTGAAGAGCGCGCCGGAAACGCCCTGGTGGACGCGGCTGCTAGAGCAATTCCAGAACTTCCTGGTGATCATCCTGCTCGTCGCCGTCGTCATTTCGATGATCGAGTGGCTGCTGCAGGACCCGCGCGAGACCGCCCTGCCGTACGAGGCGATCGTCATCATGGCGATCATCGTGCTCAACTCAATGCTGGGCTTCATACAGGAATCAAGGGCTGAAAAGTCGGTGCGGGCGCTGATGGCGCTGGCCGCCCCGGAAACTACGGTGGTGCGCGACGGTGACCGCCAGCGCGTCGCGACCCACGAGATCGTGCCCGGCGACATCGTGCTGGTGGAAGCCGGGGACAAGATCCCGGCGGACTCCCGGATCATCGAGGTTGCGAATTTGCAAGCCGACGAGGCCCCGCTCACCGGCGAGAGCGTGCCGGTGTCGAAGGACGTCAAGCCTATTTCCGGGGACGTCGGCATCGGCGACCGCCGCAACATGCTGTACTCGGGCACGGTCGCCACCTACGGGCGCGGCCGGGCCATCGTTGTCGCGACCGGGATGGGGACTGAGGTCGGCCGCATCGCGGGGCTGCTGGAAGCCGCCGAAAAGGAGCCGACACCGCTGCAACAGGAGCTCGACCGCACCGGCAAACGGCTGAGCATCATCATGCTGGGAATCTGCGCCATCGTGTTCGCGGCCGGCCTGTTCAGCACTTCCACCTTCACGCTCAACATCGTGCTCAGCTTGTTCCTGTTCGCAGTGGCGCTCGCTGTCGCCGCGATCCCCGAGGCGCTGCCGGCGATCGTAACCGTGGGGCTGAGTCTCGGCGTGCGGCGCATGGCGGCGGCCCATGCCATCGTTCGCAAGCTGCCGGCGGTCGAAACCCTCGGCGCTGCGACCGTGATCTGCTCCGACAAGACCGGCACTCTGACGCGCAACGAGATGACCGTGCGTGCGATCATGACGGCCGAGGCGCTGGTCGAAGTCGGCGGCAGCGGCTACATCCCCGAGGGGGACTTCACCGTCGAGGGTAAAAAACTCGCGGAGACGTCGCCGCAACGCGAGTCGATCGTGCAGACATTGCGCGCGGCCGCGCTTGCCAACGATGCGGAACTCGTCAACCGCGAAGGGCGTTGGCGTGTGCAGGGCGACCCGACCGAAGGCGCACTGGTGGTCGCGGCGCGCAAGTTCGGCATCTCCGCCGCTGAGCTCGAGCGCTTTCCCCGCATCGCGGAAATCCCCTTCACCTCCGAGCGCAAGCGCCACACTACCGTCCATGTCGATCGCGAGAACCCGAGTGAACTGCGCATCTTCGTCAAAGGCGCGCCCGAAGTTCTGCTGGCAAACAGTCGTTATTTGTGGCAAGGCGGCAAGATCGTCCCGCTCGGCGAGGACGGCCGCGCGGACTTCTCGCGGCGCAACGACGCGCTCGCGGCCCAGGCGCTCCGCACACTGGCAATTGCCACGCGCACCATGCCTGCCGCCTCTTTGGGTATCGATCCGCAGGCTGCCACCGCCAATCGCACATCGACGATCGAGCTGCCGGACAGCATCGAGGACGACCTCGTGCTGCTCGGCTTGGTCGGCATGATCGACCCGCCGCGGGCGGAGGCGAAGGTCGCTGTCGCTATCGCCAAGCGGGCGCATATCCGCTCGGTGATGATCACCGGCGACCACCCGGCGACCGCCGAGGCGATCGCACGCGAGCTGGAAATATTCGAGCCGGGGGCGCGGACCGTTACCGGCGTCGAGATGCGGACCATGGACGATGCCCAGCTCGATGCAATTGTCGAGCAAGTACGCGTATTCGCCCGCGTCGATCCCGAACACAAGTTGCGTATTGTGAGCGCGCTCCAGCGCAAGGGTCATATCGTCGCCATGACCGGCGACGGCATCAATGACGCGCCGGCACTCAAGTCTGCCAATATCGGCGTCGCCATGGGCATCACCGGCACGGACGTCTCGAAGGAGGCGGCCGACATGGTGCTGACCGACGACAACTTCGCCAGCATCGTCAAAGCAATCGAGGAAGGGCGCGGAGTCTACGCAAACATCCGCAAGTACCTGATCTATCTCTTGTCTTCGAACGCCGGCGAATTGCTCACGATGTTCGCGGGCGTGATGTTTGCGGGCGTGCTCGGCCTCACCTCGGCAGAGCCTGGACTGTTCCTGCCGCTGCTCGCCGCGCAGCTCCTTTGGATCAACTTGATCACCGATGGGCCGCCCGCGCTGGCGCTCGGCGTCGACCCGAAAGACCCCGACGTCATGGAGTGGGAGCCGCGACAGCGCGGCACCGGCGTGCTGACGGTGGCGGACTGGTGGTACCTCGCCGGCGTCGGTTCGGTGATGATGGTCGGAACGCTCGCCGTGCTCGATGCCTATTATCCCGGCGGGCTGTTCACGCTGTTCGCGAAGGGCACCGGACCGAACACGGCCGACGAGGCCTACGCGCGCACCATGGCCTTTACGACGCTGATGATGTTCCAGCTCTTCAACGTCTACAACTGCCGCTCGAATTGGCGCAGCGCCTTCAGCGGGTTCTTCGACAATAAGTGGCTGCTCGTTGCGGTGATCTTCTCGCTGTCCACGCACGTGATGGTGATCTATGTCCCGTTCCTGCAGACGGCGTTCCATACGGTTGCGCTATCGGCGACCGATTGGCTGGTCTTGACGGGCGTCTCGGCCACACTGCTCGTCATTGTGGAGCTGTTCAAAGTGGCGCAGCGCATGAAGCGCGCCGGCGCGTCCGCGCAGTGACGGGTGAGGCTGGCCATGGCCACGGCTTTCGCTGGCGTCGCCCACGGTGCAAGCCGCCCGAAGTCATGCCCGGAGCGAAGGGCATCGAGACACTGTGAATGCGTATCGGCGCGTAGACCGCCGAAACCATGGAGGACATCATGCCTGTCATTGCGATGACGCGGGAAATGGGTTCCGGCGGCAGGGAGGTTGCACAACGTGTTGCCGACAAAATGGGGCTGACGCTGATTCTCCACGAAATGGTCGAGCATGATCTCGCGGAGCACCTGCATGTGCGGGATAGTGCGGTCCATCACCTTCTCGAAGGCGGCGCCAAGCTGCGCGAGCATTGGCAAATCGGCAGCAAGCGCTTGGCTCGTTACATGGGGGAGGAAATCCTCGATCTCGCGAATCGCGGAAACGTCCTGATCCGCGGCTGGGGAGCGTGTATCGTTCTGCGGGACGTGTCGCACGTGGTGCGGGTCCGCGTCTGTACCCCTATGGAAGTCCGCGAGCGGGTAGTAATGGAGCGGTACGCCCTCAAGGACAGGAGTGCCGCGCGGCGGGATATCGAACGCAACGACGCTACCCATAAGCGCATCTTGCAAATCGCGTATGGCGTCGACTGGGAGGACCCCTTGCTCTACGATATGGTGTTGAACACCGATCGCAACTCGATCGAGACTTGTGTGAAGCTCGTTTGCGATCTCGTTGAGAGCCCGGAATTCCAAGAAACCGAGGCCTCCCGAGCTATCCTCAACGACAAAACTTTGGAAGCGCACATTCGCATCAAACTTCGCGAACGGTTCACAGTCGGTACCGGCGTCAGCGGCGTCGAGGCAACGGTCAACGATGGCAGGGTCGTGCTGAGCGGCACAGCGATCCACACTACGCTGGTGGCCGACGCCGGCAGGATCGCGGGTGCGATTGCAGGCGTCAAAGAGGTCCAGAACGGTATTATCGTCGTGCGCGGACCGCGCGGCCTTTGATTTGACCCACGCACCTGCGCGTTTCGGCCACGAACGTCCGGTTCTGATGCTGTGGACGGCCACTCCACTGGCACGTGAGTGCCATGGATGTCGGTGCGGTCGAAGTCCTCGTTCAGAATGCGATGGTCGCTAATGGCAGATTGCGTTGCAAAAGTCCCAAAATGCCATGCGACAAATTACTCGCCAGAAGACGAAACAAGCCGCAATCGCCGATTGATATAGCCACAAGTTCGTTACCGAAGTCGCCGGTGAGTTTGTCACCTGGTAATGTGGTCCCCTCATATGTTTATTCGAAAATCGCGCCTACAGCTCGGAAATTTTGTGACCAGCGATGCAAAAAGATTTTTGCAACACAATCAGCACAAAGCGGACGTGCCGACCAGCGCACGGAATGTCCACTTTGGGGGGAAGAGCGGAGGTGCAACACGGCGTGTTTTGATGAGGACACGCCCTAGTCCTGCCGCTACCGCCTTATCCTTTTTTCCGCATCGCTGCTGTTGACCGCGGCGGCCAAGTAGCCTATCTCCGCCAGTGGGACACCCTTCCCCAACGAAGGGCGCCTATCTGGAAGGATAGACTATGACAGCAACGAAGCCCGGCGTGCGGCCGGCCATCCCGCACTTCTCGTCCGGCCCCTGCGCCAAGCGCCCCGGCTGGAGCCTGCAAGCCCTCACCGACGCAGCTTTAGGACGTTCGCACCGTGCCAAGATCGGCAAGGCGAAGCTCAAGCGCGCCATCGATCTGACCCGCGAACTGCTGGCGATTCCCGCCGATTATCGCATCGGCATCGTGCCGGCCTCCGACACCGGCGCGGTGGAAATGGCGCTGTGGTCGCTGCTGGGCGCGCGCCCCGTGACCATGCTGGCCTGGGAGAGCTTCGGCGAAGGCTGGGTCACCGACGTCGAGAAACAGCTCAAGCTCAAGGACGTCACGGTGCTGAAAGCGCCGTATGGCGAACTTCCCGATCTGAGCAAAGTCGATTTCAAGACCGACGTTGTTTTCACCTGGAACGGCACCACCTCGGGCGTGCGCGTGCCGAACGGCGACTGGATCGCCGCTGACCGCTCCGGCCTCACCATCTGCGACGCCACCTCGGCGGCGTTCGCGCAACAGCTCGACTGGGCCAAGCTCGATGTCGTCACCTTCTCCTGGCAGAAGGCGCTGGGCGGCGAGGGCGCGCACGGCATGCTGATCCTTGGGCCCCGCGCCGTGGCGCGGCTGGAGAGCTACAAGCCGGCGTGGCCGCTGCCGAAGATCTTTCGCATGACCAAGGGCGGCAAGCTGATCGAGGGCATCTTCACCGGCGAAACCATCAACACGCCGTCGATGCTGTGCGTGGAGGATTATCTCGACACGCTGAGCTGGGCGAAATCGGTCGGCGGGCTCACCGCCACCATCGCGCGTTCGGACGCCAACGCCAAGGCGCTTTCCGACTGGGTCGCGGTCACGCCCTGGGTCGAGAACCTCGCCAAGAATGCCAACCAGCGCTCCAATACCTCGGTCTGCCTGAAGGTGGTCGATCCGGCGGTGACGCGTCTGTCGGCCGACGATCAGGCGGCCTTCGCCAAGACGCTGGCGGGGCTGCTGGAGAAGGAAGGCGTCGCCTACGACATCGCCTATTATCGCGACGCGCCGCCGGGCCTGCGCATCTGGTGCGGGGCGACGGTGGAGCGAAGCGACATCGAGGCGCTCACGCCCTGGCTCGACTGGGCATTTGGCGAAGCAAAGGCTGCGTTGCCGAAGGCAGCGTAAAACCGGTCATTCCGGGGCGCGGGCAAAGCCCGCGAACCCGGAATCCAGAGCCACACAACAAACGCTGATTTTTCATCACTGGATTCCGGCTCTCGCGCTGCGCGCTCGGCCGGAATGACAAATTGAGGGACCCATGCCCAAAGTTCTCATCTCCGATTCGCTGTCGCCCGCCGCCGTGCAGATCTTCAAGGATCGTGGCATCGAGGTCGATTTCCAGCCCAATCTCGGCAAGGACAAGGACAAACTCGCCGAGCTGATCGGCAATTACGACGGGCTCGCCATCCGCTCGGCCACCAAGGTGACGCCGAAGATTCTGGAAAAGGCCAAAAACCTGAAGGTGATCGGGCGCGCCGGCATCGGCGTCGACAATGTCGACATTCCGGCGGCGACCGCGCGCGGCATCATCGTGATGAACACGCCGTTCGGCAATTCCATCACCACCGCCGAGCACGCCATCACGCTGATGCTGGCCTTGGCGCGGCAGATTCCGGAAGCCGACCGCTCGACACAGGCCGGCAAATGGGAAAAGAACAAATTCATGGGCGTCGAGATCACCGCCAAGACGCTCGGCATCATCGGCTGCGGCAATATCGGCTCCATCGTCGCCGACCGCGCCATCGGGCTGAAGATGAAAGTGATCGCCTACGATCCGTTTCTCACGGCCGAGCGCGCGATGGAGATCGGCGTCGAGAAGGTCGAGCTCGACGAGCTGTTCAAGCGCGCCGATTTCATCACGCTGCACACCCCGCTCACCGACAAGACCCGCAACATCATCGATGCGAAGGCGCTCGCCAAGATGAAACCTTCCGTGCGCATCGTCAATTGCGCGCGCGGCGGTCTGGTCGACGAGGCCGCGCTGCGCGCCGCGCTCGATGCCGGCAAGGTAGCGGGTGCCGCCTTCGACGTGTTCGTCACGGAACCGGCAACCGAGAACGTTCTGTTCGGTCATCCCAATGTGGTGTCGACGCCGCATCTCGGCGCCGCCACCTCGGAGGCGCAGGAAAACGTCGCGCTGCAGGTCGCCGAGCAGATGGCGGATTACCTGCTGCGCGGCGCCATCTCCAACGCGGTCAATTTCCCCTCGATCAGCGCCGAGGAGGCGCCCAAGCTGCGGCCGTTCATCGCGCTCGCCGAGAAGCTCGGCTCCTTCGCCGGCCAGCTCACCGAGGACCCGATCAAGGAAGTGCACATCACCTACGAGGGCGCGGTGGCGCAGATGAAGATCAAGGCGCTCACCTCGGCGGTGCTGTCCGGCCTGCTGCGGCCGATGCTCGGCGACGTCAACGTGGTGTCGGCGCCGGTGGTGGCGCGCGAGCGCGGCATGGCGGTCGAGGAAACGACCCGCGACGCTGCCGGAGATTATGAAAGTCTGATCACCATCACCGTCGTGACCCAGGCGCTGACGCGCTCGGTGTCGGGCACGGTCTATGCCGACGGCCGTCCGCGCATCGTCAACATCAAGGGTATCCGCATGGACGCCGAGTTCGGCCCCTCGATGATCTACATCACCAATCTCGACAAGCCGGGCTTCATCGGCCGCTTCTCCTCGACGCTGGGCGAGGCCGGCATCAACATCGCCACCTTCCATGTCGGCCGCGAGGCGCCCGGCGCCAGCGCCATCGCGCTGATCGAGATCGACGGCGAGCTGCCGGCCGACGTGCTCGCCAAGGTGCGCGCGCTGCCGCAGGTGCAGCAGGCCAAGGCGCTGCATTTCTGAAAATAATGGAGTAGGTTCAATCTGTTATGAGCCGCGCCCGGTTACCGCCGGGCGGGCTTGCGCGCTTGCCTCCGCGGGCTGGTTCCTTTATCCGAAGGTGGACCTGGCTGGGGCGTCCCGGCGCCAGTGTCCGCAAACTGGTGCAGGAACAAGTCGTTATGGCGAATGTCGTGGTAGTCGGGTCGCAGTGGGGCGACGAGGGCAAGGGCAAGATCGTCGACTGGCTGTCCGAGCAGGCCGATATCGTCGTGCGCTTCCAGGGCGGCCACAATGCCGGCCACACGCTGGTGATCGACGGCGTCACCTACAAGCTGTCGCTGCTGCCGTCCGGCGTGGTGCGCGGCGGCAAGCTGTCGGTCATCGGCAACGGCGTGGTGATCGACCCGCAGGCGCTGCTCGACGAGATCGCCACGCTCAGGAAGCAGGGCGTCACGGTAACGCCGGATAATCTGCGCATCGCCGAGAACGCGCCGCTGATCCTGCCGCTGCATCGCGAGCTCGAGGCGATCCGCGAGGCCGACGATTCGGCGACCCGCCTCGGCACCACCAAGCGCGGCATCGGCCCGGCTTACGAGGACAAAGTCGGCCGCCGCGCCATCCGTTTCATGGACTTGGCCGACCTGCCGTCGCTGGCGACCAAGATCGACCGGCTGCTCGCGCATCACAACGCGCTGCGCCGCGGTCATGGCCTCGGCGAAATCGACGGCAAGGCGGTGTACGATTATCTCGCCGGCATCGCGCCCCAGGTGCTGCCGTTCATGGATTCGGTCTGGTCGCTGCTCGACGCCAAGCGGCGCGAGGGCAAGCGCATTCTGTTCGAAGGCGCGCAAGGCTCGCTGCTCGACATCGACCACGGCACCTATCCCTACGTCACCTCGTCCAACACGGTGGCGGCGCAGGCGGCGACCGGCTCGGGCTTAGGTCCGAACGCCATCGATTACGTGCTCGGCATCTGCAAGGCCTACACCACGCGGGTGGGCGAGGGGCCGTTCCCGACCGATCAGATGGACAACGCGATCGGCAAGACGCTGGGCGAGCGCGGGCGCGAGTTCGGCACGGTGACCGGGCGCGCGCGCCGCTGCGGCTGGTTCGACGCCGTGCTGGTGCGCCAGACCGTGCGCACGTCGGGCATCGACGGCATCGCGCTCACCAAGCTCGACATTCTCGACGGCTTCGCGGAAGTGAAAGTCTGCGTCGGCTATCGCCTGGACGGCCGCGAGATCGACTATCTGCCGGCCGGCGAGCTGGCGCAGGCGCGCGCCGAGCCGGTCTACGAGAGCATCGACGGCTGGCAGGAGCCGACGGCGCGCGCGCGTTCCTGGGCGCAATTGCCGGCGCAGGCGATAAAATATGTGCGACGAATCGAGGAGCTGATCGGCTGCCCGGTGACCTTGCTCTCCACCAGTCCGGAGCGCGAAGACACCATCCTGATGAAGAACCCGTTTGAGACGTGATCGCCGAAAAGCCACGAAGTAGGGCCAATTAAACTAACGCAATGGCTGATTATCATCCGCTGATTTCCCGCGCCGTCGCCGGGCTCGACAAGAACACGGGCGAGAACCGCCGTGTGCTGTACGAGCGCGCGCGCACCGCGCTGGTCAATCAGTTGCGCGGCGTCGAGCCCGCGCTCGAGGAATCCGACATCACGCGCGAGCGGCTGGCGCTGGAGGAGGCGATCCGCAAGGTGGAGACGGAAGCCGCCAAGCGCTCGCGGCCGGACGATGATTGGTCTCACGAGCCGCCGCGCGAGCAGCCGTCGTCCCTGGGCAATCATGGCCTGCGCGACTTCCGCGACAGCGTGGCGGAAGCCGAAGGCCTCGGCGATGCGGCGGCCGAGGCCACGCGTTCGGCGCATGCGAGTTTCAACATGGTGCAGGGCGAGCATGCGCACCCGCCCGGCGACGGGGCGCACGCTCCGCCTGAGCATTATTTCGAGCCGCCGGCCGCCGACCAATCCGAACTGCCGCCGGTGGAGCCGTATGCGTTCGACCAGCGGCCGCCCGCCGATGAGCCGCCCCACGCGCATCAGCCGCCGGGGGGAAGCTACGAGCCGGACGAGGCCTTGGCGCGGCCGGCGCGCTCCTATGGCCGCATCGTCAAATATGCCGTGTTGCTGCTGCTGATCGTCGGCGTGGCCGGTGCCGGCTACTGGCAGCGTCATTCGATCAGCTCGTTGGTCTCCGGCCTCACTAAATCCACGTCGGCGCCGAAGCCGCGCGAGGCGGTGCAGCCGACCGGCCGGCCGAAGATCGCCGACCGCATCGGCGGCGATACGTCGTCGAATGCCGCCAATGCGCCGGCCGCCGCGGTCGCGCAGAAAGTCGTGCTGTACGACGAGGATCCGAACGATCCGCAGGGCAAGCGCTATGTCGGCTCGGCGCTCTGGCGCACCGAGACGGTGTCGCCGGGCTCGGGTCTGGCGCCCGAGCTGGCGATCCGCGCCGACGTGGAAATTCCCGAGCGGCGCCTGCGCATGACCTGGTCGCTGCGCCGCAACACCGACACGGCGCTGCCGGCCAGCCACACCATCGAGATCATGTTCACGATCCCGGCGGATTTCGCCGAGGGCGGCATCGGCAACGTACCGGGCGTGCTGATGAAGCAGAACGAGAGCGCGCGCGGCCAGCCGCTCGCCGGCCTCGCCGTGAAAGTGACCAACGGCTATTTCCTGGTCGGACTGTCGGCGGTCGAGGTCGACGTGCAGCGCAACGTACAACTGCTCAAGGAGCGCGACTGGTTCGACATCCCGGTGGTCTATACCAGCGGCAAGCGCGCCATTCTGGCGATCGAGAAGGGCACGCCCGGCAGCCGCGCCTTCGAGGAAGCGTTCCGGGCGTGGGGGCAGTAACGGCCGCGCACGCATTGTCGCCGACGAGTCTTGTTTCGTGAATTGGCGCCCCATTTTCACGTCATGCCGATTGTGCTAAACATAGCCTCATGACGGATTTACTTGAAAAGGCATTGGCCGCTATGGGCCGTTGGCCGGCTTCGCGCCAGGAAGAGGCGGCGGAAATGCTGCTCGCGCTCGACCGATTGGGGGCCACCTACACCGCGGCGAGTTTGCCAGCGACGCCGAGGTTGCCGCGGCGTTCCGTCGATTTCGAGAATGAAGGTTCGGTAGCGCATGATCCCGAAAAGTGGGAACCGGTTTTCGGATAAGGTCATGCGCAATTCAAATTTCCACGCGCGACTGAAGATCTCATTGCCATCGCCGATTATTTGAGAGAACGCAATTCTTCGGCGGCGCGCTCCGTCGAGGCGGCTGTTCGAAGAACAATCGATCTGCTGAGCGAATTTTCCGGCAGTGGCCGGCTGCTGACGCAGCGACGCAACGTGCGGGTCATGCCGCTGGCGCGCTATCCCTATCTCATCTTCTATACGGTTTCGGCCGATGAGTTGCTGATTCTGCACATCCGGCACGGGGCCCGCGCTCCGGTTGCGCCGAATGATTTGTGACGCCGCTGCAATAAAGTTGACAGCGCTGGCGTAACCGCTGCATGTGCGGCGGATGAATTATCGGCCAATGATCGAAATTGGCCGATCCGGTCGCAGCCTACCCGGTTAAAACAAGGAGCTCTGAGATGAGACCGATCGCCGTCGGCGGCGCTTGTTGCGTCGCTTTGCGCCGTTCCCGCTGAGGGAACGGCCATGTATACCATCGCCAAACGTTTCGCGTTTTCCGCCTCGCATATCATCGGCGGCTTGCCGGCCGAGCATCCATGCGCCCGGCTGCATGGGCACAATTACGAGGTCGAGGTCATCCTGCAATCGCCTGAGCTCGACGGCTCGGGCTTCGTGCGCGATTATTTCGAGCTTGGCGCGCTGCGGCAATTTCTCGACACCACCGTCGAGCACAGGCATCTTAACGATGTGTTCGGCCACGACCGCACGACGGCGGAAGTCATCGCGCGCTGGCTGTACGATTGGTGCAAGGCGCGCTGGCCGGAAGTTGTCGCCGTGCGCGTCTGCGAGACGCCGCAGACCTGGGCCGAATATCGGCCGTGACCAAGCAAATTCGCATCAGCGAGATCTTTGGGCCGACCATCCAGGGCGAGGGCCCGCTGATCGGGCAGCCGACGGTGTTCGTGCGCACCGGCGGCTGTGACTACCGCTGCGTCTGGTGCGACACGCTCTACGCAGTGCTGCCCGAACATCGCGACTCCTGGACGCCGATGACGCCGGCCGAGATCGTGTCGCGGGTGAATGAGCTGGCCGGCGGCCAGCCTGTGTTGGTCTCGCTGTCGGGCGGCAATCCCGCGTTGCAGCCGCTGGATGGCGTGATCGCGCTCGGCCGTAGCGATGGCCATCGCTTTGCGCTGGAGACGCAAGGCAGCGTGGCGCAAGCATGGTTTGCGCAACTCGATTGGCTCATTCTGAGCCCGAAACCGCCGTCGTCGCAAACGATGACCGACGCAAGCAGCGTCGAAGCCTGTCTTGCCGCCGCGCGCGGCCACCCGCGCTGCGCGCTCAAGATCGTGGTGTTCGACGATGCCGATTACGCCTATGCGCGGGCCACGGCCGCACTCTATCCGGCGCTGCCGGTGTACCTGCAGGTCGGTAATCCGGCGCCACTGTCGAATGCAGGGGAGCGCGCCGATATCGACGACCTGATGCGCCGCCTGCGCTGGCTGGCGGGCAAGGTGATCGCCGACCGCTGGTTCGCAGCCCACGTGTTGCCGCAACTGCACGTACTGGCCTGGGGCAACAAGCGCGGCGTCTGAGCCTCAGCCACGCGCCCTGCGTCTCGTCCGTGATGCCGTCCGCTTCGCAGTGCGCTTGACCGTCCGCGCCGGGCGTCTGGCGCGCGTAGCGGCCCCGCGCCTGACAGGCCTCCGCCGCCGCCTGTTGCCGCGGCCCAACAAAGTCTCGACCGTGTCCACCCGCCGCTTCAATTGCGCGATGATCTTTTCCGCGCTGGCGATGGTCTGCCGCACGGCGCGGATGTAGCGCCGCTGCTGCGCGGTATTGGTCACCTTCGTGGCCGAGCGCGTTAGGCGGTCATAGCCCTTACGCGCTGCCTTCAGCAGCCGTGTTACCCGTGCGCCGGCCTGTCGTTCGACCACACCCAGCAACTTTGTCGTTTTCATGGGTTGAGCCCTCTCTGGTTCCCTCGGGTGAGAATGGAGTGCGTGCCTTTTGGTTCCATCCGATGTGGGCCGCAGCGACAGCTCTGAATCAAAATGGCCGGGCAATGCCCGGCCATCTGTATCTATCGTCGAGTGAAACGTGTCGGTTAGTGCATCGTCGCCGCGGCCGCGCCTTGGCTCGGCTGCTCCATGGCGGCGATGCGGTTCTTCACCGCCTTCTGCACCTTCTCGAAGGCGCGCACCTCGATCTGGCGCACGCGCTCGCGCGAGACGCCGAATTCGCTCGCCAGATCCTCGAGCGTGATCGGATCGTCGGCCAAGCGGCGCGCCTGGAAGATGCGCCTCTCGCGCTCGTTGAGCACGTCGAGCGCGGAGATCAGCGCCTGGTGGCGGTTATCGCTTTCCTCGCTGTCGGCCAGGATGCGCTCCTGGCTCGGCGCATCGTCGACCAGCCAGTCCATCCACTCGCCGCTTTCGCCGTCGTCGCGGATCGGTGCGTTGAGCGAGGCGTCGCCGCCGAGCCGGCGGTTCATGTCGACCACGTCCTGCTCGTTGACGCCCAGCCGCTTGGCGATGATCTTGACCTGATCGGGCCGCAGATCGCCTTCCTCGAGCGCGGAAATCTTGCTCTTGGCCTTGCGCAGGTTGAAGAACAGCTTCTTCTGATTGGCGGTGGTGCCCATCTTCACCAGCGACCACGAGCGCAGGATGTATTCCTGGATGGCGGCCTTGATCCACCACATGGCGTAGGTGGCGAGCCGGAAGCCCTTCTCGGGCTCGAAGCGCTTGACCGCCTGCATCAGGCCGACATTGCCTTCCGACACCACTTCCGAAATCGGCAGGCCGTAGCCGCGATAGCCCATGGCGATCTTGGCGACCAGGCGGAGATGGCTGGTAACGAGCTTGTGCGCGGCCTCACGATCGCCGTGCTCACGCCAGCTGCGCGCCAGCATGTATTCTTGCTGCGGTTCCAGCATCGGGAACCGGCGGATTTCTTCCAGGTAGTGAGAAAGACCGGATTCGGCCTTGAGTGCCGGCAGTGCGGCAGAACGGGCCATGATAGCGCCCTCCTTATAGTGCCCCCGACGGATCGGCAGGCGATTGTCGCCGCCGCTCCCCGAGCCGACGGCGCGAATTGTGCGACCGCGAACGAAGTTGATCGCAGGTGCAGCATAACGAAACGGGGCGGCAAAAGAAAGGCAAGTTCCCGTCACGTCGCCGTGACTCCCCGGCGGCGCGATCAAGCCTTTGGCGGGATTGATCTATTCGGTACGCTGGGACGCCGCCTCGCCGCCATCGGCGGCAAAGGCATCACGTAAACGACGCAGATCGCCCGGAAGTTCCGCGCGAAATTCCAGGGCCTGTCCGGTATCTGGGTGTTCAATGGCCAATAGATAGGCATGCAGGGCCTGCCGGCCAAGGGCTTGCAAGGCGGCCTGGGTCTGCGGGCCGAGCCGGCTGGCCTTGCTCTTGAAGCCGGTGGCATAGGTGGCATCGCCCAGGATCGGGTGGCCGATATGGGCGAGATGCACGCGGATCTGATGGGTGCGGCCGGTTTCGAGCGTACAGGCGAGCAGGCTCGCCACCGGCTTGCCGTCGCGACCGGCAAAGCGCTCCAGCAGCTGCCAATGGGTCACCGCCGCGCGCCCACCTTCTCGCACCGCGCGCTTGTCGCGGGCATGCGGGTTGCGGTCGAGCGGGGCGTCGATGGTGCCTCTCGGGCGGCCGGGCGCGCCCCAGACGAAGGCCAGATAACCCCGCTTAAGCGGGCCTTCGCGTTTATTGGCGAACTGCTTGCTGAGCGCGCGATGGGCGCGGTCGTTCTTGGCCGCCACCATCAGGCCGCTGGTGTCCTTGTCGAGCCGGTGCACGATGCCCGGTCGTTTGACCCCGCCGATGCCGGACAGGCTGTCGCCGCAATGGGCGATCAGGGCATTGACCAGGGTGCCGCTGGCATGGCCGGCGGCCGGGTGCACGACCAGGCCGCTCTGTTTGTCGATCACGATCAGCGCGTCGTCCTCGTAGACGACGTTAAGCGGGATCGCCTCGCCGGCGGGTTTGGCCGGCTCGGGCGGCGGCAGGGTGACGGTGATGATGTCGCCGGATTTGACCTCCGTGGCCGGATCGCGGATCGTGTAATGGGCGCTTGGTGTTATGACTCTGACTTGGCCGGCCAAGATCAGCGCCTTCAGGCGCGAACGCGACAGCGCCGGGATGCGCGCGGCCAGCACGCGATCGAGCCGGCCGCCGCTCTCCTCGGCGGCGATAATGACGGTCTCGCTGGCGCTATCCGGCATGCTCTGGTCTTTGGTTCAACCCAAACCTTTTGGCTCACGATGTCCGACGACGAAAAACCACTCGATCCCGAAGCGGCGCGCGTCGTGGCGCGCATCCGCCGCTTGATGATGATCGCCAGCGCAACCACTTTCCTGGCGGTGGCGGTGGTCCTGGCCGTCATCGGCTATCGCGTTTTCCATCTGCAGGGAAGTGCGCCGCCGGCGTTTCCGGTCGCCACTGCGACGCTGCCGGCGGGCGCCAAAGTCATTTCCACCGCCATCGGTGACAACCAACTCGCCATAACCATCGAGACTGCCGCTGGGATCGAAATCCGCATGTTCGACGCCCGGACCTTCAAGCCCGCCGGCCGGTTGGTGTTCGCCAAGGAGCCTTAAGCCTCCAACAGTCGGCCCATTTGCGGTGCGCATCAATGGGATGCTAGTTCACGTTCATAATTCATAATGTGTGGAGCTCAACGATGGCAGCGAAAGCGCCAACCAAAGCAAGTCCGAAAGCCGCGCCTGCCACAGCGAATCCAAAAGGCGGGATCGTCGTCGGCAAGAGCACGAAATACGAGGTGCTCGACCTCAAATTCGGCAACCGTCACGGCCTCGTCACCGGCGCAACCGGCACTGGCAAAACGGTCACCCTCCAGGTTCTGGCGGAAGGATTTGCGCAAGCCGGCGTGCCGGTCTTCGCCGCCGACATCAAGGGCGATCTGTCGGGGGTCAGCGCGGCGGGTGAAGCCAAGGACGCTTTCGTCAAGCGCGCGCAAGCGATGGGGCTGCCCTACCAGCCCGACCAGTTCACCACGGTGTTCTGGGATGTGTTCGGTAGCCAAGGCCATCCGATCCGCGCCACGATGTCGGAAATGGGACCGCTGCTGCTCTCGCGCCTGTTGCAGCTCAACGATACCCAGGAAGGCGTTCTCAATATCGCCTTTCGTGTCGCCGACGAGCAAGGATTGGCGTTGCTCGACCTCAAAGATCTGCGCGCCATGCTCAACCTCGTCGCGGAAAATGCGGCGGAGTTGCAGAAAGTCTACGGCAACGTCTCGGCCGCGACGGTCGGCACGATTCAGCGGCAGCTTCTTGTCCTGGAAAACCAGGGCGCCACCTCGTTTTTCGGCGAGCCCGCGCTCGACATCAATGACTTCATGCGTGTGGACCGAGATGGCCGCGGCGTGATCAATATCCTTTCGGCCGATAAGCTGATCGCCAATCCGCGGCTCTATGCGACGTTTCTGTTGTGGATGTTGTCCGAACTGTTCGAGAAATTGCCGGAGATCGGCGACCCCGAGAAGCCGAAGCTGGTTTTCTTTTTCGATGAGGCGCATCTGCTTTTCAATGATGCGCCGAAACCTTTGCTCGAAAAGATCGAGCAAGTCGTGCGCCTGGTTCGCTCGAAGGGCGTCGGTGTTTTCCTCGTCACGCAAAACCCGCTCGACGTGCCGGAAACGGTGCTCGCGCAGCTTGGCAATCGCGTGCAGCATGCCCTGCGCGCCTTCACGCCGCGCGACCAGAAAGCGGTCAAGGCGGCGGCGGATACATTCCGCCCGAACCCAAAGCTGAATACCGCGCAGATCATCACCGAACTCGGCAAAGGCGAGGCTCTGGTGTCCTTCCTCGAAGGGAATGGCGTGCCCTCGATGGTCGAACGCACCATGATCCGCGCGCCCTCGGCGCGGCTCGGCACCGTTACGGTCGCGGAGCGCAATGCCACGACCGCGGCGAGCCCGCTCATGGGCAAATACGACACCGCCGTCGACGCCGAATCGGCCTACGAAATCTTGCAAAAACGCATTCGTAATACGGGCGCAACCACGGCGCCGGGAACGCCCGGGCAGGCGCAGGATGGGCAAGGTGGCGGCCTGCTCGGTCAGATCGGCGGTGTTCTGGGCTCGATCTTTGGCACCAATCGTTCGCGTGGCACGCGCCTGACGACCGGGCAACTGGTGACCCGCGAAATCACGCGCTCCGTTACCAATCGTGTGGCCGGCAAGCTCGCCGCCGATCTGGGCAAATCGCTGGGGGGCTCGGTCGGCGGCACCATCGGCCGGGCGATTGTGCGCGGCACGCTCGGCGGCATTCTGCGGCGCTAGCATTTGTGTGGCATTTACCCGCGCGGCGACAAAGCCTATCATTTAACATCGCTTAATCCTGGAGGTAACATCGCTTAATCCTGGAGGTCACGATCATGCGCCTGTCACAGTTCCTGGTTGCTTTAATGTTGTCGCTGTTCATTGCGGTCCCGGCCAGCGCGCAAACGCCAGCGCCGGCGCCGGCAACCAAGATGGCCCCTGCCGCAGCACCCGCGGCCAAGCCTGCCACCGCCGCCAAGCCGGCAGCGGCGGCGCTGCTCGATATCAATTCTGCGACCAAAGCCGAGCTCGACGCTTTGCCGCAAATCGGCTCGGCGCGCGCCGATGCGATCATCAAGGGCCGTCCGTACAAGGGCAAGGATGACCTGATCAACAAGAAGATCATCCCGCAGAACGCCTACGACGCCATCAAAGACAAGATCGTCGCGAAGCAGAAATAGCCCGCGCCGCCGGCGCGCGTTCGGGGTGAACGTGCGCCGGGCGCTGGTTTTCGCGCGCAAGCAAACCTGCCGGCAGGGTGGGTTGTCATGACTTGAACCGCATGACCGGCCGCGCTTGCGCGGGCGCAGGATCGCGGCTATCTCGATGGTCTTGGCCAAGCTCCCTTCGTCTAGCGGCCCAGGACGTCGCCCTCTCACGGCGAAAACAGGGGTTCGAGTCCCCTAGGGAGCGCCAGCGCATCGGCTTTCACGTTGATTTCCTTTTTCTTTTTCCGCCTTTTCCCAAACCCAGAAAGGCGGTTTGGGCATCCGCGTTCGCTTTGTGTGCCTCAAGCTTGATAATGGCCTGGCGGCCGCCGCGACGCCGATCGGCTTCGCGCGTGTAGCGCTCGGCTTCCTCCAGCGTGGTATGGCCGAGCATGGCCATGATCTCGTGCGCGGTGCAGCCGGCGTCGGCCAGGCGCCGGCCGAGCGTCTTGCGGAGGCCATGCGGCTTGCAGGCGAGCGGTAGTCCAGCTTCCGAGATCGCATCGCGCATGAAGTTGCTGAAACCGCTGACCGTGAAGGGGCGGCCATAGTCGGTGTTCAGGATCGTGACATGGCTGCGATCGGCAACGGCCAGGGCGCGCTGCAGTTCTGCATGCACGGCCATGTCGACGCCGACCCCGGTCTTGCTGCGGACATAGCCGACGCCGCCGGCATCGAATTGCGTCCACGTCATCCGGTGCACGTCGACGCGTGCGGTGCCCACGAATAGCATGAGCGAATAGGCGGTCCGCTGCTTCGTGCCGATCGGCCAGCGCCTTTCGAATGCCGCCGTCTCGGCATCGGTCCAGGCGCGGATCTCGTGACCCTTCGGCCGCGCGATGCCTTCGGATGGATCTGCCGACAATTTCAAAGGATTGCCGCGCTCGAGGCTCATCGCATGCCTAATCAGCACGCGCAGCATCTTGAGAATCGCGAGCTGCGAGCCTGGACGACCGGCGTAAGGCCCGAGAATTCCGCTCTCGATACGCTCGCGCGTGAGGCCCATAACACTGCGGAGGCCGTGCTGTTCGCGTAACGTCTCGATCCGGCTGCTGTAACCGGTTTTCGTCGTGTCCCTGAGAACCATATAAGCGGGGCTTTTGAGGTATGAAACGACGAGGGCCGCCATCGAGCCCGGCGCCGTGCGCGTGAACCGATCCTGGATGGGCGCCGGCTGGCCAAGCAGCGCGGCCTGATAAGCGGAATTGAATTCATCGGAGCCGATGGCGTCGGGCAAACGAATGCGCGGCCCACGGTCCTTGCGGAAATAGACGCGGACCTTGCCGTGTCGATCGCGCCAAAGCTCAACGAATGGCGGACGCTTGCGAGGCATCAACGTCGCTCCAGCTTTCGTCAGTACCGCCGCCGCCGGCGGAGGCGGGCAGTCGGTCAACAGCCGCGTCGAGTTCGCGGACATCCCATGCGATGCGCCGATCGCTGAGGCGCTTCGCGCCGGGCATCCGGCCATCCTTTATCATTTCATCAAACGTGTTCGGCGACACGCACACGTACGCCGCCGCAGCTTCCCGGCTAATCAGCCGGGGTGCAAGGGTCGGCGGTAAGGCGTCATAGCGTGCCATGGTCCCGATCATCGTCCGCCGGCCTGCAAGCCGGAAGCGGAATTTTCGTGCCCATCGCCCAATCGGGCAAATCAACGCCTCCCAAGCTCTTGTATGCCTCCCGTGCAGCGACGCAGATCATGTTTTGAAAGCTGCTATCGACGATAGCGATCGCCCGGCGCGGGTCGGAATTGTCGAAACGTGGCGGCGCGATCGCAACACCGTCATTAGCGGTGCGCACGAGGATGCAGCCGCGCAGCTCGATCGCGTCGATGATCCTCACATCGAAGTATGCAATCACGCGCCGGCCGGCATTTTTGGAATTCTGCCCAGCGAGACTAATTCCAGTGATGACGATGCAATCCGCAATTTTGGGAGCCATGGTTACTCCCCCGCCGGCAGGCGCGCGCGGGCTTCGCGAAGCACGCGCGCGACGTTCAACACAAGAGCCGCGTCCAAATCAGCGATCGCCGCCCCCACCTCTTGCTGTGACCAGCACGCCAGCACCGCACCCGGGACCAAGCCCCAATGCTGATCCGGCATAACGTTCATGACCCAATAGCAATCGCGTCCGTCGATTTCTGGCAGTTCCGAGAATTTAAGATCGGCGGCCCATCCGCCCCGGCGACCCGACGCAGCCCGTAATCGATTCCTGATCGCCTCAGTTGCCGACTCGTGTGTGAAGCCGCGCTTCACCAACTCCGCCGAAATCACCATTTCGAAGACGTGCGGCCAGCGATAGTCGTAAGCCTTGCCCTTCGGCGGTTCCGCGACCGGCGTCAGCCATAATTTCAAAGCCCGCCGATTTTGAATCATCCGCTTATCGGCCCAGCCGAGCGTCATCGCCTCAATTTCGGCGTAGCTGAAAATCCTATTGCTGCTTTCGATCATCGGCAGACTCGCGGTCCCAAATTGATTCTATGTATACTTGAGTCAATGTATACTTGGCAAGAGCCATCCCGGCTGCTGTGAAGAACTCGGCCTCGTGGGGAGGCACCGATCACCGGATGACGATCTATTTCGCCTCGTCCCCCCGTTACACCGCACCACCCGGTGATCCGTCGCCACGGTCGGACGCCGCCCGCTCGGCAGCTCGCGCAGTCTCCCATTCGCGGTAGCGTTGTCGCTTCGCGCGATCCTCGTGGATATTCTCCACCATCCCGTCGAAACGGCGCAGCGCCTGGTCGCGATTGAAGCCTACGCAGACCAGTTCGCCGATGATCGCGCGGCGCATGCCGGCAACGACTTCGTTAGCGGGATCGTTGTTCACCATCATCAGCGCCACCGTCAGCGCCGCGATGGCGACGTCCTCGCGATCGGGAACGCAGTTTGCCTTCAGCTTTTTGCGGTAGCTGGCCTGCGCCGCGGCGTGATTGTCCATGCGCGCGCGTCGGCGGCGCGAGGCGGGCAGGGCGGAAGGGGAGATGATGCCGTACATAGGTGCCTCCTTGGCTTGAGAGGCCCCCTATAAATATCACCGGCCAGCAAGTCGCAAATGCCATCTTAAAAATTTCGCGCCCCGCCCTTTTTCGGAGCGGAGCGCGAATCGCGGCATTCCCAATAGCAGCCTATGACTCCCAACCGCCGGCCGGTAAGACTAAGCGGCCAACAGCCGCGTAAGGGCATCGCCAGCATTACGAAGCAACAGCCAGCTCACTTCTTGCTCGATATCAGGGTCGATCCGGTGTTCGAGCTCCAGGCGGTAGCGCACGTACGCGTGCAGGCCGGCCACCGTGCTCGAGGCGGTCTTGTCGAGTTCGTCGAGCCGCGCGATCTCTATATCCGATAGTCGCTCCAATTCCGCATCGGCGGCGTTAAGGCCGGATTTTTCACTCCAAGCATCGTGCGGCGTCAACAATTCGTCGAGTTCGGCATGCTTCGCCCGCCGCATTTCCTCAAGCTTTTCCGGATGCCAGTTGTCGCCCCACATTGATTGCATCGTCTTAGCGTTGGCGTCGAAGTGTTCATCAATGCAATCGTGCGACCAAGCCATATGCGGCCGATCGGACTCGCCGTTGGAACCGAGAATCTTACCGATCTGAACGCTATGCGGTCCGGCAAGATCGGCCGGGCACGAATTGGACATCTCGATAGTGATGCCAGCTTGGCGATCATAGTCGGCACGAGCTGCGCGGTGTCTCTCGATCGCAGCAAAAATAGGATCGTCCCGATCAGGTCCTCCAGGACCGGCGATTGAAGGGGCAGCGAGAGACGGGGATAAAGGGGCGGCAACGCACGCAACACTACCGAGCATGATGCTTCTCCTGCTGATCAATTTTGATGGCCGCGCGGATGCGCTGCCGGGCAACACAATAGCGCGAGCGGCGCCGGTCAGGGCGGCACGGTGGGTTCTCTGAGCGATCATGGTGTTGGCTCACTGGTTCGGCTTCTTACAGCCTCGCCACGGGGTCCGCCGTGGCGCCGGGAGGGTAAGAACCTGCCAGTGAGACAGGTCGGACGTTTTCCCCGTGAGGGTCTTGTATGGCGCCCGCCTCCCGACATAGGATTGTCGGTAGCGGACGGCCGCCAAGCCGTCGCTTTGCAGGCCGCAATATGATGCGCGGCTTGCACCAGGCCGGCGCCCTTGCAGGGGCTTCCGCCTGTCACTGGTCCGGGTTCTTACACCCACGGACAGATTCTCTGATTTGCCGCCCGCGTGCAAGCTCCCTGCGGGGAGCGCTGCGGCGTTTTTTGTCGCGGCCGATCAGCGCGCCGCAAATGCCGCCCATGGGCAGCATTTGCCGCTGGAGCCGGAATAAGCACCGCTGGCGATGTCGAGGTATTCGGCCCGGCTTTCTCGGCTCACGGCCTTGCCATGCCCTCTGTCGACGGTCCAAAGCCAACGGGAAACGGTGCGGGCGTGATCGTCTCCCCGATCAAGTCCGGCCAGCGCCAGATCACGGCGGAAAGAAACGTGTTTTCGGTGATCGTGGTCAGCTGCACAAAGCCACCGACGATCGAGCCGGTGCATCGCGCGCCCGGTCGCCAGCGTGATCGAGCATCGCGGCCACGGGTCCGCGCTCGGCATATCCTGCGAGCTGTGCCACGTTCGCGGCGATCGAGCCGGCGCATCGCGCGCCCGGTCGCCAGCGTGATCGAGCATCGCTGCCGCGTGTCCGCGCCCGGCATAGCCGGCGAGTTGCGTCACGCGCGCCGCGATCGAGCCGGCCGCCGTCGCGCGCCCGATCGCCAGCATGATCGAGCATCGCTGCCACGGGTCCGCGCTCGGCATGTCCGGCGAGCCGCGCCGCGTTCGCCGCGATCGAGCCGGCGGCTGTTGCGGCGTCCCGTCACCGTCACTTGTCCGCGCTCGGCATGTCCGGCGAGCCGCGCCGCGTTCGCTGCGATCGAGCCGGCGGCCATCGCGGCGTCCGCCCTGGTCGCCAGCATGATCGAGGATTGCCGCCGTGATCCTGCCCGCGCATCGCGTGCTTGTGTGACGCGACACTTCAAGTGTCACCGCCGCCTGTTGAGTTGCGAGGCAACCTAGACGCAATATCTCCTTGATCTGCGTATGTTTTCCCGGAGTTGCTGGTTCCTGGTCCGGTAGGTCTGCGTCACTTCAAATGTCACCACCCTCAATATGCGAGCCGAAAATCGCAAGCATTTTCAGTGCGGCATCGCCGAACTGAGACTCTTGGGGGACCAAGAATAGGACCGTGTCCCAGTTCGGACTCCAGTAAATGCGGGCACTTCTTGAATGCGTTGCTGCGAAACTGGGACACGAACTGGGACATCAAGACAGTGCAAACGGGGTCTAAGTGACTTCACGTTCGCGCTAATTCCGATCTCGCGGGAGGTGACATTTGAAGTGGCGCAGCGGTGACACTTGAAGTGTCGCGTCACACGTTTGCCGCGATCGAGCCTGTAGCCATTGCGGCGTCCGCCTTGGTCGCCAGCGTGATCGAGGATTGCTGCCGTGATCCTGCCGGCGCATCGCGTGCCCAGTCGCCAGCGTGATCGATCATCGCCGTCACGGGTCCGCGCTCGGGATATCCGGCGAGCTGCACCGCGTTCGCCGCGATCGAGCCGGCCGCCGTTGTGGGAAGCTATTGATTATTGAGCCTATCGTGTTGCTAGGCCAACGCTGCACTATCCGTTCAAACGCGGGCAGACTTAACCGCCCTGAAATTTAGCATCGAATTTGCTCGATCAGAGCAATGTGCGGGGGCGGCTTCCGCCGGCCGCCCCCGCGTTACGCCATCGCGGCCAGTTCATCCGTGGCCGCGACGGCAGTCAGCGTGAAGCCTTACGCCTCACACTTCAGCAGCTTGATCGCGTCGAAATTCGACACGCCGCCGCCGACGCGGCGATAGGCGTAGAAAAACACGTTCGGCTTGTCGGTGAACGGATCGCGTAGCATCTTGAGGCCCGGCCTTTCGGGAATCGTATAGCCGAGCGCGAAATTTCCGAACGCGATCGGATAGGTGTTGGCGCCAAGGGCCGGCATGTTCTCGTCGATTTCGACGGGATAGCCGCACAGGATCGGCGGTGCCCCGGCGGTCATGCCATCGCGCCAGATGTAGTCGCCCGTGCCGTTCTTGAACTTGTCGATCACGCTCGCGGTCAAACTGTTCATCAGGAAAACCGCGTTCTTGCGATAAGGCGCTCGCAAAGACCAGACCAGATCGCGCAGCACGTCGCCCGGCGACACGGCGGCGAACGCCGTCGCAGCTCCGGTTTTGATGTATTGCAGCTTGCCCCAGGCGCGGTCGAAATCGTTCTCCGTCGTCGTATCGTAGTTCAGGAAACCGCGCGGTCGGTTGATGCCATCGCCGCTCACAAAAGACTCGGCATCCGAACGCGCAAACCTGTCGTTGATCTTGCCGTCCAGCCAAGCGCCTATATCGATATAGCTGGTGTCGAGCAGTTTTTGCGTTGCTTTCGGATTCGCATAGACCTCCTGCAACGGTATGTTTAGCAGGCCAAGCTTGGGCGAATCTGTCTCCGGCCGGGCCTGCTTCTCGCCAACCCAGATCGCCTCCACATTGTCGATGTCGAACGGTTCCTCGAATGCATCGCCGGTCGTCATCGTCACATTGCGCGCCAGCCGGCGCACCGGCGATTCCTCATAGAGCCGCGTGGTCATGACGCTGGATCGTTGCGGCAGAACGAGATAGCCGCCGTCCGGGTCGGTGCTGACCGACATTGCTTTGACTTCGCTAAGATCGCCATTGCCGTCGCTGCGCACGAAAGCCGCCATTGCCTTGCGTTCGAGCGCGAGCGCCGCTGGATCGATTTTGTTATTCGGCGCAACGTCGCTGCCGAGGTTCGGCCGATTGGATTTCTTTTCCAGTGCATCGACGCGTTTCTTTTCGGCGGCGAGCTGGACTTTGAGCGCCTTCGTCTCGGCTTCGTTGCGGTCGATGAATCTTTTGACCGCCTCATTGATTTCTGAGATCGTTTCCGCCGTCCCTTCGTCGCTCGCTCCGCCACTCCCGTCTTTGATTTCCAGTGGCGAAGTCATCATCGAGCTGCGTGCCAATCTATTTCTTAGTCTCATGGTCAGGGCCTTTCAGTGTTTCGCAGAGAGCTGCGAGTTGAGATTTGATCGCGTTCGCGACCTGTTGATTGTCGGCGGATGGCTCGGCAGCGGACTTGAAGGCGTCTCGATTTGTGACGCGCCTCGCAAAGGCCCGTGAAAATCCTACATTGTGCAGGAAGGCCACGAATGCCTTGTAATCCGTGATGTCGGAGACGTTGACTGAGGGCTTAGGCGCCACGGCCACCGGATCATCACGTTGCTGCCGGGCTTCCGCCCGTTCAACCCGTGGCCCAGCCTGACTGGCGCCGATCAAGGTGGCCTCTGCGGAGTGGCCCGGCATAACCGGCGCCGCAATCTCCGTTTCGGCTGAGTTAGCAGAATCAGATTCTCCAGCTTTAGTCAAACAATTATGCGGCATCGTCGGCACCCGGCGGCAACGCGGTGGAAATTCTCAGCGCAAGCGCGTCCAGCAGCTGCGCCGTTTCATCGGCGCCCAGCTCGTCGATCAGGACGTTGATCGATTTCGAGAGCAGCGAGCCGGCAACCAGCACAGGCGGCAGCCCGCGTGAAGTCGCGGCAGTAATCGCACGTTCCGCAAATCGCTCGTAGAGCGGCGCATCGTCGTTTGCCGAGTGCAGGCGCAGAACTTTAGCCATGATCTTGCTCCGCAGTTTTGCGCGACCGGCCGGAAAATCGGCAAATTTGCCGATTTAGCATCATCGGCTTTGCGACAAGGCGCTTCTTCGCCCGATGTGCAGGCGCCGCCATGCCCAAGAGATCGCGCGCCGCGCACGATCGATCGCCGCGCACGTCGCGAGCTATCTCCGGGAACGCGCGTCCAAGATTTTTTAATTGGCTTCCGTTGTATTTCATTTTTTTGATCGCTCATCGATCGAGAAGCCCCCCGCAGGGGGGTTGGGGGGTTTATCTAAGAGTTAAGAGTTAGAGGCGCACGACATCGCGGCGCAGCTCTCTATATGCGCGTCAAAGTTAGCCCCCCATGTGGTGCAGGGCAATCGCATATGGAATTCGGCGGAGAATCTGGTTCTCCGGATCGAAGCGGTCGTGAATCAAAATCCTCCAAACTACTTTGCGAATACTGCCTCGGGAGAATCTTTTGACTCCTCCTATACTCATATGCGATTGCCCTGCCATGTGGTGGGGGGCGACTCAGTAGCTACTGAGTCGCTACTGAGTCGCTGCGATTCGTTTAGCCCCCCATGTGGTGGGGGGCTAAAAGTCACTCTCAGGCCCCTTAGCGGCAGGGGGCTACGATTCGAATTTAGTCCCCGCTCCGGCCGCGAGGTTCGATCGGGGCGCGTCTCAAAGTTTCGTTTGACGACATACCTCACCATTGAAAATAATCGCGCCAACACGTTCAGCCGTTCAGGCTTCCGGCTACTAAACCTTCGGAAAATTTGCCGAAGGTTTGGCGCGTTCGTTGCGTTCGCCAGCGCCATGCGCAGAATCTCAGCCATGATCTTGCTCCGCTGAATTGCGCGGCCGGCCGCCGTGGCCTGGTGCTGGCCCGCGTTTGTGCCCATGCTGTACGGGCGCCGGCATGCCCAAGAGATCGCGCGGCGCACTCGATCGGTCGCCGCGCATGTAGCGCGCGATCTCCTCCCACTCCCATCGCGGTTCATCGTTCGGCGTGCCAGCAGCCGGCGGCGGCAATAGTCCGCGCTTGACCCAATTGTTGAATCCTGAACCGGAAAGATCGAGCAGCGCGGCGGCGGTACGGCGAGAAACAAATCGCGGCGCACGACGCGCTGATGACAGCAGTGCGGCTTTTTCAATCATCGCCAGCACCACTCGCAATGGAGAAAAAAAACAAATTCCGCAAATTTCGCGGCGGTTTTTTTTGGACTACCCAAACGGTCCGAAGGGAGAGGGTCGCAAAGAAAAGACCCCCCTATCCCCCTTCCAGCCCGAGCAGCGCGCGAGTCAAGGCGAAGGCCGAATTCCAAATGCCACACACGTGCAGCAATTGCTGTCGTTCGGCGGCGACATGGGAATAAAGATATCAACCCTAGGGCAATTTGCCCCAGGGTCGGGCGAAGAGGCGGGGACACTCCGGGCAATTTGCCCACGGTGATTTGAGGCAGCATCGACCTTCTGGGAATTTCCCAGAAGGTCTCACGGTCGCGCGGACTCTCTGAAGCCGGTCGCACTTGAGCGTGCCATCTTGGGCTTCGGGAGATTGAGGGAGGCTGAGGGAGGCCTATAAATTGATTTCTGAAAAGCCTCCCATGCTCGAAAGCCATTGAGCGGCAAAGAGATAAGATAGTTTGTTTTAAATATTGGGAGGGTTGGGAGGGTTTAACCAATGTCCCCGCGCATGTGCGCGCGCGCACGCGCGCGCACGCGTGAGTCACAGTTGTTGCAAAACGCTCCCAACCCTCCCGAAGTTTCACAAGCGAGCCAAAATCAATAGTATCTCGCATGCTGCACCCTCCCAATAATTGGGAGGGTGGGAGGGTTCCGGTATCCAAAAGAACGAAAAAACAATCCGCGCGCATCATCGGTCACCCCGCAGGCGAACGTCGCACCAAAAAATCTCGCTAGACTTTTTCCGCTTGAACCCGCTCGCGGTCATCAACCGACAGAGCCGTAACGGTCCAAGCTTCGGCGCGCCCTTCGCGGACGCCCAATCTCTGTAGGAGTCGAGTAGCTCATGCGCTCTCACGCGCTCGCCCGGCGAGCGCTGCAATCGGTCCGCTATGAATTCATTAAACCAGGAAGGTGCGGCGGCAGCCTCTACGCGTGGCGGATCGGAGATCGGCGCCAACAATTCCGACAGGAAGGCCTGGCGCGCTTTCGCCCCGGAGTTCGCCCAAGCCGAGCGCATAAACCGCAGCTCCGCGCCTGCGCCGGCCGGCAGCCGCGCGCGCGCGTTACGAGGCCGGTCGGTTGTCATGGTGTGCCCCTGTGCGCTCGCTGGAGGCCTCCGCTACGCGTTAGCAACGTGCGCGGCGTTCCCGCCTGGGAGGGTGAGAGGCCGCCGCCCCTCGCGCGCGGGGGTGCGGGGGCGCGAGGCGTCGGCCGACGAATGATCGGCCGAGTCATCGATAAGCAATTTGGTTTGGGCAGCGCTAAAAATAGCCGTTGATGGCCAATGCCCCTGGATTTGCCCAAACCTGCGGCCAAGCCGTTGAAATTGTGGAATTCATGCGCTTCCCTAGGGAGCGCCAATGATTTCAAGGTCTTATTGAGTTCTTGAGGCTACCTCGCTCGAAATCTCCAAATTTTCTCCAACAAAGATTCTTTATGGGCATCCGTACGCTCAGTTCGAATAGCGCTCCCTCCGCCACCGTCTCTTCGCGAACGGCTCTCACTCGCGATTTGCCGCGAGAAAACGCGACGAATTTGCAACCTCACGAAAACGGCCTCTGCACCTTGGAACGCGGGTAGCGCCGTAGATCCGTTCTCTTAGCCGCATCATGGGCGAGGACTCTTTCGTCATCGAACCACCGGGCGTTGCCAGTCTTAGCGTGCTTGTCAAAGCACATCCGCGGTTGTGTAAAGATCGAAGCGCCGCGCAATCATTCGGTGTTCTGGGAGAAAATGATCGAGCCAGGCTCCCGGCTCTTAAGAAATTAGGCCACTAACCGGCATCGACTGTGGCGCGAAGCTCCGCGATCATGTGCTTGCACGTCGATAGATGCGGTTCCTCTGCATCTAGAATCCGAATGATGGCATTCTTCTTCAGCGCCGCCACCGCAACTTGGCTCAGGGAGTCTGGGCTGGCTGCGTCGCAGACAATATCGATCAGACGATCGACTGCATGCAGCCGACCTAACAGATAGTCGTTTTCGCGAAACGCGCGCGACAAAAACGCCGCAAACTGATTGAACGTGGTGCCCTTCAGGCGGAAAGCTCCAAGCCGTTCGATTCCGGTGGCATCCTGTGCGCTGATCCGGTCGATGCGGATTTCATTGAACTCACCGGCCTCTCGCCATCGTAAGACCGGAAACGTCAGTACGTCCCAGAACGGAAACCCGAGATAATTCACGAGGACCTCGTGCAGCCCGCCGGGCGGCCACCCCTCGGTTTCCGAAAGAAGAGCGTCGATGTCTCGTGTGCTGGTCTTGAGGTCGATATCCAGGCCAAGCTGCTCGATGAGCAGATCGAGCTGATCTTTGTGCCGCGCAACGAAGGACTGAGCGTATTTCGCGATCTGCCTAAACTCGCTAGGGGAGGGTGCCGACCGAAAGATATCTTCGACCATGTCCCCGGTTATCGCATTGAGCGACGCAACCGCATCCCGTCGTTCCAACGTCTCTATAGCCTCGTAAAACTTGCGTTTGAGCCGATCGACGGCAACGGCATCAAGATCTTCGAACCCTCTTGAACCCAGCAGTTGATAAAGCCGGTTCTGACCTTCAATAAGAAAATGCAGCCGTCGCTTGCGATAGTCGACGTCAAACGTCAGCAGAAATGCCACCCATTTCGATGCAAATTCAGAATCTGTCGCAGTTTCCGCGTGCAGCGATCGGCTATCTGTCGGCTCGTATGTCACTCCGGCCTGGACGGCCCAGGCATCGACGACTTCCGCGATGGCGTGGGCGAACGGAGATCCCGGCCGCACGCCACGGATGTCCATGATTAGTTTGCTGACGAAGCTAAGCGCCGAGGCGAGTTTGAGACGGACATAGGCTTCGTACGCATAGCCTGCATCGCGGGCAGCCTTACTATTGGCTCGCTCGCGCCAGCTTCGGATGCGATCTTCGCTGACCCGTTCGTCGCGGTCAGTGGCAATCACCTCGGCAACCAGGCGGTTGATATGAGGGCGCGCACTTTCGACGATGGCTTTGAGCCGGCGCGCCCGCGCGTTGAAGCGGGCAATCCAATTGAGCTCGTCCGTCAGAGGTTCGGCCAATGGAATGTCCGACAGCGCGCCTTTCAGCGTCGCGAAGAAGCCTGGCATGCCGTGATGCGCGGGTGAGCCGGCTGGCGCCGGATTCGGATCGATGTAAACCAACCGGCGATCCACCTCGCGATAGGCGGGGCGGTCGCGGATCGCGGTGATTGCCTCCCGGAATGGCCGGCTGTTTAACACGCTTCCGTCAATGAACGGAACGGAAGCCACGTCGACATTCAACTTGGCGTACTGCTCGAAATTTCGCGCCATGAACTCCGTGCGACGCGGCCAGTCGGCCGCTCGCTCTTCGACAAGCTGGTCCATCTCCAGGATCCGCGCCGGCGGGAAAGCCCCAGGAATGGACGACGTCGCGCGCGCGGCAAACGCCAGCGCCGGTGCATTTTCCAGGTCGAAATCACTGTCGACGGCTCCGCTAGTGCTGCGGCGATATTTGAAATGCAGCACATGACGGTGCTCTCGTTCGTGGATTATGGGCGGATCGTGAATCTGCATCAGTTGCTGGGAGCCATAGAAATCCGTCACTGTCACGAACAAATCGAGCCCCTGACCTGACGGAAGCAGCGACGACGCCAATTCGCGTTGCGCTCCCATCGCGTTGACCGCGTCATACATCAATGCGGCCATCTTCAGCCCGTCAAGCGGAGGCTGGAACCAGCGAGATCGTATGAATAGCGACAGCTTGGAGCGCACCTCGGGATCGCCGACGAATTTCGGGCCTACCGCCCAAAAGAACGGTCGAAGAAACCATTTGCTCCATCTGCGCGCTCTCGCTTCCGGTGCGAGGAGTTCAGTGACATCGGCATTCTCAAGCCAGAGGTCGCGCAGCCGGCCCATGGACAGGTTGTGACTTAACGCCCGGGCCAGCATAACCCCATTGATTCCGCCCGCAGAGGCTCCCGCGACGATATCGACGACGACCCGCAGCTCAACCGTTCGACCGATGTCGCGCAGAAGATCGAAATAGATCGTTTCGGTGTCGTATTCGGGATCGGAACGGTCGCGCGTGTCGAAAAATGTTGCGGCCGACCGCTTGGCCCGATTGGTGATGGCATGAAGGGCGCTCGACGCGCGCGCCAGCTTGAGGACCTCCTTGGTGATCCCATGCATGTAGACCGCGAGCGAGACGCCGCCGAAACAGACAAGCGCTATGCGGAGTTCCTTTTCGCGCAATCAGGGCCCCGTTGCGAAAGCATTCGCAAGAATGCATAGCAATAATAGCGCGCCACTGCACGCCATACCTTGACTGACAAGCATGCAGTGGCGGGTGACTTACGATAAGATCACTTCACTTTTTGTATCTTCGTCACGGTGAACTGGCCGTTGACCTTATCAGCATCGAATTGCACCTTGTCGCCGGCTTTGACCGCTTTGAGCATCGCCGGGTCGGCCGCGCGAAACACCATGGTCATGCCTTCGTCCATGTCGAACTTTTTGATCGGCCCGTGTTTGAGGGTGATCTTGCCGGCCGATTCATCGACTTTGGTGACTTGACCGTCGATCAGAGCCTGCGCGCTGGCGGCGTACGGCCATGCGAGAGCGAGCGCAATCGCGGCGGCCGCGATCAGAGTTTTGTTGAGCATCGCTTTTCTCCTTGTGACATTGCAGCGTTATTTCACGACCACTTTGCCGGTCATGCCGGCCTCACGGTGTCCGGGGATAAGGCAGCCGAACTCGAAGGTGCCCGCCTTGGTGAACTTCCAGACGATTTCGTCGACTTGCTTTGGCGCAAGTCGTTTGGCGTTCGGATCGTCGTGTTCCATCTCCGGGTTCTTCTTCATTTGCTCGGCGTGTTTGAGGTTTTCCTCGGTGGTCGCGAGGACGAATTCATGCTCCAACTCGCCGTTGTTGCGGATAACGAATTTGATCTGCTCGCCCTTCCGCACCTCAACTTTTTCGGGGATATACATCATCTTGCCATCGCCTTCGCGCATCGTGATCTGCACGACCCGCGCCGGCTTCTTGGGATTGCCGGGCTCGCCGGCCGAGAATGTCTCGTGGCCATGCCCGGGCGCCCCAGCGGCCGCGAAGGCCAGGCCTGAAGCGAACAGCATTGGCAAGGATAATATTCCGAGACGCAGCATCTTCATTTCCATTCTCCTTTGATTGAGGTTGACGGTGTCGTTGCGTTCAATGTCGTCCGGAATGGCCGCCTTTATCCGGCTTGACCACATTCATTTCGATGGCCGGTTTGGTTGTTTCGACATCGCGCTTTTGGCGCGCGGCATCGGACACTGGACCCGCGTATTCATACGCGACGGTACCTTCGGATGTGCCTGTACCAACCGGGGTCTTTGTAATCGCCGGCGGCAAGCCCTTCTCGAGCTTTGACCACAGTGAACATGCCGCCCATCTCGAGCGGTCTGAACTGGCCGGCGCCGGTCATCATCAGCGTGTTGTTAGGCATTGGCATTTCCATGTTTTTCTCCTGCTGTCGGACTCTCAATATGCTTGTGGCCGTGCTGCGGCTGTTCGCCTTGCCGCGGTTCCCCGAATTTCTCCGCCATTTCTTTGAAACTCACATCTTATGGCCCGGAGACATCCCTTTCATGTCCATGCCACTGCCGGGTTTAGAGTCAAATTTATCGGCCATCTCTTTAAACTCTTCGGGGCTGATGTTCGGAAGTCGCTGTAGGAAAGCTACCACCAGCCAGAGCTCTTCGTCGGAATGCGTTGGACCGAACGCCGGCATTCCGGTCATTTTGATTCCGTTTTTCACAATCCAGAACAGCTCGGCCCGACTCCAACGTTGCGCTGCATCGCTCAGCTTTGGAGGAGGCGGATTGAGGCCCTTGCCGACCATGGTGGGCTCTTTTCCCGGTGCACTGTGGCATTGCACGCACATCTCATTGAATGTTCGAAAAGCTTCGCCGATCTTCTGACTGGGCGGCACCGGCGGCGGTGTGATGGTTTGAGCTCGCACCTTTACCGACCTCTCCAGTGCGGCGTTTAATACCCAGAACTCCAGCGCCGTATGTGGCGCCACTGCAGCGACATTGAAAGTACCGCTGTATACATAAACGACCGCGGCCACGACCGCGGCCATGACAGCGGCCACTAGGCCTGAGAGAAAACAGGTCGGAAACTTCATGGGGTTCTCCAAATTGTGCGCGCCCGTCTGCGGGATCTGAGAACAATGAATTTCTCGATACCCGCGACCGAGCCCCCCGACCCGCCCGCCATCGTTCTCGCTTGTTTGGTGCGCATCAATGTTGCCCGGTGTGGCCCCCCTTCATTCTCGGCTTGACCACATCGACTTCGACCGCTGGGCGGTTCGGCGCTTTGCCTTGCTGGCGCGGTGGCTCGCCAGTGGCTGGCGTACTCACCTCGTAAGCAACGGTGCCCGGCGGATGGCTGTACCAGCCTGGGTCTCTGTAATCGTTGGCGGCGATTCCTTCGCGGACCTTCACCACCGTGAACATGCCGCCCATCTCGATCGGGCCGAACTGACCGAAGCCGGTCATCATCGGCAGCGTGTTGTCGGGGAGCGGCATTTCCATCTCGCCCATGTCGGCCATGCCGGCCGAGCCCATCGGCATGTAGTCGGGCACGATCTTGCGGATCGCCTTGGCCAGATCGCGCTTCTGCACGCCGATGAAAGTCTTCACGTCATGCCCCATGGCATTCATGGTGTGGTGCGATTTGTGACAATGCATCGCCCAGTCGCCTGGGTAGATCGCGTCGAACTCATAGGCACGGATGGATCCGATAGGCATGTCGATGGTGGTCTCGGGCCAGCGTGCGCTCTCCGGCACCCAACCGCCGTCGGTGCACGTCACCTTGAAATCGTAGCCATGCATATGGATCGGGTGGTTGGTCATGCTCAGGTTGCCGATCCGGACCCGCACGCGGTCGTTCTTGCGCACCACCAAGTGGTCGATACCGGGGAAGACCCTCGTGTTGAAGGTCCACATGCTGAAGTTGGTCATCTCGGTGACCTTGGGTACGTATGTGCCGGGATCCATGTCATAGGTGCTGAGCAGGAACACGAAGTCGCGGTCGACCCGCATGAACTTCGGATCGCGCGGGTGAATCACGAAGGAGCCCATCATGCCCATCGCCATCTGCACCATCTCGTCGGCGTGCGGGTGGTACATGAAGCTGCCGCTCTTCTTGAGCTCGAACTCGTAGACGAAGGTCTTGCCCGGCTTGATTTGCGGCTGGGTGAGGCCGCCGACGCCATCCATGCCGCTCGGCAGCAACATGCCGTGCCAATGGATGGACGTATGCTCGGGCAGTTTGTTGGTGACGTAGATGCGAACCTTGTCGCCCTCGACCGCCTCAATGGTCGGGCCCGGCGACTGGCCGTTGTAGCCCCAAAGATGAGCCTTCATGCCGGGCGCCATCTCGCGCACTACCGGCTCGGCGACCAGATGGAACTCCTTCCAGTCGCCGTTCATCCGCCACGGCAGCGTCCAGCCGTTAAGCGTGACGACGGGCTGGTAGTCGGGGCCGCTTGACGGAAAAAGCGGCGGTTGCATGGTGTTGGTCGTCGTGGTCGGCGCCTCGGGAATGCTCGCCGCCTGGACGCGTCCGCTGACCGCGCTGGCGCCGGCGAGTACGGCTGCGGTTCCGAGAAATCCTCTTCGTGAGAGCATGGGCTTCTCCTTTTCGGTCTCAGTTCGCGCCAACTCCGCCAGCAGGCGAGGCCTCGGCTTTCGGACCTTCGCTTCTGCCGCCGGACACGCCGCCGCCGGCCACGGCGACGCTGAGGTCCGTGGTCGCCAGCCAGAAATCCCGCTGCGCCTCGATGGCTGCCGTGATGGCCGCGATGCGCTGACGCGCTTCCGCGAGCAGCGAGAAAACGTCGATCTGCATCGCGTTGTAACGGAGCAGGGTTTCGTCGGAGATGATCTTACGCAGCGGCAGGACCTCGCGCCGGTAATGGCTGGCGATGTCGTAGGCCGAGCGGTAGACGCGATACGCGTTGCGGGCCTCGGACCGCACGTTCACCGCCCTCTCGGCGAGGCGGTTGACCGCCTCCATGTAGGTGCTCTCCGCCTGCCGAACGCGCACCTCGCCGCCGTCGAAAATCGGAACTTGGAACTCGACCGCGACCCCGCTGCCGCTGACCTTCGAACCTTCCGCCTCGCGGTGGGTATGGGAAACTCCTGCAACGTCCAAAAGATTGATGAATCGGGTCGCCTGCGTCAGCCCGTAGGATTTGGCGAGCGCATCCAATTCGATGCGCGCCACCTGCAGATCGACCCGCTTGCGGATCGCTTCCCGCTCGACCCCGGGCAACATCTTTGCCCCGGGGGGCAGCGCCGGCAGCGCGCTCGGCAGCTTGAACTGCAGGTCCGCGCCCCAGAGCCCGAGCGAGCGGACCAGTGCCTCCCGGTCGCTGGTCGCGCGCTGCCGTGCGGCGGCGAGCTGCCCAGTAAGTTCCGCGTAGAACACCTGCTCGCGCGCCTGGTCGAGCTTATTCATCGCGCCGGTCTCGCCGAGACGTACCGCAAACTCGGTCGCCATATTCGCCGCGCTTTGCGCCTGCGTGAGGAAGCCGACAAGCTCGCGCCCCGCCACCGCGCGGTAGTAGTTTCGCCGGGTTTCCGCCGCGACGCGCAACGTCTCCTCCGCCGCGCGCAACTGTGCTTGGCGGAACCGATCCGCCGCGATTTCCGTCCGCACCGGCAAGGTTGCGAGCAACAGGATGTTGACCACGATCTGGCGCTCGATGTCGAGTTCGGCCGGCGTCGAGGTCCGGCTGAGCAAGAAGTTGGGGTTCGGCGGAAGGCTTCCCTCCACCATGCGGGCTTCGGCCAAGGCCAACTCGTTATACGCCGCTTGCAGGCCGCGGTTGTTGAGCAGCGCGATCTGCACGGCCGCGTCGGCGGTCAAAGGCCGCTTGAGCAGATGATCGACCTTCGCGCGCGCGACGGCCGCATCCTGCTCGGTGCGCACCGCGATCACGTCCTTTCTGAGTTCGTCGGCGGCAATGCCAGCCGGCACGCTCATTCCGCCGTCCGGCGAAAAGGTCTTGCAAGCCGACAGCAGCAAGGTGCCGCCGACGGCGGCGATGATCCGCGACATGGATACGGTCCGCATCATGGCCCGTCCTTCTTCGGTTCCGGGGCGACGCGATCGTTGCGCTCGCGCCAGGGCGCCGGCTCGACCGGCCGCTGACTGGAATAGGTGCCGAGTGCCGGGCGATAAGCTGTCGGCGGTACGCGAGCGTTCGGGTTGGAAGCGTCGGCGCCTTGGAATGGCCGTGGCGGGCTTGCCGCACAGCCTTGGGCCAGCAGCGCGCATGCCGCTAGGACGGCAGGTAGTCGATATCGCCATAAAGCCGGACGCCAATTTGCGGCAACCGACCGCGGCCAGAACCGTTTGGACATGATGCTCCCTCATCCGTCGATTGATGACGAGTGCGCGCGGGCGTTACGCCGGCGTCGCGCTTGAACTCAAAGAGACAGAAGGTATCTCGGAGGTCGATCGATGCGGTCGAAGCCGCGGCCAGAGAGCGACCTGGCAATGACGGACGCTAAAGGCAAGCTGTGGATGTGCGGTTCCGCCACAAAGTCGGTGGCTGGCGCGATAGCGCTTGGAGCAAAAAGTCCACAGCACTTGCCGGGCTGACCATGGTCATCGGCGGGGAGGGAATGCCGATGGCTTGACCCATCCTGGTGGACATAAATCTTTACTGTCTCAAGATGGTCATCAGTGAAACAATGCGCGCCGGTCTCGATGTCGCCAAACGTAATAGCGGCGGCCGGGCCAACGACGCACAACGCATATAGGGCAACGAGCAGACCCGCTGCCTTTCGCCATCGTTTATCTGACAGAAATCTTCGCATTTACCTTGCTACACTGGCACCGCGCATCCGATCAAACCGTTATAATATGGCCGGATTTGGTTGGTGCTGCAACTCATAATGATAGGGCTTCTGAAGCCACGGTCAATTGGCTGCGCCTGCAAATGCTATTCACGAAATGGTCAGTACGATCGTGATCGACCAGAAAGTCAATGATAATGATCTCAGCGAACTGGATCAGTGCGTTACGAATATATCTCAGCGCCAGCGCCGGCGGACATCTTGTCTGGGAAATCCTTCAGCTTCCGCTTTACACGATCTGGACAGCTCAATTTCGTGACCAGGCATTCGCTGTCATTCATTGTACGCTGGGCGATCTGCTGATTGCCCTCAGCACACTGGTGGCCACGCTTGTCGCTGTCGCTAACCCAGCTTGGCCACGAGATCGCTTTTGGCGAGTTGCAACTGTAACAATGTTACTCGGAGTTAGCTATACGATTTTCAGCGAATGGTTGAACGTCGTTGTACGTGCATCGTGGGCCTACTCCGAATGGATGCCCGTGGTCTCAATCTTTGGCCTGCACGTCGGCTTATCGCCAATATTCCAGTGGGTCGTTATTCCAGCGACCGCGTTCACCATCACTCAGAAGAGAATGGTCCGAGCGAAATTCGTGTAGCCTTCGGTGGCCGTGGCGGACTATGACGGCATCAAATGCGCCACTAGTAACGAACTTACGGCGAAGCTACGTCCCAGGCTCTGATTTCCGGGTTTTACGCGCACGTCTTCCATCATCCCATTTAGCTGCTTACAGTTACGCGACATCCGCCACAACGTGGCGGATGTCGCGATCCGTCTTTGGATTACTTCATCATGCCCATGGCTTTATCCATGTGCGTCTTGCAGCCAGCCATGTCTTTTTTCGCCATCATCTCTTTGGCCGTGTCCATTTCTTTCATGGCCGCAGCTTTCTTGGTGGTGTCTGTCATCTTCATCATCGAATTGTTTGCGTGGGTCATGCCCGCATCCGAACAGTCCATCATTGCGCCTGGGGCCGTTCCGGGCGCTGTGCCCTGCGCATTCGCAAAACCGATTGCCGCAATGAGGGCAGCGGCGGCCGTAAGGCCGGTCAAAGTCTTCATGGTTTACTCCTGTGAATGCCGATTATTTCGGCAAAGGACGAACGCCGCGACGGGAATTTAGGTTCCATTTTTATTGCAGCTTGAGGATATATTTCCGCATCAACCGTGAATTGGAGAAAATTTCGCTATCGACAAATCAGCGCCGAGGCAGCGCGTCGAATAGACCATATTCAGCACCAACTGGCTTGCTCGCCACCCGGCACCCGCAATAATTCCTGAATGTTTGCTTCGATGATCCGGAAGCCGACATTCCCGTATAGCTTCTGACGTCCGTCGTTCAATACGAAGCTGGGGCTGCCTTCGATGCACATCTTGTCGGCGTCTTGGTAGTCTGTAGCGAGGCTGGCAAATGCGGTCCCATTGTGAATGTTTCTTTCAATCGCATTTATATCAATGCCATGAGCTTCAGCCAAATCGCATTGAACATCCCAACGGGCGATGTCGCGGCAATCTCGGAAGAATGCACAGCGGAAGGCCCACATCACCTTATCGAAGACGGGTATCGCTGATCCGCTTTCTCTTTCTTGTTTCTGCTGCCATTGCCGGACAGCGATCATGAACAAATGCGCGCTTGCCGACGTTGACGGACGCGTCTTTAGCCAAACATCTGGATGGACTTCAATATGCGGGAACCGTTGCGCAATCGTTCGCAAATGTGAGTTGAACCCGTCATATCCGCCTTTGTCTTTCCAGGTCGAGGTGATCTTCCGGTCGGTATTACCGAAGACGGAGCAGAATCGATGCTCTATCTGGACGGAGTCGCCAAATGCTTCTTTGACTGCATCAATGCGAGCTTGCGAGGTATATGCCCATACGCACAAGACGTCAGAGAAATATGTAATTTCGACCACGCTCATTGCGCGTTTCCCCATGCAAGTGGCGCCGTTAAATTGCGGCGATAACGCGCTTAAGCTTGCCAGTGACGGATTCGGCGATCGTCTTGAGCGTCGGATTTCCGACATGTTCCATGGAGATGGCTGGGTTGATGGCGGCAACTTCGATCTGGCCGCTTCCAATGTCCTGCACGATTACGTTACACGGCAGCATGGTTCCGATCTTGTCATCGGCGGTCAATGCTTGGTGCGCCAGCGGGGGATTACACGCGCCAAGTATTCGGTAATCTCGGAAATCGATATCTAGTTTTTTCTTCATCGTCGCTTTGACATCGATCTCGGTCAGAACACCGAAGCCCTCGGCTTTGAGCGACTCTATGACGCGTTCCACTATGGCGGGAAAGCCCCCGCTCACGGTCTTCGCGATATAGTATTTCATTTGACCTCAACGGCGCTGAAAACACTGCGGGACAATACGGGTCACGGACTGCGGCGGCGGAACGCCATGACAGCGATACCCAGGATGGCCACAGCGAGCACGAGCACTCCGAACCCGCCCATTCCGTAACCCATGCCCCATCCCCAGTCGCCACCCATCATACCACCGCCTTGACCAGGCCCCGAACCTTGACCCTGACCGTACATTTGTGCCTCGGCAGTGGTCGCGAAGCTCAAGGTCGCGAGCGCGAACACGGCTAGCAAACGCGATGCGTTGGGATGCATTGACGACATAGTAAGTCTCCTGAAAAAATTGGGGCTGCGCTTACCACGCGGCCCCTAAGTGGCTCGGAATGTTTTGCCAACTGGTGACTGGGGGACGGGGGTCTGCGCCACAAGTTAGCGATCCGAACTAGTTATGTAATTCACCGCGACCGCTTTCGTTCCAAAGGAAAATTGGGCCACTGATGGTCAAAAGGGGTCAGTACGGAATGGCTCAGTTACAGACCCAGACGCGGGAGATGTTGATCTGCTTCATCATTTCACAGATCCTTGTTTCGCGTGATTAGCCTTTGGGCCCTTTGATTTCCGGCGGACAATCGCTGCGCGCCTCGACGGACAGGCCATGGCGTTGCGCTGTTGACGCAGCGCCGGTCGTTGTGTCGCCGCCGGCAGACGGCAGAATGGCGCTTTTTTCAACGGCCTGAGAATCCCAGGCGGGTGCGCCCTTGGACGGCGGATGACAGTTGAGCGATGGCTTTAGTTCACTGGCCGGCGCCTTGTCCTGCGCCGATGCCGATCCGCTCAACATGAGTGCCGCTGCTGCTGCAATCATGAATAATTTTGTCATCGCCAAGAACTCCTCAAATGCGGATTGCAAGGCGAGGCCGGAACGGCCGCTTGGTCCAAGCAGCCCAAACACGGGGCGCTCGGTAGGTAACATAGAAATCCCGCTTTGGTTCCAGGCGCTACATGTCGGTTAAAACACCACAAACAACAACACGGAAAGTCAAGGTGGCGGAGGGCTTGTGATGATTCTGAACGTGGAAGGTTGACGGTCGGCCGGCATCGCCCAAGACAAATGTCGGCGCTGGCAAGGCGCATCACTTACCAAATGCGTCGATACCGGCCGAATTGGAATTTCTGAATGGCACCCGTAGGCGTCTGGTGGTCGTGCCGTCTGCTCTCAATTAGTTCGAACGAGGGGCCCAGCAATTCCCCGAGTGTCGCCGCATCATGGCGAACGACTGGTAAGCCGCCGCGGCGCTCGGGGCGGTCCAGCGCAGACGTTCCAATGATCACGTGACCGCCAGCGCGCAGCAACTTGACCAGTCCGAGCACATCACGCCGGTTGGTCTTGACCCGATCGCCCGCTTTCTTCGGGATGAGTGACGGCGCCCCCGGTTCTCAGCTCATAAGTCCGAGCCAAAAGGTGGAATGATCGTCGGCAGCAAGTGCGTGGCTGATGTCGCGCAGCTTAAAGTTTTTCGAAAATCGCGCCGTAGTGATACGGCAGCAGCTCGACGATCCGAACGAGCTTGAAGCCCGCCGGCTCCACAGCAGCGATTGTTACGTCCGCGGTGATCCTGAGTCCGGTCAGCGGACCGCGCGGCTCACCTAAGATGGTCGTCTCCTCGCGCGGTCGTGCGTGCCAGTTCACAATCGCAAAATGGCCACCCGACTTGAGAGCATCCGCAACGGCCCGCGCAAGGCGAGTTCGCTCCGGCACGCCATGAAACGCATTTGCCAGAAAGACAAAATCTGCTGGCTGCGGCACGACCTCCGCAACGTCATAGGCGTTGCCTTCAACAAAGTTGCTGTTCGTGAGGCCACTTTCCGCAAGGCGTATCTTGGCCACATCCAAAAGCTTGGCGTCGATATCGACGGCAACAACACGGCTCGCGATCTTGGCAATCTGCAAAGTGAACCAGCCGTCGCCGCAACACAGGTCGACCACGGTCATGCCGGCCCGGATGCCGACTTGATTGAGCACCGTCGCGGGGTCGGGCCATAATGCCTCCCACCATCCAGCGGTCGGCATTTCTGTTCCTTTGAAAAAACCAGGAAGCACCACGTCTTGGCAGCCTTTGCTGTGTGACATTTGAGCTTTTCGATAGGCGGTGAGAATGCCGCGAACGGCGGATAAAAAGAAGGGCGATTTAGCGCCAATATTGGAAAACAAATCCCCAACGTCGCTGTCTGTATTCTCACGTTTATGAGTTCACACCTACGGAGAGGTTGACACCTGGGAGGGAATAGAAAAGCATTCGAGCACAGATTGGCATTCTGGGAGGAACGGCCATGAGCACAGCCGAAGCGAACGTGCAAAGCGCGCAATACGTGGATTTCTGGAACGAAATCCTGGTTCCGAAATTCATCAAATACAAGCACATCTTGGTCGACGGGCTGACGCACCACAGTGAAGCTATTTTTCCGTCGCTGCCGGTCAAGGAAGGTGACAGAGTTCTCGATATTGGCTGTGGTTTTGGCGATACCGCAATCAAACTGGCCCGGCGTGTGGGGCAGAGCGGTAGCGTCGTGGGGCAGGATTGCTGCGAGGCATTCCTGGAGTACGGCCGAAAGGACGCCGCCAGGCTGGGCGTGCGGAATGTTTCGTTCGTCTATGGCGATGCGCTGCTCGACCACTTCGAGCCCGAGTATGATTTCGTCTTTTCGCGCTTCGGAACGATGTTTTTCGCCAACCCGGTGGCGGGATTGAGAAACATGCGCAAGGCGCTGAAGCCGGGCGGGATCATGACGCATATCGTTTGGCGCACCCGCAGCGACAATCCGTGGCTCAGCATGGCCAAGGACGTCGTCCTGAAGTTCTTGCCGCCGCCCGGCGAGGATGCGCTCACCTGCGGGCCGGGGCCATTTTCGATGGCAGACCAGGCTACGGTCACCAAGATGATGGAGATTGCCGGTTACGGCGACATCACCTTCAAGCGGGTCGACGCCCCGGTGCTGGTCGGGAGAACCGTCGAGGACGCCATCAATTTCCAGCTTGCCATCGGCCCCGCCGGCGAAGTGTTCAGAGAAGCGGGCGAAGAGGCAGAGGCAAAGCGTGGGCAAATCCAAGCTGCTCTGGCCGAGGCCATCAATTCGCAGAAGAAAGAGGCCGACGGGATCGTGATGGAGTCGTCGTCCTGGGTTATATCAGGCAAGAATCCAATCTAACGCGAGTGTGCGGTGGTCAACCAACGTGATCACCGCGGGTACCGAGGCGTGATTGTCTCTGTCGATGGCTTCCACACCGTGCAATCACGCTTGAAGGACGTAGGCTCCGGGAGCATCGCAGCGCGGGGCATAACCCGCGGCAGCAGCGCCTATCGGGGGCGGCGCAGCCGGGTCCCCAGAATGGCCGTCAAGCCAAGCGCTCCACTCCGGCCACCAAGAACCTTCCTTGCGCGGCGCCTCAGCCAAGTAGGTCTCCGGATCGACGTAGTGATCGTCCGCGTTCTTAGTCATAACCTGGAAGCTGCGGCCGTCACGACCGGGCTCAGAGACGATTCCGGCATTATGACCGCCGCTCGTGAGCAGGTAAGTTACCTCGGTGTCGGTCAACAGGTTGATCTTGTACGTCGACCGCCATGGCGCGACGTGGTCGCTCACGGTGCCGACTGTAAAGATCGGAGCTCGTATGTCCGAAAGCGCGATTGGCTTACCCGTGACTATTAATCGCCCTTCGGCAAGATCGTTATTAAGGAACAGGCGCCGCAGATATTCCGCATGCATTCGATAGGGCATGCGGGTGGCATCCGTGTTCCACGCCATGAGATCGATCATGGGGGTGCGCTCGCCCATCAGGTAATCGCGGATCATGTGGGACCAGACAAGGTCGGTGGAGCGAAGCATCTGGAAGGCGCCGGCCATCTGCGTGGTATCGAGGAAACCCTGCTCCCACATCATGTCTTCAAGGAATGCAAGCTGGCTCTCGTTGATAAAGAGCATTAGCTCGCCGGCTTCGTGGAAATCGGTTTGGGCTGCCAGTAATGTCATTGATTTCAGGCGATCATCACCGTCGCGCGCCATTGCGGCAGCGGCAATCGACAGCAATGTGCCGCCAAGGCAATAGCCGACGGCATGTACTTTTTGGTCGGGCACGATCGCGCGGACCGCGTCGAGCGCCGCCATGACACCAAGCGTCCGATAGTCGTCCAGTGCGAGGTCACGGTCCTCCGGCCTAGGATTTTTCCAGGAAATCATGAAAACCGTGAAACCTTGCTCGGTGAGGTACTTCACCAGCGAGTTTTGCTGAGAAAGATCAAGGATGTAATATTTCATGATCCATGCCGGAACGATGAGCACCGGCTCGGGGTGCACCTGGTCGGTCGCCGGCGCATATTGGATCAGCTCGATCAATCGATTGCGAAAAATGACCTTGCCCGGAGTCACCGCTACATTGCGACCGACCACGAAATCCTCGGTGCCGACCGGCTTCTTGCCGCTGACGGCGCGCTCCCAATCTTCTGCGAGATTTCGCAGGCCGTTCACCAGATTCGTTCCGCCCTTGCTGACGGTATGCCGAAGCACCTCGGGATTTGTCAGCAGGAAGTTCGACGGGGAGAACATGTCGAGGATCTGACGCGAGCCGAACTCCACCATGTTTTCATGTTGTTTCGTAACGCCGCGGATACCGGTCGTCGCGTTGTGCCACCATTGCTGATTGAGCAGGAAGGCTTGATACATGAAGCTGTATGGCCATTTCTGCCATTCCGCCCCGACGAACCGGCGATCTTGCGGCAACGGCTCGATACAGCATTCGGCTTTACCGTTTTCTAACGCGCATCGACAGGCATGGTTGGCGAAGCGGGTCGCTTTCCTTGTGGCCTTATCAATGAGCTGCATCCGTTTGCCCGGCGAAAAGGCTAAATGGGTTGCCCAATCCAAATAAGCCTCAGCAAGCGCCGCTGGCGACAGGCCCATCGTGAAGCGCGCAGCGGTGGCATGGAGTGAGCGGTCAACAATATCGGCGAAGGCCGTCACAGCATAGGAATCGCGATCGCCGATTGTCCCAGTCGCATCAATTCCCTGCGCGGGCGGACAGGTACATGCCGCCATCGCCGCCGACTTTACACCTGGTTGCGCGTCTGTGTGGGCAGCGGTTGAGTTTTTCGATGCGGCTAACATATGCGCTCCCATTCATTTACGACGGGCTGCGACACCCTTCGTCTAGCCCACCTTTTTGCGGCGCACCATGATCTGCATCAATTGGCGGGCACGCGCAGCGTTTTCAGTGCCTCGGCCAGGGCGCCGTGCACATCGATCGCATTGCTGGGGTGACGCACCGTATTGCATGTAACGACGCGGGCGCCGGCCTTGATCAGCATTTCATAGGCATCGGCCGCGAACAGGCCGTGCACGGCGACACAAACCGGCGCGGCAACCCCACGCGCTTTGAGCAGACGAACCGTTTCCAGCATCGTTCGCCCGGTTGAAATAATGTCGTCGACGAGAACCGGCGTCCGTCCGCTGACGTCTCCTAAGTTCCGTATGGAAATCTCGACATCGCGATCGCCCCGGCGAATCTTTTCGAGCACCGTGTAGGGCGCGCCGGCATCCTTGGCCACGGTCGAAACCCACTGTTCACTCTCGCTGTCGGGGCCGATGATCAGCGCGTCGGCGACGTTCGACCTGATCCAGCCCGCCATCAATGACGCAGCATGAACGACGCTGGTTGGAATTCGGTAGATTTCGCCTAACGATCCGTAGCGGTGGAGATGCGGATCGACGGTCACCAGCCAGTCGAAAGAATTCGACAGCAGTTGCGCAACCTCGCGTGAGGTGACCGCTTCGCCCGGCTTGAAACGCCGGTCCTGCCGCATATAGGCCAGGTAGGGCGCGACCAACCCAACCTTGGCGGCGCCAAGCTCGCGCGCTGTCGCTGCCGCAAACAACAAAGACAGGATCTTGTCGTTTGGACGATCGAGCGTGCAGACGATCGCGAGCATCTGTCTGGAGAGGTCGGTGCCAAACCGCAAATAGCTTTCCCCGTCGGGGAATGCGCGCAATTCGAGTTGACCCGTGGTGGCGCCGTGCGCTTGTGCTAACGCGCCTGCCGCCTCCTCGTTGCCCGGCATCGCGATGAAAATTGACGCCGTCATGACTCGTGGACCGCAATGATGTCGGGGTTCAACGCGGCATAATCGAAAGCGTAAGCCAGTTCCCCCGGGCTGTCGGCATGGACGGTGCACAGAGGCTGTCCGGCCGTAACCGCATCTCCGACCTTCACATGCAGATCGACACCGGCCGCCTTGTCGTCGGGCGCGCCGGCCAATTTGGCTAGTCGCGCAATCCTGCGGTTGTCGATTGCATGCACCTTTCCAGGTCGTTCAGCGGCAATCGGCCGTTGCTGTTGCGACTTCGGTGGCACACGCATTCCGCCCTGAGCTTCGCAAATACGCTGGAATTTCGCCCAGGCGCGGCCGTTGTCGAGTTCCCGTGCCGCCATGGCCTCGCCTTTGCCGCCGGGAGCGGCGCCTGCGAGTTCGAGGAGCGCGCCGGTGAGCGCAATCGCTCTCCGTCGCAAGTCGTCGGGCGCATCCGGCCCGCCTTTCAGAACGGCTAAAACATCGCGAGCTTCAAGTGCGGGTCCGATGCCTCGACCGACCGGCTGCAAGCCGTCGCCGACGACCACTTTGGTGTGCAGTCCGAATATCTCGGCAATGCTGGACAGGCCTTGCGAAAGGGCTTGGGCTACTTCGGGGCTGCGCACCTTCGCGGTTGGGCCGACGGGGAGGTCGAGCACCAGGTGGGTTGAGCCAGCGGCGATTTTCTTCGAGAGCACCGAGGCAATCATCTGTCCCTCGCTATCGAGGTCGAGTGCGCGCTCAACCCGGATCAGGATGTCGTCCGCTGGGCTCAACCTGACGGCGCCGCCCCACACGACGCATCCGCCCTCATGCTCGACCACGCGCCGAATGGCCGCGGTATCGAGATCGACGGGCGCCATGGTCTCCATGGTATCGGCCGTTCCCGACGGCGATGTGATCGCCCGCGAGGAGGTCTTCGGCATCATGAGGCCGAGCGAGGCGGCGATCGCCACAATGATAGGCGTCGTGCGATTTCCAGGAAGCCCGCCGACGCTGTGCTTGTCGACGACGATACCGGCTGGCCATCTCAGTCTCTCGCCGGCTTCCACCATCGCATGGGTCAGCGCGAGGATCTCCTTGTGATCGAGAGGGCGCGCCGCGCAGGCGGTAATGAACGATGACAGATGGATGTCGGAATATTTGCCGCCGACGATATCCTCGATGATCGCGTGAAAGGAAGACTCGCCAAGATCGTTTCCATAGATGCGGCTACGCACCTGACTCAGGGAATCGAGCGGATCGGGATGTGTGACAACGATACGATCGCCGTCCTTTAGACCAAGCCGCTTCCACGCAGACTCGGACAGCGCCGCTTCGTTATGCGCGATGAGGTTACCGGTGACCTGATACAAAGTGGCGATCACCTGCTGTCCATCATGGCATAGCAACACACGCGCATGCGCACTGAAGCCTTCGGAGCGGCAGACGTGACATTCTTTGTGCATGAACACGACGGCTTCGAATTGCGTGTCGAGACCAAGCCGGCGCGCGCGAACCGTGTTCGTCGTGGCGTTTTCGGACGATGGTGCTGGTCTGTTGTTGCTCATGCGAGTTCGACCCTTTGACCCTGGTCCGGGACCAGGCATGGCCACTTAAGCTCTTCCTCGATTCGATGGCGCAAGGCGTCGGATGCCGCGGGTTCGCCATGCGTGATGAACGTCATCCGTGGCGGGGTCTTAAAACCGCCCAACCAGCGAAGGATTTCGTCGGCATCGGCGTGGGCCGACAGCATATCGAGGTTATGCACTTGCGCACGAACTGGCACATGGTCGCCGTACATCTTGATGCTTTTTGCACCTGCCATCATCGCGGCTCCGCGCGTCCCGCCGGCTTGAAACCCGGCAAACAGAATGGTGTTTTTGGGGTCGGGGGCAAACCGCTTGATATGGTGGAGCACCCGTCCACCGGTCGCCATTCCGCTCGCCGAGATGATCACTTTTGGCATCGGATTGGCGGTGAGTGCCTTTGATTCCTCGACGCTTCGGACGTAGTGCGCGACGGCGCAAGACCGGCGGCACTCCGCCGGTGGAAGCTTCTGGTCTTTGACGTTTGCGCAGAAGATATCGCTGGCGTCTTGCGCCATGGGACTATCGAGGAAGACCGGAACGTTCGACAGCCGGCCCGCCGATTTCAGGCGCTGGAGGTGATACATCAGGCTTTGCGCCCGCCCGACCGCGAAAGCCGGGATGACCACTGTACCGCCGCGTCCGATCGTCGTTTCGACAATCTCGGCTAGAGCATCGGCGGGATCGCGCTTGTCGTGGCGGCGGTCGCCATAGGTCGATTCGACCAGCAGGTAATCGGTCCGTTCAATCGGCGCCGGATCGAACATGATTGGATCGGCGTATCGTCCGAGGTCGCCGGAAAAGACGATCGTACTGCCTGCCCAATCGAGTTGGACCGTGGCGGCTCCTAGAATATGGCCGGCATGGCGAAGCCGGATACGACCTCCGCTGGTAAGCGTGCGATCTTGATCAAAGGCGACAGGCGTTAAGTGCTCAAGAACTTTCTGTGCGTCCTTGAGCGTGTAAAGCGGTAGCGCAGGCTTGTGCTTCGAAAAGCCATGGCGATTGGCGAACTCGGCATCCTTCTCCTGGAGGTGTCCGGCATCGGGCAGAAGGATTTCGCATAGATCGGCAGTTGCCTTGGAACAAAGGATGCGCCCCGCGAATCCCTGTTTGACCAGCAGTGGGAGGTAGCCCGAGTGATCAATATGCGCGTGCGTCAGGATGATGGATTCGATACTGCGTGGCTCGACCGGAAATGGCGCCCAGTTCTTCAGGCGCAGCGCCTTGAAACCTTGGAACAACCCGCAGTCCACGAGAATGCGATGCCGCTCGTGTTCGACAAGATACTTCGATCCGGTGACCGTACCGACGCCGCCCAGGAATGTGAGGCTTAAGGTCATTTTGGTTTTGCAATGCGGGCGCCGAAGACTTACGGGTGCCGACCGCTACTCGACCTCCCATCGGAACGTTCTGGTTGCCACTCCGCCAACACCTTTGATTTGCAATTCGACAGACTTCGGCATCTCTGCTGGCGCCGTAAATTGTAGAACACCCTTTTGATGATGCCCACTTGGTGGGTCACCTTGCCAAGCGAGTGGTACGTAGCGCTGGCCGGCGCCGTCTACCAGGAAGCGCTGTCGTACGCTTCTATACGTATGAATTCGGAGCTGGCGAGAAGTCGGTTACAAGCAAACGATTGTTTATGACTAAGTATTCTTACTTAGAGCGTTACTGGAGCGGCCGAAGTTCTTCATCGCGCCTCAAAGCTGGCGCGGCGCGAGTCTTTGCCGAGCGCTTGACGTCTGCCGACGGTGCGCTTCTCGCGTGAGACGGATGCTGCGCGCGGGGCCCTAAGCCCAGAACCATTGTGCAGGCCGATAAGCATGTCCCATCAATGATGACAGTTTGGCCCGAATCTTGCGTCTGCTGAAAACGGGCGGTGTACTCCTCCATTTTGCCGCCAATGTCGTCGTTGAGGACGATCGTCGCAGAAGCCGATGTGGCGAACAACATCGCCGACACAATCGCAGTGGCGATGAGGTGTGTACGCATTTTCATCTCCCGGCAGGCCTGATCAATCTCGCGCTATTGCTGCGCAAATCGCGTGCCACGCGTCGGCGCCTACCACAGCTCGGAATCTGTGGGGGTCTCATAGGAATTCGATTGGAAAATCAATGCGAAGCTATAAGCAGGTCATAAAGGCGCGGATATCAGCCTAAAAAATAGGCACTCAAAACTCAGTCACCGGCCTTTTTTGTGGTCGGCGGATTTGACAAAGCGCAATTACAGCAAAATCCACTGGCGTAACGTCTAGCTGCGGCACCGTCGTCGGCACTGAAAAGCTGCGGGCCAAGAAGTTGGCGTCGCCAGTAGATCGGTCATGCGTGCGCGGAACGAAAATATTTTGTAACCGAAACCCGTTCGCTTACGAACTATGAGGAAAGAGTACATGGTGGCGAACGAGGCTGATCTCAGGGCGCTGATGAGGGCGAGCCTTCGCGGCGACGCGGCGGCGTACCGTACCCTGCTCAGTCGGCTCAGTGCCAACCTACGCGCCTATTATAAGGGCAGGCTTGCGCGCATTGGGCGCAGCGCCACAGAGGCGGAGGACCTTACCCAGGATGCACTGATGGCAATCCACACCCGGCGTCACACCTACGATCCGGCCGCGCCTTTGATGCCATGGGTACACGCCATTGCGCGCTATAAGCTGATCGACCATCTGCGCCACACACATGCGTCAATGAAGGATCTACCCATCGACGATGCCGAAGAAATCATGGCGCAGGACGATCATGTTGGCAGCGAAAGTGCATACGATCTCAATAGGCTTCTGGGCCAACTGCCGGATAAAATGCGGCGCACGATCCAGTTGGTGAAACTGGATGGCTTGAGCGTGGCCGAAGCGGCCAGCCAGTGCGGCATGTCGGAATCGGACGTAAAAGTCAGCGTGCATAGAGGATTGAAGGCCTTGGTTACTTCGGTTGCTCGGAAGGGGCGCCTATGAAGACAGATGACCTGATTGCCATGCTCAGCACGAATGTCGAGCCTGTCGACCATCGGCAGATCGTGCGCAACATCAGTATGGCGGTCGCGGCGGGCGCCGCGGTAGCTGTGGGAATCGTGTTCTTTGTGCTTGGCCCGCGCGCGGGCCTGACAACCGTAGCAGCTTTTATCCCAGCGCTCTTGAAGGTGGCCGTTACGGCCATCATCCTTGTCCCGGCGTCAATCTACCTGATCAGGCTGACCCGCCCGGGCGGGGAACGACGGTCGTCGGTCACCTTGGTGGTGTTGCCATTTATCGCCGTCATGCTGCTTGCCGTACTGAGCCACACATTCGCACCGAGCTATCATGGACATTGGACAATTCTCGGAGACGAGTGGCTAGAATGCGTCATATCGATCCCACTCATCGCCATCGTGCCGTTTTCCGTGATCGTCTGGGCGGTGCGCCAGATGGCGCCGACCGACCTCGCGCGCACTGGCGCATTCGCCGGTCTGGTCGCGGGCTGCGTGAGCGCAATCGGTTACGCTGTTCATTGCGCCGATGACTCGGTGCCTTTCTTTGCGCTGTGGTATGGCGGGACAATCGCCCTGTGCACCTTTGCCGGCTGGAGACTCGGGCCAAAGCTCATGCGCTGGTAAGCCATTTTGGCCGCCTGATCCCGATGTCACCGGCTTCGACGTGGCCCGCAGTCTGCGCGGCCTTTATCGCATGCCGCCACGGACCGCTGGCGTGGTGGACGGGTCGACGTGGAAGGCCGGTAATTGCTTGCATGCGGCGCTGCTTGTGGGTTATATTTAAACAGGTAGTGTCGGGATAGGGCAGTCGGAATGGCTTACCAGCACAGCAGCTTCGTCGCCAAGCCGTGCGTGAGTATTGCCACTAAATATTTCCGTGACTGTAACCGGCCCGCATCCTACTCCGAACTATGAGTGAGAGCGCACATCGCTCGCTTTCGAACCTAAGACCAACATGGGAGAATGAAATGTCTGTTTTGTTTAGAGGAGCACTGGTGGCGGCTGCGCTCGCGGTTGCGAGCATCACGCCTGCTGCCGCTCAGAAGCTGCAGGACGGGTCAGCAATTCTTGTTACCCCGAAGGGCGAAATGAAAGTGATGAAGCACAAGCACGGAAATACGGTGCCTCCCGGCTATATGGAGGTTGTGGGCCACACCGATACGACCCACACGGCTATGATAATGATAAACGGGAAAATGTATATGAAGACCATAAAGCTTGACCCTGAGGTAAACGCAAATTTCCAATAAAGCGAGCAGAGCGGTACCCGGGCGCTCCCTTTGCCCGGGTACCGTCTATTCTTAAATTTTACGTTCTGTGAGCGGTCAAGCCGGGCGATGACACGGACGGGTCATTCCCCGCGAAGGTGGAGAATCCAGCCTTAAGGAAATTCCCCCGCGGGCAGTCAAGCGATTGCCAGGCGCAAAAGTTCCCACGAAGGCCTCGAATGGTGCCTACTGCTTGGCAAACTCACCGTCGGCCTCGTCTGTTGATGACCCGTCCCGGGTGGCCAGCTTGTCGGCGACGCTAGCTGGATATATCTGCAGAACTCTAACAGCCCGCCCGCATTGACGGTCGTCCCATTCAATTGAATGAGCCGCGACGACATGAATACACCCGCCCGCACTTACGCCTCGCTCGGATCGTAGGTGTGACGCCGGCTGTGGATTGCCATCAGCGCCTCCTGCATAAGATCCCTCCGCCTCCGTGGCGCTGCGCCCGATGCGCGCTGCTGCGCGTGCTAGCCATTCCGGCCGCCTGATCCCGATACTGCCATTTTACTCACGCCACGGCCTGCGCGGGATTTCGCATGCCGTAATGGGCCGCCTGCGTGGTGGACGGGCCGCCGTGAAAGGCCGGCAATCGCTTGCATGCGGTTCTGCGTCGCCAGCCGTGCGTGAGCATAACCACAAAATATCTTTGTAACCTGTAACCCGCCAGCGTCCTGCTCCGAACTTATGAATGAGAGCGAACATCAGGCGCTTTCGAGCTGAATCATCGGCAATAACGCGCGATGAATAGAGGAGCAAAAAATGTCAAAATCCAACACCCTAGTTATTCTCGGGCTTGCGCTGACCCTGGCAGGTGGAGCGCTTAGCTTCGCCGGCCCTGCGAGTGCCCAGACCGGGGCCTATACAGATTCATCGCCAAACGTTCGGGCGAGCCTGCAACGTGAGCACTTCTCTATTCTGGGGCATACGGATGCGGTGCGAAAGCCGTCGGCCGCGGCTCGGCGATCTGGAGCAGCGCAAAAGGCAGAGTCGTCCTACGCGTATGACGCCCCTTATTCTGACGCCCCTTATGTCGTCAGTCCCGCAGACAGGGACTTCTCAATCCGTAGCCAGCGTTAGGATAATACCCACCCAATGCCTGGAACTGACCAAGTCAAGAGGCCGCCTCAAGTGGCGGCCTCGAACTTGCGAAACTTAACTTCAAGTTTGCGCAATCATTTTCTGCGCTGAGGGTGGATACTTGCATTGCCGGCGGACAGCTTTGCGCACCTCGGTGCGGCTCTGTTTCGCCAAAACATCCGTTGGCCCCCTCTAAAATATATCCATCATGCCCTGCTGAACGTGTAACCCACCCATGGTTTGCCCCGAACTTATGAATGAGAGCGCACATTAGGCGCTTTCAATTTGACGCTTGCGCAACAAGCCGTGCGAACGAAACGACCGCGCGTGGAACGTAACGTCGAACTTGGACGTCAAGAACTGACGTCAAGGACCGTGCGGCATGAGTTGGATGGCAGATGAGGTCGGGCGGTTTCTCGCCCACTATCTGGAAAAGCCGGTGAAAGGCTACGAGCCGTTCACGCCGAGCGATCCCGACTTATTGCGGGCGACGCTGCGGCCCGGCGACGTGCTGCTGGTCGAAGGCAACAATCACATTTCCGGCGTGATCAAATACCTCACGCAGTCGACCTGGTCGCATGCCGCGCTCTATGTCGGGCCGATCGGCGATCGCGTCACCGAGGAGGGCGAGCCGCTGGTGCTGGTGGAGGCCAATATCGGGCAAGGCGTGGTGGCGGCGCCGCTGTCGAAATATTCCCGCTTCCACACCCGCATCTGCCGGCCGGCCGGCCTGATCGAGGACGATCGCGCGCGCGTCTGCGCTTACGCGGCCGAGCGCATCGGCTTCGACTACGACCTCAAGAACATCATCGACCTGCTGCGCTATCTGTTGCCGCTGCCGGTGCCGCAGCGCTGGCGGCGGCGCATGATGTCGCTCGGCTCCGGCCAGCCGACCCGTATCATCTGCTCGGCGCTGATCGCGCAGGCCTTCGAGACCGTGCGCTATCCGATCCTGCCCAAGGTGGCGCGCGCGGCCAGCGAGGCGGCCTGGCAGGACATCCTGGAAATCCGCCATTCCTCGCTCTATGCCCCGCGCGATTTCGACATCTCGCCTTATTTCGAGGTGGTGAAGCCGACGCTGGTCAGGGGTTTCGACTACAAGGCGATGGCC
>JACPOA010000005.1 GCA_016185205.1 Hyphomicrobiales bacterium | reverse complement strand
CTGGGTGATCGGCCGCCTCGGCGGATGGGATGGCTACTACGGCAAACCCGGTCCCCGCGTCATGCGACGAGGTCTGCATGACTTCCGGCAGATCAGATACGGCGCCACGCTGGGCGGCCAAGATGTGTGAATCGGATAGCCGCGCTTCGCGGGGGAGGGGAGCGGCTAAGGCTTGCGATCCTTGATGCCGGCCTTGGCGTAGAGCTCGTTGATGTGCTGCTTCACGCTCGCCTTCGGCTCGGCGGACGATTCATGCGCCCAGCCGACCTTGGCGCGGGCATAAAGCGCCATCTCCTCGTCCTGCTGCGAGGTGCCGCCGGAAATGCCATAGGCGCCGACCATCTCGTCGCCCCTGAACACCGGCGCGGCGCCGCCGGAAGCCGCGATCTTGCCGTTGGTCAGCGCCGCCAAGTTGGCGAGCAATTGCGGATTGCGCTCCTTGAACCATTGCTGGATCACCAGCCCATCGGGAAAGCGCGGGCTCATCGAACGGAACGCCGCCATCGTAAAAGCCTTGGCGATGGCGGTGTCGGGCGTGATGAAGCCGGCCTCGTCCATGCGCTCGACAGCGATCAGGTGGCCTTCCGGCCCGACCACGGCGATCGACACCGGCACGCCCATCTCCTCGGCCTTCTCGATCACCGCCTTGATGAATTCGCGGCACTCGACCGCGCGCAACTTGGCCATTCTGGTTACCCTTCCGGTCGGTCGTACAGCGCGAACGAAACCGCTGCGTCATTCGCGCAGCTCCGCGCCATCCGAGCGCACCCTCCCGATTTTAAGATTTCATTAATAAATCGCTCACCCGACATTAACCGCAAAACAACCGGTTGGGGAATACCGTGCGGGACATCCGGATTTAGCGATGGCCAAAGCTCAACCTACAATCGCCAACTGGCATGATTGGCGGCTGCTCGCGCTGATCGGGCTTGCCGTTTTCGCGAGCAGCTTCGCGCTATTTCATTATGCGCTGCCGGTCGCCGACTGGATCACTTCTACGTCCGAACTCGTGGCTTCGGCTTTCCTCGCCGGCCTGTCCGGCTTACTGGCGATGGTGTTTGCTGTCGTATTCGCCGCCCAGGAGCTGCAAGCGCGCAATGTGCGCATGGGCGTCGCGCTCAACAACATGTCGCAGGGCCTGTGCATGTTCGACGGCAACGAGCGGCTGGTCATCAGCAACAAGCGTTACGTCGAGATCTACCAACTCGGCGACGAATTCTCCAGATCGGGCATCACCTTGCTCGACGTGCTCAATTACCGCGCCGCCACCGGCAGCTTCGCGCACGACCCGCAGACTTACCGGCGCGCGCTGATCGAGGCCATGGCGCGCGGCGAGACCACCAGTGCCGAAGTGAAATCCCCCGATGGCCGGACCATCTCCGTCATCAACCGGCCGATGCCCGGCGGCGGCTGGGTCGGCACCCACGAGGACATCACCGAGCGGCGCGACGCCGAACGCGAACGCCTCTCCATGCAGGAACAGCAGCAGCAGCGCGCCAAGATCGAGCAGGCGATCGCCGCCTTCCGCCGCCGCGTCGAGGATCACCTGCGCACGGTGACCGACGGCGCCATGGCGATGCGCTCAACCGCCACCGCGCTGTTCGCCAATTCCGGCCAGACCTCGAAAAGCGCCGAGAGCGCGGTGTCGGCGTCGAACGAAGCCTCGACGAACGTGGAGACCGCGGCGATTGCCGCCGACGAACTGTCCGGATCGATCGGCGAGATTAGCCGCCAGCTCAGCCTGACCACCGAGGTGGTGCGCAGCGCGGTTACCGAGGCTCAGGGCACCAACCAGCAGATCACCGCGCTGGCGCAGGCCGCGCAGAAAATCGGCGACGTCATCAAGCTCATTCACAGCATCGCCGGGCAGACCAATCTGCTGGCGCTCAACGCCACCATCGAGGCGGCGCGCGCCGGCGAGGCCGGCAAGGGCTTCGCGGTGGTGGCCTCGGAGGTCAAATCGCTGGCGGTGCAGACCGCCAAGGCGACCGAGGACATTTCCAGGCTGATCACTTCGGTGCAGACGGCGACCGGCGGCGCGGTGGCGGCGATCGGCCGCATTTCCAATCGCATGCAGGAAATCGACAGTTGCGCCAGCGCCGTTTCGACCGCGGTCGAGCAGCAGAGCGCGGCCACCGGCGAGATCTCGCAGAACGTCGCCAGCGCCTCCGACGGCGCCAAGCTGGTGGCGTCGGTGCTGGGCGACGTCGCCGGCGCCGCCACCGAGACGCGCGCCTCGGCGGAATGCGTGCTCACCGCCTCGCAGGCGGTGGAATTGGCCGCCGCCGAGCTGCGCCGCGAGGTCGAGGACTTCCTCGCCCGCGTGGCGGCCTGACGCCGCCACTCAGCCAAACAACCCGCTCAGCCAATAGAACAGCGCGCCGATCGCCGCCGCCGCCGGAATCGTGATGATCCAGGCATAAACGATGTTGGTCGCCACGCCCCAGCGCACCGCCGAAACCCGCTTAGCCGTGCCGACACCGATGATGCAGCCCGTGATCGTGTGCGTGGTGGAAACGGGTATACCCAGCCAAGTCGCGCCAAACAGCGTGATCGCACCGCCAGTCTCGGCGCAGAAACCCTGCATCGGCGTCAACCGCGTGATCTTCGAGCCCATGGTGTGGACGATCCGCCAACCGCCGATCAGCGTGCCAAGGCCCATCATGAAGTAGCAACTCAACATCACCCAGAACGGCACATAAAACTCGCCACCGAGATAGCCTTGCGAGTACAGCAGCACGGCGATGATGCCCATCGTCTTCTGGGCGTCGTTGCCGCCGTGTCCCAGCGAATAGAGCGACGCGGAGACCAGTTGGAGCGACCGGAACGTGCGGTCCACTGCGAACGGCGTGTACCGGATAAACATCCACGACACCACAAGCATCAGAACGAGTCCAAAACCGAAGCCGTTCAACGGGGATAGCACAATCGCTGACGTGGTCTTGATCACCCCGCTCCAGACTATGGCAGCCGTTCCGGCCTTGGCAATTCCAGCGCCAATCAGCCCACCGATCAGCGCGTGTGAGCTCGACGAGGGAATGCCGAAGTACCAAGTGATCAGGTTCCAACTGATTGCGCCCATGAGCGCGCCGAAGACAACGTGCGGGTCGACGATATTAGCAGCGACAATGCCGGTGCCGACGGTCATTGCGACCTTGGTGCCGAAGAACAGAAATGCAATGAAGTTGAAGAACGCGGCCCACGCCACCGCGTATTGCGGACGCAGCACGCGGGTGGAGACGATGGTGGCGATCGAATTGGCGGCGTCGTGCAGGCCGTTGAGAAAGTCGAACGCCAGCGCGACCGCAATCAGCGCGAACAGGAATGGCAAAGTGAGCGTGGCGGCGTCCATGGCGTCACTCTCTCCCGTCATTGCCGGGCCGCCGCGTAGCGGCGAGACCCGGCAATCCATCACATTTCGCGAAAAAGATGGATGCGCGGGTCAAGCCCGCGCATGACGGTGGAGACGTCGTCAGCTCCGCCAAATTGGCAATGGCTCTACACATGCTCGATGACGATGCCGTGCATGATGTTGGCCACGTCATCGAAACGATCCACGACTTTTTCCAGATGATCGTAGACCTCGTTGCCGACGAAGAAGGCCATCGGATTCGAATTCACGTGGGTCTTATAGAGAGTCGTGAGGCCGACATCGTGCAGCTCGTCGGCGTGGCCTTCGAGCTGCGAAATCCGTTCAGTCAACGTGCTGATATGCACTGCTTCCGAACTGATCGAGCGCAGCAGCGGAACTGCTTCCTGCACCAGTTGCGCGCATTTCACGATCGCGTCCGCCATCTCCTTCATCTGCGGCGTGAATTCGGTCACGTCGAACAGCTTGATGCCCTTGGCGGTCTTCTGCATCTGGTCGATGGCGTTATCCATCGAAGTGATCAGGTCGCGGATGTTGCCGCGGTCGAACGGGGTGATGAAGGTGCGGCGCACCGCGATCAGCACCTCGCGCGTCACGTCGTCGGCGTCCTGCTCGCGGTCCATGACGATCTGGTAGTTGCGCTTGATCGCCTCGCCGCCCTCCAGCATGGCCCGCAGGGCCTCGGCGCCGGCCAGCACGGCCTTGGAATGGCGCGCGAACAGGTCGAAGAACTTCTCTTCCTTCGGCATAAGGGCGTGAAACCAGCGCATCATGGCGGGACCCCGGGGCGAATCGAATGCGTCGTTGCGGCGACCCTAGACTTTTGCGGGCCAGGTCCGAAACGGGGTGGCGGCCAGCTGTGGGTAGAGTGGGTACAACTCGGCCGGCGGCGGCCCATTGCGACGTTTGACGTTGACAGGCCCGATACGAGGATGCGCGATTTTCGCCCCCTCAGAATTGATGCCGGTCAAGTTACTTGCGCATGATCTTGCCCGACCTTCCTTCGCCCGCCGAAGCGGGCTTCGCGAAGGCGGGAAACCGGTACCCATCCCCGATCAAGTCGAGGACAAGCTTTTCGGGATCATGCGGAATCGCGCGGAAAGCGAACAATTGCTGCATCGGTGCCCGCTCGGTTAGCTTATTACCCACGAAATATTCGCGGCGGAGACAGTAATGCGGTTGGGTTACTTCACGATGCCGGTGCACCCCATCGGCCGGGACTGGTCGCAGACGCTGCGCGAGGACCGCGAGGCGGTCATCCTGGCTGACCGGCTCGGGTTCCACGACGCTTTCGTCGGCGAGCATTTGACCGATGCGTGCGAGAACATCACCAACAGCATGCTGTTCCACGCCACGCTGATCCACGCCACCAAGACCATCAAGCTCGCCACCGGCACCACCAATCTGTCGCAGATGCATCCCGTGCTGGTGGCGGTGAACGCCGCGATGTTCGACCATCTCGCGCAAGGCCGCTTCATCCTGGGCATCAGTGCCGGCGCGCTCGGCTCCGACGCGGAAGCGCTCGGGATTTTGGACGAGGACCGCAACAAGATGTTCGCCGAGGCGATCGACGTGATCCTGGCGATCTGGCAGCGCGAGCCGCCCTACGACATCGATTTTCCCGACAACCGCTACAAGGTGGCGATCAAGCGCGCCGCCGCGCTGCATCTCGGCGTCGGCATCATGGCCAAGCCGTTGCAGCAGCCGCGGCCGGAAATCGTCGGTACCGTGGTGGCGCCGTTCTCGCCCGGCGTGGTGCTGATGGGCCAGCGCGACTTCCATCCGCTGTCGGCGAACTTCCTGCTGGCCCAGCACCTCAAGTCGCACTGGAGCAATTACGCCAAGGGCAAGGCCGAGGCCGGAAAGACAGCCGCGGTCGCCGACTGGCGGGTGGCGCGCAATATCTTCGTCGCCGACGACGACAAACTGGCCGCGCGCTACGGCCGCGACGACGCCAACAGCCCGTACCGGTTCTATTTCGAGCAGATGCGCGGCAAGCTGCAGCGCGCCAACCGACTTGCCGTGTTCAAGAGCCACAAGGAGCAGCCGGACGACGAGATCACGCATGATTTCGTCATGGACCACTGCGTCATCCACGGCGGCGTCAACAAGGTGGTCGACGCCATCCTGGCGCTGCGCGAGCAGACCGGTGATTTCGGCGAGCTGGTCTATGCCGGCATGGACTGGGTCGATCCGGCGCTGGCCAAGCGCTCGATGCAGTTGATGGCCGAGCAGGTGATGCCGCGCGTGAACGCGGCGATCGGAGCGCCCAAAGTCAGCGCGGCGGAGTAAGACTCACCAGCCGTGCGCCATGCCCCAGACGATGCCGATGAGCGTGCCGATCAGCAGCGCGCCGCAGGCGAAGGCTTGCATCGCGAAGCCCTTGTGGCGCTGGTCGGCCGCCTCGGTATAGCCGCGGATGTAGAGGATGCGGCCGGCGAGCCAGACCAGGCCCAGCAACGCGGCGCCCCAGTCGTTGACATAGAGCACGAAAAACCACAGCAGCGGCAGGAAGATCGGCATCCATTCCAGCGTGTTCATCTGCACGCGGAACACGCGCTCGAAATCGGGATTGCCCGTCGTCGCCGGCGCCTTAACGCCGAATTTCGCGCGCGCCTTGGCGACCAGCAGCCCGGTGTAGAAATACAGAACGACCGCCAATACGGTGACCAGTGCGGTGTAATGCGGCATATTCGAACGGCCTCTGGGTTGTTATCCTGCCACGCGAGCGGGCCAGTCATTATAGGCGGCCACGCTGTCTATGGAAGAACCGCGATGAGCTTGCCGAGAATAGCCATTGCCACCGGGGACCCGGCCGGGATTGGCCCGGAGATCGCGCTCAAGGCCGCGCTCGATGCGCGCGTGCGCGCCGCCTGCCGGCCATTGCTCGTGGGCGATCCGGCCGCGGTGGAGTTGCATGCGCGGGCCTCCCGCCTGTCGCCGCGATTCCGCGTGATCGCGAACGCCGGCGATGCCGACTGGTCGGGCAGCGTCGTCAACCTGCTCAACGCCAGCGACGGTGCCAATATGGCGGTCAAGTTCGGCACCGTCGATGCCGCTTACGGCCGCGCTTCGCTGGCCAGCGCCCGCCGCGCCATCCAGGCGGCGCACGCTGGCGATGTCGATGCCGTGGTGGCGGCGCCGCAGACCGAACGCTCGATCGCCGCCGCCGGCGTCGCCTTCGACGGCTATCCCTCGTTCGTCGCGCGCGAAACGGGGACGCCGGTCAACGACGTTTATCTGATGATCTGTTTCGACGAAACGCGCATCGTGCATGCGACACTGCATGTGAGCGTGCGCGAGGCGCTCGCGCTGATCACACGCGAGCATGTCGAGCGGGTAATCCGCGTCACTGACACGGCGCTGAAAAAACTTGGGCTAGCCAAGCCCCGCATTTTCGTGAGCGGGCTCAATCCGCATGCCGGCGAAGAGGGCATGTTCGGAGCTGAGGAGATCGAGATCATCGCGCCTGCGATTCGCCAGGCGGCTGTCTCCGGCATCGCGGCCAGCGGGCCGTTCGGCGCCGACACCATGTTCCGCAAAAAGGGTTGCGACGCCTTCATCGTGATGCTGCACGACCAGGGCCACATCGCCGCCAAGCTACAGGCCTTCAACCGCACTGCGGGCTTATCAATCGGCTCGCCGATTCTGTTCTCTTCCGTTGCCCATGGCAGCGCGCACGACATCGCCGGCCAGGGTATTGCCGATGCGGGCGCGGTGATCGAGGCGGTGACGCGACTGGCGCGCGTCTCCGATGGTAAATCCGATGCCCGATAAACCGAAACGGCGGCGCAATGTTCTCGTTCTGGAGGACGAGCCGTTCATCGCCATGATGCTCGAGGAGCAACTCGAGGCCTTGGGGCTTCACGTCATCGGGCCGGTCAACAATATGAAGTCGGCGCTCCAGCTTGCGGAAATGCCCGATCTCGACGGCGCTTTGCTGGATCTCAACATCAATGGCGCCTATGCGACGGATGTCGCCGACAAGCTGCGCCTGCGCGGCATCCCCTTCATTTTTGTCACGGGCTATGAGCCGCCGGCCGGCCTGCGCCACCGTGGGGTGCAGGTCTTGCGCAAGCCGTTCACCGAGATCGAGTTGCGGATGGCGCTGCTGTCGCTGTTGGACAAATAACAGCGCCGCTCACTTGAATATCCTTCGAGAGCCGCGGAGTTTACCATCGGGCCGCGCTTCGCGCGGACCCGTTGGCGGCCGCCTCAGGATGACGGAATAGAAGCTTCGATCTAACTTTAAGACAATCAGCCTCAGCGCAGCGGCGGCAGTGGAGCGCCGGAAATCGCGGTGCCGCGATTGGGGGGCGCCATCGGGTTCGCCGGCGGCACTGCGATACCGGAATTGGCCACCGTGTCCGGCGCCTTGCCCGGCAGCACCACGACGCGGGTGCCGACCTGCACGCGGCTGTACAAATCCTCGACGTCCTCGTTGAGCAGGCGGATGCAGCCGGACGACACGAACTGGCCGATGGTGGAGGGCTGGTTGGTGCCGTGGATGCGGTACAGCGTGTTGCCGAGATAGAGCGCGCGCGCGCCGAGCGGATTGCCCGGCCCGCCCGCCATCACGCGCGGCAGATAGGGCTGGCGCTCGATCATCTCGGCCGGCGGGAACCAGTCCGGCCATTCCTTCATCTTGGAGACGCGCTCGCCGCCGGCCCAGGTGAAACCCTCGCGGCCGACGCCGATGCCGTAGCGCAGCGCCTTGCCGCCACCGAGCACCAGATAGAGATAGGTGTTGGGCGTATCGACGATCAGCGTGCCGGCCGGCTCCCTGGTGGCATAATCCACCAGCTGTTTCTTGAGATTGGCCGGCAGTTCCTTGGGCTGCCCGACTTCCGGCTGATCTTCCGGCGGCAGGCTCATGACGTTGGTGGACGGCGCGGCCTGCTGCGGGGCGCCCTGCTGCGGCGCGGTATTCGGTGCAACCCCGACTGCGGCCGGCGGCCGGACCACCTCGGGCTCGTAGCGGGCGGCGGGTGGCGCCGGCGGCGACTGCGCATCGAGCTGGTGGCCGTAGGCCGGCGGCTGGCCATACGGTTTGGCAAAGCCGGGCGGCGGCGGGACGGTCGCCTCGGCCTCGTCCGGGTAAGGCAGAATACGATTAGGCGCGCCGGAGGGCCCGCGCTGGTCCTGCGGCGGCATCTGGCCGAACTGCGGGTCGCGGCGGGGACGCCGTACCACCGGGCCGTCGTCCTCGTCGTCGGCCCAATAGCCGGGGGCCGGCAACCTGTTGCCATAAGCGTCCGGCGGGGCACCGCGGTAATAGGGCGGCGGGGCGGGATAAGACTGCGCCTGCGCGGACACGGCCGGAACGGCCGCCGCGACCGGCAGCGTCAGCAGGAAAAGGCCGAAACGTCGCATCATTCAGTCACCTGTAGCGGCCACGCACGGCCAAAACAGCCGAAACCGCGCCCTGGATTGCCCCGGGATGAAGGCACATTCAAGACAAGAATAGGGCTATCTCTGTATCGTGATTCCGCCGTGACGGCGCAGCTATTTTTTAGCCTCCGCCGCCAGCACAGCCTTGGCGACGCGGTGGCAATCGACCGCCGCCGGGAACCCGCAATAGACCGCGATCTGGCGCAAGATGGCGGCCAGCTCCTTGGGGGTGAGGCCATTGCGCAGCGCGCCGCGGAAATGCGCCTCGAATTCGTGCATGCGGCCGAGACAGGCGATCATGCCGAGATTGAGGATGCTGCGGTCGCGCGGCTTCAGGGTGTCGTCGCCCCACACCGCGCCCCAGCAATAGGTGGTGAGCAGTTCCTGGAATTCGCGGTTGAAATCGTCGGTATTGGCGACCGCGCGATCGACATACTCGTCGCCCAGCACCTTGCGGCGCATCACCATGCCGCGGTCATACATTGCCTTGTCAGCCATGTTCGTTTCTCCAGCTTTGCTCACGCGATGACGGCCAATTCCGCCGACTGGACCCATGTTGACAGAAATTTGCCGATCCCGTCCATTCGCGCGGACGCAGGCGCACCATGCGCAAGTGGAAATCGATGGCCGCACAAAATACCGCCAACATCCTGATCGTCGGCTGCGGCGCCATCGGCGGCCTGTTCGCCTCGGCGCTGGCGGCGGTGGCCAAAGTTGCCGCCTACGACGCCAATGCCGAGCATGTGCGCGCCATCAACGCCCGCGGCTTGCGCGTGATCGGCAAAACGCCGCGCACCGCCCGGCTCAAAGCCAGCGACGATCCGGCCGCGTTCAAGGGCATGAATTTCGACGTCGTCATCTTCCTCACCAAGTCGAAGACCACCGGCGCGGCGCTGACGCAATTGCGGCCGGTGCTGGCCGGTAATCCAATTCTGGCGACGCTGCAGAACGGCATGGGCAATGCCGAGGAGCTCCTAAGCGTACCGGATGCTGTTGTCGTGCGCGGCGCTACCATGAATGCCGGCCGCTATGTCGAGCCGGGCTGCGTGGAGAACCTGATCGAGGGCAAGACCTGGCTCGGGCCGCAGCGCGGCACGATCGCCGACATCGAGCCGCTTGGGCGTCTGCTCAATGCCGCCGGCACTCCCACCGAACTGGTCGCCGACCCGATGGGTGCGGTGTGGTCGAAATTCGTCTTCAACTGCGTGATGAACCCGCTCGGCGCGCTGATGATGGGCGACAACGCCGCCCGCCACAATTCGCCCGACATGCGCGCGCTGGTCGACGACATGGCGGCGGAATGCATGACGGTGGTCGAAAAACTCGGCGGCCGCTTCGCGTTTCCACCGATGGAGTTCGTCGCCAAGATCCGCTCCGGCGAACTCCCGATGTCGAGCCATGCCGGCTCGATGGCGCTCGATATCGCCCGTGGGCAGCCGACCGAGATCGACGAAATGACCGGCTTCATTGTGCGGGAGGGCGAACGCCTGGGCGTGCCCACGCCGAACTGCAAAACGGTTCATCGCTTGGTTAAGGGGCTGGAACTGGCGGCCCAGGCCCGCGTGGCAAAACAACGCTAGTTCAATAGCTTAGCCGGTTATACCCGAAATTACCCCCGCTATTCCCACTGTCCCCAAAGCACAGGATTCAGGGCCCCCGCCCGTTAATCGGATAGGCCAAGGACTACAATGGACGGGTCTTTCCGATGGCGGCTGCCACAACTCGATGGATGACAGCGACGAAGCGCTCATGGCCCTGGTCGCGCGCGGCGATGAGCCCGCGTACCGTGCGCTCACGCGCCGTCATCTGCCGGCGATACTCTGGCTTGCCCGCCGCATCCTCGGCAACGCCGCCGACGCCGAGGACGTGGCGCAGGAAGCCATGCTGCGGGTATGGACCCATGCGCCGCGCTGGCAGCCGCTGGCGGCGTTCCGCACCTGGCTCACGCGCGTGGTGGTCAATCTCTGTCTCGACCGCAAGCGGCGCGCGCGCTGGGTCGCACTGGAGGCGGCCGGCGAGCTTGTCGACCCGGCGCCCCGCGCCACTGAGACGGCCGAGCACGACGAGCGCGAGCAACAGCTGGCGGTCGCGATTGCCGAATTGCCGGCGCGCCAGCGCGTGGCCATCGTGCTCACCTATAGCGAGGGCATGAGCAATGCGCAGGTGGCGGACATACTCGGCACGTCAGTGTCGGCGGTCGAGACCTTGCTGGTGCGCGGCAAACAGAATTTGCGGGCGCGTTTAGTTCACGTGATTGACGGGGAAGAGTGAGATGACAAAAAAAATGACAGATGCACAGTTCGAAAAATTTCTCGAAACTGCGCTCAAGCGCCGCGACGCGACGTCGCAAGCCGACGCGGCCGCGGTCGGCCGCGTGCTGCAACGGCTTAGCCGTCCGCTGCCGCGGCAGAAACTCGCGTTCTGGCGCCTGCCTTCGGTGCTGCTCGACTGGCAATTCGCGCCGGCCTGGCCGCGCGTCGCCGCCTTGGCCTGCTGCGCCGCGCTCGGTTTCGGCATCGGACTGGCCGGGCTCGACCGCCAATTCGACGTCGCCAACGCATCCTTCGCGGCCTTTAGCCGCGCCGGCATCGGCTCGGTCGTATTCGAGCCCGAAGCGCTGACCGGAGCACGTCCATGACCCTCGCCCAGTTCGCTCCGGCCATGACGCGCGGCTCCTCGCGCTGGCTGCTGCTCGGTTCGCTCGCGCTCAATCTGTTCTTCTTCGGCGCCGCGGTGGCGATCACGATCCGCGCCCCGGCGACGCCGACCTGGGACCGCAACGTTTTCGTGCGGGTCGAGCGGATTGCCACCACTTTACCACCGTCCGACGCCGACCTGCTGCGCGGCCAGATCAAAGCCAACCGCGAGGCAATCGAGGACACCCAGACAAAATACCGCACCGCCCAGGACGGCATCCGCGCCACCCTGCGGCAGGAGCCATTCGATCCGGTGGCCATGCGCGAGGCCATGGCCAGGACCCGCGCCGCCCGGCAGAATTTCGACCAGACCATCCAGGGGGTGTTCGCGAGCACGGCGGCGCAAATGTCGGCCGCCGGCCGCCATGCGCTGGCCGACTGGCCGCCCGGACGAAAATCCGAGACCAAACAGCAATAAAATCGAGCAACAGGCATCCGTTCAGGCTAGTTTCCCTTCACGGACCTTGTTGTAACAGTCGTTTTGAGGGTTGTGGGCATGCGTTGCGTTAGCACGAGTTTGCGCTGGGGAGCGAAAACGGGGGGGCGTCCGTTTTTGGCCATGCTCCAGGGGTTATGTCTGATGCTCCCGCTCGGTGGCTGCCTGCTGACCGACAAGCCCGAGCCCGGGTTGGATATCCCGCAGGCCTATGACCGCGGCCCGAAAAATCCCGAGCTGGCCGAGGCGGCGCTGCCGCCGCTCGACTGGTGGCGCGGCTTCCGCTCGCGCGAGCTGACCAAAATCATCGAAGAAGCGCGCTCCGCCAATCTCGATATCGCCGCCGCGGTCGCCCGCATCGTGCAGGCCGACGCGCAGTCGCGCATGGCCGGAGCGCCTCTGCTGCCGAATGTCGGCCTGAGCGGCGACGCCGCGCGCTCGCAGGCATCCAAGACGACCGGCCTCGGCAACGGCATGCCGTTCGACGACAAGGGCTTTTCCGTAAGCAACACTCTCACCGCCTCGCTTACCGCCAGCTATGAGATCGACTTCTGGGGCAAGAACCGCTCCGCCCTGCGCGCGGCGGAACAGACCGCGGTCGCCAGCCGCTACGACCGCGAAGTGGTCGGCCTCACCACCGTGGTCGCCACCGCCAACGCCTATTTCCAGGTGCTGACCGCGCAGGACCGGCTCAAGGCCGCGCGCGAGAACCTGGAAAGCGCCACCCGCGTGCTCAATTTGATCCAGCAGCGGCTCAACGCCGGCACGGCCTCCGCGCTCGACACCGCGCAGCAGGAAAGCCTGGTCAATACCCAGCGCGCGGCGATCCCGCCGTTGGAACAAACCTTGACGCAGAACCGCAACACGCTCGCGGTGCTGATGGCGCGCTCGCCCGAAAGCGTGCGCGTGCGCGGCGGATCGTTGCGCAGCATCGCCGTCCCGCGCGTAACGCCGGGCCTGCCGTCCGAGTTGCTGACGCAGCGGCCCGACATCCGCAAAGCCGAGGCCGATCTCGCCGCCGCCAACGCCAATGTCGAAAATGCGCGCGCGCAGTTCCTGCCGAGCATCACGCTCACCGGCGAAGGCGGCTATCAGAGCTCGGTGCTCAAAATCCTGATGCGGCCGGAATCGGCGTTCTTCAATCTCGCCGCCGGCCTGACGCAGCCGATCTTCGACGGCCTGAAGCTGCAGGGCAATCTCGACTACCAGAAAGGCAAACAGGACGAGTTGCTGCAGAATTACCGCAAGGCGGTGATCTCCGGCTTCGCCGACGTCGAGACTGCGCTCAACGACATCCGCCAGACGGCGCTGCGCGAGCGGCTGCAGCGCGACGTGGTAACGAGCTCGCGGCGCGCCTTCGATATTTCCGAGCAGCGCCTGCGCGAGGGCACGGTCGATCTGGTCATCGTACTGCAAACCCAGCAGGCGCTCTATCAGGCGCAGGACGCGCTGGCGCAGGCGCGGCTCGCGCACGTCCAGGCGGTCGTGAGTCTTTATCAGGCGCTCGGTGGCGGCTGGTTGCCGAGGCCGGTGGAAACATCTGATGCATGGTGAGCTGCCGAAGCAGATTTGGGCGAAGACCGGCCGCCGCAAGCAACGCACGCTTGTCGTCGGCCTGGTCGTCATCCTGATCGCGGCGGCGCTGGTCTATCAGTTCACCGGCTCGCTCGAGCCGCAGCGCCGTGCCGGCGGCCGCTTCGGCGCCGAGGGGCCGGTGCCGGTGCTGGTGGCGGCGGCGGTCCGCGCGGACGTGCCGGTCTATCTCGGCGCGGTCGGCACCACCCGGGCGCTCAACACGGTCACGGTGCGCGCGCAAGTCGACGGCAAGCTGATCGAGGTCGCCTTCAAGGAAGGCCAGGACGTCAAGAAGGGCGACGTGCTGGCGCGCATCGACCCGACCATCTTCAAAGCGGCGCTCTCCCAGGCGCAGGCCAAGAAGGCGCAGGACGAAGCGCAGCTTGCCAATTCCAGGATCGACCTTGATCGTTATGAAAAGCTGGCCAGCACCAACGCCATCAACCGCCAGCAGGCCGACACGCAACGGGCGCTGGTCAATCAATATTCCGCGCTCGTGCAAGCCGACCAGGCGGCAATCGAAAACACGCAGGCGACGCTCAGCTACACCAACATCGTGGCGCCGATCGCAGGGCGCACCGGCATCCGCCAGGTCGACGAAGGTAATATCGTGCGTGCCTCGGATTCGACCGGCATCGTCACCCTCACCCAGTTGCGCCCGATCTCGGTGTTGTTCAACCTGCCGCAGCAGGAGCTCAACCAAGTCAACCGCGCCTTTGCCAAGGGCCCGCTCAGCGTCGAGGCGCAGCGCTCCGACAACGACGCGGTGATCGACCGCGGCACGCTCAGGGTGGTGGACAATCAGGTCGACCAGTCGACCGGCACGGTAAAGCTAAAGGCCGAGTTTCCCAACACCGACCTGCAACTATGGCCGGGCCAGTTCGTCAATGTCCGACTGCTGATCGATACCCTCAAGCAGCTAGTGGTGATCCCGACCGGCGCGGTGCAGCGCGGGCCGAACGGCACCTTCGTCTACGTGGTCAAGGACGACAACACGGTGACGATGCGCCCGATCAATGTGCAGAAGCAGGACGAGACGCAGACCGTGGTGGCGAGCGGACTGGAGCCGCCCGAGCGCGTGGTCACCACCGGCTTCGCCCGCCTCGTCGATGGCGGCAAGATCACGATCGGCAGCGCCGAAGGCGCGCCCGCCGCCGGGGCACAAGGCGCGCGGCCGCGCAGCGGCCAACGCCCTGTGGACGATGGCCAGCGTCCGGCGGGCACTACACGGGGCGGCAATAATACGAGGCCGAACGCGCAGCAATGAGCGTGTCTTCCCCATTCATTCACCGGCCGATCGCCACCTCCCTGCTCGGCGTCGCGGTGATGCTGGGCGGCGCGCTTGGTTACTGGTGGCTGCCGGTATCGGCGCTGCCACAGGTGGATTTCCCGACCATCCAGGTCACCACCCAGCTTCCCGGCGCTAATCCCGACACCATCACCGCGCTGGTGACCGCGCCGCTGGAGCGGACGTTCGGCCAGATTCCGGCGCTGCAGACCCTGACCTCGTCGAGCTCGTTCGGCATCAGCCAGATCACGCTGCAATTCGATCTGGCGCGCGACATCGACGCCGCCGCGCAGGACGTGCAATCGGCGATCAACGCCGCCGGCTCCACGCTGCCGCGCAACCTTCCCTATCCGCCGCGCTATTCCAAGGTGAATCCGGCCGACGTGCCGATCATCACGCTGGCGCTCACCTCGCCCGCCATCGACCTGCGCACGCTCAGCGACATGGCCGACACCATCATGTCGCCGCGGCTGTCGGAGGTGACCGGCGTCGGCCACGTCTCGGTGCAGGGCGGCATCCGGCCGGCGATCCGCATCCAGGCCGACTTGTCGCGGCTGGCAGCCTATGGCATCGGGCTGGAAGACCTGCGCACCGCCATCGTCGGCGCCAATGTGGCCGGACCGAAGGGCTCGCTCGACGGCGCGCACCAGTCCTACTCGGTCGCCGCCAACGATCAACTTTCCAGTGGCGAGGCCTACAAATCCATCACCGTGGCGTTCCGCAACGGCGCGCCGGTACTGCTCGGCGACATCGCCGACGTGGTCGAGGGCCTGGAGAACACCAAGGTCGGCGCCTCCTACAAGGGCGCGCCGGCGATCGTCCTCGACGTGCAGCGCCAGCCCGGCGCCAACGTGATCGAGACGGTGCAACGCGTGCGCGCCGAGCTGCCGCGGCTGCGGCGCGCAATGCCGGCCGGCGCCACGCTCACCATCGTCAACGACCGCACCACCACCATCCGCGCCTCGATCCACGACGTGCAATTCACGCTGATGCTCAGCGTCGTGCTGGTGGTGCTGGTGGTGCTGATCTTCCTGCGCACCATCCGCGCCACCATCATCGCCGGCGTGGCGCTGCCGCTGTCGCTGATCGCGACCTTCGGCGTGATGTGGTTCGCCGGCTTCTCGCTGGATAACCTCTCTTTGATGGCGCTCACCATAGGCACCGGCTTCGTGGTCGACGACGCCATCGTCATGATCGAGAACATCGTGCGTCACATGGAGGACGGCGAAAAGCCGCTCGATGCGGCGCTGCGCGGCGCCAAAGAAATCGGCTTCACGGTGATCTCGCTCACGCTGTCGCTGATCGCGGTGTTCATTCCGCTGCTGTTCATGACCGGGCTGGTCGGGCGCATGTTCCGCGAATTCGCGCTCACGCTCACCATCGCGGTGGTGGCCTCCGCCATCGTCTCGCTGACGCTGACGCCGATGATGTGCGCCCGCCTGCTGCGGCAAGGCGGCGATCTTGGCGGCGTCGCCCGCGACAGCGCATTGATGCGCCGCTTTCACGACCTGCTCGAGCGCACGGTCGAATTCTATCACCGCAGCCTGCTCTGGGTGCTGCGCCGCCAGCGCGAGACGCTGCTGGTCACGCTGGCGACGCTCGCCGCCACGATTTTCCTCTACATCGTCATTCCCAAGGGCTTCCTGCCGCTACAGGACACCGGCCTGATCACCGCGGTGACCGAAGCCGGCGCCGATGTTTCGTTCAGCGAAATGCAGCGCCGCCAGCAGACGGTGGAGGCTGCGATCCGCTCCGATGCCGATATCGCCGGTGTGGTTTCGGTGATCGGCGTCAGCCCGCTCAACGCCACGCCCAACGCCGGCCGGCTCGCCATCTCGCTGAAACCGCGCAGCCAGCGCAGCGCGCGCGTCGATGAGATCGTCGCGCGGCTGAAAATCGCGGTCGCCGGCATTCCCGGCATGACGGTGTATTTCCAGGCCACGCAGGATATCCAGATTTCCACGCGCGCCAGCCGCGCGCAGTATCAGTACACGCTGGTCGGCACCGATACGGCCGAAGTGCTGGAATGGGCCAATACGCTGACGCGGCGGCTGCGCGGCAACCCGGCCTTGCGCGAGGTCGCCTCCGAGGCGCAGGAAGGCGGGCCGCGCGTCAATGTCAATGTCGACCGCGAGCAGGCCGGCCGCCTCGGCGTGTCGATGCAGAGCATCACCGACACGCTCAACGACGCCTTCGGCCAGCGGCAGATTTCGACCATCTACGGGCAGGCCAACCAGTACCGCGTCATCCTGGAAGCGCAGCCGCGCTACCAGCAGGACCCCGGCGCGCTGTCCAAGCTCTATGTCACCGGCTCGAGCACCTCGACCGGCACCGCCGCCACCGTCGCCAACACCGCCAGCGGCAGCACCAGCACCAACACCACCGCCACGCCCAACACCGTCACCGGCAGCAACCAGGTGCCGCTGGCGGCCTTCGCGCGCTTCGTGAACACCTCGGCCCCGCTGGCGATCGCGCACCAGGAGCAGTTTCCCTCCGTCACCATCAGCTTCGATCTGGCGCCCGGCTACGCGCTGTCCGACGCGGTCACGCTGATCGGCGCGGCGCAGCAGGAGATCGGCATGCCGTCGTCGGTGACCGGCGCCTATTCGGGCGATGCCGCCGAATTCGCCAAGTCCCTGGCGGGCGAGCCATGGCTGCTGCTGGCCGCCGCCATCACCATCTACATCGTGCTCGGCGTGCTGTACGAAAGCTTCATACATCCGCTTACCATTCTGTCCACTTTGCCCTCGGCCGGCGTCGGCGCGCTGCTGGCGCTGATGCTGTTCGGTTACGATCTCTCGGTGATCGCGCTGATCGGCATCGTGCTGCTGATGGGCATCGTGAAGAAGAACGCGATTCTGATGATCGACTTCGCCATCGAGGCCGAGCGCCACCAGGGTATGACTCCGGAAGAATCGATCGTGCAAGCGGCGCTGCTGCGCTTCCGCCCGATCATGATGACGACGCTCGCCGCGCTGTTCGGCGCGCTGCCGCTGGCGCTGGAAAGCGGCACCGGCTCGGAGCTGCGCAATCCGCTCGGTATCACCATCGTCGGCGGGTTGCTGCTCAGCCAATTGCTCACGCTCTACACCACGCCGGTGATCTATCTCTATATGGAGCGGCTGCGCGCGCGGCTGGTGCCGACGCCGCCGCCCGAGCCGCCGCGGCTCGCCCCGCGTCGGGCGCGCCCGGCGCGAGGCCGGTCATGAATTTCTCGCGGCCGTTCATCCGCCGGCCGATCGGCACCACGCTGCTGGCGATCGGACTGTTCCTGGTGGGCGCCGTGGCCTATCGCTTCCTGCCGGTCGCCAGCCTGCCGAGCGTCGATTTCCCGACCATATTCGTGTCGGCCAGCCGGCCGGGCGCCGACCCCAACATCATGGCGGCGACGGTGGCGGCGCCGCTGGAGCGGCGGCTGGGCGAGATTTCCGGGGTGACCGAGCTGACGTCGTCCAGCTCGACCGGGCTTTCGCGCATCACCATCCAGTTCGATTTGAGCCGCAGCATCGAAGGCGCCGCGCGCGACGTGCAGGCCGCGCTCAATGCCGCGCTCAGCGACCTGCCCGGCGACATGCCGACGCTGCCGACCTTCCGCAAGGCCAATCCGTCGGCGGCGCCGATCCTGATCCTGGCGCTGACCTCCAAGACCATGCAGCCGAGCGCGATCTACGATGCCGCCGACAGCGTGATCGCACAGCGCCTGTCGCAGGTGGACGGGGTCGCCGACGTCACCGTCGCCGGCTCCGAGCAGCCGGCGCTGCGCGTGCGCGTCGATCCGACGCGGCTCGCCGCCATGGGCCTTTCCATGGAGGACGTGCGAACGGCGATCGCCAATTCCAATGCGCTCGGCCCGCTCGGCAGTTTCGACGGCGACAAGCGCGCGGTCAGCATCGGCATCAACGACCAGCTGCGCAACGCCAACGAATACGACCCGCTGGTGGTGAAGACCGTGAACGGCAACGTGATCCGCCTGTCCACCGTGGCCTCGATCCGCGCCAGCGTGCGCAACAGCCGCTCGGCCGGCTGGTACAACCGCGACCCCTCGGTGCTGCTGATCATCACCAAGCAGGGCAACGCCAACGTCATCGATACGGTCGATCGCATCTACGCGCTGCTGCCGGAGCTGCGGCAATGGGTGCCGGCCGGCCTCGATATTTCGGTGCTGACCGACCGCACCCAGACCATCCGCGCCAGCGTGCACGACATGCAGCTCACGCTCGGCGCCACCGCGCTGCTGGTGATGATGGTGGTGTTCATCTTCCTGCGGCGCACGGCGGCGACCATCGCTGCCGGCATCACGGTGCCGCTGTCGCTCGCCGGCACCTGCGCGGCGATGTGGCTGGCCGGATTTTCCATCGACAATCTGTCGCTGATGGCGCTGGCGGTGAGCATCGGCTTCGTGGTCGACGACGCCATCGTGATGATCGAGAACGTGTTCCGCAATCTGGAAAACGGCGACTCGCCGCTGCGCGCCACGCTGAAGGGCGCCAAGCAGATCGGCTTCACCGTGGTGTCGATTTCGGTATCGCTGATTGCCGCGTTCATTCCGCTGCTGTTCATGGGCGGCATTGTCGGCCGGCTGTTTCGCGAATTTTCGGTGACGCTGGCTTTCGCCATCGGCGTCTCCACCGTGGTGTCGCTGTCGGTGACGCCGATGATCTGCGCCTATTTCGTGCGGGCGGCGCCGAGCCGCAACGCGACCTGGCTCGACCGCCGGGTCGAGGGCGCGCTGTCGCGCATGATCGCCTTCTACGACCGCACGCTGACTTTCATGCTCGAACACCGCGCGCTGGCGATGATCGCGTTTCTCGCCACCATCGCGCTCACGGTCGGTCTCTATATCAAGACGCCGAAGGGCTATTTCCCGCAGGACGATACCGGACTTATCTTCGGCGGCACACAGGCCTCGACCGACATTTCTTTCGAGGCGATGGTGCAGATTCAGCAGAAGGCGATGGACATCGTGCTGGCTGACCCGGCGGTGGCGGGGCTGGGCTCCTCGGTCGGCGCCTCAGGCTTCAACGCCTCGGTCAATCGCGGGCGGTTATTCATCAGCCTGAAGCCGCTAAGCGAGCGCAACAATGTGACCACGCAAGCTGTGGTGGCGCGTCTGCGCGCCAAGCTCAACGGCATCCCCGGCATCCGGGTGTTCATGGTGCCGGCGCAGGATCTGCGAATCGGCGGCCGGCAGAGCGACTCGCAATATCAGTTCACGCTGTGGAGCTCCGATATCGACCTGCTGCAAGTCTGGGTGCCGCGCGTGGTCGACAAAGTGAAGACGGTGGCCGGCGTGGTCGACGTCACCACCGACCGCGAACAGGGCGGCCTGCAGGCCAACGTCAGCATCGACCGCAAGACCGCCGCGCGGCTAGGCGTGCGCATCCAGGACATCGACAACGCGCTCAACAATGCCTTCTCGCAGCGGCAGATTTCGACCATATACAGCACGCGCAACCAATACCGGGTGATCCTGGAAGTGGACCGCAAATACCAGCGCGATCCGACCGACCTGACCCAGGTCTATGTCACAGGTGCCGGCAATACACAGGTGCCGCTCTCGACGGTGGCGCGCATCGAGCGCGGCATCGCACCGTTGGTGGTGAACCATCAAGGCCAGTTCCCGTCGGTGACCATCACCTACAATATCGCGCCCGGCACTACGATCGAGCAGGCCACCGCGGCGCTCGCGCAGGCGGTGGCCGAAATGCACGTGCCCGACGCGATCCACGCCGAATTCTCCGGCGACGTGCAGGCCTTCAAGCGGACCGTCAGCGCGCAGCCGCTGCTGCTGCTGGCGGCGCTGATCGCGGTCTATATCGTGCTCGGCGTGCTGTACGAGAGTCTGGCGCACCCGCTCACCATCATCTCGACGCTGCCGTCCGCCGGCTTGGGTGCGCTGCTCGCTTTGCAGATCTCCGGCACCGAGCTGACCGTGATCGCCTTCATCGGCATCATTCTGTTGATCGGCATCGTGAAGAAGAACGGCATCATGATGGTGGACTTCGCGCTCGAGGGCGAGCGCAAGCGCGGGCTCACGCCGCTGCAAGCCATTCACGAAGCCTGCCTGGAGCGTTTCCGGCCGATCCTGATGACGACCATGGCGGCGATGCTGGGCGCGGTGCCGCTGGTGATCGCGGCCGGCCCTGGCTCCGAGCTGCGCCGGCCGCTCGGCATCACCATCATCGGCGGGTTGCTGGTGTCGCAGATGCTCACGCTCTACACCACGCCGGTGATCTATCTGCTGCTCGACCGGCTGCACCGCAAGCTCGGCGGCGGCGCGCCGAGTTTCATCCGCCGCCGCCCGTCGCCGCGTTTGCGGCCGGCGGAGTGAGTGCCCGCGTACTTAAGCCTGCGAGATGAACTTGGTGTTCATGTAGGCCTGCAGGCCCTCGATGCCGCCTTCCGAGCCGTAGCCACTCTCCTTGACGCCGCCGAACGGCGTCTCCGGTGTCGAGATGGCGATGCTGTTGACGCCGACCATGCCGGACTGGATGGCATCGCCGATGGCGGTGGCGGTGGCGCCCGATGAGGTGAAGGCGTAAGCCGCCAGCCCGAAGGGCAGCGAATTGGCGCGCTCGACCACCTCGTCGAAGGTCTTGAACGGCACGATCGGCGCGATCGGGCCGAATGGCTCATCGGTCATGATCTTGCTGTCGTCGGGAATGTCGGTGACCACCGTCGGCTGGAAGAAGAAGCCCTGGTTGCCATGACGCGAGCCGCCGGTTTGGATCTTGCCGCCGCGCGCCTTGGCGTCGTTGACGATCGCCTCCATGGCGTCGAGCCGGCGCGGATTGGCGAGCGGCCCCAAGGTGATGCCCTTCTCCAGCCCGTCGCCCATCTTGAGGCCCTTGGCATATTCGGTGAAGCGGGCGACGAATTTGCTGTAGGACGCCTCCTGCACATAGAAGCGCGTCGGCGAGATGCAGACTTGCCCGGCGTTGCGATACTTGAACGCGGCGATGGTGTCGGCGGCCTTTTCCGCATCGGCGTCGGCAAACACCACGACCGGCGAATGTCCGCCGAGTTCCATGGTGGCGCGCTTCATGCCTTTGGCGGCGAGACCGGCGAGATGCTTGCCCACCGGGATCGAGCCGGTGAAGGAAATCTTGCGCACGATGGGCGACGGGATCAGGTGCTCCGACACATTGGCCGGCACGCCAAACACCAGATTGAGCACGCCCGCCGGCAAGCCGGCGTCGGCGAAGCATTTCACCAGCTCGACGCAACCGCCCGGCGTCTCTTCCGAGGCCTTGATGATGAGCGAGCAGCCGGCGGCCAAGGCGCCTGCGATCTTTCTGATTGGCGTGAGCGTCGGAAAATTCCACGGCGTGAACGCGGCGACCACGCCAACGGGTTCTTGAAGAACAATTTGCCGCACGCCCTTCTGGCGACCCGGCACCAGACGGCCATAGGTGCGGCGGCCTTCCTCGGCATACCAGTCGATGATGTCGGCTGAGGTCATCACCTCGGCGCGCGACTCGACATAGACCTTGCCCTGCTCCTGGGTCTGCACCTTGGAAATGTGGTCGTAGCGCTCGCGTACCAGATCGGCGGCCTTGCGCATGATCTTGGCGCGGTCATAGGCCGAGGTCGCCTTCCAGACCTGGAAGCCCTTGGCGGCGGCGGCGAGCGCCGCGTCGAGATCGGCCTTGCTGGCATGCGGAAGATGCGCCAGCACCTTGCCGGTCGCCGGATTGATCACATCCTCGCCCTTGCGGCCTTCGCCGCTGAGCCATTTGCCGTCGATGAAAAGAGCGAGCTCTGAATACATGCGAACCTCGTCGTTACCTGGGACAATTGTGGGCTTGGATTAGCACTTTCGTATCGGGGCGGCCACTTTTCCCGCCGCGCGGCTATACGCCGAGATAGGCGCCGCCGCTGACGTGGATGGTTTGCCCGGTGACGTAACGCCCGCCGGGACCGCACAGGAAACGCACCATGGCGGCGACGTCGTCCGGCTTGCCGCGCTCGCCGGTGATGGTGCCGTGGGTGAGATGATGCGCCGGTTTCGAGGCACCCGACCGCGTGGTGTCGATCGCGCCGGGCACGACGCAATTGGCGGTGATGCGATCGGCGGCGAGATCGTGGGCGAGCGAGCGCGAGAAACCGACCAGCCCAGCTTTGGCGGTCATCACATGGGCGCGATGCTTGGAACCGATATGCGCGCTCATGCCGCCGATATTGATGATGGTGCCGCCGCCGCTTTTTTGAATGGCCGGCAGGCAGGCCTTCACGCAGAGAAACGCCGAGTCGAGGGTGACACTCATGACCTCGCGCCAGTCGTCGTAGGTCATCAGGTCGATCGGTTTCTCACGCCGCAGCGCCGCGTTGTTGACCAGGATGTCGATGCGGCCGAAGCGCTTGAGCGCGGCATCGGCCATGGCGGCGGGCACCTTTGCATCGCCGACATCGCCGAGCACGGCCAGCGCCTTACCGCCCGCCGCTTCGATCTCGCGTACCACCGCGTCGGCCTCGGCTTTGTTGGAGCGCGCATTGACCACCACCGCCGCACCCGCTTGGGCGAGCTGGAGCGCGATGGCGCGGCCGATATTGCGTCCGGCGCCGGTGACTATCGCTACCTTGCCGGCGAGATCATTGCTGGTGCTCATAACGTGATTTAACCTCGTAGTGACGTGAGATCGATTTTGCCATCGTACAGCTTCGCCAGCAGCGTCAACGCCGACGTAGCGCGCGCCGCGTCCCAGCCGCCGTGGCGGGCATTGAGCGCGAATTTCTCCTCGATGTCGACGCGCGTCAGCGGCTCGTGCGCGCCGCCGCGGAAATGCGGTTGGCGTTCCTCGAAAACCTGCCCGTCGGTCATGAACGCGCGGATGTGGCCGGTGAAATTGTTCGGATAGGGATTTTTCGGATCGACCACATAGCGCACCTTGGCGGCGAGCGCGAGCACCGCCTCGTCGCGCACCGCGGCATCGGTGAAGGCGTCGAGCCCGACGCCGCCACGCACGAAGCCGGTGGCCAGGATAAAGGGCGTGGCGAATTTCGCGGCATAGCCGTTGGGCGGGCGCTGCTTGGCGGCGAGCGGCTCCCACAGCCGGTGCACGGTGCCTTCCGCCACCTCGCAGATCAGTTCCTTCACGTCGCCCGGCTTGACGCCGCGCGCCGCCAGCCGCCTGGCGCAATCGATGTAAGGATGCGCCATGGTGCCGCACGGATAGGGCTTGAAGGCGAGCGTCTCGGTCACCCAGCGTTTGCCGAAATCGTCCAGCGCGCCGTAGTCGCCCGCCGTGGTATGGGCGAAGCCGTGGAACAGTCCGTGCACGCCTTCGAACACCGTACGGGGCCCTAGGAAGCCGCCGCGCGCCAGCAGCGCCGCGCGCAGGCCCGACTGCGCCGCCCAGCCCGGATGCAGCCGCTTGGTCCAGGCACCCTCGGCCAGATATTCGATGATGCCGGAAGCGAAGCTGCCGGCGATGCCGAGCGCATCGACGATCTGCTTGGCGTTGAGGCCGAGCGCCGCGCTAACGCCGGCGGCGGCGCCCATGACGCCGAAGATCGCGGTCGGATGAAAGCCGGCCTTGTGCACCGCCTTCGGCACCACGGTGGACAGCCGGCACATCGCCTCGGTGCCAACCGCGATGCCTAAGAGCGCCGCGGCGCCGTCCGGCCGGTGGCGCTCGCAGGCCGCCAGCACCGCCGGCACGATCACGGCGCCAGCATGCACCGGCCCGCCTTCGAAGGTGTCGTCGAAATCCTCGCCATGCGCGGCGGTGCCGTTGATAAAGGCGGCGCCGGCGGCGCTCAGCGTGCGCGTGTGTCCAATCGCGGTGCACGGTCCGTCGTCGTCGCAACCGGCAAGCGCGCTCTTGATGTAGTCCTCGTGGCGCGCGGTGACGCAGAGCCCGACCACGTCGATCAGCAAATCCTCGCACTTCTGCCGCACCGCCGCCGGCAGCGCATCGGCGCGCAACGCGACGATGCGCTCGGCCAGATGCTGCGCGACGGAAATCTGAGGAAGCTTGGCGTCCATTTAAGTTCTGAATCGCACGGTGCCAAAACCGGGGATGCGGTTGACCGCGATCACCACGCTGAAGGTGATGATCAGCATGCCGATGCCGATCACCGCGATAGCGCCGAGATCGCCGCTCTCGTTGAGATCGTAGATCAGCACCGAGATCACTTTCGTTTCCGAGGTGAACAGAATGATCGCCGCCGACAATTCACGCATCACGCCGACGAAGATGAAACACCAGGTCGCAATCACGCCGGTGCGCAACAGCGGCGCGGTGATCTGCCAGAGCGAACGCAGCCGTGTGGCGCCGAGGATGCGGCTGGCGTCCTCGAGCTCGGGATGGATGGTGCGGAATGCCGCCTGCAGCTGCTGATAGGCCGACGGCAGCGCGATGGTGACGAAGGCGATCAACAGAATCCACAAGGTGCCGTACAGCACGAAAGGCGGCCGCGTATAGCTCAGGAACAGGCCAACGCCGAGCACGATGCCGGGAATGGCGATCGGCGCGGTGGCGAGGAAGCCGAGCGCACGCCAGCCGGCGACCGCGTGACGCGCGGTGACGTAGGCGATCACCACCGCAATCACGGTGCCGACGGTGGCGGTGGCACCGCCAAGGATCACCGTGTTCTTGAGCGCCAGCGAAGCCGCCGACAGTTCGAACAGCACGAACTCGATATTGTGCAAGGTCGCGTTCTGGAAGGTCAGGAATGTGGTGGCGACCGGCGAGAACGCCGCGTTGAACAGCGCGGCATAGGGCAAGAACACCGGCAGCATCAGGACCAGCAGGCAAACGATGAAAGCCACCCAGCGCAAGCGGTGCAGCGGGATCAGGCGCGGCGCGCCGTATTTGCCGCCGACCACCGAATAGCCGCGGCGGCCGAGGATCATGCTCTCGGCACGCAGCAGGATGATGGTGAGCACCAGCAGCGGCAGCGAGGCGGCGGCGGCAAGCTCCGGCTTGGGCGGATACTGGAACAGGCTCCATATCTTGGTGGTCATGGTGTGGAAGCCGGCCGGCAGCGCCAAGATAGCCGGCGAGCCGAACAGCGTCATCGCCTGCAGGAACGCCACCAGCGCGCCCGCCAGCAAGGCCGGCAGCACCAGCGGGATGGTGACGCGGCGCGCGGTGTACCAGCGCCCGCCGCCGAGAATCGAGGAGGCGTCCTCGAGCTCGCCGGGCGTGCGGTCGAGCGAATTGGCGACCAGCACGAACACGTAAGGGAACGTATAGCAGGAGATGACGAAGATGATGCCTTCGATGCTGTAGATATTGAACAGGTGCACGTCCTGCTCGGCGCCGGTCACGTTACGGAAGATCTTGTTGAGCAAGCCGCTGTTGGGCGCTGCCAACACCTCCCAGGCAATGGCGCCGAGAAACGGCGGTGTCACGAACGAGGCCGTCACCAGCGCGCGGATCACGCCGCTGAACGGCAGATCGGTGCGCGCCACCAGCCAACCCATCGGCGCCGCTACCGCACAGCATATGATCGCCGACGAGGTAGCGATGATGAAGGTGGTGACCAGCGGATCGTAGAACGAACTCTCGGTGAACAGCCGGTAGAAATTGCCGAGCGTGACATGGCCCGCGGCGTCTGTCAGGCTGTAGATCAGCAGCCACGATAGCGGCAGCACGATCAGCACGCACAGCACCGCGGCGAAGCCATAGAGCACCGGTTTCGAGACATCGATCCCGAATTTGCGCGGCGCCTGCGTTGCTGGAATGGCGATTGTCATCACACCTTGAAAATCTCTGCGTACCGCTTCTTGACCGCGTCCGCCTGCGCATGGACGCCTTCCGGATCCTCCTTCATCAGCTTGATGTCGGCGAGTTTGCGGACGCTGGACTTCTCTACGGTCTGGCTGTGCGGCGAATACTGGCGGGCCGAATCGACGATCATCTGCTGGGCCTCGCGCGAGTGCATCCAGTTCTGGAACAAGCGTGCGGCATTGGGGTTTGGAGCAGCCTTGAAGACCGCGCTTGGGCCGGTGGCGAGCGGCGTGCCCTCCTCCGGATAGACGATCTCGACCGGCTGGCCCGCCTCCTTGTAGCGGATGACAAGGTAGCCCGCGCCGTCCACCATGACCGCGCGCTCGCCGAGCGATATTCTCTTCGGCGTATCGGTTGCCGACTGAACCTGCATGACGTTCTGCGCGGCCAATTTCTCGAGGTAGTCCCAGCCCAGATCGCGCGCGATCTCGAAGGTCGCGTTCATGATCGTGCCGCTATAGGCCGGATGCGCCTTGACCATTTTGCCCTTCCATTTCGGATCGAGCAGGTCCTTGAAGCTCTTCGGCGCGTCTTCCTTCTTCACCAGGTTCGTGTTGTAGGCGATCGGAGAGATCAGAATTCGCGTCGTTACATGCAACCCCTCCGGGTCGTAGTAACTTTTGTCGTAATACTTAACGACCTCTTCCGGCAGGTACGGCGCGAGCCAGCCGTTGCGTTTCCAGATGATGCAATGCGCCTGGTCCGCGGTGTTGACGACATCGACAGTGTGGATTTTGGAGGAATACTCCTGGTCGATGCGGGTAAAAACCCGCTCGGCGCCGGATCGCTCCACGCGCACCGCAATGCCGGGGAACTTCGCCTCGAATGTTTTGCCGAGACGTTCCGCGAACTGCAAGTCCATCGCCGTGTAAAAGACAACCTTACCTTCTTTTTTCGCCGCCTCGATTAAGGCGGGCGTCACCGCTTCCGCCGCAGGCGCTGCGGCGACCCGCACGGCAAAGGCGCTGAGGCCAAGCACCCCAGCACCTTTGAGCACATCGCGTTTCGTAAGCTGTTTGGTCATGGCGTCCTCGATTTTTTCCTCCGGCCACGCGCGGGCCGAGGGATGTTTACCTCAGACGCGGAAGATCTTGCTGTAGCGCTGCTTGATCTCGTCGCTCATCTTTTCGACCGCGGCTGGATCGTCCTTCATCACCTTGATGTCCTTGAACGGCGTGCGCCCGGCCTTTTCCTTGGTCTGCGGATGCATCGAGCGCAGGCCGCCGACGTCGACGATGAGCTGCTGGCATTCCGGCGAGAAGCTATAGTTGCAGAACAGCCGGGCGGCGTTCGGATTGGGCGCGGCCTTGAATATGCCGGTCGGCCCCACGATCAGCGGCGAGCCTTCGGTGGCGTAGACGGCCTCCACCGGCCCGTCCTTTTCCTTGATCTGGAAGATATTGTACTCGTTGCCGTCGGCCATCACCGCGCGCTCGCCGAGCGCCAGCCGCTTCGGCGGATCGGCCGAGGACTGCACCTGCATGATGTTCTGCGCCGCCAGCTTCTCGAAATAGGCCCAGCCGAGATCGCGCTGCATCTGGTAGGTCGCGGTCATGATGGTGCCGCTGTAGCCGGGATGCGCCTTGACGATCTTGCCTTTCCACTTCGGATCGAGCAGGTCGGCATAGCTCTTCGGCGCCTCTTCCTTTTTCACCAGATTGGTGTTGTAGGCGATGATGCAGACCCAGACGCGGAAGCTGGCGAAGTTGCCGTCCGGGTCCTTGTGCTCGGCCGGATAGAACTTGGCGACGTCCTCGGGCACATAGGCTTCCAGCAGATTGCCCTTCTTCCAGACGATGAAATGCGCGGCGTCGGAGGAATTGACCACGTCGGCGGCATGGATGTTGCTACCGTATTCCTGACCGACGCGCTGGAATACGCGCTCGGCGCCGCTGCGCTCCACCCGCACCGCGACGCCGGGAAATTTGGCCTCGAACGCCTTGGCGACCTTTTCGGCGAGCGGCAGGTCGACCGAGGTGTACCAGACCACCTTGCCTTCCTTCTTGGCGGCCTCGATCAGCGCCGGCGTGACGGCGCTGGCCGGCGGCGCCGCCGACAGCACTTGCGTCGAGAACGCCGCTCCGGCGGCAAGCGCGCTTGAGCCAATCAGCAGGTCGCGGCGTGAGAAATTCGTCATCGGCGTATCCTCCCTAAGATGATTTCGGTTCGCCCCCGCGAACTCTTGTCGTTTATTTGGCGCATGATCTTATCCGAAAACCGGTTCCCACTTTTCGGGATCATGCGCGGTTATTTGGGCATGATCTTATCCGAAAACCGGTTCCCACCCCCGGGTCAAGCCCGCCCGGGGGCAGGCTTTTTCGGGATCATGCGCGGTTATCCACTCAAAGCGCGACAGCGGTCGCCCGGCAGATGCAGCCACACTTGGCTGCCCTGCGGAATGTTGTCTTCCGTCGCGGTAACCGTGCGCAACTGGGTGCCGTCCTTGACCTCAACCATATAGTCCCGGCTGTCGCCGAGAAAGACCTGGCGTACCACCGTTGCCGGCACGACGTTTTCCGCCTGCGACGGCGGCTTGGCGGTGATCGTGATGTCGTGCGGGCGGATCGAAACCGCGGTTTGCGCGCCGGCGACGATTTTTTCGCCGGTGCAACGCAGCGCGACGCCGCAAAAATCGACATGGGTCGCGTCCACGCCCTTGCCTTTGATCACATTGCTCGACCCGATAAAGCGCGCGACGAATTCCGAACGCGGCCGGTCGTAGATGTCTTCCGGCGTGCCGGATTGCTCGATCTTGCCGAGGTTCATGACGCAGATGAGGTCGGCGGTGGTCATCGCCTCCGACTGGTCGTGGGTGACGTAGACCGTGGTGTAGCGATAGGCATCGTGCAGCCGGCGCACCTCGAAACGCATCTCCTCGCGCAGATTGGCGTCGAGATTGGACAAGGGCTCGTCGAGCAGCAGCGTCTCCGGCTCCACGATCAAGGCGCGCGCCAGCGCCACGCGCTGCTGCTGGCCGCCGGACAATTCACCTGGATAGCGCTCGGCCAGCGGAGCGAGTTTGGTGGTGGCGAGGATGGCGTCGAGCTTCGTACCGATGACGTCGCGGCTCATCTTGCGCAGCTTGAGGCCGTAGACGATGTTCTCAGTCACCGTCATGTGCGGCCACAGCGCGTAGCTCTGGAAAATCATCGACATGTTGCGCTGCTCGGGCGGCAGCGTACGCGCGGGCGAGGAGATCAGCCGGTCGCCGACGCGGATTTCGCCCTCGCTCGGCTCGACAAAGCCGGCGATCAGCCGCAGCGTGGTGGTCTTGCCGCAGCCGGACGGACCCAGCAGGCAGACCAGGTGGCCGTGCTCGATATGCAGCGACACGTCGTCGACCACCGCGATCGTGCCGTATCGCTTGGTCAGGCCCTTCAACTCAACCGACGCCACGCGCTTCCTCCCCCAATGATCGCGCCGCTTGACCCGCGGCTTTCGTTATCTGGCGCTTATTATTATGTGCCGGTGAAAGCCGGCTTGCGCTTCTCCATGAACGCCTTGCGGCCCTCTTTATAATCGTTGCTGGCGAAGCATTGCGCCACCAGCTCGGCGCAGCGCGCCAAATTGCGCTCGCTGTCGGGCTTGACCGTCTTGCCGACGATATATTTGACCGAGTTGACCGTCATCGGCGCGTTGCCGCTGATGGTCTCGGCATAGTCCTTCACGTATTTCTCCAGCTCGGCTTCCGGCAGGACGCGATTCACGAGGCCCATGGTGAGCGCCTCGGCGGCGGTGAACTGCCGCGCCGTGAAGAAGATTTCCTTGGCGAACGAAGGCCCGACCACGTCGACCAGCTTCTTGATGCCGTTGTAGCCGTAGCCGAGGCCGAGCTTGGCAGCCGGCACGCCGAATTTCGAATTATCCGAGCAGATGCGCAGATCGCAGCACAGCGCCAGCCCGACGCCGCCGCCGATGCAATAGCCGCGGATCATGGCGATGGTCGGCTTGGGAAACTCAAACACCGCGGTGTTGGCCTTGTCGACCGCCTCGTTGTAACGGTCGATCGCCTCCTTGCTGGAGCGCTCGCTCTCGAACTTGGAGATGTCGGCGCCCGACACGAAGGCCTTGCCGCCGGCGCCGGTCAGCACCACCACGCGGATCGCCTTGTCGGCGGCGAAATCGGCGAGAAAACCGGAGGCGGCTTCCCACATCTCCAGCGACACCGCATTGTGCCGCTCGGGATTATTAAAGATCAGGGTGCCGACGCCGCCCTCTTTGCGGGACAGCATTTTGTCGGTCTGCGTCATCCATCAGCTCCTTCGTTTTCTTCTTCACACGACCTTGGCCGCGTGCAGCTCCGCGATGTCCTTGTCGGCGAAGCCGAATTCCTTGAGCACTTCGTCGGTATGCTGGCCCTGCTCCGGCGGGGTAGCGACGATCCTGCTCGGTGTGCGCGACAGCGACACCGGCTGGCCGACGAAAACCTGTTGCTTGCCGTCGGGACGGGTCGCGCTTTGCGCGATCCCTAAGTGCTTGACCTGTTCGTCGGCGAACATCTGGTCGATCGAATAGATCGGACCGCACGGCACGCCGGTCTTGTTGAAGATATCGATCCACTCGGCGCCGGTCTTGCGCACGGTGCGTTTTTCAATTTCAGCATTGAGCGCGTCCCGGTTCTTCAAACGCGCGGCGCCGTTGACATAGGCGGGATCCTTGACCAATTCCGGCGCCTCGATGGACGCGCAGACGCGCTCCCATATGACCTGCCCGGTCGCGGCGATGTTGATATGGCCGTCCTTGGTCATGAACACGCCGGTCGGAATGCTGGTCGGGTGATTGTTGCCGGCCTGTTTGGCGACTTCGCCCTGCTGCAGCCAGCGCGCGGCCTGGAAGTCGAGCATGAATATCTGCGCCTGCAACAGCGAGGTCGACACCCATTGCCCCTCGCCGGAGACTTCGCGCTCGAGCAGCGCCGTCAGGATACCCATGGCGGCGAACAGGCCGGCGGTCAGATCGGCGACCGGGATGCCGACGCGCACCGGGCCTTGTCCCGGCAGGCCGGTAATCGACATCAGCCCGCCCATGCCTTGCGCGATCTGGTCGAAGCCCGGCCGCTCGCGATAAGGGCCGTCCTGGCCGAAGCCGGAAATGCTGGCGAGCACGATGCGCTTGTTGATCTTGCGCAGGCTTTGGTAATCGATGCCGAGCCGTTCCTTCACGTCGGGACGAAAATTCTCCACCACCACATCGGCCTTCTCGACCATGCGTTTGAATGCGGCGAGCCCCTGCGGCGACTTGAGGTCGAGGTTGATGCTGCGCTTGTTGCGATGCAGGTTCTGGAAGTCGGACCCGTTGCGCGGCCCGCCCGGCCCCTCGCCCTTCTCCAGGTGCGGCGGCGTCTCGATCTTGATGACATTGGCGCCCCAATCGCCGAGCTGGCGGACACAGGTCGGACCGGACCGGACGCGGGTGAGGTCGAGGACGGTGAAGCGGGAAAGGGCCTGGGAAGCCCTGGGAAACGGCATTTCGACGGCTCCAGCTGGCTTTTGAGGGCCTTGGACAGGATTTTCGGGCCCGACCTTCCCCGATCTAATGCGCCTTGTCCATCGGGCGAAATGGGGCCTGGCCGGGCATTTTATTCATCATTTGACGGACTAAGGGCTATTCCTGCCTTGAAAAGACCATCACCGCCTGTCATATGAGCGACACGGATGAAAGACCCGGTCTCGGGTTTGCGGGCTGCGTGCACGAAAACTCATTAAAACGATTTTCGCCCCGCCTCCTCCGTTTCTCTAACAAGCCGACAACCCTGGCCACGCGGGATGTCTTTAGAACCCCCGCGATTCCGCTGCTCGCATGAGCGTGGCGGCCGATTCGCCATATAGAAAAGAGACTCTTTGACTTCATTTAACGACTTCGGCCTCGTAGAGCCGATCCTTCGCGCCCTCGCTGAAGAGAAATACGTCACTCCCACTCCGATCCAAGACCAGACCATTCCGCTCGCGCTGCAAGGCCGCGATGTCATCGGCATCGCGCAGACCGGAACTGGCAAGACCGCGGCCTTCGCGCTGCCGATCCTGCATCACCTCCAGACCAAGCGCCTGCGGCCCGACAAAAAAGCCTGCCGCGTGCTGGTGCTGTCGCCGACGCGCGAACTGTCCGGTCAGATCACCGAGAGTTTCCGCGCCTATGGCCGGCACATCCGCCCGCTGAGCGTTGAACTGGCCATCGGCGGCGTGCCGATCAACCGGCAGGTGCGCGGGCTTTCGCACGGCGTCGAAGTGCTGGTGGCCACGCCCGGCCGCCTGCTCGATCTGGTGAACCAGCGCGCGCTGCGCCTCGACCAGGTCGAAATCCTGGTGCTCGACGAAGCCGATCGCATGCTCGACATGGGCTTCATCAACGACATCCGAAAGGTCGTTGCCATGCTGCGTTCGGCCCGGCAGACGTTGTTCTTCTCCGCCACCATGCCGCAGGAAATCACCAAGCTCGCCGACCAGATGCTGCGCAATCCCGCCCGCGTGGCGGTGACGCCGCAGGCGTCCACCGTCGAACGGGTCGAGCAGCGCGTCATCCTGACCGACAGAGCCTCGAAGCCGGCGCTGCTGGCCGAGCTGCTCAAGAGCGAACCGGTTGAGCGCGTGCTGGTATTCACGCGCACCAAGCATGGCGCCGACAAGGTCGTGCGCAGCCTGGAAAAGGCCGGACTTCTCGCCGAAGCGATCCACGGCAACAAGTCGCAGCCCCAGCGCGAGCGCGTGCTCGCCGCCTTCCGTAACGGCAAGCTGCGCACCTTGATCGCCACCGACATCGCCGCCCGCGGCATCGACGTCGACGGTGTCAGCCACGTGTTCAACTACGATCTGCCGAACATCCCGGAATCTTACGTCCACCGCATCGGCCGCACCGCGCGCGCCGGCGCCGACGGCGTGGCGATCTCGTTCTGCGATCACGAGGAAGCGCCTTTCCTGCGCGATATCGAGCGGCTGATCCGCATGGCGATCCCTTCGACCAACCGGCGCACCGGCGGACGGCCCAACGCGCCCGCCCCGCAGCATGCCGAGAACCGCAATGGCGGAAGGCCGCAGCGCGGCCATCGCCAGCAGCGTGGCAACGGCGGCGGCGGCCGTCCCGGCAATAACGGCCACCGCTCCCATAACGGCGGCAACGGCCACCAGGCCCGCCCCAGCCAGAACGGCCATCACGCCGCCCCCCGGCCGGACGCATCGGCGGGGGAGCCAAGCGGCATTGGAAATGTTACATTCCTCCAGCGCTCGGGCGAGCCGCGCCGTAACGCTGGCCACCGCGCGCCGCGATAAAGCGATCCGGGAGATTATTGGATGGCGAAAGAAGAACTGCTGGAGTTCGACGGTACGGTGACCGAGGTGCTACCGGACGGCAATTTCCGGGTGAAACTCGACAACGAACATGAGGTGTTGGCCTATACCGCCGGCAAGATGCGCAAATTCCGCATCCGGACCGGCGTCGGCGACCGCGTGATCGTGGAAATGTCGCCCTATGACTTGCAGCGCGGACGCATCAGCTTCCGCCACAAGGGCGACGCCCCGTCTCCCTCTCCGCAGCAGCGCCGGCCGAACTTCCGTCGCCGCTGATAAAGAAATTCCGGCCGGGGCTGGCCGGGAATTTTTTGCGCTTGGGGGCACGCGTCACATTCGCTCTGGAGTCCGGGCGTGCCATGAAAACGACCTCTATACTGCGGCTGTTGCAGGCGATCATTCTCGCCTGTGCCCTCACTTCCGCCGGCGCTCAGGAACAGCCGGGCAAAGCCGACGCGCTCAAGGGCATGCTGCGGCTGCTGCCGGCCGATGCCGTCACCGAACACACCCTCGACATCGGCCGCACCAAACTCACCTATACGGCGACCGCCGGCACGCTGGCGTTCTACGACCAGTCCGGCGAGCGCAGCGCATCGGTATTCTACACCGCCTATGTCACGAAGGGCGCGGGCGTTAACCGGCCGCTCACCTTCGTGTTCAACGGCGGGCCAGGCGCGGCCTCCGCATTCCTGCATCTCGGTCTGGTCGGGCCGCGCATACTCGATCTCGGCCGCGACGCCGCGCGCGCCGAACTGCGCGACAATCCCGACACCTGGCTGGCCTTCACCGACCTGGTGCTGATCGATCCGATCGGCACCGGCTGGAGCCGCGCGGCGAAAGCCGACGACGCCAAACAGTTCTGGGGCATCAACAGCGACGCCTCCGCCATGGCCAAGGCGATTGCGCTCTACGTCGCCAAGAACAACCGCGGCGCATCGCCGAAATATCTGTTGGGCGAAAGCTATGGCGGCTTCCGCGCCGCCAAGACAGCACGCGCGCTGCAACGCGACCAGGGCATCGCCGTTACCGGCATCGTGATGCTGTCGCCGATGCTGGAGGGATGGCTCACTTTCGGCGACGACGGCGACGCGCTGCGCGCTTCGCTGCAATTGCCGTCGCTGGCGGCCGCCGAACTCGAGCGACGCGGAGCCTTCAGCCGCGAGGCGCTGGCCGCCGCTGAAAAATTCGCCATGACCGACTATCTGACGACGCTGGCCGGCAAGACGCCGGAAGGCGCGGTTGGCGATGCATTCTACGCTCGGGTGGCGCAGATCAGCGGGCTGCCGCTCGACGCGGTCAGACGCACGCGCGGCTTTGTCGCCGACGCCTTCATCAAAAGCCTGCGTTCGGCCGACGGCAAGATCGTCAGCCGCTACGATGCAAGTTTCGCGGTCGACGATCCGTTCCCCGAGCGGGGCGCCTCACGCGGCGGCGACCCGATTCTCGACGGGGTCACGCGCGCCTATGGCGGCGCTTTTGCCGCCTATGCGCGCAACGAGCTCGGCTTCAAGACGGAAATGACCTATGCGCTGCTGGCAAACGACGTCACCAGCCACTGGGACTGGCAGGGCAGCCGCTATCAGGCCAGCGCGGAAGACGATCTGCGCACCCTGCTCGCCTTCGGCCCGTCGTTCCGCCTGCTGGTCGCGCACGGGCTTTCCGACATGGTCACGCCCTACGGCATGACGCGCTATGTGCTCGACCATCTGCCGCCGACCGACAAGCCCGGACGCACGCAGCTCAGGCTCTATCGCGGCGGGCATATGTTTTATTTGGATGCGCAATCGCGCAAGGGCTTCAGCACCGACGCGGCGACGTTTTATCGGGTGGCGGGGGAGTAAAGCAGCGCTACACCGCCGCTCATTCCCACGCAAGCGGGAATCCAAAGTCTAAGAGCGCAACGTCGAAATCACTGGGCCCCCGCGGAAGATAGAGCGAGCCGAATAGCCCGCCGGCTTTCTTGGCCCGGCACAAGATGATAGCTTCGCGCCGATCCCCGGTCAGCGCGGAATTGTCGCTTGGATACGCAGGTTCTCATCGTCGGCGCCGGGCCCGTGGGTTTGACGCTCGCCATCGACTTGGGCCGGCGCGGCGTGCGTTGCATTCTGCTCGAGCAGAAAGACGCGCCGCAGTTCCTGCCCAAGATGGAACGGTGCAACGCCCGCACCATGGAAATCTATCGCCGCATCGGCATCGCGCAGCAAATCCGCGACGCCGGATTTCCGCGCGACGTGCCCATGGACGTGTTCATCGTCACCTCGCTGGTTGACCCGCCGCTGCTGCATCTGCCCTACCCGTCGGTGGCACAGGCGCAGGCCGAAATCGCCGCCTGCCAGGATGGCTCGATGCCGCTCGAGCCCTACCAGCTGATTTCGCAATACACGCTGGAGCCGCTGCTCAAGTCGGTGGCGGAAGGCATCCCAAGCGTGGATGTGCGTTACGGCTGCAAATTTATCTCCTGCACGCAGGACGCAGGCTCCGTCCGTGCTCGGGTCAAGACCCGGGACGGCGCGACCGCCGAACTCACGGCGCAATATCTCGTCGGCTGCGATGGCGGCTCGAGCGTGGTGCGCCGGCAACTCGGCATCAAGCTCTCGGGCGAAGCCAATCTGCTGCAACTGCGCCAAGCTTTGTACCGCTGCGACGATCTGTTCGATCGCATTCCGATCGGCAAGGGCCGGCACTACCACGTCGCCGACGCCCACAACTCGTTCCTGATCGTGCAGGATTCGACGCACCATTTCACGCTGCATGCGGTGGTGGACAGCGACGACGATATGAAGGCCATGTTCGAGCAGGTGGTCGCCATGCCGGTGCATTATGAAATGCTCTATGTCGGGCAGTGGAAGCAGAACCTGCTGCTGGCCGACAGCTATGCCCGGAACCGCATTTTTCTCGCCGGCGACGCCGTGCACCTGGTGATTCCGACCGGCGGGCTCGGCATGAACAGCGGCGTCGGCGATGCCATCGACCTGTCGTGGAAACTCGCCGGCACGCTGCAAGGCTGGGGCGGGCCGGGCCTGTTGGCCGCCTACGAAACAGAGCGCCGGCAGATCGGCGCCCGCAATGTGGCTGCCTCGCGCCACGCTTCGCGCGGACGGCGGGCCTGGCGGGCGGCCTATAAGCCGAATATCTGCGACAACACGCCGGAAGGCGCCGAAACACGCGCCAACCTGTCGCGCATCGCCGACGTGGAACAGCGCAAGAGCAATGAGATGATTGGGGCCGAGCTCGGCTATCGCTATGCCGACTCGCCCATCATCTGGCCGGAGCCGGGCGAAGGCCCTGCGACCGATATCATGACCTATGTGCCGACCACCTGGCCGGGCGCCCGCCTGCCGCATGTCTGGCTCAACGACGGCACGGCGCTACACGATCGCATCGGCGACGGCTATACGCTGCTACGATTGGGCGGAACGCAGGCCGATGCGAGCGCGCTTCAGCACGCATTTGCTTCCTATGGCGCACCCTTCACAGTGCTCGATATCGCCGACCAACGGCCGCGCGCGATCTACGGTTACGATCTGCTGGTGCTGCGGCCGGACCTGCATGTGGTCTGGCGCGGCAATCATCTTCCCGACGATCCCGCCAAGCTGGCGGCACTCGCGACCGGGCACTAGAGGGCATCCGCATGTCGAAAAATATCGCGCTCACTCTGGCCTGCGGCGACTACGAGAGCACTCGCCCCTTGCTCGAAGGCAAGGTCCAGGCGGATGGCATCGATCTCACCATCCTGACCAAAATGGATTCGGCGACGCGGCATTGGCGCTTCCTGCGCAATGGCGAATTCGACCTGGCCGAGGTCTCCGGCTCCTCCTACCTGGCGGCGCACGACAACAACTGGCCGTTCCGGGCCATTCCGGTGTTTCTGCATCGCCGCTTCCGGCACGGCTTCATGTTCATCAACACCACCAAGGGCATCAAAAAGCCGGCCGATCTGATAGGCCGCAAAGTCGGCGTCAAGACGCTGATGACCACCGCGGTATTGTGGATGCGCGGGCTGCTCGCGCACGAATACAATGTGCCACTCCAATCGATCGAATGGTTCAGCGAAATCAATAACGACGTCGACGTATCGCTGCCGAAGGATCTCAAGCTCACCGAGATGCCGGACGACAAATCGGTCGAATCCATGCTGGCGGAAGGCGAGCTCGACGCCGTGCTGCATTCCGACCTGATCAAGCCGTTCCTCGCCAAGGATCCGCGCGTCGCCCGGCTGTTGCCCGACCACAAAGCGGAGGAGATTGCCTATTACAAAAAGACCGGCATCTTTCCGATCATGCACGTGCTGGGCTTAAGGCAAGCGGTGGTCGAGCAATATCCCTGGGTTGCCATCAACCTGTTCAAGGCCTTCGAAGAGGCCAAGGCGGTTGCGATGCAGCGCATGCAGAACCCGCGCATCGTACCGCTCGCCTGGTATCGCGATGCCTGCGAGGAGCAGGAGACAATCCTCGGGCCGGACCCTTGGGAATATGGCCTGACCGACAACAACCGGAAGAACCTGGAGACGCTGATCGGCTATTCGCATGAGCAGGGATTGATCAAACAAAAGCCCGCCGTCGACGACTTGTTCCTCAACGTCAGCCAAGGCCGCAAACGCGGGAGCGAATTCCGCATCTAGCGGTTTGGCGAGCCGGCGTTACAATGTACTTCCTGTGGAGGAAACCGCACATGTTCGCACAACAAAAAACAACACTTGCAAAAACAACGCTCATCGCCGCCGCCCTGCTGGCCTGCGGACTTGTCGCCGCCGGCGCGCAAGACAAGGTCTGGAAGCACGGCATCCTGGAAGCCAAAAGCGATGCCGGCTTCATCGCCATGGTCGACAAAGGCGGCTTCGGCGCCAAGCGCGGCTTGAAGATCGAGCTGCTGCAGATCAAGGCCGGCGCCACTTTAATGAAGGCGCTGATCGCGGGCGAGCTCGACAGCGTCGACATGGGCGCGGCGGAATCGATCGTGGCGGGCGCGCGCGGCACCGGCGTCAAGATCGTCGGCTGCACCTGGCCCGGCGTGCCGCAGGTGGTTCTGGCCAAGGCCGAGATCAAGACGCTGGCCGATCTCAAGGGCAAGAATGTCGCTATTTCCTCGCCCGGCTCGCTGCCGGATCTGCTGTTTCGCGGAATGCTGGACGCCGCCAACGTGCCGTTTTCGGACGTGAAATTGGCGACGCAAGGCGCCGATCTCGACCGCTACAAATCGCTGATCAGCGGCATCACCGACGCCGCCGTGGTCTCGAACGAGTTCGAGGCGGTGATGCCGCCCAATATCAAGGTGCTGGCGAGGGGCAGCACCACCGTGCCGAAATTCATCCGCCTGTGCGTGGCCACCAGCAGCAAGGTTCTGGCCGAGCGGCGCGACGACCTGGTGCGCTTCATCGCGGCGGAAATGGACGCCTACAAATACGCCGCCACTCATCGCGACGCGAACATCAAACTGGCGCACGAACTGACCCGTGCCAAACCGGACGACAAGCGTGCCGAATTCATCATCGATCAGGCGATAAGGGACAAGCAGATCGATCCGAGCCTGGCTATTCCCGCCGACCGCATCGACTGGATGCAGGAGCTGTTCGTCAAAGCCGGCGTGATTCCGAAAACCGTTCCGACATCCTCGCTCATCGATACCAGCGTGCGCGACGATGCAGCCAAGCTGGCGGGAAAATAACGGATCAGCTCAGATACGAGCGTTCGATCTAGTCTTCGTCCGCGGCCGCCGTCTTGGACGAACTCTTCATACGTCCGTCCCAGCGCTTGGCGAATGGCGCGGCGATGCCGAACTGGTCGAGCACGCGCGCCACGATATGGTCGACGATATCGCCGATCGATTTCGGATGGTTATAGAAGGCCGGCATCGGCGGAACGATTCTGACGCCCATGCGCGCCAGCTTCAGCATGTTTTCAAGGTGCAGTTCGGATAACGGCGACTCGCGCGCGACCAGCACCAGGCGCCGGTGTTCTTTGAGCACGACATCGGCGGCGCGATGCACGAGGTTCTCGCCACTACCTTGGGCGATGGCACCGAGCGTGCGCATCGAGCAGGGTATCACCACCATGCCCTCGGTGATAAACGAGCCCGACGAGATTTCCGCCGCCATGTTATTCGAATTGTGGAAGACATTGGCCAGGTCACACACCTGTTTGAAGGTGTAGGACGTCTCGTGCTCGATCGTGCGCCGTGCCCAATTGCTGATGACGAGATGGGATTCCACCTCACTGTCCTTGAGCGCCTCGAGCAGTCGCACCCCGAGAATTGCGCCGGTTGCGCCGGTCAGGCCAACGATCAGGCGTCGCATTTGTCTTCCCTCACCTAACACGTGTCACTACAACAGGCGCACTTGCTCATCCGCATATCGCCTGCCGTCTACGGCGATATTTCGAGCGTCTCCTTATGGCCAAAGCCCTTGGTATTGTCGATCAGGACGATGCGGGCCGGCTGCAGCCGATAGACGGCGGTGCGCGCATAGGCTTCGCGCAATTTCGGCGGCCCGCTCGCCAATTGCCCGAGGAAAGCGTAACGCGCTTCCAGTTGTGCGAGGAGCCGCATCCGCTCATCCGCCGCCACGATCCGGCGCGCCGCGCCGGTAATCTGCACGCCGCGAATGACCGCGAAATCCGTGTAATCCGGCGCCACCGTCGCCGCCACCCGCGGATCGGCATCGATTTCGCGGGAATGCTGCGTATCGGGGTCCGACACCCAGAGCAGCGCCAAACCGTCGCAGGCGTAAAACAGGCTGGTGGCGTGCGGTCCGCCCGCACCCAGACTGGCGAGCGACATCACGTGGTGGGCGCTCAGAAAAGCGCCGATTTGCCGGCCGAGTTCGCTCGTCATGATCGCCCAACGCCTCCCGGCGGCTGCCGCCACCCGGCCCGCCGACTTAACCCTCGGCCGGCATAATGCCCCATCCGCCAGCGCTTTCCATTCGCCAAAAAACACTATATCCTATTATTCTTAGGGCCCGTTAGGGAACAATCGCTCTATCTTACGATGAGTTTGGCGCGATGGTGTAGTTCCAATCGCCATGGAATTCGTGGCGCGCGATGTTGATGGCCGCCATTTCGGCGTCGGAGACTTTGACGCCCTTTGGATAGAGG
>JACPOA010000004.1 GCA_016185205.1 Hyphomicrobiales bacterium | reverse complement strand
CCCCTGCGGGGGCACCTCCCCCGTAAGACGGGGGAGGATTGGAGATGTGTCCACTCCCTAGCAGCTCTGCTGGGGAGACAACCAGCACGCCCGCCCGGCGCGCACCACGATGCCGTGAAAATAGGGGCGGTAGCCCGCCCCTATTTTCATAGGAGGACAATGAGGCCGAGGCAGCCAACGCGTCAGGACTTCTTGATGGTGCGATAGAAGTTGAGGTCCTCGGTGATGCCGGGGTCGAAGCCGGTGGCGGTCACGCGGCGCGCCACCTGGTTGGTGTTCTGGAACATGATGATGTACGGACCCTCGTCCGTCGCCTTCTTCTGCAGCACCGCGTATTGCTCGGCGCGTTTCGTGGCGTCGAGCTCCTTCGCCGCGGCCAGCATCTCCTTGGTGATGTCGGGGATGAACCACTTGTTGCGCCAGGCGAGCGGCTTGCTTTTCGGCGTGTCGGAATTGTCGTCGTTGTGCACGAAGGTGTCGGCGTTGGTGTGCGGGTCGAAATAGTCCGGCCCCCACGACAGCATGGCGATCTGATGCCCGCGACCGCGGTACTGGCTGATCACCGCCTTCAGCTCCATCGGCTCGATCGACACCTTGATGCCGCCCTGGCCCATGGTCTGCTGCACGGATTGCGAGATCTCGGTCCAGGGCGAGACGTTGGGCGCCGAGATCTTCACCGCGAAGCCGTCCTTGTAGCCGGCCTCGGCCAGCAGCGCCTTGGCCTTCGCCACGTCGAGCTTGAAGGGATTGTAGGCGATGGCGCCGAAGAACCCGATCGGCAGAAAGCTCTGCTGGACGAAGAAGCGGCCCGCCAGGAAGCTCTTCACCATGCCATCGTAGTCGACCAGCATCTTCATCGCCTGGCGCACCTTGGGGTTGGCCAGCGGCTCGTAACCCAGGTTCATGCCCATGTAGAAGGTGTTGGCGGCCTTGAAGGACTCCACCTTGATGTCCTTGTTGCTGGCCAACGGCTTGATCTGGTCCGGCGTCAGGTCGCGCGCGAAGTCGGCGTCTGCTTTTTCCAGCAGCAGGCGCTGCGAGGCGGGCTCCGGCACATGGCGGACGACCGCGCGCTTCAGCGCCGGCGCGCCCAGGCGGAAGCCGGGATGGGCCTCCAGGCTGACGCTCTCGTTGGCCTTCCAGGCGATCAGCCTGTAGGCGCCGGAGGACGCCGAACGGGTCTTCAGCCAGGCATTGCCCAGATCGCCATTCGTCTCGTTCGCCAGCGCGACCTTCTTCTCCACGACAGAGGCGACGATGGAGGTCATCAGGTTGAGCACCAGGGAGGGCGCGAAATCCTCGGTGATCTTGAGAGTGAGCATGTCGCCGCTCGCCTTCACGAGATCCTTGACGGTGGCCTTCGACCAGCCGAGCTAGGTCAGCAGGAAGGCCGACGTCTTGTCCATCAGCACGACGCGCTGCAGGGAAAACTCCGCGTCCTCGGCGGTCACAGGCGCTCCGGACTGGAATTTCTGGTTGGGGCGGATCTTGAAGACGAAGGTCTTGCCGTCCGGCGACACGGTCCACGATTCGGCGACGCCGCCGACCAGCTTGTTCAGGTCCTCCGCCTCGTAGCGCAGCAGGCGATCGTAGATGTTGGTGCACATCTCGATGCCGGACAACTCGTAGCACTCGCCCGGATCGAGGGTGATGATATCGTCTATCTGCTTGGCAAAGACGGCGGTATCCTTGGGAGCGGCAGCGTCGGCGATGCATGTCCAACCGGCGAACGACGTGGAGGCGGCCCCTGCCAACAGCAGTCGCCTGGTGATCTCGGCCATGGTCAGCTCCACACTCGCGTCTATGTTGGTCGCAGGACAACCCATGCATGGGCTGGGCCAAGCGTGCGCCCGGCAGCATCAGAAAGAAAGCGCGAAGCGTCAACCGAGAGATAGACTGCCGCTCGAGCGAGGACCGATGCGATGTCGTGCCAGACGCCGCCGCATGCTGTAGGGCGCCGTGCGCTTGTGAGGGCCTGTCTTGCGGGCAGCACGTTGCATGCCCTGGTCGGGTGCCGCTCGACGCCGTTGCCGACAATTCAAGAGCCGCCGAGTGACGGCGTCACAATCTATTTGATAACCGCCGGCTGGCACACGGAGATCGCACTCCCGATTCACGCCATCCATGGCCCCTTGAGGGTGCTCACGTCCGACTTTCCAGGCTCCCAATACCTCGTGTTCGGCTGGGGCGAACGCAATTACTACATGGCGCGCGCGCCCACTTTCGACGATGCCATGCGTGCGCTGTTCCCCGGACCAGCCGTGCTTCTGGTGACCCCGCTGTACCAGCCGCCGCGGGACTCGAGGCCGGGTGCAGAGGTGTTCGACGTCGTCCTGCCAACGGCGGGACTCGATCCGCTCTCGAACCACCTATGGGCGGCGCTCGAAAAGTCGGGCGACGGGACGCCGCGCCGCCTCGCGGCAGGTCCTCATCCCGGGAGCGTCTTCTATGGCGCTACAGCGACGTATAGTGCGACTTACACCTGCAACACCTGGACCGCGGAAAGCTTGGCGGTCGGCGGGGTGCCGGTGACCTCGGCAGGCGTCGTTTTCGCCGGCCAGGTGACCGACCAACTCCGCTCGTTGAGCACGCGCGCAGCGCGGACCACAGGTCAGGAACTGCCGGACCGAACGAGCCCTGCGCGCTCGGCCGTGCGCGAATAGTCCAGAGCGTGATTGCTCAAAGCGAAAACCTCACCCTGAGGAGCCACGCGTACCGTGGCGTCTCGAAGGGTGGGCCAGAGTACGTGTGTTGCCGACCCTTCGAGACGCGGCCTACGGCCGCTCCTCAGAAGCTATGTGGCGACGAGAGGACCAAGAGGTAGGTTTGAGTTGTTGAAAGACCGAACCTACGGAGGAAGTAATGACGTCCCGACATCTCATCGATACCCCCGCCGCCGGCGCCGAGCATGGCACGTTG
>JACPOA010000006.1 GCA_016185205.1 Hyphomicrobiales bacterium | reverse complement strand
TCAAGGGTCTGCACCACAACGCCTATCGTTGCCGCGATTCGGAGGAGACCCGGAAGTTCTACGAGGACTTCCTCGGCCTGCCGCTGGTCAACGCCTTCAAGATCGAGACGACCCAGACCGGCCGCAAGACCGGCGCGGGCGTCCTGCACTCCTTCTTCCAGCTCGACGACGGCTCGTGCCTCGCCTTCTTCGAGGCGCCCGACATGCCGTTCGAGTTCAAGGAGCAGCACGACTTCGACCTGCACATCGCGCTCGAGGTCGAGCCCGATGCGCTCGACAAGATGTTCGCCAAGGGCAAGTCGGAAGGCCGCGAGGTGCGCGGCGTGAGCGACCACAAGTTCATCCGGTCGATCTACTTCCGCGATCCCAACGGCTACGTCATCGAGCTGACGGCCAAGGTGCCGGGCATGGAACGCGACATGGATCCCAAGCAGAACCATGCCCGTGACATCCTGAACGGCTGGCAGGCGAGCAAGGGCAAGGCAAAGGCGGCGGCGTAACGACGAGACCGACGGAGGAAACGATGAAGCGTGGCGTATGGGGCGCATTGGTCGCCCTGATGAGTGCCGTCGCGTTCTCCTCGCCCTCCGTCGCCGCTGACCCGCCGCAGTTCCAGGTCGATCCGTTTTGGCCCAAGCCCCTGCCCAACAACTGGCTGCTTGGGCAGGTGGCGAGCGTCGCCGTCGGTCCTGACGATCATGTCTGGATCCTGCAGCGGCCGCGCTCGCTGACCGACGACGAGAAGGGTGCGACCCTGACGCCGCCGCGCAACAAGTGCTGCGCCCCTGCCCCGTCGGTCATGGAGTTCGACGCCGACGGCACCTTCATCCAGGGCTGGGGCTTCCCACAGACCACGCCGTGGGTCGCCAACGAGCACGGCATCCATGTCGACAAGGCCGGTTTCGTCTGGGTCGCCGGCAACAACGCCAACGACAGCGCCATCTTCAAGTACACCAAGGACGGCAAGCCGGTGCTGACCATCGGCAAGCTGGGGCCGAGCGGCGGCAGCAACGATACCGCCCTGCTCGGCCGCCCGGCCGACGTCCAGGTCGACGATGCCGCGCGCGAGGTCTTTGTCGCCGACGGCTACGGCAACCGCCGTATCATCGTCTTCGATTCGGAGACCGGCGCCTACAAGCGCCACTGGGGTGCCTACGGCAACAAGCCGAACGACGACAAGCAGCCGGCCTACGATCCGGCCACGCCACCGTCGCAGCAGTTCGCCAACCCGGTGCACTGCGCCAAGCCGTCCAAGGACGGCCATGTCTATGTCTGCGATCGGACCAACAACCGCATCCAGGTGTTCAAGAAGGACGGCACCTTCGTCACCGAGTGGTTTTACGACAAGAGCACGCTCGGCGCCGGCGCGGTGTGGGACCTGAACTTCTGGCCCGACGCCAACCAGACCTGGCTGTTCAACATCGACGGCGAGAACAACCTTCTGCGCATCCTGCAGCGCAGCGACGGCAAGGTCGTCGGCGGCTTCGGCCGC
>JACPOA010000041.1:2500-29580 GCA_016185205.1 Hyphomicrobiales bacterium | reverse complement strand
GCCCTCGACCATGGCGCAGACGCTGTCGAGATCGCGCTCCTTAGGCGCACGCCAGGCCGCGCCCATGCAGAAGCGCGAGGCGCCGGAGGCCTTGGCGGCAGCCGCCTCGGCCAGCACCTTCTCGACCTCCATCAGCTTCTCAGCCTTGACGCCGGTGTCGTATTGCGCGCTCTGCGGACAATAGGCGCAGTCTTCCGGACAGCCGCCGGTCTTGATCGATAGCAAAGTGGAGATCTGCACCTCGGCCGGATCGAAATTCTGCCGGTGCACGCTGGCCGCGCGATGGATCAGCTCCGGAAACGGCAACGCGAACAGCGCGCGCACCTCCTCGCGCCTCCAGTCGTGACGGGGGACATTGGCCTCCGCGTGCGGCACACCATGGTGGGACAACGACATTGCGCGAACCTCAGTCATGCCCCTCGCGGGCCGCCTCAAACCGGTCTCAAGACCGGTTTATATCAAGTACGGCGGCCAATTGTGCAAGGATTTCATCGGATTGAGCACGCTGCGCGGCCATGCTAGTCTATCTGCAACAATGAAAAATCGTGGAGCTGACATCATAAAACGGCTCAGCATCGGGGCAATCTTGCTGGCAATGCTGGCTGGCCCGGCCTTTGCCCAGCAGCCGTCGATGGCTAACAAGGAGCCGATGGTTCTCGACCAAGAGCAGAAACTGAAGGACCGCGAGGAGGTCGACAAGCGGTATAAGTCCACGCTCGATAAGACCCGCCAGGACACTCCCGTGGTCCGCAACGATCCATGGTCGAACATGCGCGGCGCCAACGATTCCAAAACCAAACGCTAACGCGCTACCAGCCCCGCCAGCCCCAATAGCGCCGGTAATAAGGACCGTAGTAGCCGTAATAATAAGGTCTCGGTTCGTAATAGACGGGCGGTTCTACGACATAGGCCTCCTCATCGGCATAGACCCGCCCTTGATAGGCCGGTGCCCGATAGGCCGGCCCTTGCGACAATCGCCCAGACGGCTGCACCGCCCCCCGCTGCGCCGGCACGCGGCCGCTCATGTCGAGCGCGCTCTGGATGGCGAAACCGCTCTTGTCCTGCCAGGTGACCGCGCACCAGCCTTCGCTGCATTCGCCGGCGTCGACCAGGCTGCCGCCGGGAATTTTCGCGAGCACCTCGCTGGTGGTGCCGGGCGCGGCACGCAGGTTGACGGTGGACCCCACATAAGCGGGCTTGGCCCAGGTGAGCGTGGTCGCGGCCAGCACGAGGCCGCAGCTCAATAAATACGGCGTGATTTTCATGGGCTTGCTCGCTGTCCCGTTCATGGCTGGAAAATCCTAGCATCAAGCACGGCCGGCATTTTCACTCCGCAAAAGCGGCGGCATCTAGGCGGCGGAACGCGCCCCAACGCTTGCCTCGCCCCGCGGCGTCATGAGACAAGCACGCATGTCCGAACCCAAGCCTGAACCCACGCCCGACAGCCCGCCCGACCGCCTCAGCACCGATCCGCGCAGCCCGTATTTCAACGCCGCGGTGCTGGAGCGCGACGTCGGCATCCGCTTCAAGGGCGTCGAGAAAACCAATGTCGAGGAATACTGCATCAGCGAAGGCTGGGTTCGCGTCGCCGCCGGCAAGGCATTGGACCGCTACGGCAATCCGCTGACCATCAAGCTCACCGGCACGGTCGAGGCTTGGTTCAAGACCAAGCGGCCCGGCTGAGGCGCAGCCGTTGGCTTGAGTCCCATGGACGATATCCGCGATGACATCGACCAGCTCGAGGCGCGCATCGAGGCGCTGACCGCCTCGCTCGAGCGCTGCCGCAAGATATCGATGGCCTCGAAATTCGCGGTCGCTGCCGGCGCGGCCTGGTTCGCGCTGCTGCTGCTCTGGATCGTTTCGTTCAGCGCCGGCGCCTTTGTCGCAGCGCTGAGTGCCGTGCTCGGCGGCTTTGTGCTGCTCGGCTCGAATGCGACCACCTGGGAGCAGACCGCCGCCGATCTGCACGCCGCCGAAGCCGAGCGGGCGCAGCTGATCGGCAGCATCGAATTGCGCGTCGTAGGAGAGGACAGGCGGACGATTCATTGAACGGTTTGTCATGCTGAATATGTTTCGCGCGTGCTGAGTCTTACTGCTGAAATTTTCAAACAGCCAACGCTCCGCCGCCCGAATTTTTTGTCGAGGCGCCGGGGTCGCCTGTCTTCTCCGTCCTCCCTCAAAGATGAGGGGATGGCGCGCCGATGAAGCGCAGCCTTAACAGGGCACGCACCGTTGCCGGTAACGTGCGGGCGCCTCTCGGCGCGCCACCCGGACAACGTGTCCGGGCTTATTTGCGGCGGTTCTCCTTACGGCGCCGGGCCGCGCTTTCAGGCGAGCGTGATGCCCCACCTGTCAGCGAGCTCCTCGCGGCGGGTCGTAATGCCCGCGGGCGGAGGCCGGCGCCGCCCGGGGGCTAGGGGGTACGTTCGTCCCCTTCCCGCAGGCGCCGCATCCGCTCCCACTTCAAGACGCCTCATGAAGCGCCCCTCGAAAGACCGGACGTTGGTAGGACCGCATACCTTGGGAATGAAGTCAAGAGACTTTGGTTTATTTTCCGCGCGTCCGCCCGCGGGCGCCGCCACCTCCCCGCCCTCGCTTGCGTCTCATGAGAACGCCCTCGGAATGGGAAGGCTGTAAAAGAATATAGTCCGCTATAGGAATCGAGTCAAGATTCGCCTCAGAAAATTTATTGTGTAGGATTAAATCGTGCGTTATTATTCTCGACACACACAATGGAAGGACCGCGATGCGTAAGACCCAATCTCTCAGCATCACCCTGCCCCACGATATGGCGAAGGCCGTGAAGCAGAAGGTTGCCTCTGGCGATTATGCCACCGAGAGCGAGGTCATCCGCGAAGGCCTGCGCGCGCTGAACGAGCGCGACGCCGCGCTGGAGAACTGGCTGCGCACGGAAGGCGTGGCACGCTACGACGCCTTTAAGCGCGATCCTCGGACGGAGCCGGCTGAAGAAGTGTTCGCACAATTGCGCCAGCACCACGCCAAGAGGCTCAAGCGGTCGGCACGATGACCTTTACGGTCGGATTCAGCGCATCCGCCAAAGCCGACCTCTTCGCTATTTACAATTACATTGCCGACCGCGCGGGCGCGGAGATCGCATTGCGCTTTGTTGAGTCTATTGAAGCCTATTGCCTTGGCTTTGCGACCATGCCGGAGCGCGGAACAAAACGTGACGAGTTGCGACCGGGATTGCGCACGGTGGGGTTCAAGCGGCGAGCGACGATTTTATTCGAGGTGGATCGTGATCCGAGGCGCGTGGTGATCCACGGTGTTTATTATGGGGGGCGAAGCGTGGAAGGGCTGGAGGAGAACGGCGAATAAAAGCAATGCCCACCCGGCCGGCTCTCGCCGACCACCCTCCCCGCGCAGCGGGGAGGGATAAATAAAGCCTACTCCGCCGCCTGCTGCCGCGCGCCCGCGGCTTCCACCTTCGCCGCGCAGAACTTGAATTCGGGAATCTTGCCGAACGGGTCGAGCGCCGGGTTGGTCAGGATGTTGGCCGCCGCTTCGACGAAGGCGAACGGGATGAACACCACGCCGTCGGGGATGGCGTCGTCCTGGCGTGACGCCAGCTCGACCTCGCCGCGCCGCGTGGTGACGCGCAGCCTATCGCCGGCTCTGAGGCCGAGCTTTTCGAGCGTGCCGCGCGAGACCGAGGCGCAGGCCGAGGGCTCCAGCGCGTCGAGCACGCTGGCGCGCCGCGTCATGGCGCCGGTGTGCCAATGCTCGAGCTGGCGGCCGGTGGTGAGGATGAACGGATAGTCGGCGTCCGGCGTCTCGTCCGGCGGCGTCAGCTTGGCCGCCACCAACTTGGCCATGCCGTTCGGGCGCGGGAAGCCCTTGTCGAACACCACGTCGCGGCCCGGCTTGTCGGGCGCGTCGGTCGGATAGGTGACGTGATCCTCGCGCTCGACGCGCTCCCAGGTGATGTTGTCGAGCGCCGGCATCAGCCGCGCCATCTCCTCGAACACTTCGCTGACGTGCTTATAATTCCAGTTCTCGCCCATGCGCTGGGCGAGGTCCTGGATGATCCACAGATCCTGGCGCGTGTCGCCCGGCAGCGGCAGCGCCTTGCGGCCCATCTGCACCTGGCGATTGGTGTTGGTGACGGTGCCGTCCTTCTCCGGCCAGGCGGAGGCCGGCAGGATCACGTCGGCATAGGAACAGGTCTCGGTCAGGAAGATGTCCTGCACCACCAGGCATTCGAGATGCGCCAGCGCGGCGCGCGCGTGATTGAGGTCGGGATCGGACATCGCGGGATTCTCGCCCATGATGTACATGCCCTTGATCTCGTCGGCGTGCACCGCGTCCATGATCTCGACCACGGTCTTGCCGCGCTTGTGATCGAGCTTCTTGCCCCAGGCCGCCTCATATTTGGCGATCATCTCCGGGCTCTCCACCGACTTGTAGTCGGGGTAGAACATCGGGATCAGGCCGGCGTCGGAGGCGCCCTGCACGTTGTTCTGCCCGCGCAGCGGATGCAGGCCGGTGCCGGGGCGGCCGACCTGGCCGCAGATCAGCGACAGCGCGATCAGACAGCGTGCATTGTCGGTGCCGTGGGTGTGCTGCGAGACGCCCATGCCCCAGAAGATGATGGCGCTTTCGGCGCGGGCGTAGGAGCGCGCCACTTCGCGCAGCGTGTCGGCGGGAATACCGCAGATCGGCTCCATCTCCTCCGGCGTGAAATCCTTCACGTGCTCGGCCAGCTGCTCGAAGCCCTCGACATAAGTCTGCACATATTGCTGGTCGTACAGCTTCTCGCCGACGATGACGTTGAGCATGGCGTTGAGCATGGCCACGTCGGCGCCGTTCTTGAACTGCATCATCTTCCAGGCGTGGCGCTTGAGCGCCTGCCCGCGCGGGTCCATCACCACCAGCTTGGCGCCGCGCTTGGCGGCCTGCTTGAAGAAGGTGGCGGCCACGGGGTGGTTCTCGGTCGGATTGGCGCCGATCACGATGATGAAGTCGGAATTCCTGCATTCGTTGAAGGTGGCGGTCACCGCCGCCGAGCCGACGCCTTCCAGCAGCGCCGCCACCGAGGAGGCGTGACAGAGCCGCGTGCAGTGGTCGACATTGTTGGTGCCGAAGCCGGTGCGCACCAGTTTCTGGAACAGATAGGCCTCTTCGTTCGAGCCCTTGGCCGAGCCGAAGCCGGCCAGCGCCTTGGCGCCGTCGCGGTCGCGGATTTTCTTCAGGCCGGACGCGGCGCGGGTCATCGCTTCTTCCCACGTCGCTTCGCGGAAATGCGTGTACGGGTTCGCGGGATCGACCAGATCGTCGGCGGCTTTCTTGACGCCGTCCTTGCGCACCAGCGGCTTGAGCAGGCGTTGCGGATTGCTGACATAGTCGAAGCCGAAGCGGCCCTTCACGCACAGCCGCTGCTGGTTGGCCGGACCGTCGCGGCCGACAACGTTGATGAGCTTGTCGTTCTTGATCTGGTAGGTGAGCTGACAGCCGACGCCGCAATAGGGGCACACGCTGTGCACCTCGCGGTCGGGAAAAGCGTTGCGCACGTTCTTGGCGTCGACCAGCGTCGCCGGCATCAGCGCGCCGGTCGGGCAGGCCTGCACGCATTCGCCGCAGGCGACGCAGGTGGAGTTGCCCATCGGGTCGTCGAAGTCGAACACGATCTTCTCGCTGTGGCCGCGGCCGGCCATGCCGATCACGTCGTTGACCTGCACGTCGCGGCAGGCGCGCACGCAGAGATTGCACTGGATGCAGGCGTCGAGATTGACCGCCATGGCCGGATGGCTGCGATCGGGCTCAGGATGATGGCGCTTGCCGAAGCGGCTGGTGGCGACGCCCATGCGGTCGGCCCAAGCCCAGAATTTCGATTGCGGATCGTGCGCGGCCATCTTGCGGTCGGGCTGGTCGGCGATCAACAGCTCGAACACCATCTGCCGCGCGGTCTTGGCGCGCTCGGAGGCGGCCTTCACCTTCATGCCGGGCGCCGGCGTGCGGATGCAGCTCGCCGCCAGCACGCGCTCGCCTTCGATCTCCACCATGCAGGCGCGGCAATTGCCGTCGGCGCGATAGCCGGGCTCCGGCGAATAGCACAGATGCGGGATGTCGGTGCCGAGACGCTTGGCCACCTGCCAGATGGTCTCGCCCTCGCGCGCCTCGACTTCCTTGCCGTCGAGGATGAATGTCACCGATTTGCCGGCGCCGTTGCCTGTGGTCATCGCATCTCGCCTTTCGTCACCAGGTTCCCAGCGGCTTGCTCAATTCCTCGGGAAAATATTTTAGCACGCATAGCAGCGGATTGGGCGCCGCCTGGCCGAGTCCGCAAATGGACGCGTCGCGCATAGCGGCCGACAGTTCCGTGAGCAGCGAGACGTCCCACGGGCCCTGCGCCATCAGCTTGGCCGCTTTCTCGGTGCCGGCCCGGCAAGGCGTGCATTGGCCGCACGATTCATCCTCGAAGAACTTCATCAGATTGAGCGCGACTGCCTTCATATCGTCCTGGTCGGACAGGACGACAACCGCGTGCGAACCCACGAAGCAGCCGTGCGGTTCCAGGGTTCCGAAGTCGAGCGGGATGTCGGCCATCTTGGCCGGCAGGATGCCGCCGGAAGCGCCGCCCGGAAGGTAGGCCTTGAATTCATGACCCTCGGTCATGCCGCCGCAGAACTCGCCGATCAGCTCGCGCGCGGTGATGCCGGCCGGCGCCAGCTTGACGCCGGGGTTCTTGACGCGGCCGGATACCGAGAAGCTGCGGAAGCCCTTGCGTTCGTGGCGGCCTTGTGAGGTCGCCCAGGCGGCGCCCTTTTCGACGATATCGCGCACCCAGAACAGCGTCTCGACGTTCTGTTCCAATGTCGGGCGGCCGAACAGGCCGACCTGCGCCACGTAAGGCGGGCGATGGCGCGGCAGGCCACGCTTGCCCTCGATCGATTCGATCATCGCCGACTCTTCGCCGCAGATGTAGGCGCCGGCGCCGCGCCGCAGATGCAGCTTGGTGTGCGCGGCGAGGCCCGCGGCCTCGACCTTGGCGATTTCGTCGGCCAGCATCAGCCGGATTTCCGGATATTCGTCGCGGATATAGAGGTAGGTCTCCGGCGCCTCGACCACGAAAGCCGCGATCAGCATGCCCTCGATGAAGCGATGCGGGTCGCGCTCGAGATAATGGCGGTCCTTGAAAGTGCCGGGCTCGCCTTCGTCGGCATTGACCGCGAACAGGCGCGGCGCCGGTTCGGCGCGCACCAGTTGCCATTTGCGCCCGGTGGGAAATCCGGCACCGCCCATGCCGCGCAGGCCGGCGTCGCTGACGATCTCGATCAGTTCGTCGCGCCTGCGCGTACCATCCAAACATGCCTTGAGCAGCGCATAGCCGCCGGCTTTTTGATAGGCGGCGAAATCGGCGCCGGGCTTGTAGGCGTGCGCATGCGGCTTGGCCTTCGCCGCCGCGGCGATCGTGTCCGGCGTGGCGCGGAACGTCTGCACGTGACCGACCGCGGCGACCGGCGCGCGATCGCAGGCACCCATGCAAGGCGCGCGCACGACGCGCACCTGGCGGCCGAGCTTGCCCGGCAGGTCGGCCAGCAGTTTCTCGGCGCCGGCCATGGCGCAGGACAATGAATCGCACACGCGCACGGTGACCGCCGGCGGCGGCGCGCCGTCCTTCACCACGTCGAAATGCGCGTAGAAGGTGGCGACCTCGTAGACCTCGGTGAGCGCCAGCTTCATCTCCTGCGCGAGCGCGGCGAGATGGCCGGCCGACAGGGAGCCGTAGCGGTCCTGGATCAGGTGCAGATGCTCGATCAGCAGGTCGCGCCGGCGTGGGCGGTCGGTCAGCAGCGCCTGCACCTCGGCGAGCGCGGCCGGGTCGACCTGACGGCCCTTCGGCGTGCGCGGCGGCTTGCGGCGGCCGGTTGGTGTCTTGGCGTCCATGACGTTAACGTGCCGCTCCTGCTTTTCTTCTACCACACCTCAACTCGACCCCCACTCGGCCAGCTTCGCTCACCACCCCCCTTTCAGGGGGAGGCATGAGAGAGCCTAGAACAGTCCCACAATCCGCCCGTCGGCGGCGATATCGATCGAGTCGGCCGCCGGCACTTTCGGCAGGCCGGGCATGGTCATGATCTCGCCGCAGATCGCCACCACGAACTCGGCGCCGGCCGACAGCCGCACCTCGCGCACATTGATGACGTGATCGTCGGGCGCGCCCTTGGAATCGGCGTTGGTCGAGAAGCTGTACTGGGTCTTGGCGATGCAGATCGGCAGCTTGCCGTAACCCATCTCTTCCCAAGATTTGAGCTGGTCCTTGACCGCCTTGTCGGCGGTGACCGCCTTGGCGCGGTAGATTTCCTTGGCGATGGTTTCGATCTTGCCGAACAGCGGCATCTCGTCGGGATAGAGCAGCTTGAGCTTGCTCGCCCCGCTGTCGCAGATCTTGACCACCGCCTTGGCGACGTCGGCGGCGCCCTCGCCGCCCAGGGCCCAATGATCGGCCATGATCGCCTCGACGCCGAGCTTGGCGCAGGCGCTCTTGACCAGCTCGATTTCCGCCGGCGTGTCGGCCGAGAAGCGGTTGATCGAGATCACCGGCTGGATGCCGAATTTCTTCACGTTCTCGACATGGCGCGCCAGATTGGCCATGCCGGCTTCCAGCGCCTTGAGGTCTTCCTTCTTCAGATCGGCCTTCTGCACCCCGCCATGCATCTTGAGCGCGCGGATGGTGGCGACCAGCACCACGCAATCGGGCGCGAGACCCGCCTTGCGGCACTTGATGTCGAGGAATTTCTCGCCGCCGAGATCGGCGCCGAAGCCGGCTTCGGTGACGACATAGTCGGTGAGCTTGAGCGCGGTGGCGGTCGCCGTCACCGAGTTGCAGCCATGCGCGATGTTGGCGAACGGCCCGCCGTGGATGAAGGCGGGCGTGCCTTCCAGCGTCTGCACCAGATTGGGCGCGATCGCTTCCTTCAAGAGCGCCGCCATGGCACCGTGCGCCTTGAGGTCGCGCGCACGCACCGGTTTGCGGTCGCGGGTATAGGCGACGATGATATTGCCGAGCCGCTCCTTGAGGTCGTCGAGGTCCTTGGCCAGGCAGAAGATCGCCATCACTTCGGAGGCAACCGTGATGTCGAAACCAGCCTCACGCGGATAGCCGTTGGCGACACCGCCGAGCGAACAGACGATCTCACGCAGCGCGCGGTCGTTCATGTCCATGACGCGGCGCCAGACAACGCGGCGCGAGTCGATGCCGAGCGAATTGCCCCAATAGATGTGATTGTCGACCAGCGCCGACAGCAGATTGTGCGCCGAGGTGATGGCGTGGAAATCGCCGGTGAAGTGTAGATTGATGTCTTCCATCGGCACGACTTGCGCGTAGCCGCCGCCGGCGGCGCCGCCCTTCATGCCGAACGAGGGCCCAAGCGAAGGCTCGCGCAGGCACAGCATCGCCTTCTTGCCGATGTGATTGAGCGCGTCGGTGAGGCCGACCGTGGTCGTGGTCTTGCCTTCGCCCGCCGGCGTCGGGGTGATCGCGGTCACCAGGATCAGCTTGCCGTTCTTCTTGTCCTTGAGCGATTTCACGTAATCCATCGACACCTTGGCCTTGTAATGGCCGTAGGGGTCGAGGTTTTCCGGCGCAATGCCGAGCTTTTCCTTGGCGAGCTCCATGATCGGCCGCTTCTTGGCGGCCTGCGAAATTTCGATGTCGGATTTCGGCGACTGATGCTGCGAGGCGGGCATAGGATTTTTCCGTCCAATGGTAGTGCGGTGAATCGGCGATTTAGGATTTGGTTGCGGAGGCATTAGGTGAACCTCGCCCCGACAGCGAGCTTGCTGGCGGCGATGAATTCGGCAGCATCGATCTTCTTGGCCCCTTCGGGCTGCACGCGGCTGACCTTGAAGCGGCCGTCGGCGCAGACCACGGTGAAGCCTTCGGCCTCGACCGCGACGATCTCGCCCATCTTGCCGGCGATGCCTTTCGGATCCTTGGCCGGCAGCGGCTTGGCGTCGAAGATCTTGACCTGCTTGCCGTCGAGCGTGGTCCAGGCGCCGGGCGCCGGATTGCAGCCGCGGATCAGCGGATCGAGATGCCGCCATGACTTGGCCCAATCGATGCGCGCGTTCTCGGGTCCGCAGCGGCCTTCGTAGGTCGCCTTCGATTCGTCCTGCTTGATGCGCGGCGCCTTGCCGGCCTTCACCAGGTCGACCGATTCGAGCATGGCCTCGACGCCGAGCGGGAACAGGCGGTCGAAATAGACGGTGCCGAGCGTGTCGGTGGCCGAGATCGGCGTTTTCTTCTGCATGAGGACGTCGCCGGTATCCAGCCCGTTGTCGGGCCAGAAGATCGACAGCCCGGCTTCCTTTTCGCCCATAATGATCTGCCAGTTGATCGCGCTGGCGCCACGATAGGCCGGCAGCAGCGAGGGGTGATACTGGATCGAGCCATGGGTCGGGATGTTGAGGAAATCCTCCGGCACGAACAGCGTCACGAAGGCCATGACCTGCAGGTCGGGCTTGAGCGCCTTGAACTCTTCCCACACCTCGGGCTTGCGGTAGGAGGCCGGCTGATAGACCGGGAGCTTGGCGGCAATCGCGGCTTCCTTGAGCGGATCGATCTTGGCGCCTTCCTTTTCCGGCGCCACATAAACCGCGACTACATTCTCGCCGCGCTTGAGTAGCGCTTCCAGCACGGCCTTGCCGAAGGCCTGCTGGCCGTGGACCACGATACGCATTTTAAACCTCTCCCCGTATTTTCTTACTTGTCCCGGGCGCTGCGCAGCGCCATTAGCGCGTTTACGCGCGTCTTTGACGCGCTATGGCGGTGCGCAGCAGAACCGGGACCGTAACAAGCTCCGCGTACGCGACGGTCCCGGATCAGCGGTGCATCACTTCGTGCTGCACCGCGTCCGGGACAAGAAAGGATTACGCCGCCTTTTCTTCCTTCTTCGGCGGCGTGATCGCCCCCGACGCCTTGATCTCGTTGATCTCCGAGGCTTTGTAGCCAAGCACCTTGGTCAGAATTTCCTCGGTGTGCTCGCCAAGCAGCGGCGAGCGCCGCACGTCGGCGGGCGAATCCGACATCTTGATCGGATTGCCGACGGTCAGGTACTTGCCGCGGGTCGGGTGGTCGACCTCGACCACCGTGCCGGTCGCACGCAGCGATTGCTCCTCGGCGATCTCCTTCATCGACAGGATCGGACCGCACGGGATGTCATGCTTGTTGAACAGGTCCATCGCCTCGAACTTGGTCATGGTCATGGTGAATTGCTCGATGCGGGCGAAGATATGCTTGAGCTTCGGCAGCCGCGCCTTCGGCGTGGCATATACCGGATCGGTCTTCCAGGCGGGCTCGCCGATCACGTCGCAGATCTCGTTCCACACCGGCGCCTGGGTGATGAAATAGAGATAGGCATCGGGGTCGTTCTCCCAGCCCTTGCACTTGACGATCCAGCCCGGCTGCCCGCCGCCGGAATCGTTGCCGGCGCGCGGCACCGCTTTGCCGAACGGCACGCCCTCGCCGTATTGGCTGTATTCGGTGAGCGGGCCATGCGCCAGGCGCTGCTGGTCGCGCAATTTCACGCGGGCGAGATTGAGCACGCCGTCCTGCATGGCGCAGAGCACGCGCTGGCCGCGGCCGGTGCGGAGGCGCTGATAGAGCGCCGACATGATGCCGAGCGCGAGATGCAGGCCGGTGCCGCTGTCGCCGATCTGCGCGCCGGTGACCAGCGGCGGGACTTCGCGGAAGCCCGTGGTCGACGCCGAACCGCCCGCGCATTGCGCGACGTTCTCATAGACCTTGCAGTCCTCGTAAGGCCCGGGGCCGAAGCCCTTGACCGAGGCGACGATCATGCGCGGGTTGAGCTTGTGGATGTAGTCCCAGGTCAAACCCATGCGGTCGAGCGCGCCGGGCGCGAAGTTTTCGACCAGCACGTCGCAGGTCTTGATCAGCCGGTTGAGGATATCCATGCCCTTGGGATGCTTGGAATCGATCGTGATCGAACGCTTGCTGCCGTTGAGCATGGTGAAATACAGGCTATCGGCGTTGGGCACGTCGCGCAGCTGGCCGCGCGTGATGTCGCCGGCGCCCGGACGCTCGACCTTGATCACGTCGGCGCCCATGTAGGCGAGCAGCTGGGTGCAAGTCGGCCCCGACTGCACGTGCGTGAAGTCGAGAATGCGCAAGCCGTCGAGGGCGCGACCGGCCTGGCCGTAAGGCTTGGTACTCGGCTTCGGAAGACCGTTGCCGTTCGCCTTCTTGGCTGCCGCGGGCTTTACCGCCTTGCGGGCGGGTTTCTTGGCCGCGGCCTTCGCCTTGGCTTGCTTCGGTTTCTTCTTGGCCATCTTTACGTCCTCCACTCGTTCGTCATTGTCTGCGTCATGCCCCGCGCAGGCGGGGCCTATTTCTTGCGAATCTTGCTTTGCGGATTGAGGTTGCCGATACGGCCGCTCTCGCTGCCGGCCGCCGGATCGATCACCGCGTTGATGAGGGTCGGCTTGCCGGAGTCCATGGCCGCGTCGACGGCGCGCTTGAGCTCATCGGGCGTCGTGGCATTGACGCCGACGCCGCCGAAGGCCTCCATCATCTTGTCGTAGCGCGAGCCTTTGACGAACACGGTCGGCGCCGGGTCCGAACTCACTGAATTGACGTCGGTGCCGCGATAGATGCCGTCGTTGTTGAAGATGACGACGCAGACCGGCAGCTTGTAACGGCAGATCGTCTCGACTTCCATGCCGGAGAACCCAAAGGCGCTGTCGCCTTCGACCGCGAGCACGGGCTTGCCGGTCTCGATGGCCGCCGCGATGGCATAGCCCATGCCGATGCCCATGACGCCCCAGGTGCCGACGTCCAGCCGCTTGCGCGGCTTGTACATATCGATGACGCCGCGCGCGAGATCGAGCGTGTTGGCGCCTTCGTTGATGAGAATGGCGTCCGGCCGCTCTTTGACGACGGTGCGCAGCGCACCGAGCGCGCCGTGGTAGTCCATCGGCGCCGAATTCTTCATCAGCTTCGGCGCCATCTTGGCGATGTTTTCTTCCCGCTTCGCACTGACGGCAGCAACCCAGTCAGCCGGCGCGGCCGGCCATTTGTTGCCCATCGCCTCAAGCAGCGCGGACACGCAGGAGCCGATGTCCCCGACCACCGGAGCGGCGATCTCGATGTTTGAGTCCATTTCCTTGGGCTCGATGTCGATCTGGATGAACTTCTTGGGCGCCTCACCCCAGGTCTTGCCCTTGCCGTGCGACAGCAGCCAGTTGAGGCGGGCGCCAATCATCATGACGACGTCGGATTCCTTCAGCACCGTCGAGCGCGCCGCACCCGCGCACTGCGGATGCGTGTCGGGGAGCAGGCCCTTGGCCATGCTCATCGGCAGGAACGGAATGCCGCTCTTTTCGACCAGGGCGCGGATCGCGTCGTCGGCCTGCGCGTAGGCTGCGCCTTTGCCGAGAATGATCAGGGGACGCTTGGCGCTCTTCAAAACATCGAGTGCACGCTTGACGGCGGTTGGAGCGGGGATTTGAGCCGGCGCCGCGTCGACGACCTTGACCAGCGATTTCTGTCCGGCCTCGGCGTCCATCACCTGAGAGAAAAGTTTGGCCGGCAGATCGAGATAGACGCCGCCCGGGCGACCGGAAACGGCGGCGCGGATCGCGCGCGCCAGCCCGATGCCGATGTCCGCGGCATGCAGCACGCGGAAGGCCGCCTTGCAGAGCGGCTTGGCGATCGCCAGTTGGTCCATCTCTTCATAGTCGCCCTGCTGCAGGTCGACGATCTCGCGCTCGGACGAGCCGCTGATCAGGATCATCGGAAAACAGTTGGTCGTGGCATTGGCCAGCGCAGTCAGTCCGTTGAGAAAGCCGGGCGCCGACACCGTGAGGCAGATGCCGGGCTGTTTCGTCAGGTAGCCGGCGATGGCGGCCGCGTTGCCGGCGTTCTGCTCGTGCCGGAACGAGATGACGCGGATGCCCGCGGCCTGCGCCATGCGGCCGAAGTCCGTGATCGGGATGCCAGGCACGCCGTAGATCGTGTTAAGGCCGTTGAGCTTGAGCGCATCGATGATGAGGTGAAAGCCATCCGTCAGCTCCCGCTCTGCTTCGGCTGCATTTGTGGTTTCGTGTTTCTCTTTCACTGCTGCGTCAGCCATGATGAATCCTCCCTCAAGGTCCCGTACGGGACTTCTAATCCAAATAGTCGGCGAAACGCGCCACGTGATCGGCAAGCCCGAGCGCGTGATCGCGCACCAGTTGCTCGGCGCGATCGGTCGAGCGCGCTTCCAGGGCTTCGATGATGTTCATGTGGTCGCGGATCGAGCGGTCGGCGCGATCCTTCTCGCCGATGGTCTTGCGCCGAATCATGCGCATGTGGGTGAACAGGTTTTCGGCGAGATCGATCAGCACCCGATTGCGACTGAGCCGGATGATGGTCTGGTGGAACTCGATATTGACGTCGGAATATTCGTCGAGCTTGGCCTGCACATGTCCGCCTTCGAAGGTGGCGAACATCCGGCGCAGGCCGGCGATTTCTTCCGCGCTGGCGGTCTGCGTGATCAGGCGCGCGGCCATGCTTTCGAGCGCGGCCCAGGCGGTGATCATCTCGATTACCTCGCGCTTGGTCTTGCGCACCACATAGATGCCGCGGCGGGGTACCAGCCGCACGAAGCCTTCGCTCTCGAGCTGCGCCATCGCCTCGCGCACCGGGGTGCGGCTGATGCCGAAATCCTGCGCCAGCTTGCGCTCGTCGAGGCGGATGTCGGCGCGGCTGCGATAAATGTCCATCGCCACGATGGCGTTCTTCAAGGCGGCATAGGCCTTGTGCTTGAAGCTTGGGCTGGCGTCGATCGGATCGAGCGCCGGCTGCGATGCGACATTCGACGCCACATTCGACGCCACTTGGGCGCCGACCGGCGAGGGCCGGTTGCGGGTGCGCACACCGACGCGACGGGGAGGACGATTTCGGCTAATCATGGTTGGTATACAATATGCCAGATACGCCGGCGCGCGCAACCGGCTTGCGTATGGCGGTCATGCCGCCGGTCGCAGTCCGCTCTTGCCGGACCGCAGGCGCGTCCAACCGCCCTGGATGATCGGCCAGAACAGCGCGATCAGGCCGAGCGTCATGACGGTTGCGACCAGCCCGTTCGAGAAGAACACGCCGAGATTTCCCTGCGATCCCAGCAGCGCTTGCCGTAAAGACACTTCCGCTTTGTCGCCAAGGACGATCGCCAGCACCAGTGGCGCCAGCGGATAGTTGGCCTTCTTCATGAAGTAGCCGACCACGCCGAACACCAGCATCATCACCACATCGAATGTGTTGTTGTGCACGGTGTAGGCACCGATAGCGCACAGCACCAGAATGATCGGCGCAATGACGCTGAACGGAATACGCAGGATCGCCGCGAACAGCGGAACGCAAGTCAGTACGACAATCAAGCCAACAATATTGCCCATATACATGCTGGCGATCAGGCCCCAGACAAACTCCGTCTGCTCGACGAACAGCAGCGGACCGGGCTGCAATCCCCAGATTAGCAGACCGCCCAGCAGCACGGCGGCGGTCGGCGAACCGGGCACGCCGAGCGCGAGCATCGGCAGCAAGGCCGCGGTGCCAGCGGCGTGCGCGGCGGTCTCGGGCGCGATCACGCCTTCGATCTCGCCCTTGCCGAAATTATGTCCGCGCTTTGAGATGCGCTTGGCGATGCCGTAACTCATGAACGAGGCCGGCGTCGCGCCGGCCGGGCTGATGCCCATCCAGCAACCGATCAGGCAGGAGCGCAGTGACAGCATCCAGTAGCGCGGCAGTTCTTTCCAGGTCTGGATCACGATCTTCAGATTGATCTTGGCGGCCTTGCCGCGGAAACTCAGTCCCTCTTCCATGGTCAGCAGGATCTCGCCGATGCCGAACAGACCGATGACGGCAATCAGGAAGTCGAAGCCGCCGATAAGCGTTTCGGAACCAAAAGTCAGGCGCAATTGTCCGGTCATCTGATCGAGACCGACCGCGCCGAGTGCAAAGCCGATCATCATCGACGCCACCGTCTTGAACGGCGGCTCTTTGCTCAAGCCCACAAAGCTGCAGAAGGCGAGAAAGTAGACCGAGAAAATTTCCGCCGGACCGAAACGAAGCGCGAAACTGGCGACCAGCGGCGCCACCAGCGTGATCATGATGACGGCGAACAGCGCGCCGACAAAGGAGGACGTGAAGGCGGCGGTCAGCGCCTCACCGGCGCGGCCCTGCTGCGCCATCGGATAGCCGTCGAATGTCGTCGCTACCGACCATGGCTCGCCCGGTATATTGAACAGGATCGAGGTGATGGCGCCGCCAAACAGCGCGCCCCAGTAGATGCAAGACAGCATAATGATCGCCGAGGTCGGCGACATCGAGAAAGTCAGCGGCAGCAGGATGGCGACGCCATTGGCACCGCCCAATCCCGGCAGCACGCCGACGATAACACCCAACACTATGCCGACCACCATCAGAAGCAGGTTCTGCGGCTGGAGCACGACCGCGAAGCCGTGCACCAAATTGCCGATATCATCAAACATTTCGGTATTCCCTAAACGCCGGCGGTAGTGCGCCGCGTGACTGCCCCCCTGAGACCGCGGTTCTTAGCGACCGCCGTCCGACCTATTAGATTTCCGGAGTATCTGGCGTTCCCGCCGCCCCCCGGATACGCCTAGAACCCCAGCAGCTTTTCGATCGGTCCCTTTGGCAAGGGCACGAGGAACCAGCGCTCGAATGTCACGAAGAAAAAGATCGGCACGGCGATCGCGGTGGGTATTGCGACAACCGCGCTATATTTGCCCAGCCAGATCATGAAGAGGCCGATCAGCAAGGCCGACGCCACGTAGATCCCGGCATAGGGGATAACTGCGACATAGATCGCCGTCGGAACCACCACCGTGAGCACCTTATAAATCTGCCTCCAGGTAGCGAACACCGCATTGTCGTTCTCGGCGGCGAACAGCTGGAACAGATTGACGGCGGAAGAGACGAGGATGATCAGACCGATATAGAACGGAAAGAAGCCTGCCTTCGGGCCGTCATCGCCCCAGCCAACGCCGACCCGAAGGCTGCCGATGACGGTAATGAGCCCCACGGCGGCAACGACGACGGCAACGCCCGCTTCGACGTTCCGGTGGGACGGGCCGGTCCCACCGGTTTCATGTGCGGTTTCACTCATTAACATTTCCTCGAGTGGCTAAGTTGGCGCCGGGTTTCTTAGTTGCTCTTGGCGGCCAGGAAGCCGGCTTCTTTCATCAAGCCTTCGTGCAGCTTCTCGGCGTCGGCCACCCACTTGGCGTACTCATCGCCGACCATGAAGGTGGTGTTGAAAGCGCCGTCGCTCATCAGCTTCTTCCACTCCGGCGTCTCGCGCACTTTCTTGAACATGTCGACGTAATAGGCGACCGCATCCTTGCTGACGCCCGGCGGCATGAAGAAGCCGCGCAGCATCAGGTACTCGACGTCGAGGCCCGCCGACTTGCAAGTCGGGATGTCGTTCCACGACTTGTCGCCGGCGATCTTGTCCTTGTAGTCGAGCTTCTGGCTGTCGAATACGCAGAGCGGATTCAGCTTTCCGGCGCGCCAATGCGCCACCGCCTCGATCGGGTTGTTGACCGTGGAGTCTACGTGGTTACCGACCAGTTGCACCGCGACCGCTCCGCCGCCGGCCTGCGGGATGTAAATCATCTTCTTGCCGGTCGCCTTTTGCAGCGCGACGGTGATGATCTGGTCTTCCTGCTTGGAGCCGGTGCCGCCCATCTTGAAGGTGTTGTCCGGCGCCGCCTTGATGGCGTCGATGTAGTCCTTCGCGGTCTTGTAGGGCTTCTCGGCATTCACCCAAAGCACAAATTCGTCCAGCGCCATCATCGTGACCGGGGTCATGTCCTTCCAGCTGAAGGGAATGCCGGTAGCGAGCGGTGTGGTGAACAGGTTCGACAGGGTGATGATCAGTTTGTGATCGTTGCCCTTCGAATTCTTGACGTCGAGAAAGCCTTCGCCGCCGGCGCCGCCGGCCTTGTTGATGACCACGACCGGTTGTTTCGACAGAGCGTGCTTGGTGATGATGCCTTGCATCGTGCGCGCCATCTGGTCGGCGCCGCCGCCGGTTCCGGCTGGCACGATGATTTCGATCGGGTGGGTCGGCTCCCACGCAGCAGCGGGGGCCGCCGAAAACGCGAGCGCGCCGCCGAGACAGGCTGCGCCGAAGCGCAGGATTTTGCTGGTAGCTGGCATGATTCCTCCCTTGGGTTTGTTTGTCTGCACTGCCGATCTTTGCCGGCTTGGCTGTTCTCGTTTCGGTTCGACGTTAGCTTACCGTCAGTAGTTGAGTATACATAATACCAAATCCTATTCACGTATACCCTCGCAACTAGAATTAATGAGCTGCTCCGCTGCAGCGCAATAAGTCGCGTCTTACACGATATCAATTATTTCAATCCTCCATCCACATGGCGGCGGGGTACGATGAATTTACAGTCCGCAAATATTGTTGACTCATACGGGGACCGAACGCGGCCAAGCTGGAATGGGCCGGGGTCGAAGGTGGCGTTGCAGCACACCAAGCCGGTACGCATCGGCGCCAATGGGGACTCGCTCGACCAGGACCACTGACGCGGCTGATGGGAAAACGCCAAGTCAGCCAGCCCACGCGAGGCGCGCGAGATCACGCACAAGATTATGGCCCCGTCGGCGCTGCTGTCGGCGACCGACGCTGCCTGCGGATTTCAAGCCGATTGTGCTAGATTGCATCGAGCGGCGGCTCAAACCGGCGGCGCTTGAAGCGAACGGCTAAACAGTTGGACTTTCACCGATTTTTGGAATCGAGCATTTGTGACAAGCCTTCCACCACCGGACCGCGACCCCATCGAGACGCCGCGCGCCGTCAAGCCGCGCAATCTGGCCTTGGGGATTGAGCGGATCGGCTTCTTTGCGCTGTCGCACCGGGTGCTGTGCGCGCTCGCTTTTGTCGTGCTTTGCACGTTGGCCGCAATTGGCTTTGCGCGCGTGAAGGTTGACGATTCGCTCAGCCAGCTATTCCGATCCGATACCGCGGAATACCGAACTTACGCGGAGGTCACCCGCCGCTTTCCCTCGAACGAGTTCGACGTCCTGATCGTCATTGAAGGCGACCAGCTGCTCGAGCGGCCGTCATTGCTAAACCTGCGTGAACTCGCGGTCGAGCTTCAGCTGCTCGACGGGACGCGCGGCCTGATCTCCATGTTTTCCGCGCGCGAGCCGCCCGGGGACGACCAAATTCCAGCGCCGCTGTTCCCGAACCCGCTGCCGCAGGGCGCCGACTACCAAAAGCTGATGGAACGGGTGATGGCGAATGAAATCATTCGCGGCAAGCTGCTGTCACCCGACGGCAAGCTCGCCTTGATGGTGCTGGCGCTCGATCCGGCCGCGACCGGGCCGGACCGGCTCTCCGGCGTCGTCGGCACAGTCCGCAAGGAGCTGGCCGCCCATCTGGCCGGCACCGGTCTCAAGGGCGAATTGTCCGGCGTGCCGGTGATGCAGCTTGAAATCCGCAACGCGATCCAGCGCGACCGGCTGATCTACAACGCGCTCGGATTTGCCGTCGGCTGCCTGATCGCCATCATCTTCTTCCGGCGCCTGTCGTTCATGATCATCGCGGCCGCGCCGCCGCTCGCCGCTATTCTTCTTGCGCTCGGCGCGCTCGGCTGGCTCGATTTCAGCTTGAATATATTTCTGAACGTGATGACGCCGCTCATCATGGTCATCAGCTTTTCCGACAGCATGCAGCTCACTTTCGCCGCCCGCGACCGCCTGCTCGCCGGCGACGACAAGGCCACTGCTTTTCGCAATGCCCTGCTCATCGTGGGACCGGCCTGCGTGCTCACCCACGGCACCGCCGGCCTGTCGTTCATCGCCTTGCAGTTCTCGGCATCCGATCTGGTCCGTACATTTGGCGAGGCCGGAATGATCGCGGTCGCCATCGCGCTGGTGGCGGTTTTGCTGGGCGTGCCGTTGCTCGGCGTGCTGCTGATCCGCAACGAGGCGGGCTTCGTCGCGGCGGTCAGAGGCATGGATAGCGCGCTCGATGTCCTGCGCCGGACCTGCGGCTGGATCGCGGTCCATATGGTGGCCCGGCCGGGCCTTTATTCGCTGATCAGCCTGATCGTGGTCGCCATCCTGTCGCTCGGCTATGCCCAACTCGAGCCGCGCTACCGGCTCGCCGACCAGGTGCCCGACCGCGAGCAGGCGGTGCAGGCCAGCCAGCGCCTCGACCTCAAGCTGACCGGCGCCAATCCGTTCGACGTCTATATCCAGCTTCCGCAAGGCGTATCGCTTTACGCGCCGGAGACGCTGGCGCTGGTCGCCGAGGTCCATGCGCTGCTCGAGCAGCAGCCGGGCGTCGGCAATGTCTGGTCGCTGGATACGCTGCGCCGATGGCTGGCGGAGAAGGCGAAAAAATCGGATGTCGAGACACTCAAGCAATATGTCGAGCTGCTGCCGCCCCATCTCACGCGCCGGTTCATCTCAGCCGAGCAGAACGCGGAGATCGTCAGCGGGCGGGTGCCGGACTCCGACGCCAGCCAGCTGCTGACGATCGTCGACCGGGTCGATCAGCAATTGAACCGCCTGCGTGCGCAACATCCCGACTACAAGATCGCGATAACCGGCCTGTCCGTGATTGCCGCGCGCAACAGCGCGCTGATGATCAATAAATTGAGCGACGGTCTGACGGTCGAGATTGTCTTCGTCGCGGCATTCATCGGCTTTGCGTTCCGCTCGCCGCTCGTCATGCTGATCAGCATCTTGCCGGGTCTATTGCCCATCGTCCTGGCCGGCAGTCTCTTGTGGGTGCTGGGCCAGGGATTGCAATTCGCAAGTGTCATCGCGCTGACGGTCTCGTTCGGGCTGGGGCTGAGCGCCACCATTCATTTTCTTAATCGGCTGCAGATCGAGGATATCGATCCGGATCCCGCCGTCGGCGTCGAGCGCGCGACCATTTTGGTCGGGCCACCCTTGATTTTGACGTCGGCGGTGCTGGCCTGTGGACTGGCTATGACGGTGCTTTCCAGTCTGCCCTCGCTCCGTCTGTTCGGCTGGCTCAGCGCCTTTGCGATGATCGCGGCGCTGATTGCCGATTTGTTCATGTTGCGGCCGATCGCCACATTTTTGAGCAAGGTCGCCCGCCAAAGGTCATGGCGGTCGCCGGTGCGGTCGTCGACCGAATAAGCGCAAACGGAAGTTCTGCAGCTAGCTACCGCGCTGAAGCGCGATCGACGCGCCCTTCACCCTGGTTTTGTCGTCCTGCGACTGGATGGTGACCGACTGCCGGTTACCGCGCGTGACCAAGGTCAAGGTGGCCGTGAACGATGGCCCCTTGGCCACGACCTGGAAACGGTCGCCGTCGGCTTTGCCGGAGATCGTTCCAGCGGCGTTGCGCGTGGCTTCGCTCCATGTACCGGTGATGGCGCCGGCAGCGTAAGTGGCGCTTGCGCGAAGATCGAAACCGTAACTCTCGCTGGCGCACCGAATATTAAGTTGAAGATTGCTCTGCTGCTCCAGCACGTCATACGCTGCCCGGCACCGGATCGGCTCTTGCGTGCCGTTGGAAAGTTCGATTGTGCCGTTGCCGGACCAGTGACCGGCCAATTTTTGGAATGGCACCAGACCCTGCGCGTTCCCGCCGCCATAGGCTGACAGCCAAAGCGCAAGGACAAGGCCCATCATTCTCGTCGTGCCGGTAGCTGATACCGATCGCATGGCCATGGTCGCGCTCAATGGCTTGAATTAGGTCATCGCAAATTTGCCGTGCCGCCGAGATCATACGCTAGGCATTCCATAGTTCCTGCCATGGCACGTCAAGACGGCTGTTGTGCTTATTATTGCGGCGGCCTGCGCACCGGACGCGAAAAATTCCGCGGCGACGCCATTCCCATTACGTTCCGCCGGCTCCCATGCCTGCAGGACCACCGGGAGCGCCTGCAGAACGAGCTTTGATTATGATGCATCATCAATGGCTTGCACAGCAGGCCGGCACGCGGCGCAGGGCCTGGCGATGATCGCAGTCGGCCGCCGCGGTTGCGCTGACTGGAATGACGCTCGCATCGATCTCGAAGAGCAACCGCCAGATTAACCCCATCGATCCGTATGGAGCGCGGCGAGTTCGCGTCTCATGCGTTCGAGCACGGCATAGACGCCGGGCGGAAACACACAGTCGTAGCGTGCTTCAAGCTGAGCAATCTCCGACTGCAGCCGTTCAGTGCGGGCCTCGATGGATGTCAATTCGCTCACTCGCGCTTCCAATCTAGAGGAGGTAACCGTCGCGCCGTGGCAGCTGCTAGCTCGTAATCGCCCGCATCAGGGCCGCAATCTTTATGGTCGCGAAATTGGAAAAGGTATCCGATATCGCATACGGCAAGATGATCTGGTCGCCATGACGCATCGCGCCGCAAGTATAGACAACGTTGGGCACGTAACCCTCGCGTTCGGTGGGCTCGGGACGAACCAGAGGCTCGCGCGAACGCGCGAGAACCTTGGAGGGATCCTTCTTGTCCAGGAGAACAGCGCCGATCGAATATTTCCGAACCGGTCCAACGCCGTGGGTCAGCAGCAGCCATCCGTCGTCAAGCTCGATGGGTGAGCCACAATTGCCGATCTGAACGAACTCCCAGGGATGCTCGGGCTGAAGGATGCATTGACCGCCATTCCAAGTGTAGAGGTCGTCGGAATAGATCAGATAGAGGTTCTCGTTGTCCTGCCGGCCGATCATCGCATAACGGCCATCGATCTTTCGCGGAAACAGAGCCATGCCCTTGTTATTCGCAGCCGATCCACCCAGCGGGGTCAGCCGAAACGATCCAAAATCCGCCGTTTCGAGCAACTCGGAGCGGATAGCTCTCCCGCTATAGGCTGTGTAGGTTGCGTAGAATGTTTTGCGTGGCCCGTCGTTGAATTCAACGAAGCGAGCATCCTCGATGCCGTTGGATTGGGCGTCGGTGACCGGAAAGATCACGCGTTCGCTCAGTTCTTCGTCCGGCCGAAAAATCACATCGACACTGGCGCCATTGGGTCCGAAAGTTTTATTCTGCACTTTCGGGACCGACGCAAGACGCGCGGTCGGATCGATGGCTACGTTTCCGTCCGCGTCGATGGTGCCGGATCGGAACGTCAGCGATGAAATATGCCCTTCGCCGACTGCGCGCAGGCTCAAGATGAACCGACAGCCATTCGCCGGCGCGCCGGACTGGTCGGGATGGCGCACAATGCTCGGATTGAACAAAGCGGACGCCTCAAACGAATATTCGTTAAGAAAGTAAGCGCCGATGAGGCGGCGTTGCGTTTGATTCAGTTCGGCATGCGGCTTGAAAACCTCTTCCATCTCTTGGGCGCGGAACTCGAAAATTTCCAGCAGATTCCGGTGACGGCCATTAAAATTATCGAGCACGTCGCTCAGCTGTTGTGCGGCCGATTCAGAATCGAGCCGAAGCACCCGGTCGACGATATGATTGGCCCGCGTCTTATCGGTGGCGTTGAAGTCGCGCGGTTCGGTCGCCGGTCTGAACGGTCTGACGACGACTCTCGCTGGATCAGGACGAAGGTATAAGATTTGCCGGTGCAGGAATTGGGATTGAGACAAAGCGGCTCCCTGGGGCTGTTTGAGGTGCGATCGCGCGAGCGTCACTGCGGACCAATTTGGGTTGCGGCATCGTTGCGACAATCGCAGCAGCACGCTTCACCTGTCGTATTTCAACAAGACCGAGAAGATATGACAAAACCGATTCCGCACCCTTGTTTTCATTCGCTCGATCCGGGTGCAGCCCATCCGAACAGCTGCCCGAATCAAGATCGATCAATGCTGTCTGTAGATCGTTTTGGCCGAGAAACCAACCGAACGCCCGCGTTGCGCCCGTCAGCCATTGCACGCCATTATCCGCCCGCCAGGCGGCATGACACGCTGCAATCGTTGCCGAGGCTTCGACCGGCTGCTGATCGAACGCGTCGGGCTTGCGGCGAATCTTGCCGAAGCTTTTGGAGCCAACGGGCCTAAAGCACCCAGATGACGTGGTCTGCAGCGACATGAGCCAGCGCAACGATCGGAGGCCGACCTCGACGTAGCGCGGCGTATGGGTGGTCAGGCCCGTTTGAATCAGAGCCTGCGGAAGGCGCGCATTGTCGTAAGCGAGCACGTCTTCAAACCAGACCCAGTCAGCGGTTTCGGTTTCAGAAAACCGCAACATGAGCCTGTCGGCCAATCGTCCGCGCATGCGGTCGGCGAAGAGGTCTCCAGCATCCAGCGCGCAATAGGCGTCTAGCCCCAGCAGCGAGAAGGCCCAGGCCCGCGGCGACGAGAACTCCTCGGCTACGGGAAGCGCGGTCTTGAACAGTGCCGCGGCCCATCGACGGCGAGACGGATCGGTGTCGTTGCGTGCGCATTCGGCCAGCGCCCACAACGTGCGGCCATGGCTGTCTTCCGAGCCCGACTCTTCCAACCACCGTCGCTCGTAACTCATGAAATTTCGGAACCGACGGGTGTCCGGATTCCATGCGTGCTGGATGAATGCCGCAAAGCGCGCCGTGATTGCATCAGGCAAATGCTCTTCGCCGGAATTCGCAAGCGCGCTCGCCAATAGCAGGGCACGCGCGTTGTCGTCGACACAGTAGCCATGGGCGCGGTCGGGCACCGAGTGGACCGCGTGTTGAAGTATGCCCGTACTATCGCAAAGCGAAAGGAAATGCCCGGTCCGCATCTTCGGAATGGCATAGTCCTTGGGCGCAGAGGCAACCGGGATTGAAAGAAGCTTTTCGGGCCGGATGCGCTCGCGCGCATTCTCGAAGGCTGTGAGATACCGCTTGGCCGTTTCCGGCCAGGTCATCGATCGGCTTGCCGCGTAGGCCCGTTTGCGCATGGCATGACGGCGCACGTCGTCTGTCAGCAAGGCCGCGATCTCGCCGCTGATAGCTTTGGCATCCCCAAAGGGAACCAGAATGCCGTGCCCGTCGCTCAGCAATTCCTTGGCGTGCCAGTAAGGGGTCGATACGACCGCCTTTCCCAATCCAAAGCTGTAGGCGAGCGTACCCGACGTCATCTGGGCTTCATTGAGATAAGGCGTCACATAGACATCGCACATCGAAATGAAATCCAGAAGCGTGGCCTGCTCGACAAACTGGTTGAAGAAGACGACATGATCCTGGATGCCGAGCTCCCGCACGCGGGCCGTCAAACCGTCGCGATAGGCCTCGCCCTGTTGGCGCACAAGGTTCGGGTGGGTCGCACCGAGAACGACATAGACAGCGTTGGGACACGATTTGATGATTCCCGGCATGGCATCGAGCATGGTTTCGATGCCCTTGTTCGGCGACAGAAGTCCAAACGTAAGAATGACGGTCTTTCCGGCGAAGCCGAGTTTTTCCTTGGCACTATGCGTATCGCGAAACGGCCGGTCAGGAATTCCGTGTGGTATGATCTCGATTTTGCGGGCCGGCAGGTCATGCACTGAACTGAGCAGTTGCCGGCCTTTTTCCGACATGACGACGATTTTTGACGAAGCATCGACGATGCGTTGCATTACATCGTGCTGGGTGGCGGTTGGTTTGGCGAGCACCGAGTGAAGTGTCGTGACGATCGGCATCTTGAGTCGCGACAACAGCTCGGTGATATGGCCGCCGGCCGGCCCGCCAAAAATTCCGTATTCATGCTGAAGCGAAACAACGTCGAAGCCGGCATTGTTCAGGAACTCGGCCGCCTCAACATAGTCGTCGACGTTGTCATCGCGAACTTCCAAATGCACAGCCTGCGGATAGTCATAGGCGCCACCGGGATCCGTCATCGCTATGACGCCGGTCTTAAAATCCGGACGGGCCATCGAAACCGCCCGATGAAGATCATGGGTAAAGGTTGCGATACCGCACAGGCGCGGAAGATGATTGCCGATGAACGCTATTTGTTGAATCGTTTTCATTGAACTATTTCTGGGTGCCCGTTCGCTGGGCCTGCCTTTGCTTGAGGGAAGGATGTTGCTACCCGCTCTTCATCTGGTCGTCCTAAGTCCAATGCATTGGGCTCTCCGACGCCCTGCAGCAGATGCGAAATTGGGCTGCCGCCCGTGTATGCCGCGAGGCACACCATACCTTCCGTGCCGGCGCGGATGACGACACGATCCGTCTGCGCGAAAATGGCGTCGCCTATGCCAACGTCAAATGATCCGACGCGCGCACCCCCGCTGAGGACGAGAAGCCAGGTTTCTCGTTCCGCCGCCAGGCACCAGGCGGAGTTCGGCGCCAAGGTGAGCCGCTCGAACACAAAGTGCGGATTGGCCACGAGAAGAGTTCGCTCATCGGTGATCTGGCTCGGCGGCACAGCGAAAACGGCCGGGCTCGTATTCGCAACCGCTACCGCGCTGTCGACTTGCAGCTCGCGTTTGCGGCCGTGGTCGAAAACACGAAACGTCGCATCGGAGCGCTGTTGGAGCTCTGCAATGACGAGCCCTGCGCCGATCGCGTGGATCGTGCCGGCAGGCACGAAAATAACCTCGCCTTGCGACACCTTCTGCCACACGACGAGATTCGAGATCGAACCGTCATCGATTGCATCGCGCAATTGCTGCGGCGTTAGACGCCGGTTCAGGCCAAGCGCGACCTTGGCTTCAGGCGTGGCGCTCAGAACGTACCAAGCTTCGGATTTTCCTCTTGGCAGGCCGATCGAAAGCGCAAATTTATCGTCCGGATGAACCTGGATGGACAGTGACTGGCTCGTGAACAGCAGCTTGAGCAAGAGCGAGGAATCCGCGGCCGCCATGCCGGATCGCTCGAACCAGATTTCACCGACTTTATGATCTTCTTGATTACCTTCTTGGCGCAAATCACTCCAGGGTCGCAGATCCGCAACACCCCATGGCTTTGGTACTGCATGCGCGCGCGCATGTTCGATCGTCATAACTCTTTACCTTATATTCGAACGAGACAACGGTTTTGGGACCTAGCGCAGCGGCTAAGTCTCTAAGCTATCAGCGCCGACCCGGTCGGACGTGGATAGGGACGCAAGGAGCGCAGTCGCGCGATATGGCGATGAGCGACTGAAGAATGTGACGGAATAATCAACGGCGGCGAATGAAGTTCCGTGCCAAGCGGCACACAT
>JACPOA010000040.1 GCA_016185205.1 Hyphomicrobiales bacterium | reverse complement strand
TGTTGAGCCTGGGGCTTGCCGTGATCTTCGGCATGCTGAACGTGATCAACTTCACGCACGGCGCGCAGTACATGATGGGCGCCTTCGCCGCCTGGCTGATGCTCGGCATCCTCGACGTGCCGTTCTGGGCGTCGCTGGTGCTGGCGCCGATCCTGGTCGGCCTGTTCGGTGTCGTGCTCGAGCGGGTGATGCTGAAGCGCATCTACCATCTCGACCATCTCTACGGCTTCCTGCTGACCTTCGGCCTCGCCTTGGTGATCGAGGGGCTGTTCCAATGGAAGTGGGGCTCCTCGGGTGCGCCTTATCCCAACCCGATCCCCGGCGGATACAATCTCGGCTTCATGTTCATGCCGACCTATCGCGGCTTCGTCGTGCTGGCGGCTCTCGTGATCTGCCTCGCCACCTGGTACGGCATCGAACGCACCAAGCTCGGCGCCTACCTGCGCGCGGCGACCGAGAATCCGACCCTGGTGCGCGCCTTCGGCATCAACGTGCCGCGCCTGATCACGCTCACCTATGGACTGGGTGTCGGTCTTGCTGCATTGGCCGGCGTGCTGGCGGCACCCATCCAGCAGGTCTCGGCGCTGATGGGCACCAACCTGGTGCTGGTGGTGTTCGCTGTCGTGGTGATCGGCGGCATGGGCTCGATCATGGGCTCGATCGTCACCGGCTTCGGTCTCGGCCTGATCGAGGGCCTGACCAAGGTGTTCTATCCGCCGGCCTCCAACACCGTGATCTTCGTGGTCATGGCGCTGGTGCTGCTGATCAAGCCGGCCGGCCTGTTCGGCCAAACCAAGTGATGGTGGGCCAAATGATGACGCCCAGCCAACGCATGATCGTTGCCGCCGCCATCGCCGTGCTGGCGCTGGCGGCACCGTGGTTCGCCTATCCGGTGTTCCTGATGACGGCGCTGTGCTTCGCGCTGTTCGCCTGCGCCTTCAACCTGCTGCTGGGCTATGCCGGCCTGATGAGCTTCGGCCATGCCATGTTCTTCGGCATGGCGGGCTATTTCTACGGCCATGTCGTGAAGGCCTGGGACATGCCGCCGGAGCTCGGCCTGCTGGCGGGTGTCGCGGGCGCGGCGCTGCTGGGCCTGGTCACCGGCGCGCTGGCGATCCGCCGCCAAGGCATCTACTTCGCCATGATCACGCTTGCCTTCGCCCAGATGGTCTACTTCTTCTGCATCCAGGCGCCGTTCACGCACGGCGAGGACGGCCTGCAGGGCATCGTGCGCAAGCCGCTGCTGGGCGGCCTGATCCCGACCAAGGACGATCGAGTCCTTTATTATGTCGTGCTGGCGATCTTCCTGTTCGGCTACGGCGCCATCTACCGCTTCATTCATTCGCCGTTCGGGCAGGTGCTGAAGGCGATCCGCGACAACGAGCAGCGCGCCTTGTCACTGGGCTACGAGGCCGACCGCTACAAGCTGCTCGCCTTCGTGCTCTCGGCGGCGCTGGCGGGCTTGGCGGGCGCCACCAAGGCGCTGGTTCTGCAGTTCGCCACTTTGACCGACGTCAGCGCGGCGATGTCGGGCGAGGTCGTGCTGATGGCCCTGGTCGGCGGGCTTGGCACCATCATCGGCCCGGTGATCGGCGCCTTCATCATCATCACCATGCAGAACTATCTCGCGGCCACCGGCGAGTTCGTGCTGGTGATCCAGGGCGTGATCTTCGTGGTCATCGTCATGGCCTTCCGCAAGGGCGTCGTCGGCGAGTTCAGCGAGTGGTGGAAGGCGCGACGCTCCGGCCCGCGGGAGCGACCGGCGGCAGCGGACTAACGCTGGCGCAGGGCGGCCAGCAGTTTGCCGCCATTTTTCGCCGACGTCCTGACATGGTGCGATTTCGCGTGGGGGCCAGTCTCGCTTCCCCGGCAAAGCTTGCGTATCGTCATGTCAGTTCTTGTGCGAGCGCGGGGGCAGGACAATGGCGGGCCGTTACCGACTGTTGGCATGGCGGGTCGCTCCGCTGGCAGGTCTTGCGGCGGCCCTTGGCCTGTCCGCTCTCGCAAGCCATGCCTCGGCTCTCGGCCTGGCGTTGCCGGTGTTGGGCCTGGTCGTGCTGATGGGCGTGGTGTTCGCCTGCGTCTGGCACGCCGACATCATCGCCCATCGCACCGGCGAGCCCTACGGTACGCTGGTCCTGACCGTCGCCGTGACGGTGATCGAGGTCGCGCTCATCCTGTCGATCATGCTGGCGGGCGAGGGCAAGCCGACGCTGGCGCGCGAGACCGTCTTCTCGGTGATCATGGTCGTGTGCAACGGCGTGGTCGGCCTTTGCCTGATCCTGGGTGGCCTGCGCTACGGCGAGCAGGGCTTCCGCCTGCCGGGCGCCAGCGCCTACCTGGTTGTGCTGATGCCGCTTGCCAGCTTCACGCTCATCCTGCCGACCTGGACCACCAGCGTGCCCGGCCCCGTCTATACGACCTCGCAGCTCGCCTTCGTCAGCCTGGTGACGATCATCCTCTACGGCGTGTTCCTTTACGTGCAGACCGTGCGCCATCGCGACTACTTCCTGTCCGACCTGGGCGGCGCCTCGGACGAGCACGCATTGCCCGGCCGGCGTCAGCTCTGGGAGAGCATCGTGCTGCTGCTGGTCGGGCTAGTGGCCGTCGTATTGTTGGCCAAGGGCGTCTCCGGGTCGATCGAGACGGCGATCGCGGCGCTCGGCGCGCCGACCGAGGCCGTCGGTCTCCTGGTGGCCCTGCTGGTCCTGCTGCCCGAGACGGTAGCGGCTTTGCGCGCCGCCCGGGCCAACGAGCTGCAGAAGAGCCTCAACCTCGCGCTCGGCTCGTCGCTCGCCACGATCGGCCTTACCATTCCCGCCGTCTCGCTGCTGGCGATCGCCCTGCACCAGCGGCTCGAGCTCGGCGTCGACATGCACGACACCGTCCTGCTGGTGCTGACCTTTGCGGTCAGCCTCGTGACGTTCGGCGGCGGCCGCACCAACATCCTGCCGGGCTTCGTGCATCTGGTGCTGTTCGCGGTATTCGTGTTCATGGTTTTCGTACCGTGACGCCAGGCCCTTGCCGGCCGGCTCCATTCGCGCAAGAACGGCACATCGACCACAGGGGAAACGTTCCATGCCCGACACGTCCATGACTTTGTCTGACGACATCTTCGCCGAGCTGCGCAAGATCGACACGCCGACCATCACCAACGTGGTGGCGACCTATCCGAAGAATCCCCTGTGCCTTGGCCTGTACAATCCGTGGACGGAGAACTGGTACAGCGACAGCACCATCCGCTGCCTCTATCCCGAGATGGGGCCGATCGTCGGCTACGCCGTGACCTGCGTCTACGGCCTGCCCGATCCCAACTTCGCCGGCCGGCTGTCGTTCATGGACGTGGTCGATGCCCTCGATGCGATGAAGAAGCCGACCATCCTGGTGATCCAGCAGAAGTGGCCGCCCGAGCTGCACAACAAGGCCGGCCTGGCGGGCGAGATGATGGTGAGCTCGATGATGGCGGTAGGCTGCATCGGCATGATCTCCAACGGCCCATCGCGCGACATCGACGCCATCCGCAAGCTTCGCTTCCAGCTCCTGCTCGGCGGCGTCACCGCGGGCCATGGCGAGATGGCGGTGCAGTCGGTCAACGTGCCGGTCTCGGTCGGCGGCATGGACGTGGCGCCTGGCGACCTCATACACATGGACGAGAACGGCGCGGTCAAGTTCCCGGCCGAGCATGCGCCGGCAATCGTCAAGAACGCCCGCGCCATGCTCGACGACGAGGCGCGCCGTCTGGTCCTGCTGCGCAAGGCGCGCACGGCGGCCGAGGTACGGGCCGCCAATTCCGGCGGCGCCTATACACAGAAGAAGAGCTAGCGTCCAAATGGCCGCCGCGACGGCCATTAAACCAACGCGCTGGGGGCTGACGGCGAAGCTGTTCGCCGTCCTGATCCTGTTGGGTGCCGTCGCGGTCCTGATTACAGGCATTCTCGGCTATGTCAGGGCGCGCGATTCGCTCGAGCAGACGATCTTCAACCAGCTCACGGCGACTCGCGAGAGCAAGGCGCATCAGGTCACGATCTATTTTCGGACCATCCGCGCCGACATGCGCCTGCTCTCGACGTCGAAGATGGTGGTTGACGCCATGCATGGCTTCCGTGATGCCGTCGACGAGCTGGATGCCAAGCCGGTGCCAGATGACGTGCGCCAGCGCGTCGTCAACTGGTACGAGGCGGACTACATGCCCATGGTGCGCCGCCTTCTGGGACCAAACACGCCCATGCAGGAATTCCTACCGGTTGGGTCAGCAGCGTATTTCCTTCAGGACTGGTACATCGTCGACAACCCGCATCCCAAGGAACGGCGCAAGCTGATCGACCAGGCGGGCGAGGGGGCCTACGCCAAGCTGCATGCCCTCTACCATCCGCTGCTGCGCACCGCGGCGGGGACACTGAACTTCGCCGACCTGATGCTGGTCGACCCGCGCAGCGGCCGGGTCATCTATGCCGTCGAGAAGGAGCCTGACTTCGGCACCTCGCTCAGGGCGGGCCCCTACCGCCGTTCCAACCTGGCTGTTGTCGTGGCGCGCTGCGCCCAGGCGCCCGACCCGTCGGTGACATGCCTGGAAGACTTCGCCGACTACCTGCCGGCGGATGGCGCACCACAAGCGTTCATGGCAGCGCCCATCATCGAGCAGGGCGTGGTCATCGGCGTGCTGGTGGCCCAGCTCTCGATCGACGAGATCGACAATATCGTGACTGGTGGGCGGCGTTGGCAGCACGAAGGCTTCGGCGCCACCGGCGAGGCTTATCTGGTGGGGCCCGACTTCTTGGTTCGCTCCAGCCCGCGCTCGTTCTTCGAGAATCGCGACCTTTATTTCCAGGAACTGAAGGGCGGGCAGACGTCCGACGAGGATGTCGAGGACATCCGTCGCTACGGCACGCCTGTCCTGCAGCAGAAGGCCGAGACCCAGGGCAGCCGCGCCGCCCTGGGCGGCGTCGAGGGCACAGGCGAGATCATCGGCTACCGCGGCATCCCGACCCTGGCATCCTGGGGGCCGGTACGGATCGCCGGAGTCAAATGGGCGCTGATCGTCAAGATCGATTCCTCGGAGGCCTTCGCCCCCGTCCGTCGCCTCGAGCGCGATCTCATGATCGTGGGCGTCGTGGCGCTGATCGTGGTGCTGGTGACGGGCGCATGGCTGTCGCGCTCGCTGCTCGGGCCGTTGGGCGAGCTGACGGCAGGTGTGCGCCGCTTCGCTGCCGGCGACCACAATGTCCATGTCCCGGTGCGCACGCGCGACGAGATCGGTCAGCTTTGCGCGGCTTTCAACGGCATGGTCGACGAGATCAGCGAGAAAAATGCCGTCATCGAGAGCAAGAACCGCGAGAACGAGGAGCTGCTGCTGAACGTCCTGCCGGCGCCGATCGCCAACCGCCTGCGCGGCGGCGAGAAGGGCATTGCCGACGGCTTCGCCGAGGTCACCGTGGCCTTCGCCGACCTGGTCGGCTTCACCGCCATGTCGTCGGAAATGCCGCCGTCGGAGGTCGTGACGCTTCTCAATGGCCTGTTCAGCCGTTTCGACGAGGCGGCCCACGAACTCGGCATCGAGAAGATCAAGACAGTGGGCGACGCCTATATGGCGGTCTGCGGCTTGCCGCTGTCGGTCCCCGATCACGCCGCGCGCATGGTGCGCATGGCCATCCGCATGGTCCACATCACCCGCGAGCATGCCATGGAGCACAGGGTCTCGATGAAGCTCAGGGTCGGCATCAACAGCGGGCCGGTCGTGGCCGGCGTCATCGGCAAGAGCAAGTACATCTACGACCTGTGGGGCGACACGGTGAACCTGGCGAGCCGCATGGAATCGGGCGGC
>JACPOA010000019.1 GCA_016185205.1 Hyphomicrobiales bacterium | reverse complement strand
GTGCCGAGACGGTTGCGCAAACCTTGAAGCAATTTGGATTGCTCGGCACCTGGGCGGATGACTGCAGCCAACCGGCCGCCAACAATAATTTTCACACGGTCTATGCGGCGATGGCGAACGGCAATGTTCAGCGCACCTACTACAACGCGCCCGGAAAAATTTATAACCAGTACGTGTTGCAACGCGTGAACCGGGTTTCTGCCGATCAATTGTTTTATTCGCAGAAGGGCAGCGCGGGCCGCATCGATGTCGTTCTGATTGTAACCGGCAATCGCTACCATGTGCTGTCGTCGCAAAACGAGAACGGCAAGGTTTACGTGCGCGACGGAAAGTTTACCGAGAACGCCGGTGACGGCAAGAGTGCCGGCAAAGAAAGTCCGTGGCAGACCAAATGCAAAAATTGATGCATTCGATGCGCTAAGCCTGCTTCTCCGGCGTGCGCACCACCAGCCCCTCGAGCTCTTCGCTGACCTTGATCTGGCAGGACAGCCGCGAATTTGGTCGCACGTCGTAGCCGAAGTCGAGCATGTCCTCTTCCATCGGCGAGGGCGGGCCTACCTTCTCGCGCCAGGCCTCCTCGATATAGACGTGGCAGGTGGCGCAGGCGCAGGCGCCGCCGCATTCCGCCTCGATGCCGGGAATGGCGTTGCGGATCGCCGTCTCCATGACGGTCGAGCCGAGCACGGCCTCGGCCGTGCGCGAGGTGCCGCTGGCAGCGATATAGGTGATCTTCGGCATGCGCGACGTTGGCGGGAAAAGCGCCGGAATTGGCGGGGCTTCCTATAACGTCATTCGGCCACGCGCGCCAGAGCGCCGCTTTAGCCTTCCCGCAGCAGGTCGGCGATCAGCGCGCGCGCCTCGCCCACGGCTAATGCCAGGCGGTCGACGGCCGCGCTGCATTCCGACGGCTCGGCGCCGGCGGCACGCTCGGCCGCTTCGGCCGCGCGTGCGACGCCGGCCGCGCCGATACCGGAGGCCGAGCCCTTCAGGGTATGCGCGAGCGGCGCCACCGCGGCGGCGCCACCCGCCCGCATGCGCACGAGCAGCATCGCCGCCTGGCGGTCGAACAGCTCCAACAATTCGCGCTCGAGGCTGCGGTCGCCGAAGGTCATACGCGCCAGCTGCCCGCGGTCGATCGCGGCGTCGGCCGCTGGCAGCTCGCGTCTGTCGGTTGCCAGTTGTGCCATGCTTCCTCCCGAATCGGGTTGCCGTCGTTTTCGAGGCCGAATTTGACATGCGCGGGACCAAATCCGGGTAAATGCGCGACGTTGCCTGGGCGGTTCCGTGCATGGGAAACACGGGCGTGGTTAAAACCGCAGTAATCGCGATGGTATCGGCAGACCGATGGCGCCGGCGTGGCCGCATCGTGGCCGCAATTTATCGTCCATGATCGGCGCCAAGGCGCGGACCGGATCGAGCGCGGCCCGCGGCGCAGGCGCGACGATCATGGTTAACAACCGGTTAACGATGATGAAAAACTCCTTACCACTTCGGTTTCTTTCGTATTGCCAAGGCGATAGGATGCAAACTGAGGGGTAAAGGGGCGACGTGCGCAACGATTTGCACCGTTCCGATGGTTCCCGCGCTCGTGGCGCGACCCGACGGCAACGTCGCGGGCCGCGGCAATAGTCCAGCGTAATAGCGAGGCGACGACCGACATGGCCAACAGTCCGCAAAAATCCAAAGAGGCGACGGAAGCAGCGCTCTCCGCCATCCAGCAGGCGCTCGGCAACCGTCAGGGCGATCCGCGCCCGGGCGCGTCGTTTGGATCGCCCGCCGACGCCGTTCAGACGCCTGCGGCCGCTGCCGACCTGTTCCGCGAGGCGCCGCAAGCGGAGGGCTGGACCGATGAGGCCGCGCCGCGCCGCGCCGCCAACGACGACCGCGCCAATATCGGACAGATCCTGCAGGCGCTGCGCCGCCGTCCGGCGCACATGCCTTATATCGTCGCCAGCGTCGCCGCCTTCATCTGGGCCGCCGGCGGGCTGGCCACCGCCTATCTCTACGCCGACGAACTGCAGGCGCTGTTTGCCACCCCGCGCATCGGTTACGCCGCGCTCATCGGCATCGCCAGCGCGATCGTGGTGCCGGTGATCTTCTACTACGTGCTCGCCCACATGTTCAGCCGCGCGCAGGACATGCGCATGGTCGCCGAATCCATGGCGGCCGTCGCCCTGCGTCTCACCGAACCCGAGACCTCGGCGCGCGAGTCGATCGTCAGCGTCGGCCAGGCCATCCGCCGCGAGGTCGCCGCCATGGGCGACGGCGTCGAACGCGCGCTCGCCCGCGCGGCCGAGCTGGAAGTTCTGGTGCACAACGAAGTCTCCGCGCTCGAGCGCGCCTATAACGACAACGAAGTGCGCATCCGCGATCTGCTACGCGAACTCACCCACCAGCGCGAAACCCTGGTCGGCCAGGCCGAACAGGTGCGCAACGCCATCGCCAACGTGCATCTCGATCTCGCCCACGACATCACCTCGGTCGGCGACCTGGTGTCCGACAAGGTCAACGAGGTGGCGCAGCGCGTCACCCGCACGCTCACCGACAAGGGCGAGCACATCACACTGGCGCTCGGCCATGCCGGCGATTCGATGATCGACGCCTTGAGCGACCGCGGCTCGACCCTGCTCGACCGCCTGGAAACCACCAGCGACAAGGCCACCACGGCCATCGCCTCGGCCAGCGATCAGCTGTCGGCCAGCCTCACCTTCAAGACCGAAAACGTGCAGCAGGAGTTCAACGAGCTCGCCGCCCGCCTGCAGCAGATGATGACCATCCGGCTCGACCAGGTCGCGCAGGGCTTCGCGCAGAAGGCCGCCGTCACCATCGAGAATATGGCCGGCCGTTCGGAACAGTTCAGCAACGCGCTCATCGACAGCAGCGCGCACTTGGCCGACGAGATCGGCGCCCGCGCCGACGAGGTCAACGCGGCGCTGAAGTCCAACGGCGACGCGGTCAAGGACATGCTGGCGGCGCGCCTGCAGGCCTTCGAGGACCTGTTCAACCACGGCGGCACCGAGCTCAGCGAGAAAATCTCGCGCGACAGCTCCACGCTGGGCAGCCTGATCACCCGTACCATCGCCGAATTCGACCGCACCGTGAAGACCTATGGCGGCGAACTGGTGGAGCGGCTGGGCCAGCGCACCCAGGACGTCTCCGAGGCGATGCGCACTTACGTCGATACCTTCGACCAGCGCGTCAGCAGCCGCACCGGCGAGATCAACACCACCCTCGATACCCGGCTCGCGCAATTCGAGAGCGTGCTCGGCGAGCGCATGAGCGGCCTCGCCAAGACGCTGACCGACGGCGGCAAGGAGGTCGTCGGCGCGCTCGATAAACGCATCGGCGAAGTTTCCGGCACCATCACCGCACGCGGCGGCGAGGTGGCGGACGCCATCGACGCCAAGGTCGGCCAGATGGACCAGACCCTGGGCACGCGCGCGCTCGAGGTCGCCAATACCCTCGACAGCCGCATCGGCCGTTTCGAGGAACTGCTGGTCGGCCGCGCCGAAACCGTGACCAATCAGATCGAGACCCGCACCAAGGCCGCCGCCGACGCGCTCAACGCGCGCATGGAGCAGCTCAGCCTGGCGATCAAGACCAACGCCTCGGAAGCCGAGCGTTCGCTCGGCACCCTGGCGCTCTCCACCGTGGAGGCCATCCGCGGCAGCGCCAGCGAGGCCGAACGCACGTTGACCGGCATGAGCGAAACCGTCGCCCGCACCATCACCGGCAAGGCCGACGAGATTTCCAGCGCCGTCACCCAGCGCACCAACGAAATGGCGGCCGTGCTGTCCGACAAGCATGGCGGCGTGCTGTCGGCCATCACCGAGAAGGGCGCGCAGTTCGCGACCGACATCACCAAGGCCACCGACCAGGCGATGGCGTCGATCGAGCAGAAGGGTTTTGCCTTCACCCGCACGATGCTGGACAACGGCGGCGAAATCGCCCGCCAGATCAACAGCGCGGGCGAGACCGCCTCCACCAGCGTGACGCGCACGCTCAACGAGCTCCACGACACCGCGCAGAAGGCGATCGCGCAATCGCAGGAAACCGCGACCTCGACCGTGCGCGAGATGTTGGAAACCCACAACATGTTGCGCTCCGACACCACCGCTCTGTTCGAGCGGCTGCGCGAAGCCAACATCATGCTGCAGGAAGTGCTGTCGGGCTCGCACGAGAACATGAGCGCGCTGGAAAACACGCTGATGCTGCGCGTGTCGGAATTCGTCAACGCCATGCACGAGGTCACTACCTCGACCGGCGAGGCCACCGACCGCGTGGAACACAACATCACCAATTTCCGCGACATCACCTCGCACGTCATCACCGATCTCGGCCAGTTGGCCGAGCAGTTCGACGTGCACGGCCGCGAACTCGCCAAGGCCGCCGAGCTGGTCGACAGCAGCAACCAGCGCACCGAGGACACCGTCAACGAGCGCCGCGTGCAGCTCGACTCGCTTGTCTCCACCCTCGACATCCGCACCGAGGACATCGAGCAGCGGCTCAAGCGCTTCTCCGGCCTGCTCGACGAGTCGCTGGAGGCCGCCTCCTCCCGCGCGCGCGAAGTCGCCCGCGTGGTGTCGGAGTCGAGCGCCGAAGGCACCCGCGCGATCTCCGAGCAGTTCGAGCGCGTGCGCGATAACGCCGAGAACGAGCGCCGCCGTTCCGCCGAGACGATGCGCGCGATCTACGAGCAGTCCTCGGGCGACACCCAGGCGCTGTTCCGCGAGGCCAACGAGCGCTTCGCCGAGGCGGTGCAGGGCATGAAGCAGATGGCGGCCGAAATGCAGCGCGAACTCGAGGCCACCCGCACCGAGCTGCGGCGCGGCGTGTTCGAGCTGCCGCAGGAGACCGCCGAAAGCGCCGCGCAGATGCGCCGCGTCATCGTCGATCAGATCGAGGCGCTGGCCGAGCTCAACCGCATCGTCGCCCGCCACGGCCGCAATCTCGACGCGGTCGAGCCGGTACGCAGCCGCGCCGAGCCGACGCTCGCCATCGTCGGCGGCCGCAACGAGCCGGCGCCGGTGCGCGGCGAATTCCCGCCGCCGCGCGCGACATCGCGCAACGAGGTCGGCAACTTCGCGCCGGCCGCGCGCCGCGCCGAAGCGCCGGCGCTCAGTCCGAGCCAACAAGTCGCCGGCCGCGGCTGGCTCAGCGACCTGCTCAGCCGCGCCTCGCGCACAGAAACGGAACCGGCGCGCGAGTTCCCGCGCGGCGAACCGCGTGAAACGCCGCGTGAAACGCCGCGCGAGCCGGCGCGCGGACCGGAGGAGCGCAGCGCACGCCACAGCATCGAGTCGCTGGACTCGCTGTCGGTCGACATCGCCCGCATGATCGACCACGACGCCGCCGCCGACCTGTGGGACCGCTACAAGCGCGGCGAACGCAACGTGTTCACCAAGCGACTCTATACCCTGCAGGGCCAGCAGGCGTTCGACGAGATCCGCAAGAAATATCGCGGCGACCGCGAGTTCAAGCAGACGGTCGACCGCTATATCGGCGAGTTCGAGCGGCTGCTCGAGGAGGTCTCGCGCGACGACCGCGGCCAGGTGGTGGCACGCACCTACCTCACCTCGGAGACCGGCAAGGTCTACACCATGCTGGCGCACGCCGCCGGGCGGTTCGACTAGCGCGTGGACTCAAAAACGCACAGCCAAAAACAGACCTTTGCGAGCCGCCGACGAATGTCCGCTATCTGGGGGTAAAGCGGACATTTTGTCACCACGGCCGCTTTTGACCAATTGCGCCATCCATAAAGACGCCAATGTTTGATGCGACAGTCAAGCTTACTCTTTGAGCAAGCTCAATGCGCGCAAACCCGATTGAAATAGCTTATTGTTTTTCCCTGGAGTTCAAGGGAGCCCATTATGCCCATATCAGACCAAGCCTCCTCAGATCTATCCTCCAAAACCGAGCAGCCCATTCCGCCTTCTTGCCCGACCTGTGGTAAGGAAATGAGGCTAACAGGCGTCGTTCCATCTTGCGAAGGCACGATCTACGATTACATGTGTAATAGTGATGGGGATAGCCTCAGTTGGCGGCCACATCATCTGAAAAGTCCCCTCGCCGCTTGATGTGGGGGACAGTCAATCCGAGGCCGCCTTAATTGGCGGCCTCTTCCATTTCTAACCAAGCGTGCGATGTCGGCTAATGATGCTGGGCGGGCGCGGGACACCGGGCCCGCCTTTTCGTTTGGTGAAATAGGCGACGCGACAACCGCAGCGCGCTGCCGCGTCGAAATGCGCAGGCGCCGCATTGATGTGGATCAATTTAACCTCAGCTAAACGCAAGATAGTCCACTGTTACAAGCGCTCCATCCACTGACGATTCCAATACGTCGATTTCTGTGCTGCGCAATTCGCAGCGACGCCGCTGCTGGCGCAATGCCGGCAGGTGGCACAAGGGAGGAATAAAACATGTCTCGCAAGTTCACTCGCCGCAAGTTCATGGCCGCAACGGCCGCCGGCGCCGCCTTGGCGACATTCAAGTTTCCGGCGCCGGCGATCGCGCAGGCCGCACCGTTCAAGCTCGGCCTGCTCACCGTCAAGACCGGTCCGCTGGCGCAGGGCGGCATCCAGATGGAACAGGGTGTCGTTACGTTCCTGAAGGAGAAGAACTACACCTTCGCCGGCCGCAAGGTCGAGTTCATCTCCACCGATACCGGCGGCAATCCGGCCGGCGCCAAGACCAAGGCGCAGGAGCTGATCGAGCGCGAAAAGGTCGACGCCATTCTGGGCCCGCTCGCCGCCTTCGAACTGCTGGCGATCACCGACTACATCAAAGAGCAGAAGACCCCGATGCTCAGCCTGGCCGCCGCCGAGGACATCACGCAGCGGCGTCCGAACCCGTATTTCCTGAGGCCCGCGTCGTGCTCGTCGCAAGCCATGCACCCGATGGCCGACTTCGCGGCCAAGGAACTCAAGCTCAAGCGCGTCGTCACCGTCTCGGAAGACTTCGCCTATGGCTACGAGCAGATGGGCGGCTTCCAGCAGACCTTCGAGAACAACGGCGGCAGAATCACCAAGAAGATATGGGCGCCGATCGTCACCCCCGACTACACGCCCTACCTGGTGCAGATCCAGGATTGCGACGGCGTGTGCCAGGGCTTTGCCGGCTCCAACCCGCTGCGCTTCATGAAGCAATACGTGGCGGCCGGGCTGAAACTTCCGGTGGTGACCGGCCAGAGCGGCGGCGACGACGCCCTGCTGCGCAGTTACGGCGACGAGGCGCTCGGGCTCTATAGCTCATGCCCCTACACGCTCGACCTCGCCACCGACAGCAACAAGCGCTTCATCGCCGCCATGCAGAAGGACTACGGCGTCGACCCCGGCCAGTATGCCGCGGGCCTCTACGTCTCCGCCGCCGTGGTCGAGGCCGGCCTGCAAAAAACCAACGGCAAGTCGGACGACAAGGAAGCCTTCGTGAAAGCCTTGCGGGCGGTGGAGTTGAAGGATACGCCGCGCGGGCCGCTCAGGTTCGACCATCTCGGCAACGTGGTCGGCAATTTCTACGTCCGCCACTGCGAAAAGGTGAACGGCAAGCTGGTCAACAAGACGGTCAAGACCTATCAGAACGTGAGTCAGTTCTGGACCTATGACGAGAAGAAGTTCCTCGAGCAGCCGGTCTATTCGCGCGATTTCCCGCCGCTCAAATCGTCATAATTAGCAAGCGTTGAACGCGAAACGGGCGCCGCATGGGCGCCCGTTTTCATTTGCGGCGTCCGCCGCCTACCGCGCCCGCGCCCGCGCCCGCGCTTTGTCGGCGTCGTCGGTCGGCGCGGACGAGCCGCCGCCGAACAGCAGGCGGCTCGGATTGCGGTCGATGTTCTTCAAAGTCTGGTCGGCCGTGCTCAGCACGCGCCGGGCGTCGGCGCCGAGCGAATTGAGCTGCTTGGTGCCGGTCGAGGCGAACAAGTTGAACGACTTGGCGATCTCGTCGGTGCGCTTGTCAAGATTGTCGATCAGCACATGCAGCGAGCGCGCCGTCTCGTTGATCTCGCCGCTCTTGCCGTCGGGCCCGCCGGTCAGGCTCTGCAGGCCCTCGGCGATCTTGTCGATGCGTTCGGAATTGCGCGCCAGGGTCGCGGTGAACTTCTGCAGATTGTCGAGCGACGCGTGCAGCGCCTCGCTGTTTTGCACGATGAGCTGGTCGATCCGCCGCAGCGTTTCGCGCGCGCCCTGCGTGACGTCCTGCGCGGCGCCCGGCGCCGACGCCAGCATCGGCGGGTTGTCCTTCGAGCCGCTCAGCATCTGTGCCGACGGGCTGCCGCCCTTGAGCGACACCGAGGCGATACCGGTGAGGCCCTGGAATTCCAGCCCCACCTCGGTGTCGGCGCGCACCGCCACGTTCTTGTTGATCGAGATCGCAGCGATCACCTGCTGTGGCTTCTGCGGGTCGAGCGTGAGGTCGGTCACCTCGCCGACCTTGATGCCGTTGAACAGCACGCTGGCGCCGGTGCGCAGGCCGGACACCGAGCCCTCGAACTGCACGCGGTAGAAGGCGCGCTCGCCCGGCCCGCCGATGTTCTGGAACCAGTAGACAAAGCCGAACACGCCGACCACGACGGCCAGCGTAAACAGCCCGATCAGCGTATAATTCGCTCTGGTTTCCATACCTACTCCAACACCAGTTCCGATTTCATCGGAACCCGACCTTACCTGTTACGTCCGTTCCGCATGGCTCGCCCGCGACCGCTTTCCATGGAAATAGGCCTGCAGCCAGGGGTGTTTGGACGCCAGCATGACCTCCATGGCTCCCGCGGCGATCACCTTGCCATCGGCCAAGACCGCGATGCGGTCGCACACCGTATGCAGGCTGTCGAGATCGTGGGTTACCATGAAAACGGTCAGCCCCAAAGTGCGCTGCAAGGTCGCAATCAGGTTGTCGAACTCGCCCGCCCCGATCGGATCGAGGCCGGAGGTCGGTTCGTCGAGAAACACGATTTCCGGGTCGAGCGCGAGCGCGCGCGCCAGCGCCACGCGCTTGGTCATGCCGCCCGACAGTTCGGAGGGAAATTTCTCGCACACGCTGGCATCTAACCCGACCATGTCGAGCTTGGCGATCACCAGTTCGTCGAGCAGCCGCGGCGACAGATTGAGATATTCGCGCACCGGGAATTGCAGGTTTTCCCGCACCGTCAGCGAGGAAAACAGCGCGCCCTGCTGGAATAGCACACCCCAGCGCCGCTCGATCGCGCGCCGGGCGCTATCGCTGGCGGCCGTCATGTCGACGCCGAGCACCTTGATGCGGCCGGAACGCATCGGCAACAGGCCGATGATGCTGCGCATCAGCACCGACTTGCCGGCGCCGGAGCCGCCGACGAAACCGAGGATCTCGCCGCGGTAGACGTCGAGATCGACATGGTCGAGCACGACATGGTCGCCGAAGCCGACCACCACGTCGCGCACCTCGATGACCACATCCTTGCTGCCGTTGCCGCGCGCCATTCGCTCACATCCCGATCGAGGCAAAGAAGATGGCGAACAAGCCGTCGAGCACGATCACCAGGAAGATCGACTCCACCACCGAGGCAGTGGTCTGCATGCCCAGCGATTCCGCGCTGCCCTTGACCGCCAGCCCCTCGACGCAGGCCACCACGCCCACTATCAGCGCCATGAACGGCGCCTTGATCAAGCCGACCTTGAAGTGGTCGAGCGTGATCGCCTCCTTGAGCCGCGACAAAAAGATGTCGGGATCGATACCGCCGTAGAGCCAGCACACCAGGCCGCCGCCATAGAGCGCCGCCATCGAGCCGAGGAAGGTCAACACCGGCACGCCGATGACGAGCGCCACGATGCGCGGCAGCACCAGCACCTCGATCGGATCGAAGCCCATGGTGCGCAGCGCGTCGATCTCCTCGCGCATCTTCATGGAGCCGAGTTCGGCGGTGTAGGCGCTGCCGGAGCGGCCGGCCACCATGATGGCGACGATCAGCACGCCGAGCTCGCGCAGCACCAGGATGCCGACCATGTCGACCACGTAGATGTCGGCGCCGAACTTGCGGAAATGGAACAGGCCCTGCTGCGCGATGATGCAGCCGATCAGAAACGTGATCAGCAGGATGATCGGCACCGCGCGCCAGGCGACATTGTCGAGCTGATGCACCAGCGAGGTGAAGCGGAACGTATGCGGCCGCTTCGCCACACGCAGGATCACCATCACGAGCGCGCCCAGCATGTTGACGAAGGAGATAAAGGATTGCCCGACCGAGGCGATGCTCTGGCCGACCGAGGCCAAGGCATAAGACAGCGCCTGGCCGTTGCCATGCGGCGACGCCTGGTCCGGCTTGACGGCGTGCAGTTCGTCGTACAGCGCGCGATCGTCTTCCTTGAGACCGGTGACGTTGGTTTGGCAGCCGCGCGCCGAGAAGCTGCGCACCAGCCGCTCCAGCAGCCAGGCGCCGAAGGTGTCGAGCCGCTCGACCTGCTTCATGTCGATATCGACCTGGCGCAGCTTGCCCGCCCGCGCGGTTTCGCCGTCGATCAGCGCTTCCAGTGCACGCGCGTTCTGAGCCGTCCATGCGCCGGCGCCGGCGAGCTTGAGCTGCCCGCCTTGCGCCTTGCCTTCGAGCAGGGTGTCGCTCATGCGAGCTTAGCCTCTGATATCGCTGCCGTCGCGCCCCGGACTGGGGCCAAGTAAAACGCCGCGCCATACTTGACCCAAGGCTATGAACCTGTCGAGGGTTTGGTCGCCGCCTTGTCCTGTAAATATCGCTCCATTCTTGCAGAAAACCTGTTCAGACCCATGGCTTTGACCCTCACTTTCGCCGTCGAGCGCTGGCCGATCGCCGGTTCCTTCGCCATCAGCCGCGGCGCCAAGACGCAAGCCGTCGTGGTGGTGGCCGAACTAGGTGATGGCCAAATCCGCGGGCGCGGCGAATGCGTGCCCTATGCGCGTTACGGCGAGAGCGTGGACAGCGTCACCGCGGCCATCGAGTCTATGCGGCAGCCTTTGGCGGCGGGGCTGACCCGCGAGGGCTTGCAATCGGCGATGCCGGCCGGCGCCGCGCGCAATGCGCTCGACTGCGCGTTCTGGGACTTGGAGGCCAAGCGCAGCGGCCGCCGCGTGCATGAGCTGGCAGGGTTGCCTGCCCCGCAGCCGCTCACCACCGCTTTTACGATCTCGCTCGGGGCGCCGGCCGAGATGGCCAAAGCGGCCGCCAAAGCCGTCCAGCGTTCATTGCTCAAAGTGAAGCTCGGCGGCAATAAAGACCTTGGTGGCGATGGCGCCCGCATCGCCGCCGTGCGCGCCGCCGCCCCGCGCACGACGCTCATTGTCGACGCCAATGAGGGCTGGAACGACGGTAACCTCGCCGCCCATCTCGCCGCCTGCGCCGAGGCCGGCGTGGTGCTGGTCGAGCAGCCGCTGCCGGAGGGTCGCGACCGGGCGCTGGCGGGACTCTCGCGGCCGATTCCTGTCTGCGCCGATGAAAGCGTGCGCGACCGTCGTTCGTTGGCGGCGCTCGCGGGCAAATACGACGCCGTCAATATCAAGCTCGACAAGGCCGGCGGCCTGACCGAGGCGCTGGCGCTTGTCCAGGAGGCCGAGCGGGCCGGCTTTGCCATCATGGCCGGCTGCATGGTGGCCACCTCGCTCGCCATGGCGCCGGCCATGCTGCTGGCGCAGACCGCCCGCTTCGTCGATCTCGACGGCCCGCTGCTGCTGGCCAAGGACCGCCCCGACGGCCTGCGTTACGTGGACAGCCTGGTTTACCCGGCGACGCCCGCGCTGTGGGGCTGAGGCAGCCGAAGTCTTCGGCAATTGGGTAGTGGGTCAGTTTCGATTGTAGCGGGGCTTTATTCAAACTGCTCGGAAACTCGGCTGCAATTACAGCGCCGAGGATATTGAAGTGAAATTCAAAAAAATTGTTCCCCCGAAGCAACCACCAGTTGGAAAAACTTAGTATCCGCCAGTTTATTTTTTCTCATCTTCGGGCTCGTCCGGAATGCCGCCTTCTGGTTCATCAAGTGCCGTATTTGGATCAGGTGCATCTATTTTATGGCGCGCTATGAATGCGCCCGTGAGAAGATCAGCGTCGTTTTTGTCATCAACATAGAGATATTGCTTGCCCTTTTTTTCGAGCAAGTAATATTCGTCCTTGTTCTTAAGCAGTTTGTAATTGCGATCTTCATAGACCAAGAAATAGCCGAGAAAATCTAAAAACTCTTGAGATACCCCCGAAATTTCTACGTAGAACCTTGCCATTTAGGCAAATCACGCAGCCTCCAGATCACGCGCAAAAAACTTCCTCTGCGTATGAAACGGTTCTGAAGCCCGATCGTGCTCCCCAGCAGTTATATGGGCCGCCGCTTTTTTCAAAAACACCAAAGCCTTTCTGACTTTGGCATAAAGCGCCCGCTCCGAATCGGCCTCGAAGCAAAAATAGGGAGATGTGGCAGTAGCGGCAAGCCATTTTCTACCACTACGGGAAATGTAAATTTCCAAGTCATCGATGTTGTTCATGACGCACCGCCTCTCCCCCGAGCCGTAGGGCAAACTTAGGGATTCGTTAAGTTTTTGTCCACAACCCGTGGATCGTCCAGAATATTAAATACTTGAAATCATTAAAGGTTTCCTTGCAACACCTAAAAAATATTGCAGTTAATTGCAAATGTAAGGGGTCAAAAATGACTCCCAATGGCGATTTATCGTATCAGTGACCATCCTAGCGTCCTGAAATTCGTGCAGTTTTCTGCACAAATTAAACGGCTTAAATCTGCGCTGCCAATACGAAATCCAATAACCACCTTGCTATCGATTGATATTCATCAAAGCCGCTGTGTCCGGTTGCGTTCATAAATGCACCGTTGACGCCCCTGTTCACGAAACGCCGCTTGAACCCGATGACGCCATCCTCGCAACTCGCCGAACGCCTGCTCGCGCATGCCCTGCTCTGCCGGCAGATCGCGCGCCAGAGCTGGCATGAGGAGACCGCGGCCGAGCTCGAGAAGCTGGCGGCGGAATGCGACCTCGCGGCGGCCATGGCCCCACCCACGGACGACAAAAACCAGTCCGTGCACTGACAAAGTTCCATTCGTAAGCCCTGCGGCTTTTCACTACCGCCTGAATTTGTTCACGAAATATCCCCGCTTTTTTGGTTAACCAATCCTTTCCGTCGACCCAGTCTTCGGCCTACACTTGCGTCAAAATAGCCAGGCCGGATTCGGCGTGAGACCGATAACGGGGACGGGGGGGTCATGCGTATTCGGGGGTTGCTGCTCTGCGCCGCGTTGCTGGCGTTAAGCGCGACGTCGGCATCGGCGACCATGCGCATTGCCGAGGATCGCGGCGGCCAGATCGGCCACTACCTGCAAACCTTCGCCCAGGTGCGCTCGTCCGGCGAACGCGTCGTCATCGACGGCAACTGCCTGTCGGCCTGCACGCTGGTGCTCGGCCTGGTGCCACGCTCGCGCGTATGCGCGACGCCGCGCGCGCGCTTCGGCTTCCACGCCGCCTGGATGCCGGACAGCGACGGCCGCCCGGTCACCAGCCCGATGGGCACGCAGGCGTTGTGGAATATCTATCCGGCGCACGTGCGGCGGTGGATCAGCCGGCACGGCGGCCTGTCGCGCAAGATGATCTATCTGCAAGGCCGCGACCTCGACGGCATCGTGGCGAGCTGCGACCAGCCGACGCAGCGCGTGCAGACGCGCTCAGTGCGCGGCTACGCGTCGCGCCCGCTGCGCGACGAACGCGCAAGCGCCGCCAGCGATCGCCGCTAGCGCCATCGCCGCATAGGCGAAGTTGCCGAACGCCGCGTACAGCACGCCCGACAATCCCATGCTGCCGGCCATGGCTGCGCCGAGCGCGATCGCAAGGTAGCCTTGCGCGGTCGCGTTCTGCCCGGCCGGCGTATTGCGCGCGAGATAAGTGAGCGCACCGAGATGGGTGGCGCCGAACGACAGCGCGTGCAGCAGTTGCAGCCAGGGCAGCGCCGCGGTCGGCGGATCGAGCGCCATGCCGGCCCAGCGCAGCGTGCCGCCGACGCTGCCTACCATCAGCAGCACGATCGGCTGGAAAAACGCCGGCAGCCGGCCCGAGAACGCGAACAGCACGATCTCCGCGATCACGCCCAGTCCCCACAACGCCGCGATGGTGGTGCCGTCCAAACCGTTGGCGCGCCATTCCAGCGCCGAGAAGCCGTAGAACACCGCGTGGCTGGCCTGGATCAGGCTGGCTGCCGCCAGCACGGCGAGGAAGGCGGGATCGCGCAGCAGGCGCTTGCGCACCGGCGGCGGCTCGCTCGCGCTCGGCGCCGGCGTCGCCAGCGGCGCCAGTCCGCAGGCGGTGAGCGCAGTGAGCGCGCTCGCCGCCACGATCAGCCAGATCAGATGGCGCGCCGGGATCACGTCGGCGGCAAAGCCGGCCGCGAAAGTGCCGAGGATGAAGGTCGCCGAGCCCCACAGCCGCACCGGCCCATAGGCGCGGCCAAGTGCGCCGAGCCCCTTGAAGGCATAGGTCTCCGTCAGCGGCATGATGGGCGTGATGACGAGCGAGGCCAGCGCATAGGCGAGCAGGATCGCGGTCGCGCCTTCGGCCAGGCCGACCAGGGCGTAGCCGGCGACGCTCAAGCCACTGGTCACGATGATGGCGGCGCGCAGGGCGTCGCGGCGGTCGGCCTGGCGGGTGACCACCGGGATCGCCAGCATGCGCAGCAGCATCGGCATGGCCAGCACCAGGCCGATGGTGCCGGGGTCGAGCCCCTTGGCCTTCAGCCAGACCGGGAAGAACGGCTGCGCGATGCCGGCGACGATGAAAAACGCCGCATACAGCGCCGCCAGACGCGGCGCGAAGCCTATTCTCAGGTGCCGGTCGTCCGCGATCATAGGTGCTGGCCGAATCAAGTCGCACGATTCATAACAGGTCCATGCCGAACGAGGTCTCCACCAACCAAGTCTTGGCCAATGAGGTGCTGGCGCCGTTGCCGGAGGTCGCGCTGAGCGAGCCGGACTACCGGGCGTTTTGCGCGGCGCTGGAGGCGAGCGCGCGCGGCCGCGCCTTTCTCGCCGAATATGCCCGGCGCAACCGCCATGCCGACACCGCGACGGTGCTGGCCGCGCTCGACCGGCTGGAGGCGCAGGTCGCGCGCCAGAGCGCGAGCGCGGAGGCCGACCGCATCCGGCAGGAATTGCGCGCGCTGCTGGCGGCGATGCGCGGCGCGCAGCCGGCGATCGACGCCGGCGCCGCCGCCATCAAGGCGGCCAAGCTGGCGGCGTTGATCGGCTTCGTGCAGCACCGCATCGAGAGCATCGTCGAACCGACGCGCGCGCAATCCGCATTGCCGCCCGAAGTGGCCGCGCTGGTCTTGATGGACAAAGAGCTGGCGGACGACCCGGTCGTGGAGGCCGCGCGTTCGCATCTCGCGGTGGTGCCGCGCGCCGACGAGCCGGAACTGCCGATCCCCGCGCCCGCCGCCGGTGGGCCGCAGCCTCCCATCGCACTCGTGCATGATCCCGAAAAGCATGTCCTCGACCCCGATCGGGGATGGGAACCGGTTTTCGGACAAGATCATGCACAAACAAAACAACAGCATGCGATCGCGCCGCCGGAGCAGGACATAACTTCGCCTGCGCCTGATCTGCCTCAGCGCAGCGTCGCGATCATTCCTGAGGTCAATCTGTTCGACGGCGCGCCGGCGACACCGGCGGCGGTTGAGCCGGCTGTTGCCGAGCCTGCCGTCGTCGCGACGGTGGTGACCGAGACCGCCGCCGTGTCGCCACCTGCGGCGTTCGAACTCACGCTGCCGCCGCCGGCCGACCCGCTCGCGCACATCATGGCGCTGAGCGACGAGGAGCGCCTCGCGCTGTTTAGCTAATCAGCTTCGCAAACAAATCCGCGTCGACATTGCCGCCCGACAGGATGGCCACCACCACCTTGCCCTTGACATCGAGCGAGCCTGCCAGCAGCGCGGCCAGCCCGATGGCGCCGCCCGGCTCCACCACCAGTTTCAATTCCTCGAAGGCAAAGCGCACCGCGGCCGCCACTTGCGTATCGCTGGCGGTGAGGCCGGCGCCGATCAGCTCGCGATTGATCGGAAAGGTCAGCTCGCCCGGCGTGTTGGTCATCAGCGCGTCGCAGATGGTGCCGCTCATGCGCGCATTGGCCTCGCGCTTGCCGCTGGCGAACGAGCGCAACGTGTCGTCGAAACCCTCCGGCTCGACGGTGTAGAATTTCGCCGACGGCACGCGCAATTTGACGCCGAGCGAGATGCCGGCGGCCAGCCCGCCGCCGGAGGCGCCCACCACCACGATCTCGGGCTCGAGCAAAAGTTGCCCGAGATCCTCGACGATCTCGCGCCCGATGGTGCCCTGCCCGGCGATGATCAGCGGATCGTCGTAAGGCGGCACCAGCGTGGCGCCGCGCGCGGCCACGAGCCTCGCAGCGATGGCGGCGCGGTCTTCCGTATTGCGGTCATAGGGCACGATCTCGGCGCCGAGCGCTAAGGTGCGCTCGCGCTTGAGCCGCGGCGCATCGGACGGCATCACGATGGTGGCGCGCATGCCCAAGAGGCGCGCGGCCGCCGCCACGCCCTGCGCATGATTGCCCGACGAATAGGCCACCACCCCGGCGGAGCGCCGCTCGGGCGGGATCGAGGAAATCCTGTTATAGGCGCCGCGGAATTTGAACGAGCCGGTGCGCTGCAGCGTCTCGGCCTTGAGGAACACGCGCGCGCCGACGCGCTCGTCGAGCACCGGCGCGTTGATCAGCGGCGTGCGCACCGCCACGCCGGCCATCCGTTTGGCGGCCGCCTCGATATCGGCGGCGGAGGGAGCGATTTTGTCGAAGACGCTCATGCGGGCCAAGGCTAGCGCCGCGATGCGCGCCGGGGCAAGGGCGTGCTTTCTTCCCTTGTAACTCTCACGACCGCGACTCGCCTAGATTTACGCACCTGCCCTTGACGCCTCGCCTGCCCTGCCCCTAACACTCGCGCCGAAACACGCTCTCCGCCTGAAGAGGACCCCCCATGGATCTCGGATTAGCCGGCCGCAAGGCCATCGTCTGCGCGTCGAGCCGCGGGCTCGGCAAGGCCTGCGCGCGCGCGCTGCTCGAAGCCGGCTGCGAGGTCGTGATCAACGGCCGCGACGGCAAGACGCTGGCCGCCACCGCCGCCGAGCTCGGCCAGATCGCCGGCGGCAAGATCATCGCGGTCGCCGCCGACGTCGCGACGCCCGAAGGCCAGAAGGCGCTGCTCGCCGCCTGCCCGCAGCCCGATATCCTGATCAACAACAATGCCGGGCCGCCGCTGCGCGATTTCCGCGAGCTGTCGCGTCAGCAGATGCTCGACGGCGTCACCGCCAACATGATCGTCGCCATCGAGCTGATCCAGAAGGTGATCGACCCGATGCTGGCGCGCCGCTTCGGCCGCATCGTCAACATCACCTCGGGCGCGGTGAAGGCGCCGCTCGCCGGGCTAGACCTTTCGTCGGGCGCCCGCGCCGGCCTGACCGCGTTCCTCGCCGGCGTCGCCCGCACCGTGGCCGACAAGAACGTCACCATCAACAACATCCTGCCGGGCGCCTTCGACACCGACCGCTTGCGCGCCACGCTCGGCAAGGCGGCCGAGGCCAAGGGCATCACGCTCGAAGCGGCCGCCGCCGCCCGCGCCGCCACCATCCCGGCCAAGCGTTTCGGCGAGCCGGCCGAGTTCGGCGCGGCCTGCGCGTTCCTGTGCTCGAGCCGGGCCGGCTACATCACCGGGCAGAATCTGCTGATCGACGGTGGCCTGTTCCCGGGCGCGTTTTGAGCCGATTGATAATAGTTATCGGTCGGCTTATATTGAGGTCGGGAGCCACGCCATGCCGACAAGCTATGCCCTGGGCGTTAAATTCGATCGTTTCGTTGGCCGGCTACTCAAGAGCGGCCGCTACAACTCAAAAAGCGAAGTGATCCGCGAGGGTCTGCGGCTGCTCGAACAGCGCGAAAAGTCGCGCGCCGTGCAGATCGAGGAGTTGCGCAAGGCCTTCCGCGCAGGCATCGAGAGCGGGCCACGAATCCCGGCCGAAGAGGTGTTCGCCGAGTTGAAGGAAAAGTACAGCAAGATAGCCAAGGATCGCGGGATGTGAAGCCGGTCGCCTTCACGCCGGAGGCCAAACTCGACCTTTTGGCCATCGCCGATTACATCGCAACCGACAATCCGCGTCGGGCCGTCACCTTCATCGAGGCGTTGGAGCATTTTCCGGCGAAGTGGGAACCGGTTCGCCGTAGAAAATGCGACCAAATAAAGAAGCAAGACCGCTGCAAGGCGCTGGCGAAAGCGCCGCGCCAATTTCCGCAACTTGGCGCCGATGCGCATATTCTCCCGTATCGAAACTACCTCATCCTCTACCGCGACCTGCCGACGGAAATCTCCATCGAGCGCATCCTGCACGGCGCGCGCGATATCATGGCGCTGATCGCGCCGGACGCCTGAACGCCCCCCAAACGAACAAGGCCGGCGTCGCCGCCGGCCTTGTCCTCATGCGTTTAAGCTAAGCGCGCTTATTTGGTAACGAGCTTGGTCTTGACGGGCGCGGCGTCGTCCCATTGATAGCGCGCCGCCACCGAGAAGATGTTGATGTACGAGTTCGTCGAGCCGATATAGGTCGTCCCGGTGGACCACGGATTGGTGGGGCAGCCAGAGGCAAGACCGAGGCAAAGCGGCGTGTTCTTCACGCTGATGAATGAATAGCCGGCATCGAACGTGAAGCCCCTCAAACTCGCCGGCTTATAGGTGGCGCCGACCGAATACCACATGCGGTCGTTGTCCGGCAGTCGCGGGGTACGGACGTTATCGGTGATCGGGCTCTTCTCGTAGGCGATGCCGGCGCGCACCGTCCATGCGGGATTCAAGGCGTATTCGCCGCCGAGCGAATAGAACCAGCCGTCGCTGTATTGGAATGGGAAATTGACCGCAGTGCCGCCAATGGTGGCCGAACTGCCGTTCGGCTGCAGCAGGCTGGCGGTGCCGATGCGGCTCCAGTTCGCCCACTCGACCCCGGCCAGCAAGGTAAAGCGATCGCCGATGCCCTGGCGCAACCCGACGGTAATCATATCAGGCAGAGAGAGCGTGAGATTGACCGAGCCGCGCGTGGTGAAAGGAATGCCGGCAGGCACATCCAGCGATCCATTGATCTTCTGGTCGATCGCCGAGCGATAGCCGATGCCGATCACCGTCTTCGGCAACGGCGTCAGGGTGACGCCGGCGGTCCAGCCCCAGCCCCAGCCGGCGCCGTTGACAGCGCCGATCAGCGGATTGACGGCGAGGAAGGCATCGTAGGACACCTTCATATATTGGGCCTGCACGCCGAAGGCGACGCTGATCATATCGTTGATCTTGTAGGCCACTGTTGGCGAGAGATTGTACGTTTCGACTTTTGAGCTCTGACCATAAGCGGAGCCCGCCCATTGATGCGGGAAGCGGACGCCGAGCCCGAACGGCGCGTTCACCGACATGCCAACCCAAAACCGGTCGTTGAGCTGCCAGGACGAATAGCCCGACGGCACCAAGGCACTGATGCCGCTGTTCCCCGGTGCGTTGGCGAAAGCAGGGATACCCGCAAGCGTGGCGGTCGTGTAGCTGTGCGACGAATACGGCAGGATTCCCGCCACATCTTGCTCGACGGTCTTGCCCTTGTATTGCGTGATGATCGCGGGATTCCAGAACATCGCCGACAACGCGCCACCGGCGGCGATGCCGGCAAAAGATGAGCCTTGTCCGTAGGCGCTCTGCTCGCGAATAGCGAAACCGCCGGCATTCGCATCGACCGTGGCTGCAATCAACGCACCGACACCACAGCAAGCCAACAGAACCGACTTAACGTGACGAACCGACATAGCCACCCCCCAAAATTACCTGCGGCGCCTTTGTGACACGGCGCATGCTGGCATTATGGTGACGGCTAATACGGCAACCGACAATGTGGAATGGTGACTAATCCGCTGCTGAAACCACTAAAACTGACGTATTTTCAGGCGTGTGGCCGCAATGCCACAACCGGACAGACCGCGGCCCAGCCACCAAAAATTTATAAAACGCTGTCAAATCAATGGCTTGTGTGTCAGGTCGCGGTTCCGGCCGGCCGCGCCGTCAAATCCGGCGCTGCCCGCGATTTAGGCGCGGCCCGACCCTTTTGGCTCAGCCGCCGAATGCGACTCCCATGCGAGTCGCGGTGCGCCAGATCACGTGGCACGGCTGGCTCAGATGGTCGACCTCGACCACCAGCACGAACTGATCCGGAATTCCCATCTGGCTGGCGACTTCGAGGCAGGCGCCGGCCGGCGACAGATTGCGCACGCGGCAGTCGATGGTGCCGGCGCGGTTGAAGGCGATGTGGCCAGCCTTGAGCGTGCGGTGGCGCTGGACCTTGCGTTTCTCGTCCATTGCGGTCCTCCGTCGAGATCGGCGCCGGTGCTCTTCCTATACGCGGCCTTGCCGATGGTTGGGTTGGACGTTCGACCCAGGCTTAAACGATATGAGGAATTCTTTAGCCGGCGGTGAAACTGATCGTCGAAATACGTCTGTTTGCGTTTAAATTTGGTAACCATGCCAATTCCACAGGCACGCTCCCGCAACGAAAACGTTTACGCATTTTATTCTCAATTTACTGATTGCGGCGGGCCGCCGCGCCTAGAATTGGCGGCACGCGTCCGATCCCACCACAGGACCGACCAGCGCCATGGATTGGCTGACCGACAATATCGAACTGTTCGGGCTGCCGGCGCAGAACTGGATGCTGCTGCTCGGCGGCGGCCTGCTGCTTTACATCGGCGTGCTCGCATTCCCCCGGCGACGGCGGTCCGGCACACACTAAAATAGAATCCGATCCAATCAGGCTGAACCGGCGCCAACCAGGGGTTGCCTTGTGGCGTTCCCGCATACGGCCTATAGGTTTGTCAGTCAGCGGACTCAAAGGTCCGCGGAAAGACCAGCCATGAACATCTATATTTTCAAGTCCGAGGCCAGCCGCGACTTGCGTGCGTTTTCCGACGATCAGGGCGGCCAGAAACTGCCCAAGCAGTTCCGCCCCTGGCACGCGGTCGGCGTGGTCAAGCCGGGCTTCCCGCCGCCCAACAAGCTCAGCCGCGACGTGATCGAGAAGTCGATCGCCAGCGCGGGCTTTCAGCTGTGGAAGCTGAAGGAAGCGAAGTAGCGCGCAACGATTTCGCGCGGCCGGCGCCTTCGACGTTATTGGGCGTGCAGCACGGATTGGGTGCCGCCCAGGCCGGACGGGACCGCAGGCGGGGTTCGCGCATTGGCCGATATGGCCGCGAAGACCAGGGCCATGAGGGCGGCGATGATGACGACCATTTTCATGAACGGCTAATGCGCGGCGGCGCGGAAAGTTCAGCGGCCGGGGCAATAAATTAGGCGCGCGGCTGCCCTCCCTTGCCCCCTGCCCCTCCGCCATTGCATGATCGGCGCCGACCGCAATTCCAATCCCAAAAACAAACGCTCCCAGGAGACCCCATGAAGCTCGTCCGCTATGGCGCACCCGGCCGCGAGAAGCCCGGCATCATCGACGCCGACGGCAAAATCAGGGACCTGTCGCGCATCGTCAAAGACATCGACGGCGAGATGCTGGCCACCGGCGGCCTCGCCAAGATCAGAAAGGCCAATATCAAGCGGCTGAAGGCGGTCGCCGGCAAGCCGCGGATCGGCCCCTGCATCGGGCGCGTGCGCAACTTCATCGCCATCGGGCTCAACTATAGAGATCACGCGGCCGAGGGCGGCAATCCGATCCCGGCGGAGCCGGTGGTGTTCAACAAGGCGCCGAGCTGCATCTGCGGACCGAACGACAACACCATGATGCCGAAGAATTCCAGCAAGCTCGATTACGAATGCGAGCTCGCCATCATCATCGGCAAGCGCGCGCGCTATCTGACGAAAGAGAAGGCGCTGGACGCGGTCGCCGGCTACTGCATCGGCAACGACGTGTCGGAGCGCGAATTCCAGATGGAGCACGGGCAGACCATCGCCAAGGGCAAGGGTGCCGAGACCTTCGGCCCGCTCGGCCCCTGGTTCGTCACCAAGGACGAGCTTAAGGATCCGCAGAAGCTCAGCGTCTGGACCAAAGTCAACGGCGACCTGAGGCAGAACGGCAATACAGCGAACATGATCTTCGATTGCCGGCACATCGTCTGGTATCTGTCGCAGTTCTTCGTGCTCGAGCCGGGCGACGTCATCGTCACCGGCACGCCCGCCGGCGTCGGCTTGGGGCGCAAGGTGGAGCCGAAATATCTGCGTGTCGGCGACGTGGTCAACCTGGGCATCACGGGGCTGGGCGAGCAGAAGCAGACCATCGTGGCGTTCAAGGCGTAACGCACTTTCTTACCCTCCCCTCCAGGAGGGTAAAGATAACAACGCCTACCGCCGCCCAAGCGGTGTGAGCGGCCCGTCCCACAGGCTGCGGATACGCGGGCCCGCAAAGGCGCCGCGCTCGGCCAGTTCGGTCACCGCCCAGACCAGCGCGTCGAGCCGGTCGGGCGAGGCGCCCGACGACAAGCCGTCGAGCCCGAAGTCGCACATTTCATCTTCCAACGCCGCGAGCGGCGGGGCGACATGCTTGACCCTCCCCTGTTGGTACATGGCGGCGATGGGTTCTGCGCGCAGCCACTTGCCGCGCGTGGCGTGCACGCATTTGACCGCGACGCTGGCGTCGACCTGCTGCAGCACGGCGCGCACCATGTCGCCGCCGAGATTAACCTCGGCCACCAGCGCGTCGGCTTTGCGCCTGCGGTAGAGCGCGACCGCCTTGCTCGCCCAGCCGGACGGCGATAGTCCCTGCACGCTCGCGTCCTCCAGCACATAGACGGTGCCGTTCTCCGCGATGCCGGCGGCGACGATGCCGCAGGCGTCGGAGCCTGCGCGGCCCGAGCCGGGCGGATCGATGCCGACGACGATCCTCGCCAAGGGCGGCGCCTTTGCCACGCGCGCCGCCTCGATGAGCGCGCGCGACCACAGCGCATCGGCGCGCTGCTCGATGATCTCGCCGTCGATCTCCTGCCGCCCCAGCCGCGTGCCGCCATAGCGCGCCAGCACCTCGTCGACAAAGCCGGGCGCAAGGTAGGCGGCATTCGCACGCGTCGGCGCGCGCGTCACGGCGGTGCGCGCATCGGCCACCAGCCGCTTGATCAATGGGATCGGCCGCGGCGTGGTGGTGATGAGCGCGCGCGGAGCTAAGCCCAGGCGCAGGCCGAACTGCAGCATGTCGAACGTCGCCTCGACGTGATGCCACTTGGCGAGCTCGTCGCACCAGGCGGCGTCGAACTGCGGCCCGCGCAGCTGCTCGGGATCCTCGGCCGAGAAAGCATAAGCCACCGCGCCGTTCGGCCATTCGAGCCGCCGCCGCATATTGGTCCAGTGCGGCCGCTCGCTGCGCGGCGCCGTGCGCAGGATGCCGGACGGCCCCTCGATCATCACCTCGCGCACGTCGTGCGCGGTCTCGCCCACCAGCGCGATGGAGCCGTGCGGCGCCTCGGCGAAAGGCGCGTGCCCATGCACCAGCGCGCGCACGAATTCGGCGCCGGTGCGCGTCTTGCCGGCGCCGCGCCCGCCCAGCAGCAGCCAGGTGCGCCACGGCGCGCCATTGGCGGCTAAGGCCGGCGGGCGCTGATGCGCATGCGCGAACGGGGCGAAGTCACGCGCCAGCCTCATCATTTCGTTCATCCGCAGCTTCCACACGATCTCCTTCGTCCGGCGGGCTCGCGAGCAGCGCATCAATGCGTCGCGTAAGTTCATTGCGAAATTCATCGAGGTCGGCGGGCATGTCGTCATAGGCATTGTCATTGTGGCTTTCGGGTAAGAGAACGCCGCAGCGCATGGCTTGCAGCATTTGCAGGGTGCGGGTGAGGCCCGCCAGCGTGCGCGCCGCGCGCTCGCGCGCGAGCAGGCCGAGCGGCTTGCCCTTGAGCTGCGCGCGCTCGGCCTTGAACTCGGCCAGCTCTTGCTCCACCGCAGCATGCAGCGCTTCGGCGGTTTCTCTTTCTCTACCTCCCCCTGCAAGTGCCTCTCCGCCCCCTCCCCCTGAAAGGGTGGGGGTCACTTCGGGGGTCGCTTCGACCCCCACCCGCCTCGCTTCGCTCGGCGACCTCCCCCTTTCAGGGGGAGGTTCAGCGGCCAACTTCTCCGCCCGCATCGCCAACTTCGCCGCCGGCAATAATTCGCGCGGCGGGCGCACGAAGCGCAGCCAGCCCTCGCGCTTGGCGATGCCGCGCAGCGTGGTCTTGCAGCAGCCGAGGTCGGCCGCCATCGTCGAAAGCGGCTCGTCGCTCCCCTCGAAGCGCTGGCGCACGTTGGCTTTGAGTTCGTCGGTGAAGGAAAGGCGGCGCGCCAAGATGGCGCGCATGGTTTTGCCCATGGCGAGGCTCCGTTTGTGGTTGATTTTGCGAAAGAAAAAGGCCCCGGTGCGCGCAAAACGCAGGGGCCGGATCGTGAAGGAATAATAGCCTAGTAGCGTGACGCTGTCAAGGACGATTTTCCTGCACTAAATCCTGAAAAATATTGCTCACTCGGAACCAAAATAAATTTCCGGCGTTTATCGGTCCGTTACCATCCACCGCCGGACCCATCGAACCGAGCCATCGCTGGATGGTGGGACCTTTTCGGTCCGTATCTGAGGCTGCGCGTTCGCTGCGCGCGGCCTCTTGTTTGTTGGCGTTCTGCCCTCTCGATAAAATTTTTGTGATGGGTCTTGAACCTCCATGTCGGTTTTCTAAATCGTCCGCCGCCGGGGTGCCAATAGACCCGGTGCGGGCGTCGGCGGATGTCCGGCGCGCTGCTCATTTCCATGTTGCTCAACGGAGGATGTGGCTATGAGGAACCTGAATCTAGACCCCTTCTGGCGGACCAGCATCGGCTTCGACCGGCTGTTCGACTTGATGGATGAGAGCCTTCGGTTTGAACCGGAGGATCATTACCCACCCTGCAATATCGTGCGGACCGGCGAGGACTCTTACCGTATCTCGCTGGCGGTCGCCGGCTTCAAGCCGGACCAGATCAACGTCACCGTCAACCAGAATATGCTGATAATCACGGGTCGCGCGGACGAGAAGCAGGACAAGGGCGAATATCTTTACCACGGCATCGCGGGTCGTTCGTTTGAGCGGCGCTTCAATCTCGCAGACTATGTCGTGGTGAAGGACGCTTCGCTCGACGAGGGCTTGCTCCAGATCGAATTGGAGCGCGAATTGCCGGAGGCGATGAAGCCGCGTCGCATCGACATCAAGACCGGGAAGGCCATTGGTCAGGGCGAAAAGGTCCGGACCATCGAACATTCCAAGGTTGCATAGCAAGAAACTCGTCAAAGCCAGTCGAGGTGGCTCGCGCGTAAAGCCGAACCACCTCCCTCAAGACGTGGAGGGATGGCCATGGAGCATCAAACGAAGAAACTGAAAACATCAAACTCTGAAACGCACGTTGACAGCAAGTGCGACCTTGATGCGCTTTTGCATCCTGCGAGAGCCTTTGCGCATCCGATGGATGTCGTGCGCGATGCTGATCTCACGCTTAACGAAAAGCGGGCAATTCTGGCGTCATGGGCTTCCGATGCGTGCGCTTTGGAGGCGGCACCAGAACTACGCATGAGCCCTTCCGGCAATGTTGTCCGTTGGGACGATATCATGGATGCCCTTCGTACTTTGGACCGTGAGGCTGATGGCTATGGTAAGCCGCTTCCTCACTACAAGCGGGTGCTCGCGAAAAAGAGAGCCGGCCTGCTCGGAATCCGGTTGCGCTCGCGCGACCCCGGCGAGCAAGGGCGAGTGCTTAACTAACGCAACGCTGACGCCGAGACTTGTCATTAGCGAGGTGAAAAATGAACAGGCGTATAGCAGTGGAGCAATTGCTGGGATGGAGCGGCTTTCTAGTGAGCACGTTTTTCATCTTGGCATTGGCCTTCTCATCCGTGCACTGACATGGCGTGATCGCGGGCCAAGGCAAACAACGGAAAGGAAGCATCAAACCTGCAGGAGGTAGTTGTCATGACTAAGATACAGAACAAGGTTACAGCGTACTGGCGGGACGCAATCAATCTTGTGCTTGGTATTTGGCTGATTGTGTCGCCATTTGCGCTCGACTATGCCGCACAGACAACGCCAGCTTGGAATGCATATGCCATTGGAATTGTCGTCGCCGTTCTATCGGCCGCAGCCTTATGGCAGTTCCAAAAGTGGGAGGAGTGGCTTAGCGCGGCGCTCGGGGCGTGGCTGGTTGTATCTCCTTGGGTTCTGGGGTTCAGCGTCGGCCACGTCGCGACGTGGAACCAAGTCGTTGTCGGGATTGTGGTCGGCGTGCTTGCGTTTTGGTCGGGTGTAACCGAGCCCAATATGCGCGAACTCACTGCCAAAAACTGATGTTCGTGTGCCCGTCGAAGGCCGGCGGCCAGCCGGCCGCGTTCGCGCACGGCCACCCGCCTTCGCGCTACGCGCTTCGGCGGGGCGACCCTCCCCCTCCAGGGGAAGGCAAGCAGAACACAAAAAGCCCCGAGGCTTTCGCCCCGGGGCTTTGTCGTTCGTGGCGGTGAGACGCCGCAAGCGAGAGAAGATCACCCGCCTTCGCTAAAGCCTCGGCGGGTAAGCACCCCACCCCGGCGCGCATCTTCGAGGCGCGCCGACCCTCCCCGTTCAGGGGAGGGATAAGAGAGATTTACTCCGCCGCCTGCTGGCTCCGCCCGAGCGTCGCCCGCGCCACATCGCGGAACTCGGCGTGGCTGAGCATCTTTTTGTTGGTCAGCGAATGCAGCTTGACCGCCTGCAGCACCTTCATGGCGTCTTCTTCCGACACCTGCATGCCGACGTCCTTGAGCCACATGTTGATCGAGTCGATGCCACTGCCCTTGCCCATCACCACCTCGGCCGGCGGCTGGCCGACCGCCGACCAGCGGATCGGGAACAGCTCGGTGGCGTTCTTCTCGCCGCAGTTCTTGAACCACGACGCGATGATGCCCGACTCGATCTGATACAAGCCGGAGCCGACGATGGCCTTGTTGGTCGGCACCACCACGCCGGTCAGCCGCTGCACCAGGTTGGCGAGCGGCGTCAGCTTGGTGCAGTCGATGCCGACGTCGACGCCGTACATGGTCTTGAGCGCCATGACGATCTCTTCCATCGGCGCGTTGCCGCTTCTCTCGCCGATGCCGAGCACGGTCGTGTGCATCACCTCGACGCCGAGCGACAGCGCCATGATGGTGTTGGCGACGCCCATGCCGAAGTCCTGGTGGAAATGCGCCTCCAGGCGTTTCGGAATGCGCTTCTGCACCTCGGTGACGAAATATTTCATGGCATGCGGCGACAGCACGCCGAAGGTGTCGACCAGCGCCAGCGCGTCCATGTGGCCTTCCTTGCCGACCTTCTCGATCAGGTCGATGGCCCATTTGAGTTCAGCACGAGAAAAGTCGATCGGGAAGAACACCACCTCGAGGCCGTTCTTGTGCGCGAAGGCGGTGGCCTCGATCGAGGTCTCGATCGCCTTTTCCAGCGGCCAGCGATAGGCCAGCTCGAGCATGTGCTTGCTGGAGGGGATTTCCATGACGACGCCGTTGACGCCGGTGTCGACGGCGCGCTGCACGTCTTCCTTCATGCAGCGGGCGAACGAGAAGATCTGCGGGCCGAGGTTGCGCTTGACGATCTCCTTGATCGCCGCGTTGTCGGACGGCGACACGATCGGCATGCCGGCTTCGATGCGGTGCACGCCGGCCTCGGCCAGCGCCTCGGCGATGCGGATTTTCTCGTCCTTGGAGAGGATCACGCCGGTCTGCTGCTCGCCGTCGCGCAAGGAGACGTCGTGGATCTTGATGTTCTTGGCGAACTTGAAGTCCTTGGTGACTTCGGGAGCGTAGTTCCATTCGCTCACGAACCAGTCGTTGGTTTTCCAGGGGGTCGCTGACATTCGTTACTCCTCTCGCGTGCTGATAGGCTTGAAATCCGGCGTTGTTATCGGCCAGCCATGCCATAAGGATCAAGACGACAGAATGGCTTTTGCGGCTGGCAGCATTGATATTTCGCAAGGGCCGGTGGTTTTTCGTGTGGTCGTGGGGGGCTTTATACGGGGTGCCGGCAAATCATACCACTGGGTTGGTGAGCTCGCCGATGCCGGAAATGGAGATCGTGACCGTGTCGCCGGCTTTCAGGTAGCGCGGCGGCTTGAAGCCGATGCCGACGCCGGCCGGTGTGCCGGTGGCGATCAGGTCGCCCGGGTCGAGCGGCACGTAGGCGGAAACCGCCTGGATGATGGCGGGGACGTCGAAAATGAGGTCGCGCAGGCGGGCGAACTGGCGGCGCTCGCCGTTCACGTAGGTGGCGAGCTCCTGCGCGTCGGGGATGCCGAATTCGTCGGCGGTCACCAAAAACGGCCCGACCGGGCAGAAGCCGTCGAGCGATTTGCCGAGGAACCACTGCTTGTGCTTCTGCTGCACGGTGCGCGCGGTGGCGTCGTTCACGATCGTGTAGCCAAAAACTACGTTGTACGCGTCCGCGCGCCCTACGTTCTTGGCACGGCGTCCGATGACGACGCCGAGTTCGCCTTCGTAATCGGTCGAATTGGTCGGATCGGTCGAGGCCGGCAGCCCCTGCAACGGGTCGGCGAGCGAGGTCACCGCCTTGGTGAAGACGACCGGGGCTTCCGGGACTTCTAGTTTATCGCCGGACTGGTCGATGCCGCTGCGGGCAAATTCCTGGGCGTGTTCATGATAATTCTTCCCGACGCAGACGACGTTCTTGGCCAGCGGGCCGACCGGGGCCGCAAGTTTCACGCTGTCGAGGGCAAGCGGCGCGCCATGGTCGAGCTTATCCGCGCCGACCAGCGCGATGACGTCGCGCAGGTCGCGCACCTCGGCGCCGCCGGAGAGCAGCGGGCGAAACTGGTTGTCCTGCACGGTGCCGAAAATCTTGCCGTTCTTGCTGTGGATTGCCGCGATGCGCATGGTCTTGAGGATGCCTTTCCGTCCTGGCCGGCCCTGGAGCGGCCGGACCTTAGTGCATGAGCCGCCTAGGCACTAGCCTTGGGTTCGCCGGCGCGCAATGCCAAAAAGCCCCGGACCTGCAGCCCGGGGCTTGGTCAGTCCAGCCGAGTTTGCGCGGCGATCAGAAGCGGTAGTTCACGCCGAGCCGAACGATATTGGCATTGAACTTGACGTCGGTGTCCGCACCTGCGCCGCAAGTGGCCACGGGACACGTCATCTTGCCGAGATCGGCATAGAGATATTCGATCTTGGTCGACCAATTGCGCATGAATGCGTATTCGACGCCGACGCCCAAGGCGTAGCCCAGCTTGGTCTTGGTCGCCGATCCGAGCGACGTGGTCGCCTTGATATCGCCGAAGGCGGCGCCACCGGTGATGTAGAGCAGCCAGTTGTTAAAGCCGGCATAGCCGATGCGGCCGCGCGCGGTGCCGAGCCAGCTGTTCTTGGTTTCGCAACTCAGCGGACAGAACGTCGTCGTGCTGCCCTTGATCCAGCTGGCGTCGAGATCACCTTCGAGGCCCCAGAGCCAGGTCCCGGTCTGCAAGTTGTAGCCTAACGTGCCACCGGCCAAGCCACCCTTGACGTTGAAGTCGCCGGTCGACAGGCCCAATGGAGTAGTCCAAAGCGATTGGCCGAAGCCGTAGCCGCCGTTGAGACCGACATAAAAACCGGTCCAGCTCGCATAGGCGGGCGCGGAATAGGCCGGTGTCCTGTAGTACGGACGGGACAAATCCGCCGCCTGCGCGGCCAGCGGCACCAACAGCAATGCGGCAACGGCCATGCCGGTGCGGATCGTTCTGGTCATCATCTTGTTTGGCCCCTTGACGGTCGGATGAGAGTTGCAGGCGGCCGATCTCACCGATCCGCCCGGTCGGCACGCACGGCTGCAGCGAATGCTCAAACGGACGCGCCGGACGCATCCGCTGGAGCGCGTAAGCCCTAGCAAAGCCTGGGTATGGTTAATGCCCGGTTAACCAAAAAAGGCCCCGGCATTCGGGGCCTGATAGGGTGCCGGAAAGACTTAGCTCCGGCCGCGCGATGCGAGACGAGCGGCTAGCGCGACGTGGTGCGGAGCGAGGTGCGCAGGCGTCCGCGCACCGAGTCGTCGGCGTCGCGGTTGCTGCTGAGCATCGATCCGGTCAAGGAGCCGGTCGAGGATGCGGGCTTGCCCGTCGGAGCCGCGGCCGCAGGCGTGCGCGGCGGCATCGGCTGAGCCGCAGCGACAGGTTTCGGCGGCGGCGTGGGCTGTGCCGCAGCGATGGGTTTCCGCGGCGGCGTGGCCGGCGATTTGAACTGGCTTTGCAGATTGGCGTCGAACTTGGCGTCCTGCGCCTTCAGTGTCGTCTTGAGCTTGGCCAAGACGTCGTCGCAGTCGCCGGTGATGATGTAGCTAGCCAAGGCAAGCCCCCTTCTTAATCACGCCAGCACGATCGGTTATGGCCGTTAAACTTCCGGATGGGAGATCGTTAAAATTTTACGCAACCGCTCACGCCCCCTCGCCCGCAGCATCGCCTCGATCGAGATTGCGCGACCAGGGCGCGGTAGACAGATCAATTGATGCGGATCAGGCCGCTTCCAGCCGCGTCAGTTCCTCTTCGAACTGAAAGCGCAGTTGCGCGCCCTCATCCTCGGGCAGCAAATTGGTCATCTGCGGGAAGATGGTGCGGTAAAGTGCGGCGCGCCTGGCATCCCAAGGCATCGACTGCGCCGCCCGCGCCTCGGCCAGAATCCTGTTGAGTTCCTCGCGGACCTTGTCCGGATCGGCGTGATATTCCGGCGTTTCGAAATCGTCGCCGGACGCGTCCGCCGGTTCGTTTCCAAACAAATCGCCTTGGCGGGCAGAGGCCATGACTTACCGCTCGTTCAATATTGCCCAGAAATCGACGCTTCTAGCAGCGTGATTTCCGCAGGCGTGAGGTCGAACAGGCGATAGACAATGGCGTCGATCTCGCGCTCGGCCTTTTCGATCTTGGCGTCGAGCGCGCGCACGTCGGCAGCGTTCTTGGCGAGATAGCTCTCCCATTCGCCGCGCTCTTTCACCGGAATTTCGCTACGGAAAACACGTTTGATCTCGTCGCGGAAGGAGGCAAAGTCGAGGGTCCACCAGTCTTCCAGCTTGCGGGAAAGTTTCGTACGCTCGGGAGGCGCGAGGTCCGTCAATAATCGATGCCGTACAGATGTTTGTATTTCATATCGTCTGCTTGCCGATGTGGTGCACGTCTTACCGATTGCTTCCAGATGAGCGCTATCCCCGGATTGCAATTTAGGAATTGGAAATTGTGAGATGTACTGTTCACGCAATTCGAGACGCCATTGCCCGCCTCGCAACGGAGACGCCTCGCCAAATACCCAAAACCAAGCGGCGCGGCTGTTTAGATACGCAAGAAGATCGAACCCGGCATTTATGAAAAAGCATTTGTTCGCAACCAGTGAAGCCGAGTCATCAAACGTGAACTTCGGTCCCTGCGAGAACTCGGGATAAATGATCTTTTTGGTTTTCATATTAGGCTGAAACGCCAACTGCGCCTGCTGCAATTCGAACCATTCTTGTTTGGTGGCGCGCTTCTCCAGTTTCTTCTTGAAGGGCAAGAGCCAATCGCGGATCGCCGGATAATCGTCAATCTCGATCTTGCCCTTCGGAATGTTGATGAGAAAAAGTCCCTCCGGTTCGACGCGCCAGCGCTTGATGTTCTCGCCGCGCAAAAATTGCTTGAGCAATTTGGTCGATTTTCGATTCTGTTTTACTAGCTGGTCGCGTGTCGCCTGATCGATGACGAAGGCCTCGTTCAATCCCGTAACGATGCCGCGCATCGGCGCGCCATAGACCTCGCCCAGCGTCTTCCTGCCGCTGACAATCTTGTCGCGCAGGCGCGCGAGCCTATCGTCCTCGAGTTGCCAGGAGCCGGCGCCGAGCCGTGCGCGCGGCATCGGCGTGGCGTGGGTTGTGAATGAAGCATCGAGGTCCTTCGGTAGGTCGGCGTCGATCTTCAAGAACGACAGTGTACCATTGTCCTGTGGCTTGCCCTTGCGCAGCGTGATAATGGCCGGATAGGTGGTGACACCTTCAAAAATCTGCTGGTCGCCGAAATCGATCACCGCCTCGATGCCCACATGATCGCCGAGGAACATGCGCAGCTTCTCGCCCGACCCGGTACGGAAAAAGGTCGACGACGTGATGAAACCGAGCCGCCCGCCCTCTTTAAGTAGACCGATGCCGCGCTCGAAGAAATAGGCGTAGAGGTCGGTGCGGTCGTCGGCGACCACATAGTGCTTTTCGAGATAGGGCTTGACCGGCTTAATTAGCTCCATACGCACATAGGGCGGATTACCGATCACCACATCGAAGCCGCCCTCGGCAAAGATGGGCGCAAATGCCTTGCGCCAGTCGAACGGATGTTCGGTGAACTTAGGATCGTCAATCAGACTATCGCCGACCTTAATCGTGGCTTCGAGGTTTTGCAGGCGATGCTTGTTGCGTGCGGTCTTCAGCCACAGCGCAAGCCGCGTGATCTCGACCGACTCGGCATTGAGGTCCACGCCGTAAAGGTTCTTGGTTACGATCTCGTCGAATGGGTCGAAATCGATGTCTTCGCCGAGCGTCGCCAGATGCTCGACCACGCGGCGATATTCGGCCGCCAGCAGATCGAAAGCGGCGACCAGAAAGGCGCCGGAGCCGCAGGCCGGATCGACGATGCGCAGCGCACGCAGGACCGTCGCATAGTCCCGCCAGAAGGCGCGTTCCGCGTCTGTTTCGGCCGCGCCGAAGATGGGATCGCCGTTGGTCGGCGCTTTGCGCCCGTGCTTGCTGAGCAGCGCGTTGAAACGTTCCGCGAGCGTCACTCCGATCGTGCGCTCGACCAGGAAGCGGGTGACGATGTCCGGCGTATAGATGACGCCTTCACGCTTGCGCTTGGAAACCTTCGGCGGCTCCTCGCCGCGGCTTTCGGCGCGCAGTTTTTCCAGATCGGTGATCGACTGCTCGAAGATGTGACCGAGCACCGTCACCGGCACGTCGCTGCGGTAATCCCAGTTGGCAAGCTTGGCGAGATCTTCCGTCAACGAGTCCGGCACTACTACGGCATCGGTAACCGGATCGGCAGCAAACAGACCGCCGTTGTAGGCCCAGATACCGCGGCCTTCGTTACCCACGTCGATTTCATTAAAAAGTGCCTGGAAATTTCTCCAATACGGCTCCGGCCGCCATTCGTTGCGCGCCTTCGAGGCGCGTTCGATCAGCTTGTCCGGCAAGAGGTCGGTACGTTCCGCGAAGGCGACGAACAGAATGCGGTCGAGCAGCTTTTGCGCAATCTCGATGCCTGACACCATGGCAAGCTTCGGGCCGTCGGCCGCGTCGGTGAGGTAGGCGAGCAAGCGCTCACGCAGCGTCTTATAGTCCTGGTACAGTTCGTCGGTGATGTCCTTGTAGGCGCTGTCGCTTTGGCGCAGCAGCGCCTCGGTTGCTCCGCCGAGAAGCTGCTTTGCGGACAGCAAGAACCACAGCCGCTCCAACTCGCGCACATCGTCGATCTTGGAAAGATCAAACTGCTCGTAGGCATCACGGCCCCGCCCGAAGCCATAGAGCCTGATTTCGATGCAGTTCGACACCAGCACCCAGCGGCAGCCGGGCACGTCAATGGCGTAATTCCATGCCTGCTGCACCGGACTATATCCGCGTCCCGGCATGATCGCGTCGAGATCGAGCGTGGTCGGACCCTTCAATTCGAAGGGCGCCATGATTTCGTCCGCGCCATCCGCCATCCCGAACCGGCCGAGCGCCACGTCTACCGCGCCGCGCCGGATCGTCCGCTCGAAAGCGAGGGTATAGGGAGGCTCGGCGTCAACCTGCGTATAGCCGAGGACTTCGCCGAGAATTTTTTGACAGAACAGGTTGCGGACTTCGGTTTCCTTGAGCTTGGCGAAGCGCGCGCTGCCGGCGGTTTTCGCATAATTCTGCGCCGCCTCGATCTGTTGCGGCCTCAGGTCGAAGGTGTGCCGCTTTAGCTCTTCGGCGACCACCTTGAAGTTCAGCAGCGGAACGCGCAACGAGCGTCCCACGGTCGAGCGGCCCGGCCGGCCACCGCGTCCGCCATCGCCCAGATTGATACCAGCGCTAAGGAAGAGGTCCATGTTGAGTCGCACAGTAGTGCGAGCGCTAAGCCCCGTCGACCAGAGCGGGCAGCTACTAACAGGTTCAAGCAAACTAGCTAAGTGACTTTCAGCACTACCTTTTTTGTTCCATCGGCACCAAAAAGAAGGTTTGCCCCCTCGCCCGCAGCACCGCCTCGATCGAGACCCGCGACCAGGGCGCGCTGCGCTCGCGAAACGCCGTGTAGGAGGCGTGCACCTTGCCGCTGATGGCGTTGCGCGCGGAGAGCTCGCCGAGCACGTCGCCGGCCTGCTGGCGCGCCGCCCGGCGCCTTCGATACGCCCCGGCGAAATCGCCTCGCGGCGGACCCGGCTGTCGGCGACCACGCCCCACCCGGCCGCCTGCGGCGCGGGGTCGATGAGTTCGGCGCGGGTTTCGGCCTCGTTCACGCGGCCTCCCTCCGGCGGCCGGAATGTGATACCAAGGCAGCGACGAACCGCCCCGCACCATCGGGAGAACCGCATGACCATCGCCGACGCAGTCTATGAGCAGGTGAAAGCGCTTCCCGAGCCGCTGGCCCGCGAAGTGCTCGACTTTGTCGCCTTCCTTCGCCAGCGGCGAGACCGTGGCGAGTGGCGCGATTTGATGGCAGCGCAGGCGGCTGCGTTGGCACCGGCGTGGGACAACGCCGAAGACAAAGTCTGGGACAATGCCTGAGCGCGGCGACCTGCTGCTCATCCCCTTCCCGTTCACCGACCTGTCGGCCGCCAAGCGCCGGCCGGTGCTGGCATTGACCGCCGCCGACAGTTACGGAGATTTCATCGCGTTGCCCGTGACCTCCCGTCCGCAGTCCGAACACGCGCTGGCGATGACGGCGGCTGACGTCACCGGAGGAACGCTGCCCGTTGCGAGCTGGATTCGAACCAATCGCATCGTCACGCTAAATGCGAGTTTGATCGTCAAGACCGTTGGCCGCGTCGCCGAACCTCTCGTCGCGGCCGCGGTGGCTCAAGTCTGCGCCTATATCGCGCATCCGGGCGCGACATGAGCCGCCTCACCCCCTCGCCCTCAACACCGCCTCAATCGACACGCGCGACCAAAGCACGCTGCGCTCGCGGAACGCCGTGTAGGAGGCGTGCACCTTGCCGCTGATGGCGTTGCGCGCGGACAGCTCGCCGAGCACGTCGCCGGCCTGCTGGCGCGCGGCGGCCACCAGATCGGCCGGGAAGGCCGCGAGCTTGACGCGATGTTCGCCGGTGAGCGCGGCAAGCGCCTGCGCATTGAGCCGCTCCATCTCGGCCAGCGCGTAGTTCGCTTCCGTGGCGCAGGCATGCGCGACGATCGCCTTGAACTCGGCCGGCAACGCGTTCCAGGATTTGAGCGCGACGATGCATTCGCCGGTGCCGTTCGGCTTGTTGAAGCCGGGATAGTAGTAGAACGGCGCCACCCGATAGAGCCCGAGCGCGATGTCGGTGCCGGGCCCGACGAATTCGGCGCCGTCGATCACGCCCGATTGCAGGCTCATGAGGATTTCCGCCGGCGGCGTGGTCTGCGGCGTCGCCCCCAGCCTGCGATAGACTTCGCCGCCCAGACCGAGCGAGCGCAGCTTGAGGCCGCGCAGATCGGCCAGGCTCGCGACCTCGCGGCGGAACCAGCCACCCATGCAGACGCCGGTGTTGCCGCCCATGAACGGCTTCACGCCGAACGGCGCGTACAACTCGTCCCACAGCGCCTGCCCGCCGCCGGCCTCGATCCAAGCCACGTGCTCGGCCGGCGTCAGGCCGAACGGCACCGTGGTGAAGAACGCCGCCGCCGGCATCTTGCCCTGCCAGTAGAACGACGCGGTGTGGCCGATGTCGGCGACGCCGTTGCCGACCGCGTCGAGCACCTCGAAGGCCGGCACTAGCTCGCCGGCGGCATGGACGGAAATGTCGAGCTTGCCGCCCGACAGCGCGCGCACGCGTGTCGCCACGCGCTCGGCCGACATGCCGGGACCCGGCAGCCGCTTGGGCCACGACGTCACCATGCGCCAGGACACGGTCTGCGCGCGGGCGATCTGCGGCGCGGCGACGAGGCCGGCGGCGGCGGCGCCGGCGCCGAGGGTGAAATTGCGTCGCGTGGTCATGACTGTCTCCATATTCCGTGAAAATGATGCAGCGGCCCGTGGCCGTGGCCGACCGTGAGCTGGTCGGCGCCGGCGATGGCGGCGGTGACATAGGCCTTGGCCTCCTGCACGGCGGCGATCAGATCGCGGCCCTTGGCCAGGCCCGCCGCGATGGCCGACGACAGCGTGCAGCCGGTGCCGTGGGTGTTCTTTGTGGCGATGCGCGGCGCGATAAGCCGCACCACTTCGCCCTCGCCGATCAGCAGATCGACCGCCTGCTCGCCCTCGCTATGCCCGCCTTTGATGAGAACTGCGCGTGGCCCAAGCGCCAAGATTTCGCGCGCCTGGGTCTCCATCTCGCGCTCGTTGCGCGCGAGATTGGCGCCGGTGAGCGCGGCAGCTTCGGCCAAGTTCGGCGTCACGATCAATGCGCGCGGGATCAGCAGATTGCTCAACGCATCAATCGCCTCGCGCGCCAGCAGCCGGTCGCCGGATGTCGCCACCATCACCGGATCGAGCACGATGTTCCTGGCGCGATGGTGGGCAAGCCTCTCTGCCACCGCTTCGATGGTGGCGGTCTGCGACAGCATCCCGATTTTGACGGCGCCAACCGCGAGATCGGAAAAGATCGCGTCGATCTGCGCGGCGATGAAATCGGCCGGCACGTCGTAGATCGCGCTGACGCCACGGGTATTCTGCGCGGTCAGCGCCGTAATCGCGCTGGCGCCATAAACGCCGAGCGCAGCGAAGGTCTTGAGATCGGCCTGGATGCCGGCGCCGCCGCTCGAATCCGAACCGGCGATGGTGACGGCGATCGCGGTCATGCGCGCCCTCGCCGCTTGAGCGCGTCGTCGATAACGGCGCGCAAGGCTCGCGCCGCCGCGGCCGGATCGGCAGCCAGCGACAGCGCCGAGATCACCGCCACGCCGTCGGCGCCGGCCGCGATCACCTCGGCCGCGTTGCCCTCGTTGATGCCGGCGATGGCGCAGATCGGAAACTGGGCGTTGCGCGCGCGGATGATGCGCACGATCTCGCGCAGGCCGGTAAGGCCGATCGGCACCGCCGTATTGTCCTTCGAGGTGGTGCCGTACACCCCGCCGATCGCCACGTAGTCGAGATGCTCGATCTGCGCGTCTTGCGCCTGCTGCACGGTCTTGACGGTCTGCCCGATGATAGCGGTGCGCCCGAGCAGCAGCCGCGCGTCGGCCGCTGACATGTCGTCCTGCCCGATATGCACGCCGTCGGCTTCGGCGGCGAGCGCCACGTCGACGCGATCGTTGATGATGAGCGGAATATCGAGCGGCGCCAGCACGGCGGTGAGCGCGCGCGCCTCCTCCAGCATGACGCGGGTCGAGCCGCGCTTGTCGCGCAGCTGCACCAGCGTCGCACTGTCGGCGATGCGCGCAGCCAGATCGGCGAGCGTGCGGCCGCCGGCGACGGTGGGATCGATGAGGGCATAAAGGCGGAGATCGACGTTCATCAAGTTACCTTCGCGTGCGCGATGAGCGTCGGCCCATCGAGGTTATAGAGCGCATCCACGATGGCGACCGCGAAGCTGCCCGGGCCGGCCGCGCGGGCGGCGGCGACTTCGCCGGCGACGCCGACGATGATGAGCGCGGCGGCGGTGGCGCTCCAAGTGTCAGGCTCGACCGCGAGAGCGGCCGCGACCAAGGCAGAGCCCGCGCAGCCCATGGCGGTCACCTTGGCCATCAGCGCATGGCCGTTGGCGATGGTGGCGAAGCGCTCGCCGTCGGCCACCCAATCGGTCTCGCCCGAGAGCCCGACGGTCAGGTTCTTGTCGCCGGCATAGGCGACCAGCGCATCGGGCGTCGCCGCGCTGTCGGCCAAAGCGGAAAATTCGGCGCGATTGAGCCGCAGCACGTGGGGGCCGCGCCCGATCAAGACGCGGGCAAAACCCGCGCGCGGGGCGCTGCGGTCGACGAACACCGGATCGAGCACCCAGGGCACCTTGCCCCGGCGCGCGGTGTCGACCGCGATCTCGGTCGCCTCGCGGCGTTCGCGGTCGAAAGTGCCGAGATTGACCAGCAGCGCGTCGCTATGGGCGACGAAATCGCCGATCTCGCCGGCCGACAGCGTCATCGACGGCACGCAGCCCAGCGCCAGCAGCACATTGGCGGTGAAATTCTGCGCCACCGCATTGGTGATGCAGTGGACGCGCGGGCCGCGCGCGCGCAGTTGCTGCAGAATATCCGCGGCGGCGGACGCCAGCGCGCGCGGTGAAAATTCGTCAGGACTGCGCATCTCTTCTCCCTCCGCCGGCATGACCCGGATCAGGTTCGTTGGGTTGGCCCCGATGGCCTCTCAGTCCGGCATGCGCCGGACACCCCACGAGATTGCTGCGCCATACCTAGTCCGCAGCGCTGGCCAAGGCAAGAGCGTCTTGCCTTAGGCCTGTGATTTTGCTGGATTGCCACCAACCGGAGATGCCGCGATGACCCCCTTCTTTGTCCAGATCAAATGCGAGCTCGGCAAGGCCTATCAGGTGGCCAACGAGCTGGCCGAAGCCGAGATCGCCTCCGAGATCTACTCGACCGCCGGCGACTACGACCTGCTGGTGAAATTCTACGTCGATGCCGGCACCGACATCGGGCACTTCGTCAATGAGAAGGTGCAGACCCTGCCCGGCATCAAGGACACTTACACGATCATTACGTTCAAGGCATTCCAAACCTGAATCTCACCCCGCCTGCGGCGGGCCTTCCGCCTCGCGCGGGCGCTGCAGGCCGAGCGCGCGCTCGCGCCAGATCACGAATAGCCCGGCGCCGGCGACGATGGCTCCGCCGAAATAGACCAGCACGTCCGGCAGTTCGCCGAACAGCCAGTAGCCGAGCAGCAGCGCCCACAGCATCGAGGTGTAATCGAACGGCGCCACCACCGAGGCGGCGGCGTGGCGGTAGCTTTCGGTCAGAAAAATATGCGCGATGCCGCCGAGAATGCCGAGCGCGATCAGCTTGGTCAGTTCGGAACCGGTCGGCGTGTGCCAGGCGAACGGCAGCGTCAGCGCGCCGGCGATGGCGCAGACCAGCGAGAAATAGAAAACGATCGAGGAGGTGGTCTCGCTCTGGGTGAGCCTGCGGGTCTGGATCACCGTGCCGGCGTTGCAGAAGGCCGAAATCAGCGCAAACAGTGAGCCGACGGTCGCGGCGGTCGCGGCGCCCGCCACCGCGTAGTGACCGACGTCGAAATGCGGGATCAGCATCACGATCACTCCGGCAAAGCCGACCAGCACCGCCGACCAGCGATAGATACGCACGCGCTCTTTCAGGATGATCGCCGCCAGCGCCACCGTGATCAATGGCGAGGCAAACGAGATCGCGGTGGCGTCGGCCAGCGGCAGCCGCGTCAGCGCGGAGAAATTGGTGAACATGCCGCCGACGCTGAGCAGGCCGCGGCCGAGCTGGCCGAATGGCCGGCCGGTGCGCACCGCGGTTCCCAGCTCGCCGCGTAGCGCGTAGATCACCACCACCGGCAGGATCGCGAAGGCCGAGCGGAAGAACACCATCTGGCCGACCGGCGCCACGTCGCCGAGCTGGCGCACCAGCCCCGACATCACGGCGAACAGCAGCGCCGAGATCAGTTTGAAGCCAATGCCTTTGAACAGATTCATCCAAGACTCATAGCCGCGATGGCCGGGCTTGTCATCGCAACTCGCGCGCAACGCTCGTATGAGCGGACGGCGCGCTATTTCTTCCCCATCGCCACGCCTTCGAGCGCCGGCAGCGATTTGATATAGGCGGCGATCGCCGCGCGGTCGGCCGCGGTCAGTTGCGAGGTGTTGCGCACCACCTCGACCATGTTGCCGCCGACCCGGTCGGCGTCCGGCGTCATGCCGTCGGCCAGCGTCCCGGCGATATCGTCTTGCGACCAGTCCTTGAGCTTGTACTGGGTGATATTGGGCACGCCGCCCTGCCCGTCCGGGCTGGGACCGCCGGTGAAGCGCTTGCCTGCGACGATGGCGCCCAAACCATTGCGCGGCGAGTGGCACTCGGCGCAGTGGCCGACGCCGTTGACCAGATAGGCGCCGCGATTCCATGGCGCCGGCTGCGACGGGTCGGGCTTGAACGGCTCGCCGTCGAGAAACAGCCGTTTCCAAATGCCGAGCGTGCGCCGGATATTGAACGGAAACGGCAGATCGTGATCGCGCACGCGGCCCTGCACGGCCGGCAGCGTCTTGAGATAGGCAAACAGGTCGCTCAGGTCGTCGAACGTCATGCGTTGATAGGACGTGTAGGGAAACGCCGGATAGTAGTGCTCGCCTTCCGGCGAGGTGCCCTTGGTCAGCGCGCTGATGAACTGCGCTTCGCTCCAGGCGCCGATGCCATCCTTTGGATCGGACGAAATATTGGGCGCGTAGAAAGCGCCGAACGGTGAATTCAACGCCAGCCCGCCGCCGAGCCGGGTCTTGTCGTCCTGCTTGGGCACCGCGTGACAGGAGGCGCAGCCGCCGGCCAGGAACATCTCCCGGCCGTTGGCGAGATCGGGCGTGTGGGCCGAGAGCGCGCTCTCCGGCACCGTGGCAGGAATGGTCAGAAACCAGAACACCGCGAAGCCCAGAACGGCCAGAAACAGCAGCCTCTTGATCATCGACGGTCCCCGGGCACCCCTGGCTCCTGTCATACATGAATCGAAACGCAGGCACGTCCTATTGTTTGCCGAGGCGATAATCCTTGTGGCAGTTGTCGCAGGCCTTCCCGACAACCGGGATCGCCGCCCGCAAACCATTGACCGAAACTTTGGCCCGGTCGCGATTGTCGGCCACGGCTTTGCCGAAAGCCGCGGCCTTCTGGTCGAAATCCTTTTTGCTGAGCCAGATCTTCGGCGACGCCCGGTTGCCGCCACCGGTCTTGGAATTCTCCAGGAACAGGCCCGGCAATTTTTGCGCGGTGTCGGCCCATTGCGCGAAGGCGGCATTGACCAAGGCGGCGTCGAACGGCCGCTGCCCGCGCATCATCTGCACGATCGTGCCCGTGTGCGCCTCGCTCTGCTTCATCAGATTTGCGCGCGTGGTCGCCGCGTCGAACTGGGCCATGACGGCGCTCGCGCTCAGAGCGAAGGCAAGCGCCGTAAGCGCCGCGCGCAGCGTCACCGAGTCGCGCCGCCGGCGCGGGTTTTCTCGATCGCGGCCCAGACCCGCTGCGGGGTCGCCGGCATGTCGATAGTGCGGATGCGATGGCTGCGCCACAGCGCGTCGAGGATGGCGTTCATCAGCGCCGGGCACGAGCCGATGGCGCCGGCCTCGCCCGCGCCCTTGACGCCGAGCGGATTGGTCTTGCACGGCACGTTGCGGGTCTCGAACACGAAGTCCGGCGCGTCGGCCGCGCGCGGCAGCGCGTAATCCATCAGGCTGGCGCTGAGAAGTTGTCCGGATCCGGCGTCGAACACGGTGTCCTCCATCAGCGCCTGGCCGATGCCCTGCACCGCACCGCCATGCACCTGGCCGGCCAGCAGCAGCGGGTTGAGCGTGGCGCCGAAATCGTCGACCACGACATAGCGCAGAATGGTGGTGACGCCGGTGTCGGGATCGATCTCGACTTCGGCAATGTGCGTGCCGTTCGGAAAGGTCGGCTTGTCGGTGGCGAATTCGTTCGAGGCGGCGAGCTTCTCCGGTGTGGCCTCGGGGCGCGCGGCCAAGTCGGCGAATGAGATGACGCGGTCGGTGCCGGCGACTCGAATTGTCCCGTTGGCGATTTCCATATCGCCGACCGCGGCCTCGAGCGCGTCGGCGGCGAGCTGCTTGAGCTGCTCGGCCAATGTCTTGCTGGCGCGGTCGACCGACACGCCCCCCACGGGAATCGAACTGGAGCCGCCGGTGCCGGCGCCGGTCGCAATCTGGTCGGTATCGCCCTGCACTACGCGCACGCGTTGCGGCGGCAGGTCGAGCCGTTCGGCCACCAGTTGCGCATAGGAGGTGGCATGGCCCTGCCCAGTCGACTGCGAGCCGATCAACACGGTAACGGTGCCGTCGCGCTCGAGCCGCACATGCGCGGTTTCCGGGCCGTTGGCGCCACAGGCCTCGATATAGGTGGCCATGCCGATGCCGCGCAGTCTGCCGGCGCGTTTGGATTGGGTTGCGCGCTTGTTGAAGCCGTCCCAGTCGGCGATCTCCTGTGCACGCGCCATGTGACCTGCGAAATCGCCGGAGTCGTACACTTTGCCGGTCGGCGTCGTGTAGGGCAGCGCCTTCGGCTTGATCAGGTTCTTGCGGCGCAGCGCATCGGGCGCCATGCCGAGATCGCGCGCCGCCGCATCGACCGCCCGCTCGATCAGATAGGAGGCCTCCGGCCGCCCGGCGCCACGATAGGCATCGACCGGCACGGTGTTGGTGAAGGGCGCGCGCAGCCGCACGTGAGCGGCCGGGATATCGTAGGCGCCGGTCGCCATGCCGACGCCGAGCCAGGGAATATACGGCGCATAACAGTGCAGATAGGCGCCCATGTCGGCGACGATATCGAGCTCTAGGCCAAGGAATTTGCCCTTGTCGTCGAGCGCCAGCCGAGCGGTCGAGATGTTGTCGCGGCCGTGGCTGTCGGCGAGAAAATGTTCGCTGCGGTCGCAGATCCATTTCACCGGCCGGCGCAGCCGCTCGGCCGCGAGCGCGGCCAGCGCGTATTCGCGAAACGGAAACAGCTTGGTGCCGAAGCCGCCGCCGACATCGGGCGTCACCACCCGCATGGTGTCGAGCGGGCGCTTGAGCACGGCGCCGCAGATGATGTCGCGGATGATATGGCTGCCCTGGCTGCCGAGCGTCAGCGTGGTGCGCTTGCCGTCGAATTCGGCGATCACCCCGCGGGTGTCGAGATAGTTGGTGACCAGCCGCTGGTTGATCACCGTCAGCTCGACGGTCTTGGCGGCCAGCGCGAAAGCCTGCCGGGTGGCGCGGGCGTCGCCGGCCTCGGTCTCGAAGGCGAGGTTGTCCGGCCGCTGCGGCCAGACTTTCGGCGCGCCCGGCGCCAGCGCGGCCATGGCGCCGATCACATACGGCAGCGGCTGCCAGTCGACCGCGATCGCCTCGGCTCCGTCCTTGGCGCCATCGAGCGTATCGGCCACCACGAAAGCGATGGCGTCGCCGACATGGCGCACCACGTCGCGCGCCAGGATCGGATAGTGCGGCACGAAGGTCGCCACGTCGGGCAGCACGCCCGGCGTTGGCAGCGGGCCGAGTTCGGCCACGTCGGCGCCGGTGAGCACCAGCTTGACGCCCTTCATGGCGCGCACGCGCTCGATATCCTGGATGGCGAAGCGGGCATGCGCATGCGGCGAACGCAATACGACCGCGTGCAGCGTCTTGTCCGGCGCCACGTCAGCCACGTAACGGCCGGCGCCGCGCAGCAGCGCGTCATCCTCCTTGCGCGTGAGCGCCTGACCGAAGCCGAATTTCATCATTATCCCTTTTTAGACGCTTTAACCGGCTCCACCTGCTGCCGGCGCGCTGTGAGGCGCAGCGCGGTCCAGCGCGACACCACGTAGAACACCGGCGTGAAGATCAGCCCGAACGCGGTGACGCCGATCATGCCGGAGAACACCGCGGTGCCGAGGGTCTGGCGTAGCTCGGCGCCGGCGCCGACCGCCCACACCAGCGGCGCCACGCCGAAGATGAACGACAGCGAGGTCATCAGGATCGGCCGGAAGCGCAGGCGCGCCGCCTCGACCGCGGCCGCGAAACGGTCCTTGCCCTGGTCCTCGATCTGCTTGGCGAATTCGACGATCAGGATGGCGTTCTTGGCCGCCAGCCCGATCAGTACGACGAAGCCGACCTGGGTGAGAATATTGTTGTCCTGCCCGCGCAGCACCACGCCGACGATCGAGGCCACCAGGCACATCGGCACGATCAGGATGACCGCGAGCGGCAGCGTCAGGCTCTCGAACTGCGCGGCCAGCACCAGGAACACGAACACCACCGCCAGCACGAAGGCGAACATCGCGGTATTGCCGGCGCGCAATTGCTGGTAGGCGAGCGTGGTCCATTCGTATGAATAGCCCTCCGGCAAAGTCTGCGCGGCGAGCTGCTGCATGATCTCGATGGCCTGGCCTTGGCTGAAGCCGGGCGCCGCGTTGCCGTCGAGTTCGGCGGCCGGATAGAGATTATAGCGCGGCACCCGGTACGGCCCGGAAATGTCGCGCACCGTGGTGAAGGCACCGAGCGGCACCGTGTCGCCACTCGAATTGCGCACCCTGATCTTGAGCACGTCGCGCGTGTCCATGCGGTAATCGCCATCGGCTTGCGCGGTCACCCGAAAGGTGCGGCCGAACAGATTGAAGTCGTTGACATAGGCCGAGCCGAGATAGATTTGCAGCGCGGCGAACACGTCCGGCACGTTGACGCCGAGCAGCTGCGCCTTGGTGCGGTCGATGTCGAGATAGAGCTGCGGCGTCGATGTTTCGAACAGCGTGAACACCTGTTGCACGCCCGCTGTCTGCGCGGCGCGGCCCATCATGGCGAAGACCGCGCCCTGCAAGGCTTGCGGGCCGCGCCCGGCGCGATCCTCGATCATCATGCGGAAGCCGCCGGCATTGCCGATGCCGCGCACCGGCGGCGGCGCCACCACCACCACCAGCGCCTCCTGGATGGCGATGAATTTCTGAAACAGCGTGCGCTGGATCGCCGCCGCCGACTGGTTCGGATCCTTGGCGCGCTCGCTGAACGGCTTGAGCACCAGGAAGATCGCGCCCGAGTTCGGCGCATTGGTGAAGGTCGCGCCCGAGAAGCCGACAATGTTGACTGCGCCCAGCACGCCCGGCGTCTGCAGCGCGATTTCCACCGCCCGGCGGTTGACCGCGTCGGTGCGCGTGAGCGATGACCCCGGCGGCAATTGCACGACGGTGATGAGATAGCCGCCGTCGACCGCCGGGATGAAACCGACCGGCGTCTTGCGGAATTCATTGAGCCCGAACGCCAGCACGCCGGCATAGACCACCAGCATCAGCACCGCGATCCGCACCACCCGTCCCGCCAGCCAGCCATAGCCCTGCGCCAGCCGTTCGAAGGCGCGGTTGAAATGCCGAAAAAAGCCGTGGATCGGGCGTTCCCACCAGCTGTCGACGTGACGCACGTCATGCGGCTTGAGCAGCATGGCGCACAGCGCCGGCGACAGCGTCAACGACACGATCAGGGAGATGATGGTGGCGCCGGCGATGGTGAGCGCGAACTGCCGGTAGAATTGTCCGGAGATGCCGGTGATGAAGGCCGAGGGCACGAACACGGCGCTCAGCACCAGCGCGATGGCGATCAATGCCGCGCCCACCTCGTCCATGCTCTTGATCGCGGCGTCGCGCGGATTCAAGCCCCGCGCGATATTGCGCTCGACATTCTCGACCACGACGATGGCGTCGTCGACCACGATGCCGACCGCCAGCACCAGCCCGAACAGCGACAGCGTGTTGAGCGTGAAGCCGAACGTCGCCATGAAAAAGAAGGTGCCGATCAGCGACACCGGAATGGCGATAAGCGGGATCACCGCCGCGCGCCAGGTCTGCAGGAACACCACCACCACCAGCACGACCAACACGATGGCTTCGAGGATGGCCTCCTGCACGGCCTCGACCGATTGCTCAATGAACTGGGTCGGATCGTAGACGATGTCGTATTTCACCCCGGGCGGAAAACGTTTGGAAAGCTCCGCCATGGTAGAACGGATCGCCCGCGCGGTCGCCAGCGCGTTCGAGCCCGGCCGCTGGAACACCGCGATCGCCACCGCCGGATCGAGATTGAGATAGGAATTCGAGGTGTAGTCCTGCGCCGCCAGCTCGACGCGCGCGATATCCTTGACGCGCACCACCGCGTCCGCGCTGCGCTTGACCACGATATTGCCGAACTCGCCCGGATCGGACAGCCGCCCGAGCGTCTGCACCGCGATCTGGAAGGCGCGCTGATTGGCCACCGGCGGCTGGTTGAGCGTGCCGGAGGCGACCTGCACGTTCTGTCCTTGCAGCGAAGCCACCACGTCATTGGCGGTCAGGCCCAGCGATTGCAGCCGGTCGGGATCGAGCCAGACCCGCATCGAATAGTCGCGGCTGCCGAACACGATGAGCGAGCCGACGCCGTCGACGCGCGTCAGCGCATCCTTGATCTCAATCGTGGCATAGTTGGAAATAAACAGCGGGTCGCGCGACTTGTCGGGCGAATAAAGATGCACCACCATCATCAGGTCGGGCGCGCTCTTGGCGACGGTGACGCCGATATTGCGCACGTCCGCCGGCAGCCGCGGCTGCGCGATGGCGACGCGGTTCTGCACCTGCACCTGCGCGATATCGAGATTGGTGCCGATGTCGAAGGTGACCGCGATGGAGAATTTTCCGTCGGCGGTCGAGTTCGACGACACGTACAGCATGTTCTCGACGCCGTTGATCTGCTCCTCGATCGGCGCGACCACGGTCGAGGCCACCACGTCGGCGCTGGCGCCCGGGTATTGACCGCTGACGTTGATCACGGGCGGCGCGATTTCCGGATATTGCGCGACCGGCAGCCGCACGAAGGCGACGGCGCCGAGGATCACGAACACGATCGAGACCACGGAGGCGAAGATCGGCCGGTCGATGAAAAAATGCGATATGCGCATGGACTGTTGCCGCCCGCTATTTCGACGGCTGCGGCGAGCCGCCCGCCGGGCCTGGCGCGGCCGGTGCGGCGCCCTGCTCCTGCGGCCGCACTTTCATGCCCGCACGCGCCTGCATCAGCCCGCTGATGATCACGCGGTCTTGCGCGCCAAGCCCGTCCTTGATGGCGCGCAAGCCGTCGGGTGTGAGCTGGCCGAGCGTGACGTATTTCTGCCGCGCGGTATCCTCGCCATCGACCACCAGCAGATATTTGCGCACCTGCTCGGTGCCAACCGCCAAGTCGGGCACCAGCAGCGCCTCGTAGGGCGGCGACGCCGGCACCCGCACGCGCGCGAACATGCCGGGGGTGAACACGCCGTTCTGGTTGGTGAACACCGCGCGGCCGCGGATGGTGCCGGTCGAGCGATCGATCACATTGTCGACGAAATCCATGGTGCCCTGGTGAGCGAAATCGCGCTCGTCGATCAGCTTGAGCATCACCTGCACGCCGGCACCGCGGCTGGCGACGTCGCGGCCGAGCTTCGACATGCGTTCGTAGCGCAGGAACGAAGCCTCATCGAAGGTGAACTCGAAACGGATCGGGTCGATCGAAACGATGGTCGCCAGCAGCGTGGTATTGCCGGACGTGCCGCCGGTGACCAGGTTGCCCGGCGACACGCGGCGATCGCCGATGCGGCCGGTGACCGGCGCGCGCAGCTCGGTGAATTCGAGGTCGAGTTCGGCCTGCCGCACCGCTGCCTCCGCGTTGCTGACGGCGGCCTGCGCGTTGCGGAACGCCTGCGAGCGCTGCTCGAAGGTCTGCTCGGTGATGGTCTTGTCGCGCACCAGCTGCTGGCCGCGCGCCAGATCGGCTTCGGTATAAACGAGATTGGACTTTGCCTGCGCCAGATTGGCGCGCGCCTGCTGAGCCGCGTTCTCGAACGGCCGCTTGTCGATGCCAAACAGCAGGTCGCCCTGCGCGACGATCTGACCGTCCTTGAAGTGCACGCCGTCGAGATAGCCGGAGACGCGGGCGCGCACCTCCACCGCATTCACCGCGACGAAGCGGCCGACATATTCGTCGAAATCGGTCACCGTGCGCGTGACCGGCTTGGTGAAGGTGACCGCCGGCGGCGGCGGTCCGCCCTGCGGCTGCTGCTGACCGCAGCTTGCGACCAAAGTCGCAAGCGCCAGCGCGACGCCCAGGCGCGCTGGCGTTGCAATGATCTGCAGGAGATTCGCGCGTCGGGAGGCGGTCATGACAGCCTTGGCCAGATGCTGAGCGGAAGATTCCGTCACATAGCGACCGGAAAGATGTATGTCCATCGCGCGGCTTCGGCAATGCCGCAAATCCGCGTGAAGTTACGGTTTCTGCGCGCGCGCTCGAAAGGCCTTGAGCCAGCTTCCGCCGAACAGCGCCAGCACGATGCCGCCGTACAGGCAGCCGCCGATTAAGGTCAGCACCGCCAAGGTCGCCACGTCACGCAGGCGATGCCAGGTGTCGAACAGATGCGCGACCGGGCCGGCGCACAGCCACAACACCGCCGCCAGCGCCAGGCCGGCGGCGGCGAGCTTGCTGGCCGACTGCCGCAGCCGCGTGTCGATGGCGAGATGGCCGGCGCGCTTGGCTAACCAGAGCAGCAGCGTGAGGTTGACCCAGGCTCCGATCGAGGTCGCGAACGCGAGGCCGACCTGGGCGTAGCGATCCATCAGCAGCACCTTGAGCGCGACATTGACCACGACCGCGACGAACAGCGCCTTGACCGGCGTCATGGTGTCGCCGCGGGCGAAGAACGTCACGGTCGCGCTGCGCATCAGCACGAACGGCAGGAGCCCGATCGCATAGGCGGCGAGCGTGGCGCCGGCGGCGGCGGCGTTCTCCACCGTGAAAGCGCCGCGGCCGAACAGCGCCCGCATGATCAGCTCGGGCACCAGCAGGAAGGCCACGACGCAGGGCACCGACAAGAGCAGCGTCAATTCGACTGCCCGGTTCTGCGCGTGCTTCGCGCCGGCCTCGTCGCCGGCGGTGATCCGGCGCGCCATCTCGGGTAGCAGCACGGTGCCGGCGGCGATGCCGATCACGCCGATCGGCAACTGGTTGAGCCGGTCGGCGTAATAAAGCGCGGAAACCGCACCGGCCGCGAGGAAGCTAGCGATGATCGTGTCGGCGAACAGCGCGATCTGCGTTTCGGCCGAGCCGACGGTGGCGGGCGCAAAGCGCTTGAGAAACAACTTCATCTCGAGGTCGAGCCGCGGCCGGGCGAGCCTCGGCAGCACGCCCTGGCGCGCCGCGTCGGCGCCGACCAGCAGCACTTCGAGCACGCCCGCGATCAGCACGCCCCAGGCCGCCGCATGGCCCGCAGTCGGGAAGAAGGCGGCGAGCGCGAGCGCCATTATCATCGACAGGTTGAGCAGGATCGGCGCGGCGGCGGCGGCGGCAAAGCGCTGCAGCGAATTGAGGATGCCGCCATAGAGCGTGACCAGCGTGACCAGCAGCAGATAGGGGAATGTGATGCGGGTGAGATCGACCGCCAGGCCGTAGCGGCCGGGATCGTTGGCAAAGCCCGGCGCCAGCACGTCGATCACCAGCGGCGTGAACAGCAGCGCCACCGCCAGCAGCACGATCTGGCTGGCCAGCAGCAGCGTGAAGATGCGGTCGGCGAACAGCCCGCCGCGCGCCGCGCCGCCCTGCTCGCAGATGCGGGCATAGGCCGGCACAAAAGCCGCGTTGAAAGCGCCCTCGGCGAAAATCGCGCGGAAATGATTGGGCAGCCGCAGCGCCACAAAAAAGGCGTCGGCCACCGGGCCAGCGCCGAGCACGGCCGCCAGGATGATATCGCGGATAAAACCGGTGACCCGCGACAGCAGGGTAAAGCCGCCGACCGTGAGGATGCGCTCGATCATCGGGGCCGAATGTGGATTCTGGAACGAATGGACTTAAAGCCTGCGTAACGGTACCGATGTTAAGATCAGGCACTGCATTAAGACGATTCTGAGCCCAAACCTAGAGCAAGTCCGAGCCAAGCCCGAGCAAAGCATATGCCCTCGCAAATCATCCCCATCCTGCTGGCCGGCGGCGCCGGCACGCGCCTGTGGCCGGTTTCGCGCGACGCCCTGCCCAAGCAGTTCCTGCCTTTGATCGGCACAAAGTCGACTTATCAGGAAACCCTGCTGCGCGTGCAGGATGCGATGTTCGCCCCGCCGATCGTCATCACCGGCCCGAATTTCCATTTCTTCGCCCGCCGCCAAGCCGAGGACGTGGGCGTAGACGCAACTATCGTGATTGAACCGCTGCGGCGCGATTCGGCGCCGGCCATCGCCGCCGCCACCGCGGTAGCACGGCAGCGCGACCCGGAGGCCGTGGTGCTGGCGCTAGCCGCCGATCACATCATCCTGGACGTGGAGAAGTTCCGCGCCACCTGCCTCGCCGGCCGCGCGGCGGCCGAGGCCGGCCGCATCGTCACCTTCGGTATCAAGCCGACCGAGCCGAAGACCAGCTACGGCTATATCCTGCCGGGCGAGCCGATCGGCAAGAACGGCGTACACGCGGTCAAGAGTTTCGTGGAAAAGCCGGACGCCGCCACCGCGGCCCGCTATGTGCGCGACGGCTATCTATGGAATTCCGGCAATTTTCTGTTCCGCGCCGACGTGCTGCTGGCCGAGGTGGCGCGTCTCGAGCCGCAGATAGCCGAGGCGGTCGAAGCCGCGGTTAACAACGCCAGCAACGATCTCGGCTTCCTGCGCTTGCAGCCGGACGCCTTCGCGCGCGCGCCGCAAAAATCGATCGACTATGCGGTGATGGAGAAGACCGACCGCGCCGCCGTGGTGGTGGGCGACTTCCGCTGGTCGGACATCGGCAGTTGGGACGCGCTGTTCGACATCACGCCGCGCGACGGCGCCGGCAACGTCGTGCAGGGCCCGGTGGTGACCATCGATGCCCAGGATTGCGTGATCCATTCCGACGGCCGGCTTACCGCCGTGGTCGGCGTCAAGGATCTGGTGGTGGTGAGCACGTCGGACGCGGTGATGGTGGTTCCGCGCGCGCGCGCACAGGAAGTCAAACAGCTGGTCGACAAGCTCAAGGCCGCCAAACGCCCGGAGGCAGTCGACCACAAGCGCGTGCACCGGCCCTGGGGCTATTACGAGTCGATCGACATGGGCGAACGCTTCCAGGTCAAGCGTATCGTCGTCACGCCCGGCGGAATCCTGTCGTTGCAGAAGCACCGCCATCGCTCGGAGCACTGGGTCGTGGTAAAAGGCACCGCCGAGGTGACCATCGGCGACACGGTTCGCTCGGTGCACGAGAACGAATCGATCTATATCCCGATCGGCAGCATCCACCGCATGGCCAACCGTGGCAAGATCCCGCTTGAATTGATCGAGGTGCAGACCGGCAGCTATCTCGGCGAGGACGACATCGAGCGCATCGAAGACGTCTACAAGCGGAGCTAGCGTCCTCTCCGCTTATGCCCGCTTGCGCGGGCCGCGCGTTCGACGGAAAAATAAATCACGAGGTCATTAAGTTCGTCTCGAAAACGTAAGCTAGGTGATTGAAAAAATTAAAGAATTCGCGTGGAGCTGAAAATCGTCGCAAGCGGCGACGCTGTTGCCCCGGCACGCCTCAATCAACTACGGCGGCCCCACGGAACGACGGCCCAGGCGCGTTCATGAAAATAATATAAAGCGATTTTGGTAATTAATTCGGTCGCCGCGATAGAACCGGCGAGCGTGAGCCGGCCGGTGAGGATAAAGCTAATCAGGAATGTATCGGCCGAACCGGTAATTCTCCAAGTGACCGCCTTAACCAGCGAACGATGATGTCCTTCAATGCCCCGCAACCAGCCCATTTGACGCTTCCTTTTCGCGGGTCAGTATCATGGCCGTGGCCAGAATCTCACAACGCCACGCCGCAAGCGCAATGAGGTCCGCAACGAACGAGGAGACGGCATCGTCTCTCGTCACACTATTTTTTTCCGGGCCAGTTCCTCGATCACCTCGTTGGCGAGCTTGTCGGGATCCTTGCGCCCGGCCAAAAGGTGCAACTCGGGATTTTCCGGAGTTTCGTAGGGCTGATCGACGCCGGTGAAATTCTTGATCTCGCCGGCCAACGCGCGCCGATACAATCCTTTCGGATCGCGTGCGATGCATTGATCGAGCGGGGTGTCGACGAAGACCTCGATGAATTCGCCGGCATCGAGCAGGCCACGCACCATGCGGCGTTCGGCGCGGAAGGGTGAAATGAATGAGCAGAGGACGATGAGCCCGGCATCGATCATCAGCTTGGCCACCTCGCCGATACGGCGGATGTTCTCCACCCGGTCGGACTCGGTAAAGCCAAGGTCCTTGTTTAATCCGTGCCGCACATTATCGCCGTCCAGCATCACGCTATGGATGCCGCGCGCATTAAGGCCGGCCTCCACCAAGTTGGCGATGGTCGATTTGCCGGCGCCTGGCAGACCGGTAAACCACAACACCGCCGGGCGGTGGTGCATCAGGCGCGAACGTTCGGCCTTGCTGACCGTCAAATTCTGATGATGGATATTGGTGGCCCGGCGCAGCGCGAAATCGATCATTCCGGCGGCGACCGTTTCGTTGGAATAGCGGTCGATCAGGATGAAGGCGCCGGTATCGCGATTGTCCGCATAGGGATCGAAAGCGACCGGCCTGGCGACCGAAAGATTGCAGATCCCGACGTCATTCAGGGCCAGCGTCTTGGCGGCAAGCTTCGACATCGTATTGACGTCGAGCTGATGCTTGAGCTCGGTCACCGTCGCGGCCAGGGTGGAATTATTGATTTTCATCAGGTATGAGCGTCCCGGGAACATATTCTCGCTCGACATCCAGACCAGATGAGCCGCGAACTGATCGGCAACTTGCGGGCGTTCGCGCACCGCGGCAAACATGTCGCCGCGGGCAATGTCGATTTCGTCGGCCAGCGTGATCGTCACCGAATCCCCGGCACTGGCGGCCTCGACATCGCCACCGGCGCCGACGATAGCCTTGATCCTGGCGGTCCGCCCGGAGGGCAGTACCGCGATCTCATCGCTTGGCTTCACCCGCCCGCTCGCAATCGTTCCGGCAAAACCCCGAAAATCGGAGTTGGGGCGATTGACCCATTGCACCGGCATACGGAATGGCTTGCCGGAGCGACCATCTTCGACATCGACCGCTTCCAGATATTCGAGCAAATGCGGCCCTGAATACCAGGGCGTGCGCTCGCTGCGCTTGGAAACATTGTCGCCGTAGCGCGCCGAAATCGGAATGGATTTGAGATCTTTGAAACCAAGCGTGGCCGCAAACTCGAAAAAATCGGCGGTGATCCGGTCGAAGGCCGTTCGATCGTACTCAACCAGATCGATCTTGTTCACTGCAAGAACCGCGTAACGGATTCCCAACAGGCTGGCGATGACCGCGTGGCGGTGCGTCTGAGTCAAAAGACCCTTTCGCGCATCCACCAGCAAGACAGCGACGTCGGCATTGGAGGCGCCGGTCGCCATGTTGCGGGTATATTGCTCGTGACCGGGCGTGTCGGCGACGATGAACGCGCGCCGCTTGGTCGAGAAATACCGATAGGCCACGTCGATCGTTATTCCCTGCTCGCGCTCGGCTTCCAGCCCGTCAAGCAGCAGCGCAAAATCGATTTCCGCGCCGGTAGTACCGTGCTTTTTCGAATCGCGCTCGAGCGCGGCCAAATGATCGTCGAAGATGAGGTTCTGTTCGTAGAGCAGCCGGCCGATCAAGGTCGACTTGCCGTCGTCGACTGAACCGCAGGTCAGGAATCGCAAGGCCGGAAGCGTAGTGGCGCCGGCAAGGCTTGCAGCGACATCGGTACTCGCGGGGCCGCCCATCAGAAGTATCCCTCGCGCTTCTTCTTTTCCATCGATCCCGATTCGTCGTGATCGATGACGCGGCCCTGACGCTCCGAACTGGCCGAGCCGCGCATTTCGGCGATGATCGCGTCGAGCGTGTCGGCATTCGAAGGAACCGCTCCGGTTAACGGATAGCAGCCGAGCGTGCGAAAACGAACACGCATCGTCTTCGGCGCCTCGCCGGGCAACAGCGGCAAACGCTCATCATCAACCATGATCAGCACGCCGTCGCGCTCGACGACCGGGCGTTGTTTGGCAAAATATAACGGCACGACCGGGATGTTTTCGGCCTTGATGTACTCCCAGACGTCGAGCTCGGTCCAATTGGACAGCGGAAACACTCGCATGGATTCCCCGGGCTTGATGCGGGTATTGAACAGCCGCCAGAGCTCGGGCCGTTGATTGCGCGGATCCCAGCCATGGCCGACGGAGCGATGCGAAAAAATGCGCTCTTTGGCCCGGCTTTTTTCCTCGTCGCGCCGCGCGCCGCCGAAGGCCGCGTCGAACTGCCATTTGTCCAAGGCCTGGCGCAGGCCCTCCGTCTTCATGACCTGCGTATGGATCGCAGATCCGGAGGTGACCGGCGAGATGCCGCGTGCAAGCCCCTCGTCATTGACGTAAACGAGCAAATCCATGCCGGTACGTGCCGCGGCTTCGTCGCGAAACGCGATCATTTCGCGGAATTTCCAGGTTGTATCGACGTGCAGCAACGGGAATGGCGGCTTAGCCGGATAAAATGCCTTCTGCGCCATGTGCAGCATGGCGCTCGAATCCTTACCCATCGAGTAGAGCATGACGGGATTGCGGAATTCGCTGACGACCTCACGCATAATATAGATCGCCTCGGCTTCAAGCCGACGCAAGCGAATATTGGTGTGACGCCAATTCATTTATTCAATCCGAGCCTTTTTGCCCGGCAAGTCCTACAGTATTTCGATCGTCTTCGGGAGGAACTGATATTTCAAAATCATCAGTAAAGTGGAAAGATTCGTCTCTGATCGCTTACCGCGGCAGCGCCCGCCGCACGGCGTCGATGATGCGATCTTGCGTCGGCTCGTCGAGATAGGCGTGCATCGGCAGGCTGATGACTTCCGCCGCCAACTGCTCGCTCACCGCGACGCCGCCTTGGCCCACCGGATAGTTCTTGTAGGCCTGCTGGCGGTGCAGCGGGATCGGATAATAGATCGCGGTCGGAATGCCTTCGGCCTTGAGGGAGGCCGCGAGCGCGTCGCGCCGGCCGGCCGGCAGACGCAGCGTGTATTGCGCCCAGACCGACGTGTAACCGGCCGGAACCGTCGGCACACTCGCAACATCGGCCATGCCTTCGCCATAGCGGCGGGCAACCCGGTCGCGCGCGGCAATTTCCTCCGGAAAGATTTTCAGCTTCTCGCTCAGGACCGCGGCCTGCATGGTATCGAGGCGGGACGCGAGACCGATACGTACGTTGTCGTATTTGTCGCTGCCCTGGCCGTGCACGCGCAGACTGCGCATCGCATCGGCAAGCGCGTCGTCGTCGGTCATCACCGCGCCGCCGTCGCCGTAGCAGCCGAGCGGCTTGGCCGGAAAGAAGCTGGTCGCGGTGGCATGGCCGAAGGTGCCAAGCCGGCGGTTGTTGTAGCTGGCGCCGAAGGCCTGCGCGGCGTCGTCCAGGATCAAAAGATTCGCCGCCTTGGCGGCGGCGGCAACCGCGGCGTGGTCGGCCGGCAGGCCGAACAGATCGACCGGGATCAGCGCCTTGGGGGTGAGGCCAGCGGCTTTGGCGGCGGCGATGGCACCGGCGATCCCGTTGGCGTCGATATTGAAGGTGGCGGCGTTGACATCGACAAACACCGGCGTGGCGCCGACCAGCGCCGCCACTTCAGCGGTCGCGCAGAACGTGAACGAGGGACAGATCACCGCATCGCCCGGCCCGATCCCCATCGCGCGCAAGCCCAGCACCAGCGCGTCGGTGCCGCTGGCGCAGGTGACGACATGTTTGGCGCCGCAGAAGGCGGCCATTTCCGCTTCGAAGGCGCGCACTTCCGGTCCGAGAATGAACTGGCAGTGGTTCAAGACGCGGCTGACCGCGCTATCGATGGCGCTGCCGAGCCGGCGGCGCTGCGCGGCGAGATCGATGAACGGAATGGGCGGCAGATTGGGGCGTAGATTCATCAAAACGTCCGATAAAAAAGGATTCGCGTTGCATTCACTTGCGCATGATCTTTTTACGAAAACCGGTAGCCACTTTTCGGGATCATGCGCTAACCGGCGACCACACGCGGACCTTTGCGCTTCGATGGCGCAACCGTGGCCGGTCGAACGGCCAGGCACTGCGCGGCGATCTCGAGGCTGGCCACGGCTTCCTCACCGGTGACCGGGGGCGCAGCACCCGAGCGGACCGAGCGCAGGAACGCCAGCAGTTCGGCGCGCAACGGCTCGGCATGACCGACCGAAAGATGCCGCATCGAATAGCTGCCGTCCGGCTGGAAGCCAAAACATTCCGTGACTTGGCGCGTCAGCAGGTCGCCCATCACGTATTTGCCGCGGGTAGCGACGGTGACGTTGCGCGCCTTGAACGGGGTCAGCCAGTTGGTGTTGATGTGCGCGAGCACGCCGGAGGCGGTGCGGAACTGCAGCAGCGCGATATCCTCGCGCTCGGCCACCGCGCTGGAGAGCTGCGGCTGCACCTCGATAATGTCGCTGTCGGTGAACCAGCGGATCAGGTCAATATCGTGCACCGCCAGATCGATCACCACGCCGACATTCGACATGCGCGGCGGGAACGGTCCGACCCGGGTGATGGCGATCGACAGAATATCCTCGTTGCGGATGGCTTCCTTGATCGCCTCGACCGCGGGATTGAAGCGCTCGACATGGCCGACCATCAAGGTCAGGCCGGCCCGGCGCGCCGCAGCGATTATCTCGCGGCCTTCCTCGACCGTCGAAGCGATCGGCTTTTCCACCATGACGTGGGCGCCACGCGCGATACAGGCGAGCGCGATATCGCGATGCAGATGGGTGGGCGCCGCGATGGTGATGGCGTCGACATTGAGGTCGAGCAATTCGCCGACATCGGCGACGGCGGTACAGTCCAAGGTGCGGGCGACGAAATCGGCCTGCTTGCGATCGGGATCGGCGACGCCGGCCAGCTCGATGCCGGGCAAGCCGGCGAGCACGCGGGCATGATTGCTGCCCATGACGCCGACACCGACGACGCCCACACGCAACACACGTTCCGCACTCGGTACCGCAGTCTCCGTCATGTCACGCACTGCCCCTGCCATCCCAAATCTCGCCTCCCCCTAGCACGCTTCCGGGGCGGCTGGCGACCATCCCCCAAAAACGAGGTGAACACGTTTTGATTCAAAGCGTTACAAGTAAATAGACGTGCTTAAATTCGCCCCTGCAGGGCTGCCATGTTTAATTTATTCGGCCGCGCGCGAAGCCGGCAGCGCGAGTTTGAGGCCGGCGGCGATGGAGTCCTCGCGAAACGATCGCACCGCGCCGAGCGAGAGTTCCGCCGCGGTCTTGGTGCCGAGGCTGGGGAGCTTTTTCAGCACGTCGGCCGGCGCTGTGATGATGTGGCAGCCCATGTGGTGCGCCTCCACCACGTTGAACACCTCGCGCGTCGAGGCCCAGATGATCTCGATATTGCGGGTCTTGCGCGCGCGCGTGACGGCATCCTGCATGATCGGCCGGTAGTCGATACCGAAATCCGCCAGGCGGCCGGCGAATACCGACACGCAAGCCGGCGCGCCGCCGTCAAGCGCCTCGACCGCGCGGGCCACCTGCTCACCCGTGAAGATCGCGGTCATGTTGATTTTCACGCCGTCGCGCGAGAGCGAGCGCACTGCATCGTACAATGGCTCGCCGCGCGTGTTAGTCACCGGCAGCTTGACGTAGACGTTTTTTCCCCAGGTGGTGATGACGCGCGCCTGCGCCACCATCTCGGGGATATCGTCGGAAAACACCTCGAACGAAATATGCCGGTCGGGCACGGCGGCGACCAGATCGCGGCCATAGGCGGCATAGTCGCTGACGCCGGCCTTCTTGAGCAGCGACGGATTGGTGGTGAAGCCGGCGATCCAGGACTGCCTGGCCATCTCCACGATCTGAGCCTTGTCGGCGCCGTCGGTGAACAGCTTGACCGAGAGTTTGGCGAGCGTCGGAGCAGTCATATCGATACCTTTCGTCCTGGGTGGCCGGCACTATACGGCGGCGCCCGCCGCGGTCCAATGCGGCGACGGCGTCGTCCACCGGAACTCACGGCTTGCCGGCGCGGATGTCCTTCAAGTCGGCCGCAACCATTTCGGCGACCAGATCGTCGAAACTGACACGATGCCGCCAGCCCAGCCTGGCGTGCGCCTTCGACGCATCGCCCAGCAGGACGTCGACCTCGGTCGGCCGGATGTAGCGCGCATCGACCTTGACCAGTTCCTTACCGCTGGCCTGGTCGATGCCGACCTCGCCTGCCCCCTCGCCGCGCCAGCCGATGCGGCGGTCGACCACGGCGAAGGCGCGCTCGACGAATTCGCGCACGCTGTGACTCTCGCCGGTCGCCAGCACGTAGTCGTCGGGCTTGTCCTGCTGCAGCATCATCCACATGCCCTCGACATAGTCGCGGGCATGACCCCAGTCGCGCCGGGCGTTCAGGTTGCCGATGAAGAGCTGCTGCTGCTGGCCGACCTCGATCGCCGCCACCGCGCGGGAGATCTTGCGCGTGACGAAAGTCTCACCACGCATTGGGCTTTCGTGATTGAACAGGATTCCGTTCGAGGCATGGATGCCATAGGCCTCGCGGTAGTTCACCGCGATCCAATAGGCGTAGAGCTTGGCGGCGCCATAGGGACTGCGCGGCGCAAACGGCGTCGATTCGTTCTGCGGGGCCTTTGTGTTGCCGTAAAGCTCCGAGGTCGACGCCTGATAGAAGCGCACCCGCTTCTCCATGCGCAGGATGCGGATCGCCTCCAGCAGGCGCAGCGTGCCGAGCGCGTCGGCATTGGCGGTGTATTCCGGCGTCTCGAAGCTCACCTGCACGTGGCTTTGCGCGGCGAGATTGTAGATTTCAGTCGGTTGCGATTCCTGAATCAGGCGGATCAGATTGGTGGCGTCGGTCATGTCGCCGTAATGCATGAAGAAATTCGTGCTGCCCTCGTGCGGATCGACATAGAGGTGATCGACGCGCTGGGTGTTGAGCGAGGACGAGCGGCGTTTGACGCCGTGCACGGCATAGCCTTTCGCCAGCAGCAGTTCGGCCAGATAGGCGCCGTCCTGTCCGGTGATGCCGGTGATCAATGCAACCTTGTCAACCATGGCATGAACCCAAGTGTTCCGTCACAGGCGATGATAGACGCGATACCATTCGATAAAGCGCGCGATACCGTCCCCGATCGGCGTCGCCGGCTTGAAACCGGCCTCGCGCATGAGGTCGTCGACGTCGGCATAGGTCGCCGGCACGTCGCCGGGCTGCATCGGCAGCAGCTCGCGCTTGGCCTTTTTGCCGATGGCCTGCTCCAGCAGGCGCACGACCTCCGTGAGCTCGACCGGATTGTTGTTGCCGATATTGTAGACGCGCCAGGGCGCCGCGCTTGAGCCGGGATCCGGCTTGTCGCCCGACCAGTTCGAATTGGCCGCCGGCGCGCGATCGACCAGCCGCGCGACGGATTCCACCACATCGTCGACATAGGTGAAGTCGCGCCGCATATTGCCGTGATTGAACAGCTTGATCGGCTCTCCGGCCAAGATCGCGGTGGCAAAAATCCACATCGCCATGTCGGGACGGCCCCACGGTCCATAGACTGTGAAGAAGCGCAGGCCCGTGGTCGGCAGCCGAAACAGATGCGCATAGCTGTGCGCCATCAGCTCGTTGGCTTTCTTGGACGCGCCGTACAGGCTGAGCGGGTGATCGACATTATCGTGCACGGAAAACGGCATGTGGGTATTCGAGCCGTAGACTGACGACGACGAGGCGAACAGCAGATGTCGGCAGCCGTTGTGCCGGCAGCCTTCCAGGATGTTGGTGAAGCCGATCAGATTGGAATTCACATAGGCGTGCGGATCGACCAGCGAATAGCGCACGCCAGCCTGCGCCGCGAGATGCACCACGTACGGAAAACGGTGTTGCGCGAACAAAGCGGCCATGCCGGCACGGTCGGCCAGATCGAGCTTGACGAACTGGAAGCCGGGCAGTTTGGCAAGCTCGGTCAGACGCGCGTCTTTCAGCTTCGGATCGTAATAGGCATTTAAATTGTCGAGCCCGACCACCGGCCGCCCGTCTTCCAGCAGGCGCTTGGCCACATGGAAGCCGATGAAGCCGGCCGCGCCGGTGACGAGGATCGGGCTCACAGCCGCCACAGGTCGATGCCTTCCGGTTTCCGCGCGCGATCGAGCTTCGACTTGACGTCGAGCACGCTGCCCTGCCCGCCCTTGAGCAATCGCGCGATCAACGGCCAGCCTTCCGCCGTAAATTCCTTGTGGGCGACGGCAAGGATGACGGCATCGGCCGGCTTCAGCGATTCGAGCGGCGTCAAGGTAATCCCATATTCGTACGCGGTCTCGTCCGGCAAGGCGATCGGGTCATGCACCTGGACAGCGATGCCGACGCGGCCCAGTTCGCGCGCGATATCGATGACCTTGGTGTTGCGGATGTCGGGCACGTTCTCCTTGAAGGTCATGCCGAGGATGGTCACGGTCGGCTCGCTGCAGCCGCGTTGCAGCAAAGCGCGCATGCATTCGCGCGCCACGCGCTCGCCCATGCCGTCGTTGATGCGGCGGCCGGCCAGAATGATCTCGGGATGATAGCCGGCTTTTTCGGCCCGGAAGGTCAGATAATACGGATCGACGCCGATGCAGTGACCGCCGACCAGCCCCGGCTCGAATTTGGAGAAATTCCACTTGGTCGCCGCGGCCGCCAGAACGTCGCCGGTGTCGATGCCGAGCTGATGAAAGATCGCCGACAGTTCGTTCATGAAGGCGATGTTGAGATCGCGCTGCGTGTTCTCGATCACCTTGGCGGCCTCGGCCACCTTGATCGAGGGCGCACGATGAATACCGGCCGTCACCACCGAACCGTAGACGGCGGCGACGATATCGAGCGTGCGCGCGTCCTGCGCCGACACCACCTTCATGATCGTTTCGAAACGATGGTTTGTGTCGCCCGGATTGATGCGCTCGGGCGAATAGCCGACGGTGAAATCGCGTCCGCCTTTGAGCCCGGACTTGGCCTCCAGGACCGGAACGCACTCCTCCTCGACCGCGCCGGGATACACCGTCGATTCATAGACCACGATGTCGCCGCGCTCGAGCGCGGCCCCGACGCTTGCCGAGGCCGCCAACATGGCGCCCAGATCGGGCCGGCGCGCGCTGTCGATCGGCGTCGGCACCGTGACGATATAGAAGTCGGCGCTTTTCAGCGCCGCCGCGTCGCTCGCATAAGTGAGCGTGGACTGCGACAGATCGGCGGCGGCGACCTCGCGGGTGCGGTCGTGGCCGGCCTTGAGTTCGGCGATGCGCGCCGCGTTGATATCGAAACCGACGACCGCAACGCCGGACTTGGCGAAGGCGACCGCAACCGGCAGGCCGACATAGCCGAGGCCGATCACGGCAATTTTGCGCGAATGTTCAATCATGGCGTCGGAAGCGGCGCGGTCGCCGGCTCGGACAATGCCGCGCAACCGGAATCATAGAGCCGCGCGTAGGCTTCGATCGTCATGCTCAACGGAAATTGACCGATCATGCGCGCGCGGGCCCGTAGGCTGCGGGCGAGCCGGTCCGCCGCCGGACCACTTGCCGCCGCGGCGAGCGCGCCGGCAAGTGACGCGACATCACTGGGCGCGACCACATAGCCGGCATCGCCGACGATCTCTCGGGCATCACCAACATCGGTCGCAACCGGAATCAACCCCACGCTCATGCCCTCGGCAACGACGTTGGAAAATCCCTCGCCGAACGCCGAGGACGATACCACAATGTCCGCAGTTGCGTAGAGGCGCGCCAAGTCTCGCCGCAGGCCAAGCGCACGAACGTTTTCCGGCACGCGCAGCGTCTCGGTGCCGGCGCCAACCAGCAGCCCGTGCACCTGCGGAACGGCTGCCATCGCTGCGAGCAATGCAGGGTGATCCTTCATCGGATCGACGCGCGCGGCATGAATTGCCACGACCGCATCGGCTGGAATGCCGAGCTGCGCGCGCAGCGCGGCGCGTGCGTCCGCATCCGGCCGAAATTTTTGCGTGTCGATGCCATTGCCAATGACGACCATCCGCCGCGGCCGAAACCCATGGTCGATGTGGAACTGAGCACCGGCCTGCGAATTGGCTATCATCAGGTCGGGCCAGCGCGAGAGCATTGCGCCCAAGCGGATGACACGGCCGTAGCGCGCCGCATCCATGTTTGAAGCACGCAGGTTCCAATAGAGCCGCCGCCGTGTGCGCCGGTACGCGAGCCGGTGCGCGAACGCGGCCAGGATATTGCCGTGATACATCCAACCCTGCACCACCGCCGGATCGAGCTTTCGGATCATTCGAGCGATACGAATGATGCCGCCTGGCAAATACGCCGCCGAATTGATGCCGAGCACGGTCACCCCGACGCCGCGCAACCTCAGCTCTTCGGCATGGTCATCGAGCGTCCCGGCACAGACAACGTGCTGCGGCAGCCCACGCGCCTGCAACGCGGTCGCAATCTGCACCAGCGACGCTTCGGCGCCACCAATACCAAGGCCACTGATGATGTGAAGGATCACCGGTGCGCTCACGCTGCGGCCCAGCGTCGCCGCCACGCCTCGTACATCAGAATGGTCCAGAGCGCGTAGGCCCAGTTGCGCTGGCCGCTGACATGCTCCGTCCACAACTTGCGGACTGCGACAACGTCAAGCAGGCCGCCGCCCAGGCGGGATGGATCCAGCAGATCCTCGGCCCAGGCCCGCAACGGTCCGCGCAGCCAGCTCGCTAGCGGAATGCCGAAGCCCATTTTTGGCCGCGACACGAGGTCGCGCGGAACGTAACGATCGAGCACCCGGCGCAGCAGCCATTTCGTCTCGCCGCCGTGGATTCGCATGCCGCGCGGAAGCCGCCGGGCAAACGCGACGACCCGATGATCGAGCAGCGGCGGGCGGACCTCAAGCGAAACCGCCATGGAGGCGCGATCAACCTTTTGCAAGATGTCATCCGGCAAATAGCTAGCCGTATCGAACAGCTGCATTTGCTCGACGAACCGATCGCGCGCGGTGTCTCCTTGGCAATTCATCCCGATCGGATGCTCTTGGACACCAAAGGTGAGCGCAGCGGGGTCCGGATTCTGGCTTACCAGCCGCATATAGATTGCTTCGCGATCGAGCGCGAGGACGGCCGCCAGTTTCTTCAGTTTATCGGCCGGCTGCGGCGGCAGCAGGCCAGCCGGAACCATCCGCGCAAGCCCCTCGACCATATTGGCCGGAATGGCATTCAGCATCGCTGCACCGGCACGGCGCAATCCGGCCGGTGTACGGGACACCATTCCCAAAACACCATACCCCAAGGCATAGCGATTGTAGCCGGCGAACAATTCGTCGCCGCCGTCGCCGGACAGCGCGACAGTGACATACGCGCGCGTCAGTTTCGAAATGAGGTAGGTCGGAATCTGCGACGAGTCGGCAAAGGGCTCGTCATACATTTCTGCAAGTTGCGGTACGACGTTCAAGGCGTCCGCAGCGGTAACCGTCAATTCGTGGTGTTCCGTCTTGAGATGGTTTGCAACCGCCCGCGCATATTTCGACTCGTCAAAGCCGAGATCGGAAAAACCGATCGAAAAGGTCCGGACGGGTCCACGGCGTGCGGCCACCATCAGCGCGACAATAGTCGACGAATCAATGCCGCCTGAAAGGAAAGCGCCAAGCGGTACGTCAGAAATCATCTGCGAGGCGACGGCCTCGGCCAGCAGATCATGCAACTCCGCTTCCGCCTCTGTCGCCGAATTGGCAAATTGGTTTTCTTGAGCGGCCGATGCGACTTCCGCGAGCGACCAGTAAAGCCGATGCGCGACATTGCCCCCCGCGTCGATCGAAACAACTTCGCCGGGTCGCAGCTTCGTCACGTTACGGAAGATCGAATACGGCGTCGGAACGTAGCCAAACCGCAGGAAACTGGCGACCGATGCAGGATCAATCTCCAGATCCAGACCGGCGGCCACCAACGCCTTCAATTCCGAAGCAAACCACACACCGCCTGGCGTCGTCCGGAAAAAAAGCGGCTTGATCCCGAGTCGATCCCTGATGAGATGCAGCGTGCGCGTCGCGCGGTCCCACAGCGCGATGGCAAACATTCCATTGAGATCTTCGAGCGTGCGATCAAGACCGCGGCGCGCAACCGATTCAAGAATGATCTCGGTATCGGATGTGCCGCGGAAACGAAAACCGCCGAGCTCGGGCGAGGCTGCTATGGCAGCCGCGTTATAAACTTCGCCATTGTAGGAAATCACCCATCGGCCGTCGGCCGAAACCATCGGCTGCGCGCCGGTTGTCGTCAAATCGACAATGGCCAAACGCCGATGCGCCAGCGCCACGCCACACTCCGCATCGCTCCATACGCCGGAACCGTCCGGCCCGCGATAGGCGATGGCATTGGACATCGCGCGCGCACGATACTCGAGATCGAGGCAACCGCTCGACCGCGACCTGTCGATCAGACCGGCGATCCCACACATCTCTATGAGGCCGCGCCGTAGTGCAGTTTGACCCAGTCCCGGTAGGCGCCGCTCTGGATCGGCCGCCACCAATTCTCATTGGCGATGTTACTCGAGCAGTTCGTGATCATCGTCGGCAAGCCATGGGTATGAGCGTAGGAACGCACCAGAAAATCACTCGCGGCCTCGCTGGCGTAAGCCGGCACCGCCGGTAACGAGGAGCGTGGACACGGGGACCGCTTACCTACTCATGATGGGCGGCCCGCAGCAGCGAGATCGTGCCCCCAATGCCTCGATGGATATCACCGGAAAATGTGAAGCCGCGGTCGCGAAATCGCTGCGACGACACTTCGTAGGACAACTGGTTCATGATCGGGCTGTCGACGAAGGAAAGCTCGACATCGGGCACGAAGCCGCGGAGCGCGTCGACGATTTCCCGCACCGTGGCGTTGAGCGTCAGCACGTTATAGACCCGCCCGTCGAACAGATCTCGCTCGATGACGAACGAGAATGCGCGGACGGCATCGTCCAGATCGAGATAGGGCCGCTTCTGGTCGTAAGCGGTGCGCCAGATGCTGAGCGGCTGGCGCATGACCGCCTGCCAGCAGAATTTGTTGACCGCCGTGTGGAAGCGCATGCCGACCGATGCGCCGAAAATCGTGCCGAACCGACAGATGATAGCTTTCAGGCCTTTGCTCGCCAACGCGCCAACTAGCCTCTCTTCTTTCAGCTTCGTTTCCGCGTAAGGGCTTTGCGGCTTGAGGTCTTCGGTCGGACAATCCTCGGCCACCGTCGAATCCTGCGTGCCATAGACACTGGTGGACGAAAGGTGGAAGAGCCGTGCCCCGGTCTCGATGCAAGCTGCGGCCACCGCGTCGGTTGCATGATAGTTGTTGGCCTCAAGCGCGGCCGCATTGCCAACGCTTCCCGCCGCATCGGTGGTTGCTGCGAGATGAATCACGGTATGGGCGCCATCGAACAGAGCCCGCAGGTCGGCCTTGCGCACGTCAGCCTCGAAAAACCGGTAACGTCCGATAGCCGGAAGATTGAACAACGAGGCAAAGCGCTGGGTCACCATGTTGTCGATCAAGACGATTTCCGCGCGCGGAAACTGCGCCGGCAGCGCGCGAATCAGCGACGAGCCGATATGGCCGAGCGCGCCGGTGACAACGATCTTCATGACGCCCCCGCCTTTCGAAACTCCAGATAGTCGGAATATTCGCGAATGTAGTCGTCTTCCCGATAGGGCAGATCGCAGATCACCATCAGGACCGAGTTCGCTTCGCGGAAAGTGATCGAATTCCAGATGGTCGGAGGAACAAGAAGCCCAACATGGGTTTGATCGAGCGTGTATGTCCGCCGATCGCGGCTGTCGTCGCTCATGATCTCAACGGACCCATGCACGCATACCAGCAATTGCGTGCAATGCCGGTGCGCATGCACGCCGCGCTTTGCCCCCAGCGGGGCGCGCAGCGTGAACACGCGCGCAATGGCAAACGGTACGCCAGCCGACCCCTCGGCAATGACCAGTTCGCCGTCGGCGCGCCCAATGCGCGGAAGCTCGATCGTTTGCACATCGCTGACATGGAAAAACTTCATAACAGCCGCCAGCATTCTGATTCTTTCCCGGTCAAATCGTCACGTGGTCATCGTCCGACGGCAAGGGCCGGAGCAAAGCAACACGAACAAAATAGTCGCGAATTCCCGCACGCAGATCAATTTGCGGCCGCCAGCCAGTAAGCTTCTGAAACAGTCCCGGATTTCCAACAAAATGGCGCCGTTCGATCGGCTGAAGATCGACCGGCTCCGGCACATGGCGGATCTCGATGCGGCGCCCGTTTTGCACAAGCGCTTCCTGTGCAACCAGATCGAAAGCCTCGGCCAATGTGTGCCCCTTGCAGGTCGCGATTACGTAGCGGCTGCCATCGCGAACACCATCGGAAGCGGCAGCCGCGCAGAACGCTTCCACGACATCGTCGAGATGCGTGAAATCGCGTACACATGACCCGTCGCCGTAAACCGTCAACGGCTCCCCGCTCGCGGCACGTTCCATCATCGAATTCAGAATTCCGCGGTTCGCGTTCACGGACACGCGACCGTAGCCGTAGACGTTCGACAGGCGCAAGCTACAAGCGCGAAGTATCGCGTTGGCGGTCGCTTCGCGCAGCAGGGTTTCGCAAGTCAACTTATTGCGGTCATAGACCGAACAGGGCCTATCCGGCGTCGTCTCGTCGACCGGGTTGGCGTGCTCGATCCCAACAATCGTCACTGTGCTTGCAAAAATCACGTTCGGCCGCGTTCCGGATCGTTCGGCGGCGCGGATGAGCGATCTCACCGGCTCAATGTTGATGCGCTCATCACCGGCCGGATCGGCTTCGGCGGCACGCAGATCGGTGCGCCACGACAGATGTATGATAACCCCCGCCCCGGCCATCACATCGGCCCAGGCCCGCTCGTCGCGCAAATCGGCCTGGACGAATTCGATGTTTGGCGAAATTTCGACTGGTGCAACGGGCGCATCGGAAACGCGCGATACGAGCCGCAGCCGCCACCCGGCGTCCGCCAACCGCTTTGCCAAAGCGCTGCCTATATAGCCGCGCGCGCCGGTGATGACGACGGCGTTCATTCAGTTCCTTATCGCTATCCGATGACTGCGCATATCTCGGCGCTATTCCGCCGCGACATGCGGCAAGCGTTGACGATCGAGATCGCGAAGCCTTGGATAGGCGCCGTCACGCTTCGATACGATCGGTGCTTCGATCGGCCAGCGAATTCCGATTTCCGGATCGTTCCACAACAGTCCGCCCTCGTCGGCGTGATCGTAAATTCGGCTTACTTTGTAATGGAGGTCGGCAAAATCACTCAGCACACAGAAACCATGTGCAAAGCCCGGAGCCATATAAATCTGTCGCGGCCCGTCCTCGCTCAGCTCCGCTCCGAACCAACGCCCAAAGGTCAGAGACGGTTGCCGTAGGTCCACCGCGACATCGAATATCCGCCCGCGCATCACGGTGAGGAGCTGAGACTGCGGATGTTTGACCTGAAAATGCAGGCCGCGAAGCGCACCTTTCATGGATCGCGAATGGTTATCCTGGACGAAGGTGTCCAAAATGCCGGAGTCGCGATAACGTTCAACTTGATAGCTCTCAAGAAAAAATCCGCGTTCGTCACGGAAGCGCTGTGGCTCGATCAGCAGGAGACCTGCGAGATCTGTTTGTTTTATTTGCATAGGCAAAGTTGAGCAAACAGCCATTGCTAGTCGCACCCTTCAGCCGATAACGCGACGCAATACAAGTGCGGATTACGGTTCACCAGTCGCTTGGTTACGCTTTTCACCATGCGCACAGGGAGTGACATTGTCCTTTTGTGTGCAAGCGGATGTGCTCCAAAATCCGTTGAGCCGATTGCAGCGACTCTAAAGCCATTTTTCGTTAACGAGCTTCTCAATGACTGCGCGCTCCACGACCGGACGTGCTGAAATCGATGAAACGGCAGTCCGCTTTCAGGCGAGCAGATGAAAGACTTACTACGGTCCTCCTCGTTTGGCGTGGTCACAATGAGCCGTCCACCCGGCTTTAGAAGCGACCGAACAGCCGACAGGCATTTCTGCAAATCTTCGTCGTATAGATGCTCGACGACTTCAACCAAAAACGCGGTGTCGAAGCTGCCTTTCCAATCGGCCAGATTGATGCTGTCGCGCGCTCCGAGGAAACCATTTTGGCGCGCGAATCGATTGCCTAGCTCTTGGGCGGCGTGCTCTCCAAATTCCACGGCTCCGCATTGAACGCCTGCAGCGAGCATATCTTCAACCAGAAAGCCCGTCCCTGCACCGTAATCGACCACCCGGCCCCGCAGATAGCGCCGGAAGCGGCGCGTTACGACACCGCCAACCTGAAACGAAAAGAAGTTCTCCGGTCGCCTCCGCTCATAAGTCCAAAAACGGCGAACCATTTCCCGTGTCCACACTATTTCTGAGCTGCTTGTATCGGACAGGTCAATTTTATCTGTCACGTGACTTCCCTCATTCGGTTCGTCTTCGAAAAGTAATATCGAAAATGTAAAGCAGAATAGAGAGAGGTAGCGCCATCAGCACAAGAGCTTTTGCCGGCACCCGGTTTAACGACCTGAACGCCTGTCCAAATCGCATGCCAGAGAATTGCGCAACGACCGGCAGCGCCAGTGCCGCTTTCAAGAACGGCATGGGCGAACGAAAGAAATAATCGAGATCATTGTTGAGCAGCCATTGATAATAATACAAAAAACCCGGCGCGTTTTCCGACAGATTCCGCCTCTGCGTTAGAGTAACCCCGGTCGTCTCATCGTCAGCGTAGTAAACGCGGTAGACTTCATTGAACCATCGAATCTTGTAGGTCTTGGCGATCTCAAACCAGACTGTGCTTTCAGGAATGAATTGCGTCGCACGAACCTCTGCAAAAGGATAGCGTCGAGCAACTTCTGTTTGCAACGCAACCCACTTCTCACCTCGTACTCGATACACATACTTTAATTTACGCATATCGGTATCGAGGGGCTCGGACGGATAGCGATCGCCAACAATGTTTCCAAATTGATCGCAGCACAATCCACCAATTCCGCAAAAGAAGCATTTGTCCGATTCTGGAATTTCCGACCAGTGATGTGCCACTCTCGCCATCGCGATAGGGGTGAAGGCATCGTCAGAATCCAGCGGGAGGAAGAACTGACCCCGGGCCTCCCGCAATGCGAGATTGTAAGCAATATGCTTGCCGGAATTTTTCTGTTTGAAATAACGAATTGGAAAATCGGCAGTCTTGGCCCAGCTTGCGATCAGATTCGACGTGTTGTCGGTCGAACCATCGTCGACCACCAGCCATTCGAAATCTCGCCGCGTCTGCGCACACAGGCTGTCGAACACGCGCTGGATCGTGTGTGCGCGATTGTATGTCGGTGTAAATACGGTGAATAAAGGCGCGTCAGGCATTGGATATTTGAAATAGGCGCTGGAATCTACGTTGCAAAATCAGCGCGGTAGCGCGTAGTACCGCCGGATTGAAGTGATCACCAGGTCGACCTCGGCGTCGCTCAGCTCGGGATAGATCGGCAGCGAGAGGATTTGATCGGCGAGTCCAGTGGTCACCGGCAAGCCGCCGTCCGTTACGATGACGCGCTCGGCATATCCGTGCTGTTGGTGCACGGGAACCGGATAGTGCACGGCGGAACCAATTTGATCGGCGGCGAGATGCGCGCTCAAGCGGTCGCGTTGCTCGCATCGCACGACATACAGATGATAGACGTGGGTGTCCTCCGAGGAAGTGGCCGGTAGAGTGAGCGGCAAGCCGGCAAAAGCCCGGTCGTACCGGCTGGCGATGGCCGCACGTCGAACGTTGTCGGCGTCAAGGTGCGGCAGCTTGGCGTGCAGGATTGCCGCCTGCAGCGAATCGAGGCGCGAATTGACGCCGATCTCAAGCGTATTGCGCGATTCGTCCCAGCCATATTGGCGAAGGCGTCGAACGCGTGACGCTAACGCCTCGTCAGCTGTTACCACCATGCCGCCGTCGCCGATCGCTCCGAGATTCTTGGTTGGGTAAAAGCTGAAGCAAGCGATATCCCCGAGACCTCCGACCCGGCGGCCGCGATACCGGCCGCCGGTGGCCTGCGCACAATCCTCCACGATCCGCAATCCCCGCCGTCGGCCGATCGCCGCAATCGCGTCCATGTCGGCTGGTTGCCCGTAGAGATGAACCGCGACGATTGCCTTGCTCCGCGACGTTATCGCCGCTTCGATGCATGCCGGATCGACCGTGTAATAGGCAGGGTCAACGTCGACGAGAACGGGTGTGGCGCCGCATGCCAAGATCGCGGCCACGGTCGCCACCGCAGTGTGCGATACCGTGATGACCTCGTCGCTAGCGCCAATATCCAGCGCTCGGAGCGCCAGTATTAACGCATCGGTCCCGCTGCCGACGCCAACTCCATGCGCCATACCGCAATAATTAGCAAAGGCGCGCTCGAAGGACTCCACCTCCCCGCCGAGAATATAGCTGTTGCTTTCAAGAACGCGCACCATCGCCGCCAGAATCTCACTTTCGTGCGAGCGATATTGCGCGAGCGGGTTCGCCCAAGGAATCACGAAACGATCTTCACTTCAGGAACGTAGACGATCCATTGCCCACCGGCGGCAATAAATGCCGACTCCTTCTCGCGAATTTCCGTCGCATGATTCCATGCAAACAGCAGCGCGTAATCCGGGTATTGGCGTGTGAATTCCGTATAAGGCCTCACCGGAATGTGCGCGCCGGGGGAAAGCTTGCCCTGCTTGATCGGTGTCGTGTCCGAAATGAACTCGACATGGTCCGGCGTAATGCCGCAATAATTCGTAACGGTGGTGCTTTTCGAGGTCGCCCCATAGCCGACAACCCGTTTTCCCTTCCCGGGTAGCTTCTCCAGCGTCCGCATCAACAGGCCGCGAGAGGCTTCGCAATTTTGCTTGAACCGCAAATAAGTACCGCCCTGATCAAGTCCTTGCGCGCGCTCCTTCGCGAGAGCATCGCCGACCGCTGCCGAGACCGCCCGACTGCCCTTCGGCGCCAGCATGTAGCGCATCGATCCGCCGTGCGTGGTTTGCGGCATGACATCGATCAATTCGAGACCGTGCATCGCGAAAGCCCGCGCCACCGAGTTCACCGAAAATATGAAAACGTGCTCATCATAGATCTGGTCGTACGATGTCTTGGCGATCATATCGCCAAGATATGGGTCCTCGAAGATAAAAACACCGTCCGGCTTAAGCAGGCGCTGCACACCGGCGGCGACGCCCGGAAGGTCCGGAATATGACACATCACATTCGCCGCCAAGATCGCGTCGGCGTGACCATGTTCTGCGACGATATCGTCAGCCAGCTTGCGGCCGAAGAACTCGCTGATGGTGTTGATGCCATGACCGCGCGCTACATCCGCGACATTGATGGACGGCTCGATTCCGAGATGGCGGATGCCACGACGCTGGAAATGTCGCAGCATAATCCCGTCATTGCTGCCGAGCTCTACGACGAACGGATCAGCACGGCCGGCGAGTACCCGCCCTAACACAGCATTCGCAAAACCTTCGAAATGCGCCTGCATATGGCGAGAGGTGCTCGAGAAAAAAGCGTATTGCTCGTGGAACATTTTCTCCGGTTCGGGCTGTTCCATGATCTGAAACATCCCGCATGCGCCGCAAAACGCCGGCGCAAGCTCGAAGAAATATTCGTTGGGAATTTCGTTCGCTGTCAGAAAGCCATTAGCAATCGGCATGCGCCCAAACGACATAAAGGCGTCGATCGGGGCATCGCAAACACGGCATCGAGATACGGCGACCATATTGGTGTCCAGCAATTGACTATTGTGAGGCGGGAGAAAGCAGGCGACGAAGATACGAACTGTATTCCACATCGCCAATCGAATCGGCAAGCTTTTCAAGTAACGACTCGTCGATGAAACCCATCCGGGCCCGCATAGATTTTTGCTCAAATTGCGCCGATGGACCGACTTTGGGTCAGCGACTGCGAGTCAGCCAAGGCACGCAACAGAGTTTTGCGCGCCATCAACTCATCCCAAGCGCCTGTTTCAACAATTCGGCCCTCGTCAAACACGCAAATAGTATCGGCCGAACGCACCGTCGCGAGCCTATGTGCAATAAGCAAGATGCCCATCCGGCTACGCAACTCCTCAAGCGTATTCATCAACTCGACTTCGGATTCGGCGTCCAATGCGCTCATCGCCTCATCCAACACAAGCAATACGGGGTTCGTCAGCAGAGCCCGCGCAATACCAAGACGCTGCCGTTGCCCGCCGGAGAGCTTGGCACCCTGATCGCCGATAATGGTATCGAACCCCTTGGGGCAGGCTTCGATGAAATCCTCCGCATGCGCGCTTCGCACCGCGGCTTTGATTTCCGCCTCCGATGCGTCACGGTTGATGAACGTCAAGTTATCTCTGATTGACGCATGAAATAAAATTGTTTCCTGAGGCACATATCCGATGGTCCGACGCCAAGCCCGAAGCGGCGTGAACCTGAGTTCGTGGTTGTCCAGCCGGATCGATCCCGCATTCGGCTCAACCAAGCCCAGGAGCGTGTGCGCGAGCGTCGATTTGCCGGCCCCCGATCTGCCGACGACCGCAAGGATGCCGGGAATCGGCAGCGTCAAATTGATCTGGTCCAACACCACGCGCTCGCCGAATTTCACCTGCAAGCCTCGTATGGTCAGAGTCGTCGGCAGGGCGATCGTCAGTGGGGGACTTGTGTCATCCTGCCGCTCCGCTTCGGCTTCCGCGGCGGTTTGCAATTTGTTGATGGCCTCGACGGCGGGCACGTTCCAGCTGAGATGATGCAGATTAGCTTGCAACGCACTGATGCGCGGAAACAGACGACCAAAGAGCGCGAGCACAATGACGACGTTGCCGGCCGCCACACCCATCCACGTGCTGCCAAGCACAAGCATTATCGCGAGCCCGATCAACCCTATTGCTTCGAGGAAGTTACGGACCGTTCCAGGCAAGGAATTTGCGAATGCATTGGCTTTTTCGAGCCTTTGCACCAAAGATCCAATGCGCTCCGTGGCGCGATCGATCCCTGCGCTTGCTTTAATGAATTTTGCCCCCGCGAAATGCTCGGTAAGCACGGATTGCAATTCCGCATTGAGCGGAGCCAGACTCTGGCCGACCGCGTAGGTCCTTCTATAGAACTGCCCCATGACCAACGCGGCAGCGGCAGCTAAGCCAATAAGGCTTAGAGTGATTTGCCAGGCGATAAAAAGCGATAGAACGACATAGATGATCGTCACGACGACACTCGCCAGCAGCGATAGGCATATTGTGAAAGCCCCCCCTAATCGTTCGCTTTCCGTGATGACCGCATTTGTCATCTCACCGGCCTTCTTGTCGGCGAGGTAGTTCCACTTCGCGCGCATAAAGGCGTCAAATAGTTCCAACTGACGCTGGCTCTGATAACGCCGCGCGAGTATCGCCGTCCACCATATCAGAACGACAGAGAGCATTGTTTGTATAGCCACAACCGCGATGATGACGGCGAGGATTGTCAAGGGACCGGTCGCACCGATCAGTGTCAGGCCCCTGTCAAGCTGGCTGATAACCACACCTTGGCTGCTTGAAACCGCAATGCCGATCCGGCTCAAAAGCGGCAGCAGCAGAACCACCGCAACACCCTCGCCGAGACCAACCACCACCGTCCAGGCGACAAGCACTGGAAAGCGCCAACCCAGGCGCTTCACCAGATCGCGGAATAAGAGAAGATAAGGTTTCATTATGCTTGCTTTGACGACGCGTCTCGCATTCGATTATGTGATGGGTTTTTCGTGAAAATCAGTTCGCTATTTCATCTCAGCCCGAATTTCAGAGCCATTCGCGGCTACCCTCGGAGTGCGCGATCGGCAGAAACGGCCCGGCAAAATCAGCGAATGCCTCAGGCGACAATGCAGATTCAATCTCTGCGAGTTCGCCACGGATACGCATGAGAACTTGCTGACTTGCACCGGCATGTTTCAGTTGCGTTAAAATTGCCGCTCGCTCGCGACCGACAGAAAAGCGAGGACAAGTTTGCGCGTAGTTTACAATGCGCGGCCATTTTTTACGCATGGTGCGCTTGATCTGCGCAAACAATCCGTAGTTCATCGATAAAAAAGCTCGGTAGTAGTTTTCGAGTATCGTTCTGACGTCCTCGGCAATCGTGGCGGCGTCGGCGCCATCGGCGTTGGCGGCAGCCAATGAAATGCGCGCGACCGCGGCATGGGCGTCCGACGTAAATCGGCTGCGCAGGAGGTGGCTAGCCCAGTCGAGCAGAGGCCGGTAACTGATCCCGGTACCGGCTTGGCCATAGTAACTAATTGTTTCTTTATTGGTATGGACCTTGCCGAGCGTTAACGCCCGCAGCGCATAGAAATTCTCGTGCAGCATCATATCCGAAAAATCGATTTCGGTAATTTCACGCCAGATGCAGACGGGCGCCGCGGTACGGTAGATTGCGTAATACAACGCGTTACATAGCCCGCCCTGCCGGAGCCTTTCCGTTGCGGTGGGGTCGACCACATCCTTGGAATCGCCGTGCATGACAAAGCGGTTGAACCTGCCGCTAACGCCGCGGTTCGAACCTCCAATTCCGGAATAGACCGAAAAAGTGACGACCCGGCCACGCGCGCAGACATAATCCGTATTCGCGTCCAAGAAATCGAGCGCCCGTTCGATGCCATGAAAACCAAGTAAGTCATCATTGTCCGCATGCATCACATAGGGTGTCCGCACGCGCTGCATCGCATCGAACATTTTTGCGAAATATCGGCTGTAGTCGGTGTCGTCGGGATAGCGGACATACTCTATGTCGAGTTCCGGAAATTCCTTGCGACTATCCTCGAGACGGCGCGCGACTGCCTCGTTGACCTGCCCATCTGCGAGCAGGAACCGATACGGCAGCCGAGCCTTGTTTGCGTGCCATAAAAATCGAAAGGTAAAAAGATGCCGTCCTTTGAGCGGCATTACGATCGTAAGTCGCGGCGTCATAACTTATACCTTGTATACCTTTTACCTTGCACTACGGCGATCAAATCGGCCGCGTTGGGCCGTATGGCCGCCGCGCGGATGAGCTTGGCTATCATGGAATCGCTGCGTGACTTAGCGACCAGCAATATCGCCGGGTACTTCACGACAGAGATTGGCAAAGAGGCAGATGTTGCAGTGGCCGTAGCGGGTCACGGGCCAGCAAAGGGAATCAATTTGAGTCCAGACGGAATATCATATTGGTTCTGAAAGCTGGGCCGTTCTTTTCTGTGATTGGTGCGCTGTGACTGACCATGAAGATACACGCATAGCCTAGCGATCGCATTTCGGCAATGAACTCAGAACGATTGAAGATTCGAGCCTCTATCTTCTTGTACGGATGAAATTGCTGCCAGGTTGATGTCGGTCCTTCAGTCATCGGCGTTTGGGATATGATGATGAGTTGCGGCGAAAGGCCGGCAAGCCGGGCTAAGGCTTCCCGATACGCGGAGATGTATTGAATCGATCCACCAATATTTACGATCAAGGGGGAGGCAAGCGAAGTCGGAATATCCTCGACGATTTTCACAGGCAGGGGTGGCAGAACAGGCACAAGCCTGTCACGGACCGCTCGGCACATCGCGGGGGTTTCAACAAGCACATAGGAGAGCTTCGCAAGATCGAGACCAGTAACTTGATCCAAAATGCAGAACAGCCCAGTGGCTGCACCGCCACCGAAATCAAGGACGGTCAACGGTTTATCGAAAAACTGGGAAACAACCACCGGCAGAACGAGATACCAACTTCTGTCATCGTTTGATTCAGATTTCCTCGCTCGCAACTGGTTGGTGACGATCAATCCGGCATATTTGTCATCGTCATAGCCTTCCCCCACGTCCGCTGTGGACGGATTACGGCCCGGCACAAAGGCGTGAAATCCGATCCCACGCGCGCGGCGCCGCAGGCTTTGCGCCAAACGCAGCAAAACAGGCGGGGTTAGGTCAATGATAAGTGAGCGAACGTTTGTGGACGCCATCAATTTTTTCCTGCTTCCCAATCACCGGGGACTCATACGCGAAAACACCATGCTCGCCATGACCGATGGTCCCGGCGCATTCTTGTGGGTCAGCCTGAGATCGTGATCTACGCTAAATATCAACTGATATCCAACGCTCTGCATTCCGGCGATGAACTCCGCACGATTGAATACCCAGTGGGCCATCGTTCTATGCGGCACATTGAAACTCTGGCGCGCGTAGGTGGGGCAATCACTCATCGGTGTTTGCGACACGACGAAAAATTCTGGAGCTAAGTTGGCCAGTTGGGAGAGTATTGTTAGATAATCGGAAACGACTTGAAGTGAGGCGCCGGCGTTAATAATCAGGGGTTTTGGCAGCGCCTTCGGAATTTCCTCCACAGCGGTTCCAGCATGAGCCTCGATTGCACTGCGAACGACCCGGCACATAGCTGGTGTTTCGACTAGCACATAAGAGAAACGCGATAAGTCGCGGCCGCGGGCATATCTGAGGATGTTTACCAGTCCGACCCCAGCGCCACCGCCGAAATCGAGTACCGTCAACGGGCCAGCAAATTGAGAAGCGATCAAGGGCAGAATGAGTTGGCCGGCGCTGTAAGAGGTGGGACTCGCTGTGCCACCCGTCTTTAGGTTTTCAAGCTCTCCGGCTCCAATAGATTGCGCCCACGGATCATCATCGCTAGCTCTTGTCGTCACAGGCACATCAGCAAGAGTCGGCCATGAACCTTCAAAATTATGCCAGCCCAACCCGCGGGTGCGACTCCATAGCCTCAGAGCCGGCCGCAGTAAAACCGGCGGAACCAGACCAGTAATGAGATCACGTAGCATTCGGTGCATTTTAGAAGGCTCGCCGCCTCGATATTTATCTCGGATTCACACGGCTAGAGATTCATTCCTACGCGTCTCGCCGTCCGCACAAGCGGGGCCACCACCGGATAAAAGTGCTGTGCAAACCATCGGACGTTCGGGTTAAACCAGAGCTTTTGATTTTTTTCGGCAATGGCTGCCCAATCCTCGTCGCTAATAATACGTCGGTCGGCGCTACTCGCCATCGACGCCAATGAATCCGCAATCTTCGCAAGCAGAAGCTCGACGGCTGTTGCCGTGGGTGTTGTTGGCGGTTGTGTCCCCAGAGTACGAAGCGCCTCGTCAAGTCGGCCGTCGTCCAAGGAATCCCTTATGGTCGAAACAACTTCACCACACACCGCCGCCATATCGAACGATTCAAACTCGCAATACCGATCAAATTTGCTTAGATCGCTAAAATCGGGAGCCGCGCCAATCCTTTGTGCGAGGCTGTCGGTGACGGACGCGCGATACTCCGCATCGGCGTAGGCCTTATCGATATCGAGCGCCAAATCGGAGTAGCTGATAGCGGCCAAATTGCTCAAGGCCCAAGAAAATATGTGCCAACCGAACACTTTTTCCATGTTTTCCGGTCGAGGCGAGGCGACCGTCGCGGTGTAGCGAGCGTCCGAAGCCCAACGCAGCGCGCGGGTCTCGGCCTGCCAAGGCAAATCCGGAGCGCGCCAAGCCTCGGGCACCAGACGATACAGCGGATGCGCACGGCATGTGCCTAATTCCGTGACCGGATGCGCCAAAAAACCCCACGTTCCCGCCTCGATCAGCGGGCGAATGTAAGAGCCGAACTGGCTCAACGGGTCCCGATATTGTGTGACATGAAATCCGCCGAATGCGCCTCGCAAGGCGCCGGCGCGGCCGCGGGAATTGATCTCGCATAGCACCGGCCGCTTACCTTGCGATCGCGCATAGGCCATCAAGGCGGCAAGATATGTGGTGAGGTCCGCCGGAAGGACGCCCTTAGGCGGAAGGTAATCCGGAAACGTCGGAAACTCCGGACAAAGATGCATGACTGCATCCCAAGCGTCGATGAACTCGGCATAATCCGGACGGTCGAGAAAGTGATGATTCACGTTCCAGTTCTGAGCTCCCGTCGCGGGAGCACTATTCCCGTTCAGAGTTCCCCTGAAGCGAGCATAGTCCCTCTTTCCGTCGATGATCGCTTCGTTGAAGCACAACAAGGACTTGTTGCGCCGGAGCACATTAAAAAAGTAGGTGCTGCCGCTTCGCGCCGAAGCGTGCACAAATATCGGATCAAATTCAGACACTGTTGTCATTGCGGTCACTCTTTTTGGACGCGCGGTTCTGCCAAGCCGATTTTCAACAAAATTTCAGCTCCGTGGCAATTTGTTCAGACGCCTGCGAATGCGAAAGCTCAGAAAACCGACCAGCTGAAACGTAATTTTTTCCCGAACAACTCGCAGAGTTATTCTAAACGGTTGATGCTCTCGTTTCGAATTGGAGAGGCTGAGGCCCTGCCGCGCTAGCTTTCGTGATGCTTGGGGGCTCCATTTTCCTCTGGTGACAATCTGGTCTTGATCAATTACCGATTTCCAAACTGCGTAGTGGCGTTCGTTGGTGACTATGTGTTCGAAATCCCAAATAGAGCCCGGCTGCCGCAACAGTTCTCTGAGATAACTCCTTTTCCAGATCGCCGCAGCGACAGACGAATAGTATGGCTCAGAAAATGAGAGCGGACGCAGCGGACGCTTGTCCAGCTTCCTCCTGAAATACTCAATGATGCGGCCGGGAAGGTTGCGTTCAACTTCCAACAGACTGACGTATGATAAGTCCTCGCGAACCATCAGATCAGCGATGGCATTCAGTTCCGCCCCGTTGACCGGCGACATAAATAATGCATCTTCGTCCAATCTCAACACATATTCGATGTCGTCGGGGAGGGACGCTTCGCTGCCAATGCTGTGAAGCCGTACATGTCGGGGTGCTTGCTCGTAAAGCCGACATAGCGCGGCCAATCGCAATCACGCCAAATCGTTTCCGCGTTTTGAAACACGATCTCGAAAATATCGCGAGCGCGATCGGAGCTGGTGACCAACACACAAAAGCGGCCTGCAGCCGCGCGTGCCGCGGGCTTCTCCAGATGTGATTGGGTGTTAAGCGCCGGCATTGTCGTTTAAATCTCCTTCTCGGATACCTTTTTCCCACGCCATTGCTGGGAAATTCCTGCAACCTGGCAATTCCTGCTCGTCCGTTAGTTGGGACCTGTGCTACCGCAGCCCGGGTGCCTAAACAGCATCCAGACGACAAGACTTCAACCTGCAGCCCCGGTTAGGCTGCCGCCACGCTCCCCATATCCACCATCACCCGCACCTTGCGGCCGAGGAGATCGAGGAGGATGGCGACGCGCTCGCTGTCCCGCATGCCTTCGTAGAGTCCGAAGCAGTCGGCGAACACGCCCTCGATCACGCGGATCTTGTCGCCGCTGCGGAAATTTGGCCGGTGATCCAGACGAATAAAGCCGTCGGCATCTTCGCGCTCTTTCAGCGCGCTGACCACTTTCCCCGGTATTGCGGTGGGAATATCCCCGTTGCAGACGATGTGCGACACGCCGACCGTCGAGAAGATGGAGCGCCAGCGCTGCGCCGTCATGTCAATGGCGACAAATAAATAGCGCGGAAACAAAGGCGCGGCGACGATGTCGACGCGGCGTGCGTGACGGCGGCGCTTGAGATAGCGCGGCAAATAGGTGCCGAAGCCCTGACGCTCGAGATGCGCCACGGCCTTGTGCTCGGCATTGGGCTGCGATTGCACGACGTACCAACGCTGTTCGCCGGATGTCATTCCGCCGTTCCACCTTGTTGCCGAATCCGCACGCGCAGCAGTCCGGGAACCAGCACACGCTCGACGCCAAAATGGGCGACGGCCGCCTCGCACGCTTCGCGAGCGTTGTTCACATCTGTGATAAGGACGCAGTCGAACGGAGCGGACACCGCGTTGAAGTCCGAAAAGACCGGCAGGCCGATGAATTGGCTCTGCTGTGCATCACTCTGCACCAACCCCACAATGGTTATCGCCTGTTCTATCGCACACAGCGTGGCGATCTCGGCGAGATCGGACATGCCGACCATCACGATCCTGCTCACGCCCCGCGCCTTGGCGACCCGGAACAATTCCGAGCAGTCGGTCTTGGCTTGGCGAAAGAAGCCGAAGGAGTAAGAAAGATATTCAACGGTGAGCCGCGATTTCTCGGCAAACCCTTGCGGCGTCAGGTAGTATGCATAGCGCCGTGCCGGCGCGCCGCGAACCTTGAGCAGGCCTTTTTTGACGCAGCGCTTGAGGTAGGCGTTGACCAGGCCAAGAGCGATACCGAGTTCGGAGGCCAGCAGCCGCTGCGATTGCGCGCGGTCCTGCTCGACGGCATCGAGCAATCCCAGCATGATCCGGGAGCTCTCGGCACTCTCTTCGCCGGTTCGGCGCATGACTCCCACCACCCGTAGCCTGTACTTTGATACGTTGTTCATCGCGTGAACGTCAAGCGCAATGTTCAGGCAATGAACACAAATTGTTGCCGTCGTTAATTACGAATAACTTCGTAAAATCATAAGCTTATGGAATAAGGGCGGTTGTCGGAATCACCTTATGGAAGCAGCGGTTGGCGTATCCGAATTGTCGCGAACGGCGCTTTTCCCAGTGCGTTTTTTGCAGGCCCGCTTTTGCCGGAGGGCGTTCACTTGGCCTATGTAAACTTGGCGTGGCCGATCGCGGGCTATCGCCAACAAAAGAGCGGACATGCCGACCCAAAAACTTCTCTACCTTGTTTCGGAAGACTGGTATTTCGTCTCGCATCGTCTGCCCATGGCACGTTCGGCTAAAAATGCCGGCTACGAGGTGCATGTCGCGACACGGGTTGGCAATTGCGCGCAGCAGATCATACGCGAAGGTTTCAACTTGCATCCGATCCAATGGCGCCGCGGGAGCATGAACCCGTTTCGTTTCCTTCGAACGATCATGGAAACACGGCGCCTGTATCGCCAACTTCGCCCCGATCTCGTTCATCATGTCGCATTGGTCCCGACGGTGATCGGTTCGATAGCCGCCCTTGGACTGCCAATGGCGCGGCTCAATGCGTTCGCCGGATTGGGCTTTATATTCACTTCCGATACGACGAAGGCTCGGTTGGTGCGCTGGATCGCCAATCCCCTTCTCGGTTGGCTGCTCAAGCGGCCTAACACTTCGGTGCTCGTGCAAAACCCGGATGACCGTTCTGTCGCCATGCAGCTTGGCGTGCCACGAGACCGAATTGCGCTCATTCCGGGCTCGGGCATTGACGTCGACAATTTGACTCCACTGCCCGAACCGACCGGTCCCTTCACTGTTGGATTTGTCGGCCGTCTACTCGATGACAAAGGCGTGCGAACTCTCGTGCGTGCGCATGAGATTTTGACCGAGCATGGCCTGGCCGTTCGCACTCTGCTTGCCGGCGCCCCCGACCCTTCCAATCCTGCTTCAATTCCGGATCACGTTCTGGCCCTTTGGCGCGATCACAATAATCTTGTGATGCTCGGACATGTCGATGACGTTCGAACCGTCTGGGCGCAAGCTCATGTTGGGGTTTTGCCATCGCGGCGGGAAGGCCTCCCGAAAAGTCTGCTGGAAGCGGCGGCGTGCGGCCGACCATTGATAGCGACGGACGTTCCTGGTTGCCGGGAGATCGCGCGGCATGGGGTGAACGCATTGCTGGTCCCGCCCGATGATCCGCAGGCTCTGGCAAATGCCATCGAGATCTTGATGAAGGATAGAGATTTGCGCCTGAGCTTTGGCCGCGCCGGTCGTCAACTCGTCACTGATGAATTTTCGAGTGGTCGAATCGGCCGTGAAATCGTTGCGCTCTACGCACATTTGCTGGCTGCCACGGCTGGCCTCGAATCCCAGTCATCGGAGGGCCCGGCCTCATGACCAACACTGGCGACATCGCAGCGTGGCTTGGCACATTCGGCTTTGTCATTTTTCTCTCGGCCGCGGTCATCAGCTTCGGACTGCTGCTGATACTTCTGCCTCTGCTTCAGCGCTACGCGCTCGCGCATCCCAACGCTCGTTCTTCGCATAAAATACCAACTCCGCAGGGCGCTGGCATCGGAGTGATCGCGGCAACGATTGGCACCGTCGCCGGCGCATCGGTTCTGCTCGGCGATTTCGGCAATAGTTCCTTATGGCTGGTCTTGGCGGCCACCGTTTTCATCTCTTCCGTAGGCGCGTTTGACGATATCTCTCCGATTCCCGTACTGCCCCGGCTGTTTTTGCAAGCGGTCGGCGTTGCCATCGTTCTGGCTGCGCTACCAGGCGACCTGCGCGTCGCGCCCTTGCTGCCCCATTGGCTCGAACGTCCACTTCTGGGCCTCGCCATCCTATGGTTCGTTAATCTGGTCAATTTCATGGATGGGATTGACTGGATGACAGCCGCCGAAACCGTGCCCGCCACTGCGGGTCTCGTCGTCATCGGCGGCCTCGGCGCTCTGCCGATGTCCGATACCGTGGTCGCGCTTGCGCTATGCGGCGCCGTTGTCGGCTTCGCCCCGCTCAACCGCCCGGTCGCGAGGCTTTTCCTAGGAGATGTCGGCAGCCTGGCGATCGGACTTCTTCTGGCGTGGCTGCTGGTCAGTGTTGCGGGACGTGGCCATATTGCTGCCGCGCTATTGCTGCCGCTTTATTATATCGCCGACGCCACCATTACCCTGTTCCGGCGCGTCGCACGCGGCGAGCCCATATGGCAAGCCCACCGTACCCATTTCTATCAGCGCGCGACGGAACGCGGATTTACCGTCATGGCGATCGTCGGTCGCGTGCTGGCGCTCAATATCGCACTCACCGCCCTCGCCATCATCAGCGTGTGCTGGGACAGCATGATCGTACAGTTAGCAACGCTGGCGTGCGGCGCCGCGTTGGTCGGCTGGCTACTTTTCTCTTTCGTGTCTCGGGAGAACATACGTTTATGACGATCAGATTCGGATTTGGCGACAATTGGCTGAAGTTCGTCGCGGACCTCCAGGAAGAACAGATCGTAGAGGCCGAGCAATCGCTGCAAAAATTGCTTGGCCGCGCGGACTTGTCGGGACTCACCTTTCTCGACATCGGATCGGGAAGCGGGCTGTCTTCGCTTGTGGCCCGCAGGCTCGGTGCCAGCGTGCGCGCGTTTGACTTCGACCCAGACTCAGTCGCGTCCACGCAATCATTGCGAGACAAATATTTTCCAGGCGATGACGGCTGGACGGTGGAGCGCGGCTCGATCTTGGACGCATCGTTCACGACACGATTCGGAACATTCGACATCGTTTATTCCTGGGGTGTCCTGCATCACACTGGAGCGATGTGGACGGCGCTCGAGCGGGCCGCGTCGCTAGTCGCACCGGACGGAACGCTCGCAATCGCTCTCTACCGCAAGACACCGCTCTGTGCCGCATGGCATATCGAAAAGCGCCTTTACGCTGCAGCACCGGGCGCAGTTCAGGCCATCTTGCGCGGCGCATACAAAGCCGCCTATCTCATCGGGATAGCGGCCACGGGCAGGAGTCCGAGCGCTTATATACGCAACTATAAGTCAGCGCGTGGAATGAATTGGCATCATGACGTTCATGACTGGCTGGGCGGCTATCCTTATGAGTCCGCAAGCCCCGACGAGGTGAAGACACACCTTGGCCGGCTCGGCTTCACCGCCATTCGCTCCTTTGAGCACGCAGCCGGCCTAGGTCTATTAGGCACCGGCTGCGATGAATTTGTGTGCCGCAGGCCAGCGGTGGCGCTATAATTGAACGAATGAGCAATTCCGTATGTTGGCAGAACGAACCCAAAGCAACTGGCGCGACCGCGACATTGCACCAGTGAAAGCTCCCATTCAATTAATTTAACGCTTGATCCAATGCTGCGATGACTTGCTCAGGTAACAGTTCGTCGAGGCATTGGCTGTGACTGTCGAGCCGCCGCTCGCAGCCTTCGAGCTGACACGGCGTGCAAGGCAGCGCGTTCTGCACCAGCCAGACATTGCCACGTTGCTGAATTCGCCCCGTTGCTTCCCACATTGTTTGCAAGCCGCCCACCGGCCACGGGCCCCACAGCCGCGGATCGGTCGGCCCGTAGAGCGCGACCGTCGCACAGCCGGAAGCGGCGGCAAGATGCGTCACCGATGTATCGGGACCGACATAGATCCGCGCTTTCGCCAACAGACCAGCGAGCTGCGGCCAATCGAGCTGGCCATCGAGCCGCCGAACGGGCGCGCCGGTCCAAACATCATCCAGATAACGACGTTCGCTTTCGGCAGGACCGCCGGTCGCAATCACCGCGAGGCCGCGCGCCGCCAACGCCGCCGCCAGTTCGCGCCAGCCCTGCTTGCTCCATTGCTTGTAGCGGAACATCGGCGCGGCATGGATGACCGCATAAGGGCCGGCGGGCATGCCGCCCGCATCGGCGCTGCGCGGCGCAACCAGATCCGGCACGCGCGCGATGCCGAGCAGATCGGCGAACTGCAAAATCTCTTCCACGCGATGCACGCCCGGCTGATAGGGCACACTGCGATGAAAGGCGAGGCGCTTCAGACGGCCGCTGAAATTCGGCTCGAACGGGCCGGCCCGCACGCGGCCGGCGATCGCAGCAAAGAAAGTCGGCCGATCGCCGCCTTGCGTCGAGATCGCAAGATCGTACCGTCGCCAAAGCCGCGCGGCGAGCGCCAGGCCCTGCCCCATGGTCGGCCGCGTCGGCATGACGACGACACCGTTGAGATCGAGATTGCCGTTGAGAATGTCGGCGGTATCGGCGAACACCAGCGCTTCGATAGTGGCATCCGGCCAGGCGCGCCGCAGGCTGCGGATCAGCGGCGTGGTCAGCAGCACATCGCCGAGCCGGCGCAGCGCGACCACCAGAATGCGCGGATGCGACGGAAGTTCGATCCGGTTCATGGCGCAGCAGCAGCCGGCTTCTGCATCGCACGATTTTTCAGCGCCATGCCGCCGGCCACGCCGACGCCAAAGACATAGACCCAGCCCTGCGTGAAATCGAACAAATGCGAGTTGAACAGCGAGCCGACGATGTTCTGCACGACGATCACGAGCCCGATCCATTCCACCAGGCCGGAGCCGCGAAACAGCAGCAGATGCGCGATCCACATCGCCCAGAGCACGCCGGCGCCGATGAGCCCGAGCTGGATAGCCACGGCGAACGTCTGATTATGCGGATTGGTCGTGGCCGTCGAGGCGGCACCGGTCTGCCCGACCGCGGATTTTATAAACAGCGCGTGCATCGAGCCGGTACCGTGTCCGATGATCGGCGCCTCGCGGATGAACGCGATTGATTTTTTTGCGAATTCCACGCGCTCACCCGACGAGTTTCGCTCGTCGGTCGCCTCGTAACTCTGAAAATCGGTCCAGACTTGCACAATGCGACCGCGCAAATAGGGTGACGAGGACCATGCCATGGCACCGATCGCGATCGTGCATGCGAAAAGAATAAGGATGCCGCCACGGCTCAATTTTTTAATGGCGAACAGAACCAGCAAGACAAGAATAAGAACCAGCGCCGTGCGCCCGGTCGCCACGAAAAAGATGTTCATCAGCATGGCCAAGATCACGATAAGAAAACCAAGCAGCCACAGCCATTGTCGGCGCGTGAAGGATTCAACCGCCAGGAACAGCAAACCGAAGATGCAGGTGACGAATTCGCCGCTCTGGGTCGGAGCATTTTTTACCAGCACGCCGAAATCCGACGAAAAATGAAAACTCGACTCCGGCCAAAGCACCAAAACATAGGACGCCAAGAGCAACGCCACGCAGGCGATGACATAGCCGCCGAACACCCAATCGGCGCGCTCCGAGCGGCGGAATTGGATGAACAGCAGCGGAATGACCAGCAGCTTGAGGAACGAGTCGAGGCCCTTCCAGCGCTCGATCAGCGCGACATCGGCCCACAGCATCCCGGCAATGCCGAACAGCAGCAGCAGGACCGGCAGGAGGCCGGCCGCGGTCGTCAGTTCGCGGCGAAGCTCGGCCAAGCGCAGCGTGGGGAGCAGCACAACCAGCCAAACGACGACCAATATGCTGGTGGCCGAGGTCGACCATGGCAACGATACCGCGACCGCCACCACCAGCCCGTCGGCGAACCGCGCAAGGCGCATGCGATCGAAACGATGTGACGGCAAAGCGGCTGCCATCGCTCAACCCGCGACCTTGGTTGTAGCGCCGGCAGGTAGCAGCGCCGACAGACCGCGTTGCGCGCGGACACGATCGCTGGCGACAACATTTGAGAGCTTGCCCTCGTTGGCCGAGAGTTGCGAGCGATCGGCTTCGGCGTGCCACAGATGCAAGACGCCGGTGGCGAACGTGCCGTCCTTGCGGCGCACTCCCGCACGCAGCAGGCGCACGATGAAATCGGAATCCTCCCGGCCCCAGCCGCTGTAGTCGGCATCGAAGCCGTCGACGCGGTCGAGGTCGGCGCGCCAGACCGCGAGATTGCAGGCGCGCGCGCCGCGCCATTGGCGCTGTCGCAGCCGCCGCAGCACGCCGAGCGGCAGATGCAGCAATGCCGACAGCCTATTGATGCCGCCGCGCCAACGCTCGGCCAGCCAGAGAGCGTAGTTCCAGCCTTCCGGCATGAGCTTCTCCCGCAGCACTTTCGACGTCAGCGCCGCCGATAGCAGGATGCGATTGCCGGTGACGAACCAGCCTGGTTCGGCCAGGCGGCGATGGACGGCAATGAAATCGGGGCGTGCCAGGCAGTCACCGTCGAGGAATATGCAGTAGGTGCCGTGGGCGGCCATGATGGCCCGATTGCGAATCTCCGCCAGGCGAAAGCCACGGTCCTCTTGCCAGATATGTTCGAGCCGGCGCCCAACCTTGCCGCGCCAGGTCTCGATCACCGCGGCGGTCGCCGCGGTCGAGCCGTCATCGGCAACCACGACCTCGAAATCCCGGTCGCTCTGGCCAGCGAGCGAGCGCAGTACCGCATCGAGCGCATCCTCGCGGTTATAGGTCGCGACGATGACAGAGATCAGCTCGGCCACGGGCATCCTGTCGTTGCATGGTTTCGCCGGCAGGCTTAGCCGATTTCACCTGCGCCGACAAATCCCTAGGACGCGTGGTGCGGGCAATGTTAACGTGACAGGGCGCAAACAAGGCGGCCTGCAAGGATCATGCAGAAAATCTCAGCCTATATCCTCACCTACAACGAGGCCGAAAAGATCGAAGCCGCCGTGTCCAGCGTGCTGTGGGCCGACGAGGTGGTGGTGATCGACTCGTTCAGCACCGATCGGACGCCTGAGATCGCCAAGTTGCTGGGCGCGCGCGTGGTGGAGGTGGCGTTCAACGGTTTCGGCGACCTGCGCAACCACGCCATCGAGGCCTGCCAATACGACTGGATCTTCAGCCTGGATTCCGACGAGCGTTGCACCGAAGCGGTGCGCGACGAGATCCTGGCGCTGATCGCAGGCAACCCGCCGCACGACGTCTACCGCGTGCCGCGCAAAAGTTACATGATGGGCCGCTGGATCAAGGGCTCCGGCTGGTATCCGAACTTTCGCCAGCCGCAGCTCTTCCGCAAGGGCAGCATGCGCTACACCCTCGAGCCGGTGCACGAGGGCTTCGAGAACCTGAGCGGCAAGCCGCTCGGCACGCTGCAGAACGCGGTCTGGCAGTTCCCCTTCCGCAACCTGGAAGAGGTGATCCGGAAGGTGAACCGCTATTCCTCGCTCGGGGCGCCCAAGCTCACGGGCAAGCGCGTGACGATGGCGAGTGCGCTCGGTCACGGCCTGTGGTCCTTTCTCAAACATTACGTTTTCAAGCGCGGCTTCGTCGACGGCTGGGCCGGTTTTGTCATCGCGTTCGGAAATTTCGAAGGCACGTTCTATCGCTACGCCAAGCGCTATGAAGAGGCGCAGGGCTGGCAGTCGCCGCCGGCAAAGCCGATCAAGAAGAAAGACTAGGCGCGCACCTCATGGATCCGGCTCCGTAGGCGGCTCGCTGAATGTCCGCTTCGCTCCGCAAGCGACCAAACTGCCGCGCCGCCGCGACATGCCGCTAAGTGCCATTCGCGTCTTTCCGACGAGAGAAAATCGCTTGTTGAAAGCACGTTTCTTGTTGCGTGCGTCGCGTGACTATTTCACGCCGTACTTCGCAACCACTCGGCGATATTTGCCTGAATAACTTTTGCCGACGCCACATCGGCATTGCCCCGACGCTGTCGCCGGAGCTGCTGCGGCGGTCTACTGATTCTTCTTCGCGATGGCCTCAGCTCGATTATTGATGGCCAAGGTAAAATTCGGATTGAGCCTGATGGCCTGGTCGAAGTCCTGGATGGCGCGGTCGGTTTGGCCTTTGTTTTTGTAGGCGAGGCCGCGATTGTTGAAGGCGTTGGCGTGGTTCGGATTGAGCTTGATGGCCTGGTCGTAGTCCTGGATGGCGCGGTCGGTTTGGCCTTTGTCGTCGTACGCGTTGCCGCGATTATAGAAGGCATTGGCATAGTTTGGGTTGAGCCTGATGGCCTGGTCGTAGTCCTGGATGGCGCGGTCGGTTTGGCCTTTGTCGTTGTAGGCGAGGCCGCGATTGGAGAACTTAACGGCGAGATTTTTCCCCGAGAAACGCCCCGATTGGATGTCCGCCGTGCAACCGCTGATGGTCTGATCATCCGTGGCATTGGGATCGTCGCACCACTTCGACTGCTGCGCCGCCGCCGCACCGGCAAAGCCGGTCACTGCCATGAGCGCAATGGCGCCCGCAAAAACGCATGTTTTTACCGACATTGGTTTCCCCCGCTCGGGTTGCGCCCGATTGGACAAAACATAACAAAAGGCAGGTTGGATGTAAGGCCCTCACCTAACAATTGCCGAGGGCGGGTGTCGCGGATCGAAATGACGCGATGGGTCATTCGCAACCGAGAAATTCAGCGCCGACGTTAATGTCCGCTGTTAGTCCAATAGCCGAAAAACGTGGGTGCGGTTCGTTTGTCCACGAAGTGCCAATAACGACATTCGCGGCTGCGACTTCCTCGGTGACCGCCTCAACAGTGGTGCCGGGCTAGGTTCCTCAAGCACGTTTCGATACAGTGCTTGGCATCCTCCCGTATATTCGTTAGTGCCCAACTCGCTTTAATCCGGCAATCAAACAATACAGCGCGACAACACATGAATTGGCCAGCTCCAACATCAACGGGATCGGTCCTATCACTCCGGGCAAATTGTGCATCGAGCCGGATCGCTTGGTCGAAGTCCTGGATGGCGCGGTCGTGCTGGCCTTTGCCGCCATACGCACGGCCGCGGCCAATGAAGGCCGACACATTTTGCGGGTTGAGTCGGATCGCCTGGTCGAAGTCTTGGATTGCGGGGTCGTGCTGGCCTTTGTACGCGTACTCATTTCCACGGCTGGTATAGAGGGTCGCAACGTTCTGGGTGGTGTATTGCCCCGAGGCAATTGCCCGCGTGCACGCGGCAATGGCAACATCGCCTGATGAATTAGTACAAATCTCCGCGTCGTCGGCAGCCGCCGGTGAGACGGTAAAAAGTGCACCGGCGATCAGAAGGCCGGCCGCCATGATACGCAGAACCAGCATCTGATTTTGCACTCGCATTCTCATTCTCCCAGACAAATTTGCACCAAAGATATCAACGGAGGATCATACCGTCATTTGCGGTCAAAATCGGACATCGCGGTCTGAGTTGGGTCATTCGCTGCGGAGCTATTTAGCCTCCGGACCGCCCTGTGTCCGGTGTAGTCCAAAAGCCGACAAACGCGGGCGCGGTAGGTTTGTCCGCGAAGTGCCAATCGCGTCATTCACTGTGACGCGAAAACGCGGCCGACTTTTCACCGTCTCCGACAAACGATCCTTTGTGACGTTTTCAGAATCCGCCGTCAAAGAGCTGACAAGTAACAGTCTCACCATCGGCGTATCGGATCATTCGTGTTCTACGATCGATAGTAAGCAGCGCCCCCCCATATTTACCAGGTTTGAATATAACATTACGATCTGATATTTGAGCTAGAACGCATCCAGTTGGCCAGTAATTTCCTTTGGAGCAGACTATTTGCCGCGTGAGGTCAATATCGATCGTCACAGGGCCGGTGTCATTAGGGCATACCAGTGTCACCGTAGCCGCTCGCGATGGCGCGGCGAGCGCGAGTAGGAATGAAACGGTGATTACGCCCAATAATATTCGCATCGACTTCTCCATTCATCGGATGCCGATCAACGCTACGCGCTTGCCTACGCCTCGCGTACTGACTCTAAGAAATCTGTCGAGAATACTTCGAGGTATCATCAGGCTAATCCTTGTCATTTCTTGTAGTTAGAACTCTTTGTGTCTATTTACCTGGCGCATACTGACCCCTCCTGCTTGGTGCAAGCGTTCGTTACGCTTTGGGTCGGACAGTACCAGCATACGTTTTTTGATCTTTCGTCCACGCAATGTAGAAACCACCTGCCGTCTGATAGTCGCCGCCAAGAGTCACACGCTGGAGCCGCGTTCGCTATATTGAGGCCGGAAAGGCTAAGTATGGCGATAAATGTGCACAGCAAAGCTAATCTCACTCGGTCCGTGAACTGGTGCATTCGCTCCTCCATCAGAATCGGGGCGTGCGCGGCACGCAGTTCCGAACGTCAGAACAAAAAGGATCGCCCCGTTCCCGGTAACCTCCACATTCGCTCAAATCGCCCGTGAGGCGGTTGACGCGGTAGGAGATCATCAACCCCGATCTGGACGGAAACGACCAGTTGATGTCGTGATTGGTGATCTGTGCGACGGAGGTAACCGGCGGCGCCGAGCCGCCGCCGGTGGAGATCGTAACCCGGCTGGTGGCGTAATCCACGTCCACCAGGATGGAGGCGATGTCGTTGGGCCAGCTGCAATAGAGCGACGCGGTCTCCGCCCAGGCCGGCGCGGCGAGCGCGAGTAGGAATGAAACGGCGAAAGCAAACTGAGATGTCCGATAACGCATGTTCGCCCCCTAACCAAACCTGCGATCTATAAAATATATCAAGCCGCTGCGGAGGCGTCACCGGGGGTTTGTCCGTTGTGGGTCATTTTCGTCCGGGACCGGCAGTGCAGCGGACCCAGCCCTGTCCGCTTCGCTCCGCAAGCGACCAAAGTGCCGCGCCGCGCGACATGCCGCTCAGTGCCCACAGGCGCTATCCGATTACTGCGACTCGGCCGGCGATTCTTTCTCGCGATCGGTCGCGAAGGCGTCGCCGAGGAATCGCAACAGCCGTGGCCCAATGTACTCGTTCGGGCTACCGGGATCGGTGAAGGGGTCCGATACCCAATAGTGACCGACGTTTGGTATTTCGATCTTCTGAACTATGAATTGCGCCTGTTTAAGAGCGGTCAAAAAGCTCAGCGACTGCGTGCCGGCATCGACGACCTCGTCCGACGTTCCATAAATGACATTGATCCAGGGCTTGTTCTTGTCGGCGGTGGCATAGCCGATGGGCGAGGCTTCGAAATATTTCTGACGACTCTGCATCGGCGACACACCGAGGAATTTTTCGGCGATTTGGTCGCGCGGACGGAAAATCTGATCGTGCGTCCACTGCGCCTGCATGTCAAAGATGCCGTAGAACACGGCGGCGGCCTTGACGTCGACTGGCGTGGCGGCGTTGGGGTCGTTGCGATATTCCTTGGAGAACTGCGGCTCGGCGCCGGCAAGCGCGACCAGCGTCGCAAGCTGGGCGCCCGCATCGTCGCCCATGAGACCGATACGCTCGGGATCGACGTTCAACGAACTCGCCTTGGCGCGAACGAATTGAACGGCGGACCTGATGTCGTAAACCGCCGCCGGATAAGAAGGCTTGCCCGCCTGAGCGAGCCGGTAATGAACCGCAAAGACCGCGTAGCCGCGCGAGGCGAGATAGGGACCCCAATGGCGGTAGAACGCGGGCGTCCCTTCCTGCCAAGCGCCGCCATGCACGGCGACCAGCACCGGTGCGCTTCGCAATTCTCTCGGCCGATAGAGATCGCCGCGTAATTTGATGTTGTCATGCACGACATACTCGATGTTGCGCCGAATCACGACCTCAAAGGCACTCGCTGTTGGCAACCAGGCGCCGAAAAACGCCAGCGCCAGCGCGACGCGCAAAAAGCAGTTTTTCATGGCACGCCCCTCCCGGTCGCGGGCGCGCGCGCAATGTCGCATGCTGCCGCCGCGCTCCGCTGCGTCAACACGCAATTGGCTTTTGAGTTCCCCTGCCGCGTGGGTTGCGCCGTCCGGCCTTAGGCCGGCCCGGGGGTGCCGGCTATGTCAAATCACTTCGGCCCGCGCGAGCGCTCCACCATCGCGGTGGTCGAATGGCCGGGCACCAGGTCGATCAGCACGATCTGGCCGCCGAGCGCCTCGACGATCTCGCGGCCGACCACCTGCTCGCGCGTGTAGTCGCTGCCCTTGACCAGCACGCTCGGCTTCACCCGCGCGATCAGCTTTTCCGGCGTGTCCTCGTCGAACACCACCACCAGATCGACCGCCTCGAGCGCGGCCAGCACCTCCGCGCGCGATTGCACCGGCTGCACCGGGCGGCCGGCGCCTTTGAGCCGGGTGACCGAAGCGTCGCCGTTCAAGCCGAGCACCAGCCGGTCGCAGGCCGCGCGCGCGCCGGCCAGCAATCTGACGTGGCCGGGATGCAGCAGATCGAAACAGCCATTGGTGAAACCGACGCGCAGGCCGGCTTTCCGCCATTCGGCCAGATGCTCGTCGAGCAAAGCCCAGTCGAACACGATCTTTTCTTCCGGCGCCAGCGTGGCGGCCGGCAGAATGCGCGAGCGCAGCTCAGCCACCGACAGCGTGGCGGTGCCGCGTTTTCCCACCACCACCGCCGCGGCGGCATTGGCGGCGCGCATGGCCGATTCGAAATCGGCGCCCATGGCCAGCATCGCCGCCAGCACGGCGACGACGGTATCGCCGGCGCCGGAGACGTCGCGCACGCGCACCGGATAGGCCGGCACGTGGACGGGCGCGCCCTCGCCCACCAGAGTCATGCCGGCCTCGCTGCGCGTCACCAGCACCGCTTGCGCGCCCAATGCGCGGCCGAGTTCCGCAGCGGCGGCAGCGATTTCATCGTCGGTCTGCGCGGCGCGATGCGTGGCATCGGCGAGTTCTTGCCGGTTCGGCGTGATCAGCGTCGCTCCGCGATAGATGCCGTAGTCGCGGCCTTTCGGATCGACCACCACCGGCTTGCCGAGTTTGTTGGCGGCATCGATGACGGCGCGGATGACGCGCGGGGTGAGCGCGCCCTTGGCATAGTCGGACAGCACTACGCTGCCTGCGCGCGGCATCGCCTTGATGGCGTGACCGATCAGCGCGTCCTCGCCGCCGGCGTCGACGGCCGCGGCCGCTTCCCAGTCGGCGCGCAGCAGATGCGTCGAATGATGCTCGGAAACGAAGCGCACCTTGCGCGTGGTCTGACGCTTGGCGTCGACCACCAGATGAAATTCGATCAGCGGGTGGGTGCCGAGCGCCTCGGTCAGCGCGTTGCCGGCATCGTCGTCGCCGACCACGCCGACGAAGATGCAGCCGGTGCCGAGCGAAACGAGGTTGCGCGCGACATTGCCGGCGCCGCCGACCATCAGCTCGCTGCGCTTGACCGCGATCACCGGCGTGGGCGCTTCCGGCGAGATGCGGGTGACCTCGCCGTAGACGAATTCATCGAGCATCAGATCGCCGATGCAGAGCACGGTCTGCTCGGTAAGCGCGGTGAGATGCTTGTCGAAATCGAACATAGCGCTACCTGTACCGATCCGCGCGATCGAGATAGCCGGTGACGTATTGACCGACGGCGCTCTCGAGCGGCGTGAAACCGGCGTTATAGCCGGCGCGGCGCAGGTTCTCGACGCGGCTTTGGGTGAAATACTGGTACTGGCCGCGGATCGCGTCGGGCATCTCGATATAGTCGATATTCGGCGGCCGGCCGAGCGCCTTGAACATGGCGCCGATCATGTCGCGGAAGCTTTCCGCCCGGCCGGTGCCGACGTTGAAAATGCCGTTGACCGAGGATGTATCGAGCAGCCAGCGCAGCGCCGCCACCGCGTCGTCGACATAGATGAAATCGCGGCGCTGCTCGCCATCGGCGATGCCGGTGCGATGCGACTTGAACAGCCGCACCGGCTTGCCGGCCTTGGCGCCGTCGAACACCTTGGCCAGCACGCTCGCCATGTGACCCTTGTGATATTCGTTCGGGCCGTAGACGTTGAAGAACTTCAGCCCGACCCAGCGCGGCGGCAGGTTTTCCTTTTTGACGTAGCGATCGACCAGCGCGAGATCGAACAGATGCTTGCTCCAGCCGTACAGGTTCATCGGCTGCAGCTTGCGTAACGCATCCAGCGACCAGTCGTCGACAAAGCCTTGGCTGCCGTCGCCATAGGTCGCCGCCGACGAGGCATAGATGAACGGGGTGCGGGTGATCGTGCACCAGTCGAGCAGCCGCAGCGACAGACGGAAATTGTTCTCCATCACCAGGTCGCCGTCGGTGGCGGTGGTGTCGGAAATGGCGCCCATGTGGACGACGGCGTCGAGCTTGCGGCCGTGCAGCCAGGCCGTCAGCTCGGCCGGCGGCACCAGATCGGCGATCTGGCGTTTGGCCAGATTGCGCCATTTGGTGTCATCCTTGCCGAGCAGATCGTTGACCACGACGGTATGGCCGGCCTCGTTGAGGCTCGCGACCACGTTCGACCCGATGAATCCGGCCCCGCCGGTGACCAAAAACATGCTTTTCCCCTGCACCGGCCAAAGCTTTGCCCCAGTCCGCGGGTTGGCGCAAATATTAGGCCGTATTCCCGCGCAATTGGCTCAGGAAACGGTAAAAATTGCGGCTGGACAGTTGCCGCCGCTGCGGGGTAACGGCTGTCCGGCAAGGCCGGAGCCGATGCCGCGCCGACGGGCGGGCGCCAAAACATGACCTTCTCTTCAGCAGCCCCCGCACAGCCGGTCCTGATCGTCCCCTATGTCTGGATTGGGGATTTTGTCCGCTGCCATTCGGTCGTGAAGCTGCTGCGGGCGCAGACGCCCGGCCGGCCGGTGGATATCGTCAGCAGCACGCTGTGCGCGCCCTTGGCCGACTACATGCCCGGTATCCGGCGGGTCATCGTGGCGGACCTGCCGCGCCGGCGCCTTGGCGTCGCGCTCCAGCGCGCGCTCGCCGCCAAGCTGCGCGCGGGCGACTACGGGCAGGCGCTGGTGATGTCGCGCAAGTGGAAGGCGGCGCTGGCGCCCTGGCTTGCCGGCATTCCCGTGCGCACCGGCTTTGCCGGCGAAGTCCGCTTCGGCCTCATCAACGACATGCGCCATGGCGAGAGCCAATTGCCGCGCATGATCGATCAGATGGGCGCATTGGCGCTTCCAAAGGGCGCCACCTTGCCGGCCGAATGGCCGCTGCCCGAACTGAAGGTGCCGGCGGACGCGGTCAAACGCTGGCAAATGCAGCACGGACTCGCCGACGAGCCACGGCCAATTGTCACCCTGTCACCTGGCGCGGTTGGCGCCGGCAAGGCCTGGCCGGCCGGCCATTACGGCCAATTGGCGCAGGCGCTCGCCAAGGACGGCGCCGCCATCTGGGTGCTGGGCGGACCGAACGAGCGCGCGCTCGCCGGAGAGATCGCAGCGGCCGGCGACCCGCGCGTGCGCGACCTCACCGGCAACGATCTGCGCGACGCCATCCTGGCGCTCGCCGCGGCGAATGTCTCGGTCACCAACGACTCCGGCCTGATGCACGTCGCGGCGGCGATCGGCACGCCGACCGTCGCGATCTTCGGGCCGACCAGTCCCTGGCACTGGAAGCCGCTCAATCCGATTGCCGCCATCCTCGAGCCGCCCGGCGACGAGGCGGCGCGCCAGCGTGCGCGTAATGACGGCAATGACGCGGTGGCACATCGCCGGACCGCCGATGTCGCGATGGAAACCGTGCTGGCAGCTGTGCGCCGGGTTTTAAAAGATGCGAAACCCCGTTAATGGCGGCTTCCGCGCGTTAACGTTTGCGCCTTCGCCAGCCTGACGCGGCCGCCTTTCCATGCTATCAAATCCGCGCAATCCTTAAGGACCCCCGACCCAGAGATGGCCAAGCTCAAGCCAGCCAATGTGGACCGCGAACGCGCGCAGGCCGCGATCGAGTCCGCCTTGCGCACGCTCGACGCCGAGGGTAGCGGCATCGATGCGCTCGAAGCCAGCCTGCGCGACGGCCTGGGCGCCAGCTTTGCCGCTGCCATCGACCTGATCCGCGCCGCGCAAGGCCGCGTGATCTTCACCGGCATGGGTAAGTCGGGCCATGTCGGGCACAAGATCGCCTCAACCTTCGCCTCCACCGGCACGCCGGCGCTGTTCGTGCATCCGGCCGAGGCGAGCCACGGCGATCTCGGCATGATCACCAAGAACGACGTGATCCTGGCGCTGTCCTGGTCGGGCGAGACCGCCGAGCTCAAGAACCTCACCGATTATTCGCGCCGCCACAACATCGGCCTCATCGCCATGACCGCCAGCGCCGACTCTACGCTGGCCAAGGCCGCCGACGTTGTGCTGCCGCTGCCGCAGGCGCGCGAGGCCTGCCCGCACAATCTGGCGCCGACCACCTCGGCGCTGATGCAGCTTGCGCTCGGCGATGCCTTGGCCATCGCGCTGCTGGAGAGCCACGGCTTCACCGCGGTCGATTTCGGAATGCTGCATCCTGGCGGAAAACTTGGCGCGCTGCTCAAACAGGTGCGCGACCTCATGCATTCGGGGGAGTCGGTGCCGCTGGCGCCGCTCGGCACCCGCATGTCGGAGGCGATCATCGTCATGACGACCAAGGGCTTCGGTTGCGTCGGCATTACCGATGCGCGCGGGCTGCTGGTCGGCATCATCACCGACGGCGACTTGCGCCGCCACATGCGCAATAACCTGCTCGATGCGCGCGTCGACGACGTTATGACGCGCCAGCCCAAGACCGCGCGGCCCGATCAGCTGATCAGCGAAACGCTCGACCTGCTCAATTCGATGAAGGTGACGGCCTTGTTCGCGGTCGACGCCGGCAAGCCGGTCGGCATCATCCACGTGCACGACCTGCTGCGCGCGGGAGCGGCGTAATCACCCCGCCAGCGTTTTGACCGCATCGATCACCTCTTGCAGCGACGGCGCCTTGCCTTGCGTGCCCAGCACGGCGAGCGGCCCGTTGCCGACCGGGCCGGTCAAATTCGGCTTGCTGCCGGCAAAGATCGCCACCAGCGGCACGCCGAGCGCGGCGGCGAGATGCATGAGCCCGGTATCGACCCCGACCACGAATCGCGCGCCGGCGATGAGGCGGGCGACCGCGTCGAGCGGCGAGCGCTCCGGCACCCGGGCGCGCGGCAGCGCGGCGGCGATCGCCTCGCTGCGGGCGCGTTCGGCTTCCGTGCCCCACGGCAGCACGAGCTCGACGCCCGGGTCGAGCGCCTTGCCGAGCGCGATCCAATGCTCCCGTGGCCATTCCTTCGTGGTCCGCGCGGTGGCATGCAGCAGCACGGCATAATGTGGCCCGCTGCCGGCCAGGCGCGCGCGATCGAGCCCGAAGTCGGGCGCGCCCTGCGGCGTAAAGCCGAGCGCCAGGCCACTGAGGATGCGATTGCGCTCGACCGCGTGCAGCTCGCGACTGACGCTATGGCGGATATCGTAGCAGGCGGACGCCAGCGGCTCGCGGATGCTGCTTCTGTCATAGCCATGGCGCCGGCCATGTGCAACGCGGGCGATAAGTGCCGAGCGCAGCAGGCCCTGGCTGTCCACGATCTCGTCGTAGCGGCGCACCCGGATGGCGCGCAGGCTGCCGGCGATCTCGGCCAGCGTCGCCGGCGCATAAAGCGACTTGCGCCAGCGCCGCCAGGCCACCGGAATGACCTCCCCGACCGCCGGATGCAGGCGCACCAGCGGCGCGAACGCCTCCTCCACCAGCCAGGCGAAACGGACATCCGGGCGCTTGCGCTGCGCCTCGGTCAGCGCCGGCATGTGATGAATCACATCGCCGAGGGATGAGGTTTTGATGAAAAGAACGTCGGACATGGCGTGTTTCACAATTATATACTGAGCATTAAGCATGCCCGCCATAACAATGACCACTGGCTGAGCGGCCTAGTCGCACTTTCACGGGCGCCCGCTAGAACGACGCGGAAAAATTCGAGGGCAAATCTTTCGGGGGCATGAATCATGACGATCCTGGTGACGGGCGGAGCCGGCTATATCGGCAGCCACATGGTGCATGAACTGCTCGACGCCGGCGAACCGGTGGTCGTGCTCGACAACCTGTCGACCGGATTCCGCTTCCTAGTGCCCAGCTCGGTTCCGTTCGTCGCCGGCAGCACCGGCGACAGCGAACTGGTGGCCAAGACCATCGCCCATTATCGCGTCTCGGCCATCATCCATTTCGCCGCTTCGATCGTGGTGCCGGAATCGGTGAGCAATCCGCTCGGCTATTACCGCAACAACACGATGAATACCTGCAACCTGCTCAGCGTCGCCATCGAAGCCGGTGTCAAGCAGCTCATCTTTTCCTCCACCGCCGCCGTCTACGGCAATGTCGCGGCGGCGCCGGTGCGCGAGGATGCGCCGACGGCCCCGATCTCGCCCTACGGCAACTCCAAGCTGATGTCGGAAATCATGCTGCACGATGCCGGCAAGGCGCATGACTTGCGCTTCGTGGTGCTGCGCTATTTCAACGTCGCCGGCGCCGATCCGAAGCTGCGCACCGGGCAAGCGACAGCGGCCGCCACCCATCTGATCAAGGTCGCCTGCGAAGCCGCTCTCGACAAGCGGTCCAAGATCGACGTCTTCGGTACTGATTATCCGACGCCCGATGGCACCTGCATCCGCGACTACATCCATGTCAGCGATCTGGCGCGCGCGCACTCGGCCGCGCTCGCCTATCTGCGACGCGGCGGTGGCAACGCCACCTTCAACTGCGGCTACGGCCAGGGCGCGTCGGTGCTGGAAGTGATCGACGCCGTGCGGCGCGTCAGCGGCAATGATTTTCCAGTGCAGATTGCCGACCGGCGCGCCGGCGATCCGCCCATGCTGGTGGCTAATGTCGATCGCATCCGCGCAAGCCTCGACTGGCGCCCGCAATTTCAGGATCTCGACACCATCGTCGCCCATGCCTTCGCCTGGGACAAACGGCTGCCGGGCAAGCGCATCACCAGCGCCGTCTGACGCCGAAGCCACGGCACCGATCACGCCGGCTTATTAACCCGTTTTTGCTTGAAAAATCCGCTGCCTCCAGGCAAGGAAACGACCGCCCCTGCGCATGAACTTGATTGCGCATGATCTTGACCGACCTTCCTTCGCCCGCCGAAGCGGGTTTCGCGAAGGCGGGAAACCGGTGCCCACTTTTCGGGATCATGCGCTTGACGCGCCATAATCAATGCCCGACAGAGGGCGCATGAACGAACACAGCTTGCCCTCGGCCAACGACGAGCGTTACGGCGCCCTCGCCCTGATCCGGCGATTGCTGACCGAACAAGGCCTGGTGCATTGGCGCAAATACGTCGTCGCCTTCGTCCTGATGGCGATTTCCGCCGCCTGCACGGCGTTGAGCGCCTATCTGATCGGCGACGTGATGAACCAGACTTATGTTCATCGCAATCTCTCGGCCGTCTTCGTGCTGGGCGGAATCACCGCCGCCCTGTTCACGATCAAGGGGCTCGCCACCTACGGCCACAGCGTGACGCTCTCGCGCATCGGTAACCACATCGTCGCCGACAATCAGCGCGCCGTCTTCACCAAGCTCTTGCACGAAGGGCTCACTTTCTTCTCCAACCGGCATTCGACCGAATTTATCGCGCGGCTGTCGACCGGCGCCGCGGCCTGCACGCAGGTGCTCAATCTGCTGATCACCTCGCTCGGGCGCGATCTGCTGTCGCTGATCGGACTGGTCACGGTCATGGTGATCCAGGACCCGATGATGTCGTTCTTCAGCTTCGTGGTCGCGCCGCCGGCGTTCCTCATTCTGCGCAAGCTGATCCGCCGCGTCTACAAGATCGCGCGCACCCAGTTCGACGGCGGCACGCGCATCCTCGAGACGTTGCAGGAAACCCTGCAAGGCATCCGCATCGTCAAGGCCTTCACGCTCGAAGGCATCATGCGCGAGCGCTTCGACCGCAACGTCGCGGCGGTCGAGCACGAAGCCAACAAGATGGCGCGCGTCTCCAGCCGCGCCAGCCCGCTGATGGAAACCCTGGGCGGCTTCGCAGTCGCGATCGCCATCACCTATGGCGGCTATCGCGTGCTCAATACCGGCGCGGCACCCGGAGAATTTTTCTCGTTCATCGCGGCGTTCCTGCTGGCCTATGAGCCGGCCAAGCGGCTGGCCCGGCTCAATATCGAGCTCAACAGCGGGCTGGTGGGCGTGCGCGTGCTGTTCGAGGTAATCGATAGTCCGCCGAGCGAACCGCTCGACCGCAACAAGCCGGACTTGCAGATCGTGACGCCGCGGCTGGAATTCGACGACGTGCATTTCGCCTATCGCAGCGACGAGGCGGTGCTGTCCGGCATGTCGCTGGTGGCCGAACCCGGCAAGCTGACCGCCTTGGTCGGGCCGTCCGGCGGCGGCAAGTCGACCGTGTTCAATCTGATCCTGCGCTTCTATGAGGCCGAGCGCGGCCGCATCGTCATCGACCGGCAGGACATCGCCCAGGTGTCGCGCCGCTCGCTGCGCCAGCACATCGCCTATGTCGGGCAGGACACCTTCCTGTTCCGCGGCACGATCCGCGAGAACATCGAATTCGGCAAACCGGGCGCCAGCGAGGACGAGATCGTGGCCGCCGCCAAGGCCGCCTATGCGCACGATTTCATCATGGCGTTCCCGCGCGGCTACGACACGCCAGTCGGCGAGCACGGGCTGCAGCTGTCCGGTGGCCAGCGCCAGCGGGTGGCGATCGCACGCGCGCTGATCAAGAATGCGCCGATCATCCTGCTCGACGAGGCCACCGCCGCGCTCGATTCGGAATCCGAGCTACAGGTGCGCGAGGCGATGGAAGTTCTCTGCCGCGGCCGCACCACGCTGGCGATCGCGCACCGGCTGCACACCGTTTCGCACGCCGACCGCATCTATGTGGTGGAGAATGGCCAGGCCAGCGAATCCGGCCGGCACGACGAATTGCTGCGCAAGGACGGCCGTTATGCCGCCTTCTACCGGCTCCAGCTCAAGGAGCAGGAGAACCGCACGCCGGCGGTCGCCACGACCGATTAATCACATGGCGCGCAAACAAGCACCAGTTTCGAAGAAATCCCTGCCGGCCGACGAAAGCTTGGCCGTCGCCGGGGACGGCCTGCGGCGCAAGCCGATAGCCGGGGCGACCGAACTGAGCATCATCGTCCCGACCTTCAACGAATGCGAAAATATCCCGGTCCTGGTCGATCGCCTGCGCAAGGCGCTGCCCGATGTGGCCTGGGAAATGATCATCGTCGACGACGACTCGCCGGACGGAACCGCCGAGGTGGCGCGCGCGCTCGGCGCCAGCGACCCACGCATCCGCTGCCTTCGCCGCGTCGGCCGCCGCGGCCTGTCCGGCGCATGCCTGGAAGGCATGCTGGCCAGCAACGCGCGCTACGCCGCGGTCATGGACGCGGACCTGCAGCACGACGAACGGCTCTTGCTGCCCATGCTGGCGAAATTGCGCGCCGACGAAGCCGACCTCGTGATCGGTACCCGCTATGCCGAGGGCGGCGCCGCCGACACGTTTTCAACCAAGCGCAAATGGATCAGCCTGCTGGCAACCCGCCTCGCCAATAAAGTCCTTGGCCTCAAACTGAGCGATCCGCTCAGTGGGTTCTTCATGTTGCGCCGGAATGTGGTCGAGACTTTCGCCCGCAAGCTGTCGACGCAAGGCTTCAAGATCCTGCTCGATATCGTCTCGACCGCCGGCAAGTCGCTGCGCGTGGCGGAATTGCCGTATCAATTCCGTTCACGCCATCGCGGCGCCAGCAAACTCGACACGCGGATCGCCCTCGACTACGCCGGCCTCGTGCTCGCGAAAGCGACATCCGACCTGCTGTCGCTGCGGTTCATTTTCTTCTGCTTGGTCGGAATAGTCGGCATCGGCGTGCACTTTGTCGCGCTGTCCATCGGCGTCGCGGTCATCGGCCTGTCGTTCCAATGGGCGCAAACGCTGGCCATCGTCGTCGCCATCGCGAATAATTTTGCGCTCAACAATGCGATCACCTATCGCGATCAGCGGCTCACCGGCATGAATTATCTGACCGGTTTGATGCTTTTCTACCTGGTCTCGAGCATCGGCGCGCTTTCCAACATGAGCGTCGGCAACTGGCTGTTCGGCCACGAGCAGACATGGTGGGTCGCCGGTCTCGGCGGCGCGGCCATGAGCGTGGTATGGAACTACGTGGTCTCGTCGATGATGGTCTGGCGCAGCCGCTGAAATCTCGGCGGATCAAGCGATCGCCGGAGCCGTCTGCCGCACCTCGTTGCGCAAGATGACATAACCGAGGAACACCAGCAGCACGAGCGCGCTGTGGACCAGAAAGTTATGGGCGTAGGACCACTCGGTCAGGACACGACCCGCGAGATCGTTCGACGTCGCCGTTCCCAGTATGAAGCTCGCAACCACGGTGACGATGGCCGCAATCCGCAACGAGCTGTCGCGCACCGCCAGGCCCACGACCGTCATGTAGGGCAGGATCAGCAGGATATAGTGATAGCGGCTGGTCATTGGCGACAGCAGCAGCATGCTGATGACCAGGATTGAACCGTCGATTGCGGCGAAGTCGTCCCGCCGCCGCGAGCGCAACAGCAGCAGGCCGACGACCGCGATATAGGCGGCACAGAGGGTATAAAGTATTGCTTTGCCATGGGCGGCGGCGGGTGTGTCGACGACCAGGCGCGCCACCATTCCCGTAAACGAGTGATTGAGGATGTTGGCGCCTATCCAGCTCGTCCAAAATAACGCGTCGGGGTTTGCTTCGTTCGCCAGCGCCGGACCGGCGATCTGCCGCAACCAGGTCTCGAGGTAATGCGGCCGCATGTTCTTGAGCGCCGCATAGGCGTCGGGCAGCAGCCACAATGCGATGAAGACGACGACGAAGAGTCCCGCCGCCCAAAAACGACGCTTGACCACCAGGTAAGGCAGAAAAACCAGCGGCATCGCCTTGATCGCAGCCGCCAGTGCCAGCGCGGCGGCGCCCCACAAAGCGCGGTTGATGACGACGGCCCAAAGCCCGGCGAGTACGATGAAATAGGTCAGCGTGTCGTAGGCTTGCCACTCGAATACCGCGAGCACGAATTTAATGCTGACGATGATCGTCACGATGCGCAGCCATGCCAATTCGTTCTCGCTCCAGCGGCCGGGCAGCAGTCGCATCACCAGTTTTTCGGAAATCACGAAACATCCGACGGTGGCGGCGACCGAGATCACGTACCAGACCGCCACGCGCAAACCCATCGGCATCGCCGCGAACGGTGCCATCAGGAATGCGAAAACCGGCGGATAGCTGAACATCTTGGCGCAGGGGTTCAACGGCACCCCTTGCAGGACGCACTCGGCCCCTTGCGGGTAGAGGGTCATGCCGACGGAATCTTTGGCGAAGCGCGGAAAATATGCCGCTGCCGCCACAATCACTGCAACCCAGGTCCCATATTGGCGCAGCGCATCTTTCCGTGTCATGTTGTCCCGCCTTGTTCAAATCGAAATAATACGATACCGGATGGGCCCGCAAAGCCGCCTATAGCTTCAATCACGACAATCTAAAAGGCAAAACTCGCCATGAGCGTTGACTATGTTATTGCGCCGGCCCCGCAAGCGTCCATCGCGGTCGCCGGCAGCAGCAAGAAATTCCCCGTGCGCCGCATCTGGTGCGTCGGCCGCAATTACATCGAGCATATCCGCGAGATGGGCCAGGACGAGCGGCTGCCGCCATTCTATTTCGCCAAGCCGGCCGACGCCATCGTGGCCGACGGCGGCACCGTACCCTATCCGTCGCTGACCAAGGACATGCATCACGAGGTCGAACTGGTGGTCGCGCTCAAGAGCGGCGGCCGCAACATCCCGGTCGCCAAGGCCAATGACTGCATCTACGGCTATGCGGTCGGCATCGACCTCACCCGGCGCGACCTGCAGATTGCCTCGCGCGACCTGAAGCGGCCGTGGGAAATCGGCAAGGCCTTCGACCATTCGGCGCCCTGCGGCGCGATCAAGCCGGCGAGCGAAACCGGCCATCCGGCCAAGGGCAAGATCACGCTCAAGTGCAACGGCAAGCTGCGACAGGACGGCGATCTCAATCAGCTGATCTGGAACGTGCCGGAAATCATCTCCAACCTCTCGGAGATGGTCGCGCTCGAGCCCGGCGACATCATCATGACCGGCACGCCCGCGGGCGTCGCCGCCACCGTCGCCGGCGACAAGCTCGAATGCGAAGTCGAGGGCGTAGGCTCGCTCACGGTCACCATCGGCCAGCCGCTGAAGTAGCGCAGCCCTGTTCCGCGTTACGTGCGTAAAAATTTTGTTGTTCGGCGGTGGAACCGCCGACGCCTCGGCATCGTTAGATGTCGGGCGCAAACGCACGAGATCATTGCCATGGGCCATGCCTGCAAGATCGATCGCTATGTCGACTTCCCGACACTCGATGCCGCCGAGATGGCCGCGCTGGTCATGCAATTTGCACCCGCCAACGAAACCGAAGCGCTCAAGCTGCTGCGCGCGAATTTTTCCAATTCTCCGCTCAGCATGCGGGTGGCCGCGCTCGACATGCTGATGCGCGGATGGCCACGTAAGCTCAACGCGCGTCATAGCCCGAGATAAGCCTGCCGCACGCGGTCGTCGGAGAGCAGCGCCTCGCCGCTGCCGGACAGCGTGATACGGCCGTTCTCCAGCACATAGGCGCGGCTGGCAAGCTTGAGCGAGACCGCCACGTTCTGCTCCACCAGCACGCAGGTGAGGCCCTCGCGATTGAGATCGCGCACGGTCTTGAGCACGCTCTGCACGATGGTGGGCGCCAGACCGAGCGAGGGCTCATCGAACATCACCAGCTCCGGCGCGCCCATCAGGCAGCGCCCGATCGAGAGCATCTGCTGCTCGCCGCCCGACAGCGTGCCGGCGGCCTGATGGCGGCGCTCGGCCAAAGCCGGAAACAGCGCATAGGCTTTTTCGAGATTGCGCTCGCGTTCGGCGCGCGCGCGCGGCAGCATGGCGCCCATACTTAAGTTTTCGGCCACCGACAGCGACGGGAAGACCTGGCGGCCTTCCGCCACCTGGCCGATACCGAGATCGCAGACCTTGTGGCTCGGCCAGCCGGCGATATCGAGGCCGCGATAGAGGATGCGCCCGCGCTTCGGCCTGTGCATGCCGGCGATGGTGCGGATGAGCGAGGTCTTGCCGGCGCCGTTGGCGCCGACAATGGCGACGATGGCGCCCTCCTCGATGTCGAGCGAAACACCATCGAGCGCTTGCGCATCGCCGTGGAACACGTCGAGGTTCTCGACACTGAGCATCCTCACGAGACGTCCTCCGCCCCGAGATAGGAATGGATCACCGCCGGATCGCGCACGACCGCTCCCGGCGTCCCTTGCGCGATCGCCGCGCCGTGATGCAGCACGAGAATGCGCGAGGCCAGCGCCATCACCGCGCGCATCACGTGCTCGATCAGCAGGATAGTCAAGCCGGTCTCGCGATTGAGTTCCTTGAGGATCGCCACGATGCGGTCGGTCTCGGTCGGCCGCAGGCCCGCCATCACTTCGTCGAGCAGCAGCAATTTCGGATCGGTGGCGAGCGCGCGCGCCACCTCCAGCCGCTTGCGGTCCGGCAGCGTAAGCGAGGAGGCCCGCTGCGCGCGCTTGTCGTACAGGTCGAGGCGGCGCAACACCTCGTGCGCATGCGCGCGCGCGTCCACCACGTGACGGCGGTGCAGCAGCGCGCCGACGATGACGTTGTCCTCGACGGAGAGCGCGGGAAACGGCCGCACGATCTGGAAGGTGCGGCCGATGCCGCGCCGGCAAATGCGGTCGGGCGGCAGGCCGTCGATGCGCTCGCCGGCAAAGCTGATCGCGCCGCTGTCGGGCGCAAATACGCCGGCGATCATGTTGAACAGCGTGGTCTTGCCGGCGCCATTGGGGCCGATCACCGCATAGATGCCGCCGGCCGGCACCTCGAAATTCAAGCGGTCGACCGCGACCAAGCCGCGGAAGCGCTTGCTGACGGCATCGACGGTGAGCAGAGCGCTCATTTGTCGCGCTCCGCCAGACCGATGCGCTTGGACAGCCACGGCCAGATGCCGTCCGGCAGCGCCATGATCACCAGCAGCAGGCAGATGCCGTAGAACACCTGCTTGGCGCCCGGCAGATCGACGCCGGCGGCCGCCAGCGCGGCGGTGAGCGTTTCGGCCAGGCCCGTCAGCACGAAAGCTCCGAGCACGGGTCCGAACAAGGTGCCGATGCCGCCGACGATCGGCCCCAGGATGATCTCGATCGAGCGCGATATGTGAAACACCTGCTCGGGAAACAGGTTGTTGTAGAAAAACGCATAGAACACGCCGGCAAACGACGTCATGGCGGCCGAGATCACCACCGCCACCATCTTGTAGTGGAAGGTGTCGATGCCGGCCGAGCGGGCGGCTTCCTCGTCCTCGCGGATCGCCAGCCAGAAATAGCCGACGCGGCTCTGCAGCAGCGCGCGGCAGAGAATGAAGGCGAGCACGCTGGCGGCGAGAATGACATAGTAGAACATCACCGGATGCCCGCGCAGCAGCCAGAGATCGTTGTGGGTATATTGCGCGACCGGCAGGAACAGGCCGGACGATCCGCTGGTCCAGCCCCAATGGTCGAAGCCGACGCGGGCGAATTCCGCCACCGCGATGGTCAGGATGGCGAAATAGACGCCGGCGACGCGAAAGCGAAACGCCAGGAAACCGATGAAGGCGCCGGCCAGCGCCGCTACCGGCACCGCGACCATCAGGCCAAGCCACGGCCCGATGCCGAAATGCACGTAGAACGAGGCCGCCGCATAGGCGCCCAGGCCCACATAAAGCGCGTGCCCGAGCGACAACTGCCCGGCAAAGCCCATCATGATGTTCCATGCCTGCCCGATATAGGCGAAGTACAGGATTAGGATCAGAACCGTGAGCAGGTAATCGCTGGCGATCAGCGGCGCCACGATCAGCGCCACCAGCAACACGCCCAGCAGCAGCAAAGCCCGGCGCGGCACGCCTTCGATCAGACGCGCGATCATGCTGACCTCATGATGTGGTTCTCTTGCCCATGATGCCTTGCGGGCGGAACAGCAACACCAGCACCAGGATGGCGAAGGCGAACATGCTCTTGGCCGAGGGCGTGAACAGCAGTCCGGCCATCGCCTCGGTCAGCCCGATCAGGAGCCCGCCGATGAGCGCGCCCGGCATCGAGCCGAGGCCACCGGTAATGACGATGACGAAGGCGAGCAGGGTGTAGGCTGGCCCGAGCGGCGGCGTCACATCGACGATCAGCACCAGCATCACGCCGGCGGCGCCGACGCAGGCCGCGCCCAGGCCGAAGGTCAGCGCATAGAGGTGCTTGACGTCGAGCCCGACCACCAGCGCGCCGGTGTAATTGTCGGCGCAGGCGCGGATCGCGGTGCCGACGCGCGTGGAGCGGAAGAACACGAACAGCGCGAGCGCGACCACGATGGCCGCGATGCCGGCATAGGCCTTGGTGGCGTCGACGATGAGCGGGCCGATCTGGAAACTGTCAAACGAATAGGAGGTCTGCACACTCTGCGCGTCCGGCCCGAACAGGATCAGCAGCACATTGACGATGATGATCGCGAGCGCGACCAGCAGCAGGAACTGGCTGTGCTCGGGCCGGGTGATGAAGGCGTTGATCATACCGGCCTGCAGCACGTAGCCAAAGGCGAACAGCACCGCGGCGATCGGCACCAGCATCAGCAGCGGATCGAGATGAAAGGCCGAGAACAGCGTTACCGCGATATACATGGCGATGGTCATCATCTCGCCGTGGGCGAAATTGACCACGCGCACCACGCCGAAAATCACCGACAGGCCGAGCGCCATCAGGCCGTAGACCAGGCCAGTCAATACGCCGCCGACGGCGACATTGAGATAGATATCTGCCGGCAATGGTTTCCCCTCCCCTGTCATGCGCGGGCTTGACCCGCGCATCCATCTTTTCCGTTAAATGATGGATTGCCGGGTCTCGCCGCTTTCGCGGCGGCCCGGCAATGACAGGAATAGAATGGCGCGCCTCAGCCGCGTTTGTCGTAGGGCTTCAGCGGCCATTCCGGCTTGCCGTTGGCCGCTTCCTTAGGCGCCACGGTGATCAGCTTGCCGCCGCGGTTCTGGATGGTGCCGCCAACGATCTTGTCGTTTTGGCCTTTGGCGTCGAACTGGATGCCAGGGCCGATGGTGACATTGTCTTTGATGTTGGTCGTGCGCACGGCGTCGGCAAGCGCCTTCGGATCGGTCGAGCCGGCGCGCTTGTAGGCGTCGGCGGCGATCAGCAGCGCCTCGAAGGTGTAGACGTGGTTGACGTTCAGGTTGACGCCCGCATGCGTCTTGGCGAGCGCGGCCTCGAGCTGCTTCGACAGCTTCTTGTTCGGATCGTACCAGGGCACGAAGCTCAGCGGTCCGTCGGACAGCTTGCCGAGAGTCTTGAGATACTGATCCTCGTACCAGCCCGGGCCCATGCTCAAAATCGTCATCGGCGTCCAGCGCTGCTTGACCAGTTCGCGCGTGAGCAGAATGGCATCGTTGAGCCGGCTGACCATCAGCAATGCGTCGGCGCCGGTCGCCTTGGCTTTCGAGATTTCCACCGACAGGTCGCGCGCCGCCGGATCGTAGGCGATCGTCTCGACGATCTTGTACGGCAGGTTGAATTTCGGCATCACCGCGCCGATACCGCCCTTCATCGCCATGCCGAAGGTGTCGTTGACGTGCATGAACACCGCGGTCTTCGGTGCCCCGCCGGTGATCTCGAACACTTGCAACTGATCGACGAAGGCGTCGCGCAGGATCATGCCGGCGGTCGGGAAGTTGCGGAACACGAACTTGTAGCCCTGCTCGGTGATCGGCGGGGCGGCGGCGATGTTGATGACGTAGGGGATGCCCTTCTGCTCGGCGACTTGCGCGATGGCCGAGCTCTGCCCGGAATCGAAGGCGCCGACCAGCAGCTGGGCGCCCTCGCCGATCAGCTTCTCGGCCCGCGCCCGCGCGGTTTCGACGTTGGTCTCGGTGTCGGCGTTCATGATCTGCAGCGCCGGCAGGCCGAGATCCTTCAGAATACCCGCCGTGATATCAACGCCGCGCTGGCAGTCCTGGCCGATGCCGGCCTGCACGCCGGAACGCGGCAGCAGCACGCCCACTTTCAAGGCCGCCCCTTGCGCGCGCACGATGTTGAAAGGCGCGGTCCCGGCGACAAATCCGGCGGCGCCAAGCCCGGCGCTGAAGCTGCGGCGGGTTAATCTCGCGGTTTTCGATGGTGATTTGCGTTTCATTGGAATTCCTCCCTGGCCCAGTACTCGGCCCCTACCGGATCATGCGGATTTGTTGCGCGTCTCACAAGGGCCGAAAAACGCCAGTCAACCCGCCAGCAACCGCTCGATGGCCGCTGCGATGCGGAACAGCCGCCGGTCGTGGCCGTTGCGCACGAACAGCATCAGCCCGGTCGGCAGGCCGCCCTCGCGCGGCAGCGGCAGCGAGATGGCGCACAGATCGAAGAAATTGGCGATCGAGGTGTTGCGCAGCAGCATGGCATTCTTGCGCGCGAATACCTCCGGCGCCATCATCTCCGCGATGGTGGGCGCCACGATTGGCGTGGTCGGCAGCGCCAGCACGTCGATATCGGCGAGCCGCGCATCCATCGCCGCGATCAGCGTGGCGCGCTCGTTGACCATCTCGATAAAGTCGGCGGCGCCGATGCCGCGCGCCCGCTCCAGCCGCCCGCGCACGTTCGGATCGATGTCGGCGCCGCGCCGGTCGAGCCGGTCGCGATGCAGGGCAAAGGCTTCCACCGGCTGCACGCCACCGCGCGCGTTGACACGCGCCTGGCCTTCGAGCGGCGCCAGTTTCTCGTTGGAAAGCCGGCAGCCGGCCTTTTCCAGCCGGTCGATGGCTTGCGGAAAGCGCTTGGCCACCGCCTCGTCAAGATTTTCCAGCGGCGCGCCCTGCGCAATGCCGATACGAAGGCCTGCGAGCGGCGCCGGCTCGAGCGCGGCGAAGTCGTCGCCCGCCACCACCGCGTCGGCCAATACTTGATCAGCTTTGGCGATGTCGGCGACACTGCGCGCAATCGGGCCGACCGAATCGATGCTGGCGGCGAGCGGAAATACGCCGGCGATGGAAATGCGCTGGCGGCTCGGCTTGAAGCCGACCAGGCCGCAGAGCGCGCCCGGAATGCGGGTGGAGCCGCCGGTATCGCTGCCGATGGCGATCTCGCACATGCCATCGGCCACCGCAACCGCGCCGCCCGACGTCGAGCCGCCGGGAATGCGCGCGCGGTCGGCCGGATTGCCGGGCGTGCCGTAATGCGGATTCATGCCGACGCCGGAAAAAGCGAACTCGGTCATATTGGTCTTGGCGACAATGACCGCACCGCCGGCGCGCAGTGCGCGCACCACCGGCGCATCGCGCTCGGCCGGTTTGCCTTCCTCGGCCAACACCTTGGAGCCGGCGCGCGTCACTTCACCGGCGACGTCGAACAGATCCTTGATGGACACGATCACGCCGTCGAGCGGCCCGAGCGAAATGCCGGCGCGCGCGCGCGCATCGGCGGCGGTCGCGGCCGCGCGCGCGGCTTCGCGATAGACGGTGAGACAGGCGCGCGCGCCCTCGCCATCGGAAGCGTCGATGCGCGCCAGCGCGGCCTCGAGCCGGTCGTGCGCCGATAGGGTGGTCATAAGCGAACTCCTTTTCGCCACGACACTTCCGTCATTCCGCGCCAGCGCGCAAGCGCCAGACCCGGAATGATGAAGTTGGCAAGCTTCCGCGTTCTCGCGGCGCGAATGCGCCCGAGCTATGCCACGTCGCCCCGCTGCCGAAAGCGGAGCGCAGCCCCCGCGACGGGGGCCGGTGGAGCGGCGGGAGGCGCCAGAGGCTGACGAGGCCCCTTTAGGCGAGCCTTGCGATCGGCCCGCCTGCACGCCCACGGCCCTCCCCCGGTTACCCGGGGTGACCGCTTCGGGGCGTGCGCGCCCAGTGACGTAGGGCGCAGCGCCTCCCGGCGCTCCACCTTGGCCACCTCCCTGAACCTCGGCCGGGCGACGCTCGAGACGCTGCCCGGTGCGGGCACAGACGCCACATGATTACTATCCTATAGGATTCTTGTCAAGAACAATCTTCGTCGTCCCGGCCCAGGCGCCAAGCGCGACCGCCATAATCCGTCCTCGCAATTATTCACAGCATGAAAGCCGCCCTTGCGCCGTCAACGCATGCGCGTAGCATTCACTCCAGGTCACCCATCTTCGGCTCCGCCGGACACGGACGGCCGCCATGACCGGAACGGGCATGGAACGTGGCTGCTGCTTGCAGCAGTCGTGGTCCGTATTTGCCGGCCCTGGCTCTCAGTTACTGGGTACCGTGTTGCGCGCTCACGCGTGCGGCCCGGAAATGGATCCGAGAGCTTGTGACGGGCAGACGACGGTCTGCCCGTTATGGCTTTTGGGGTGAGGCCTCATCCAAAAACCCAGCGCGTGAACGGGCCACCGCGCTCTAGGCTCCTGCGAAGCGGAAGTCAGGCCCGCGCGACCGCGATCTCCAACGGAAAGTCGTCAACAACCTCGTGCCCGCTGTCGGTGACGATGAAGGTGTGGCCGAGGAAAATGCCGAACAGACCGTCCGGCGTGATCGGATTGGGTTCCGCCATGATCACCATGCCGGGCTGCAAGACCTGCTCGAAGCTCTCCGCGGCGACGTGCTCGGCGACGACGTGCGGCTTGTCGGTGACGAGATCGATGCCGTGGCACTGGGTGGGCCGCGACTGATAGCCGTTATCGCGGAAGAATCTGCTGGCGGTGCGCATGGCTTCCACCGGCTTGCCCGGCGCGATCTCGGCAATGATGCGCCGGTAACCGGGCAGCGCGATGTCGTGCCAGAACTTTTTCACCATCTCGGTGGGTTCGCCCACGCAGATGGGTGAGCCGATCTGCGCCGTGTAGCCGCGATAGCCGGCGGCCAGCTCCATATTGACGATGTCGCCTTTCCGCAGCACGCGGCTGGAAGGGCGCGGGTTGCCGAAAATCATCGACGGGTTTGCCATCGGCGTCGAGCCGATGATGAGAAAATCGATATCGCCGCCGCCCTCCATGATCGCCGCGCCCGCCGCCGCGCGCAGCTCGTACTCTTTGACGCCCGGACGCGCCCGCGCCACCATCGCGTCCATGGCGTTGCGGCACAGCACACCGGCCTTGCGCACGCAATCGAGCTCCTCGGCACTATGAATCGACAGCAGCTCGTGCAAGAAGCCTTGGGTGAATATCAGTTCCGCGTCGGGCAGATTCTCGCGCAGCACGTTGTACTGGTTGACCGGCAGGTAGTCGGCATGCCGCGGATCGATCTCCATCAGCCCGATGCGGCCGCGTTCGAGTTTCAGCTCGCGGATGCGCTCGACCATGATATCGGCATAGCGGCCGTTGCGGCTATGACGGACGTCTTGGACTGCGACCTCGACCTGCCGGCGCACCGCTTCGGCGTGCGTGCCGCCCATGGAATAGATCAAGGTGGGCTCGCCTGCGAGCGGGACCAGCACATAGCTCGACAGCGCGTGCCATTCCCAGTGGCCGGTCAGCCACAGCATGCCGCCACCAAAGCTCCAATGACTGGGCCCGCCCGGGACGATCGCCACGTCGAGTTTTTGCTCGCGCATCTTGCCCCGCAAGGCGCGATAGCGGCGCTCGTATTCGGCCTTGGAGAACTGCTCCCAAACGGCGTCGCGGTAATAGGGCGTGTCGCGCATATTGGCGAAGGGCAGCGACTGGTCGAGCTTGCCGCGCACGACATCCCACGGCTGCGGGCCGATGCGGGGCGGAGTGACAGCCATTGTGAGGATTCCCGAGTTATGGATGACGGCGCCCTGCGAACGCAAAGCGAATTTGCCAGGCGGGCTTGGTGCGTGCGCGGGTCAGTCGACCGGCTTGAGACCGGCTTGCTGGGCGAGCTCCGCCGTCGCCTTGAAATCGTCGCGGAAGAACTTGTCGAACTCCTCGACGCTCATCTGCGCGGGTTCGACCCCGAGCTTGGCGAGCTTTTCCTGCAGCGCCGGATCCTTCAGTACCTCGTTGGTGACGTCGTGCAGCTTGTTGACGGCCTCGCGCGGCGTCTTGGCCGGCGCCGATATGCCGTTCCAGAAGCGGAAGACGGCGTCCGGATAGCCGAGCTCGGTGACGGACGGAACGTTCGGCAAGAGCGGCACGCGTTTGGGCGCGCTGACCGCCAGCACGATCAGCTTATCGTTGTTGAGTGCGGATGCCGCGGCCGCCAGCGGAATGAAGTAGAAATCGATATTGCCCGCCATCACCTGCATCAGGCCGCCTTCCTTGAAGGGGATATGGCGGACGTCGATGTTGGCGGCCAGGCGGAACCGCTCGGCGGCCATGTGTGAGGAGGAGCCGATGCCGGCGGACGCGAAGGTCAGCGTGCCCGGCTTCGCCTTGGCCGCCGCGACCAGATCGGCCACGGTCTTGAACCCGCTTTTGGCGGACGCGACCAGAATGTTCGGCGATGTCCCGAGCAGAACCACGTGAACGAAATCTTTGACCGGATCGTACGGCAGGGTCTTGTGCAGCACGCTTTCGGTCGCCATCGACGACGAGCTGGTTGCGACCGTGTAGCCGTCCGGCTCGGCGCGGGCGACGGACGTGAAACCGATGCTGCCGCCGGCGCCCGGCCGCATCTCAATCACCACCGGCTGCCCGAGGCGTTGCGAAACCTGGTCCATCACAACGCGCGTGACGGTGTCCGAGGCGCTTCCGGCCGGATAGGGGCTGATCATGCGTATGGCTCTGGTAGGATATTGTTGTGCATTCGCCGACGCGGTTGCAGCGATAAGGATTGCTGGCACAGCGGCGCGGCAAAGCCTGCGAAACGACATTGGTAGCTCCCGAAAAAGACTGACGAAGTTCTCTTGAGTCATCTCTGCTCGTTGGAATTTTGGAATGTAACCGCGCCGTGGGGATTAGCCAAGCTGCCGTTCCCCCGCGAACTTGCAACGAAGTGCTTGATCAGCGGGCTGGTAACGTCCGAATGCCCTGAAGTCGGCTACGAAAGCTCGTCGACTTCCAGCCGGCGCGGGATCAGGCCCTGCTGGACGCAATAGGAAATCAGCATCTCCAGGCAGGGCCGGTTGGCCTCTTTGCCGAACGGCACCGTGTCGATCTCACCGGCCGCCGGCAGCCCGGCTGCCTTTTTGCTCGCCTCCAGCATGCGGTAGAACTCGGCCACCGCCGGTGGGTTGGCGCGCGCAAACTCGTCCGTCACCACCACCATGTGATTGACCGGCACCACGCCGTGCTTGCCGTACCAGGCGCGCGCGGCGGCTTGCGGATCGGGAATGACGCTTTGCAGGCGCTCGTCTTTCGGCATATCGGCGCCGTAGATCGCAGCGTCGAGTTCGCCCGCCAGCAGCATTTTCGTCATATCCTGATCGGGCCGTGCGCGCATCACGCCGGCAGGCTCCTTGGCCTCGGCCACATGCCCCTCCTCGAAGGTCACCCACTGCGCGCGGCTGAAATCGACGCCGTAATCGTTCTCGACGATGCCGCGAATCCAGGCGCCTGTGGTCTGGCTGTAGGAGCGCACGCCGATGCGCCGGCCCGCCAGGTCTGCAGGCGCCAGTCTGCCGCGCTCCGTGTTGTGGAGAATCGTGCCGTGCTGAAAACGCCCCAGCATCGCGGCCGGCAGCAGTTTTAGTCCCTTGTTGTGAATTTTCGCCTGCAGAACGATCGCCAGCGCCATCTCGCTGGCATCGTAGGCGTGCTCGCGCACCATCGGCTTGAACGCCTTGTGCATCGGCTTGATCTCGGTGAAATCCAGCTTCAGCCACGGCGAACTGATCTCGCCGCGCTTGAGCGGCAGCGTGTGCGGATAGTCGCCGATGGCAAGGCGCAGCGTGGTCGGGGCGTCGGTCATGGCAGGTAGGCTTTCTGTTGGGCCCTACTTAGTTTAAAGAACGTCCACGGAAAAGGGAGTTATCAAGGGCCATGCCGGAACAGAAGACCGGACTCGTCGTCACCGCCCATCCCGGCGATTTCGTCTGGCGCGCGGGCGGCGCCATCGCGCTGCACGCCAAAAAAGGATACCGGGTCAAGATCGCCTGCCTGTCATTCGGCGAGCGCGGCGAGAGCCAGTTCGCCTGGAAGGAAGCCGGTGCCACGCTGGAAAAAGTGAAGGCCGGGCGCAAGGACGAGGCCGAGCGCGCGGCAGCCCTGCTCGGCGCCGAGATCGAATTTTTCGACTGCGGCGACTATCCGCTCAAGCTCAACGACAAGCATTTCGACCGCATGGTCGACATCTACCGCGAGCTCAACCCGTCCTTCGTGCTCAGCCACGCGCTCGAAGACCCGTATAACTTCGATCACCCCAATGCCGCGCATTTCGCGCAGGAGACGCGCGTGGTGGCGCAGGCCATGGGTCATAAGCCTGGCGCGCAATACAAATACTCCGCGCCGCCGGTGTTCCTGTTCGAGCCGCACCAGCCGGAGATGTGCAACTACAAGCCCAACCTCATTCTGAAAATCGACGAGGTATGGGAGCAGAAATACAAGGCGTTCCAGATTCTGGCCGCGCAGAAACACCTGTGGGCCTATTACGAACGCGTCGCGCTCAACCGCGGCATCCAGGGCAGCCGCAACACCGGCGTGCCGATGACCTATGGCGAGGCCTATCAGCGGGTGTTCCCCACGGTGGAGGAGACGCTCGGGTGATAGGGTGTGAACGCTCTTTCCACTAAATGGTCGCTATCGGATGAAAAAAGACACCCTAGGCGATTATCGGGAGATATCGGTTGAAATCGATTTCTGCTTAAATCGGAGCTTGAAAACCGGTCGAGCGGTGTCACGGCAGTCGCTTAAAAAAACAAGGGGAGGAAGTTTTATGGAGCAGTTTCGAAAATGCTGGTTCGCAGTGGTGGCCACCGCTTTAGCTAGCTCCGGTGTGCTGTTGCAGACCTCCGAGGTCGCGGCGCAATCCTATCCGAACAAGACAGTGACCATTGTCGTCCCGTTCGGCGCCGGCAGCATCACCGACGGTCTTGCTCGTGTGCTAGCCGACAAACTGGGCACCATGTGGAAGCAATCGGTTGTCGTAGAAAACCGCCCCGGTCTTCCTGGGACGACTGCCGTGGCGAAGAGCGCGCCCGACGGCTATACCTTGATGCTGACATCCAACGGCCACACGATCGCGGGCGTCATCAACAAGGGCCTTCAGTTCGATCCGGTGAAGGATTTCGCCGGGGTGACGGTCATCGCCTCGGTGCCGCTGGTCGCGATCGTACCTACTGACCTTCCGGCCCAAAACCTCAAGGAGTTTATTGCGCTGGCGAACGCCTCGCCGGGCAAGCTCAATTTCTCGTCGGCCGGTGTCGCCAGCACCTCGTTTCTGTCTGCCGAGATTTTCAGGCAAGGCGCCAAGATCAACATCGTCCATGTTCCCTACAAGGGCGTGCCGGACGCGACCACCGCGGTGATCCGCGGCGACGTCCAAATGTATTTTGCTCCCATTCCCAACGCCCGCGAACTGAGCGCCGCCGGCAAAGTCCGCGCCATCGCCATCAATTCCGACAAGCGCGCGCCCCAGCTCCCGGATGTTCCGACCATCGCGGAAGCCGCGGTGCCGGATTACAAGTATGAGTCGTGGTTCGGCATGTTGGCGCCCGCCGGAACGCCGCCCGAAGTCCTGACCAAGGTCAGCCAAGACATCGCCCAAGTGCTGAAAATGCCGGACGTGGTTGAAAAGCTGACCACTTACGGCTCGATTCCCGCCCCTAATTCGCCAGCGCAATTCGACGCGATCATCAAGAGTGACACGGAGCGCTACGGCAAGGTCCTCAGGGACGCGGGTGTCGCCGCGAACTAGCGGACACGCGAACGAAAGTCCGCTGGTGGCCCTCGAAGGGAGACGGATTGAAATCGGAGGAAACAAAATGAAACCCGTCGTCGTCCGTACCATCAAACGCGCCGACAGCAACGCCATCGGCACGCTCGGCGCCGTCGGCGTCTCCACCGCGCATGAAGCGCTCGGGCGCAGCGGGCTGATGAAGCCCTATATGCGGCCGGTCTGGGCGGGCGCGCAGATCGCCGGCCCCGCCGTCACCGTGCTGGCGCAGCCGGGCGACAACTGGATGATCCACGTTGCCGTGGAGCAATGTCAGAAGGGCGACGTGCTGGTAGTCGGCTGCACGTCCGACAATACCGACGGCATGTTCGGCGAATTGCTGGCAACCGCGCTGGTGGCGCGCGGCGTGATCGGGCTGATCATCGATGCCGGCGCCCGCGACGTGAAGGCGCTCAAAGAGATGGGTTTCCCGGTCTGGTCGCGGGCGATCTCAGCCAAGGGCACGGTGAAAGCCGCGCTCGGCGCGGTCAATATTCCGGTGGTGTGCGCGGGCGTCAATGTCGAGCCGGGCGACGTGGTGGTGGCCGACGACGACGGCGTCGTAGTGGTACCTAAAAACCTCGCGGTCGAGACGGCGGGCAAGGCGCAGAAGCGCCACGACGACGAGGACGGCAAGCGCAAACGGCTGGTCGCCGGCGAACTCAGCCTCGACATGTACAAAATGCGCGAGGGGCTGGCGAAGGCTGGGCTGGTGTATGTCGATAAGCCGGAAGATGTTTGAATAGGCCGCAGGTCATAACGGCAATTTATCGCCCAGAACCGCCAAACAGTGGAAAACGTATTCGCCGCCAATTTTAACTGGCTGCAAAAATTTTCTTTAACGCGTGCTCGCTAGAGTTGTGGCACTCGGCTCCAGCTCAAGTGACCACACCACCACGGCTGATCTGAAAGAAGCCGCCGGAAACGGCGGCTTCTTATTTGAGCGGCAGGGCGCCGGCGAACGCGGCGCGCACGGCGCCGTAGCATTCGCACGAGCGTTTTTCCAAGCCCTTGCGATCGAGAATGCGGATGACGCCGCGCTTATAGGTGATCAGGCCTTCCTCTTGCAGTTTGTTGGCGCTGCCCGAGACGCTGGTGCGGCGCACGCCCAGCATATGCGAGAGGAATTCCTGGGTCAGATTGAGCACCTCGCCGCCGACCGCGTCCTGCGCTTGCAGCAGCCAGCGGCACATGCGCGCCTCGACCTGGTGCAGCGCCTGGCAGGCGGCGGTCTGCTGCGCCTGGAAATACACCACCGACTGATAACCGTTGATCAGATTGCGGAAGTCCTCGCTGGTGCCGTAGGCCTTCTTGAAATGGCGCACATTGAGCGTCAACGCCTCGCCGTTCAACTGCATCACCGCATGGCCGGACGAACGCCAGCCGCGCGGTCCGAAATAGCCGCCGACATAGCCGTCGCGGCCGATGATGCCGGTCTCGATCGCCTCGCCGCTTTGCAGCACGGCGAGCATCGACAGCATTCCGCTCGTTGGAAAATAAACACTGGTGATGGCTTCGCCGGCTTCGTGCAGGACCACGCCTTGCGCGAGCTTGGCCCGGCGCAGATGCGGCGCCAGCGACGCCTGCATTTTGGCGGACAATCTTTCCAAAAGGCCATTGGTCCCGACCGGGGCGACGCTGGCATCCATATGCGTTTCTCCAAGCCCGTCGGATAGGGCGAGAAACCGCAACATTTTTACCAGCGCGCCGAATCAGCGCCTGCTGCGGGGTTCAGAAACTAAATGCTAGGCGCCTCCCGTCGTCTGTCTGTCGGGTAGCGGACAGAGTGGACTGCGTGGCCGATGTGTCGGCTGACAGACACAAGCACAGTGGTGGGGTTTTTCAATGACCTATTTGGGCTCTATCGCCATTTGCGACGCATTAGCGAAATTTATTCGCGCATCTGACTAAAACTTTCATCGACTGCCGTATTCTTTTTCCGACAGTTTTGGCTGTGCGCGCCAACCGTATTTTTACATATGGAGCGCTACTCCAATACGGTCGCTACCGTCATATCGCTACCGTCATGGAGTATGCCGAATGTCGAAGCTTGTTGCGTTTTTGAAAAATGAACACGGCGCCACCGCGATCGAATACGGCCTCATTGCCGCCGGCATTTCGATTGCGATCATCGCCGTGGTCAATGGGCTGGGCTCCACGCTCAATGATAAGTTCACCAGCATATCGACCCAGCTGCATTAAGCGTCGCAACGACGCACCCAATGCAGAAAGCCGCCGGCAACGGCGGCTTTTTGTTGCGCATTGCGATCGCGCACGACCGCTACGCCGCGGTCGCTCAGCGGTTGCCGTGACTCCAGGGCGCGATGCGCCGCCCGGCCCATTTCAGCAATGTGGTGAGCGAAACGCCCAGCACCATCAGCACGATCACCGGCACGAAGGTTTTGTCCATCGCGAACACGTTGGCGTATTTGGTGATCATAAAACCGAGGCCGGAGATGGTGGTGTAGAACTCGGCGATGATCATGCCGATCAGCCCGCGGCCGATGGCGAGGCGGATGCCGGCGATGATATAGGGCACGGCGAAGGGCAGCAGCACATCCTGCCACGTCCTCCACTCGCTCGAACGGAACGATTGCGCGACCTCCAGCAGGCCTTTGTCGCATTCGCGCACACCCTGATAGGTGTTGATGAGCAGCGGGAACACCGCGAACAGGAACACGACGATGATCTTGGCTTTCAGATAGATGCCAAACCACAGCACCAGCAGAGGGACCACCGCGACCAACGGCATTGCATAGAGTGCATTGATCGGCAGATCGAGCGCCCAATCGAGCCAGCGCAGGCGCGCCATCGCCACGCCGAGAGCAATGCCGACCACGATGGCGATGACCAGGCCATAGACCATGACCTCCAGACTCTGCGCCAGAAAATACGGCAGCTCGCCGGAAACGACGGTCTCATAGAAGGCAACCGCGATCTGGCTCGGAGAAGTGAAAAAGATCGGACTGATAAAGGGCGCGACAGCTTCCCAGCCGATCAAAATGACAACCACGAAGCCATAGCGAAAAAGCGCCGGGCTCTCCCACCACGGCGTCTTGGCAGCGGCAGAGGATTGCCTGCCGCTGGCAATAGCACCGGTGTGAGCTTCATCGGCGATGGTCATCGTTATCCTTTCTTCGTGCCGTCACCGGCATCCCCAGTGCGGCAGGCGCCACCGCAAGGCGGCGCCCGCAGGCATTGGCTGAACGGCTCTTTAGAACGCCGCTGTCGGGCAAACCGGGCCTTTCCATTCGCCAAGCTGCGCGATCGCTTTCTTGGCGAAGCTCGCATCGACGATGTCTTCGTACTTCGGCGTCTTACCCGGCTTGATGTTGCCGACCTTTGTCATCAGGTCGGCGGTGAAATCGGTCCGCTCCGCGCTGAGCCCGCTATTGGCATCCCAGATGCACTCCTTGACCATGTAGTCAAAGCTCTGCTCCAGGATCGGCTGCGGATAGCCGGTCTGCTTGACCAAAATCGGGATGATCTTGGCGCGATCGGTGTACATCGCCCGCGTTGCCTCGATATTGGCGGTTACGACGGCTTGCACGATCGCGGGTTTCTCTTTGATGGTCTTTTCTGTCGCGGACAAGTAGGTGTAGAGCGTCTTCGGCTGCAGCACCCACATACGCGCGATAGCATGCAGATCCGGCACCTTCGACTTCGCCAGCATTTCCTGCTCGACGTGGAGAATGGCGGTGTCGACTTGGTTGGCGACGAGTGCCGGCACGTCTTCGCTCGCAATGCTGACGAAATTCACTTCCTTGGGGTCGAGCTTGGCGGCGCGCAGCACGCTGCGGCTCAAAATGTCGGCGAAGCCGCCGGGCTCCTGGATGCCGATGCGCTTGCCCTTGAGATCCTCCATGGTCTTGATGTCGGCGCGCACGACCATCGAGGCTTCGAGCTTGGGCAGATTGGCGGACAGGGCCTTCACGGCAGCGCCGTTCGAGATGCCGATGATGGTCGGCGCACCGGGGGTCAGCCCGAGCTCGATGTTGCCGGCCAACAGCGCGCGGAAAACCTTTACGCCGTCGCCGAGCGAGACGATGTCGACGTCAAGCCCGGCTTTCTTATAAAGGCCGAGTTCCTTGGCGACGATCACCGGCATGTGGACGATGTTCGGCGGCGATGTCGGGATGCCGATCGTGATCTTCTGCTGTGCATTGGCCGCGCCCGGCAATGTCAGCGCCGCGGCGGCAAGCACCGCCAGTGTCATATAAAGTCTGCGCATTTTGTCCTCCCAGATTCTATTTTAGCCGGTCCTTAACGCCCCACGATAGCGGACAGGTCACGGCTTTGCCCGCTAAGGTGGGATATATTGCCCGATCATACCCGTAAAAACAACGAAGCCGGCCGGCGTAATCCCCTTGCCGGTTCAAGAATCGGCCCGCTCAATCGCCTTTGACCGCGCCACGCGGCAAGGGCAAATTGCGCCGAGTCACGCAATTGCGCCTCATTGCAACCATGCCGGACTTCATCGTCGAATACGGAAAGCTAGGCAAGCCACCCGCGCCCGATGGCCGGCTGGACGGCCCGGCTTTTCACCGTAATCACGATGCCATCTGGTCCGCGATCGGCGGTTTTCTGAGCCAGCAGACCGGAGACGTGCTGGAACTCGGCAGCGGCACCGGGCAGCACATCACCGCCTTCGCGGGACGCACGCCTCACCTCACCTGGTGGCCGAGCGATATCGTCCCGCCGCATCTCGCCAGCATCGCCGCCTGGCGCCAGCATACCGGCCTTGCCAACCTGCGCGCGCCGCAGCGTATCGATCTCGCCGATCCGCATTGGACCTGGACGGCGGATGGGCAAGCCGGCGGCACGCTCACGGCCATCGTCTGCATCAACGTGCTGCACATCTCGCCCTGGTCCGCGTCGCAAAACCTCATCGCCGGCGCCGGACGCACCCTGCGCGACGGCGGCCGGCTGTTCGTCTATGGCCCGTTCATGCGGGACGGCGCGCATACCGCGCCGAGCAATGCCGCCTTCGACGCCACTTTGAAGGCGGAAAACCCGGACTGGGGCGTGCGCGATGTGCGCGATTTGAACGAACGCGCGGAACTGGCCGGCTTGACGCCTGCCGACATGACGGCCATGCCGGCGAATAATTTGGTCCTGGCCTTCACCCGCGCGGTTCGGCAGAATTAATCCATGACGACGCAGCCCGAACCCCTACGCGACATCGCCCATCTCGGCCATGTCGAAATCCTGACGCCGAAATTCGACGCGAGCCGCCAATTCTTCATCGACGTGATGGGTATGACCCAGAGCGGCGAGAAGGGCGACAGCGTCTATTTGCGCGGCTGGGACGACTACGAACGCACTTCGCTCAAGCTCACCGCCGCGAAGACCTCCGGCATGGGCCATTGCGCCTTCCGCACCCGTAGCCCGCAGGCGCTGGAGCGGCGCGCGGCGGCGCTCAAAGGCTCCGGCTTCGATGTTGGCTGGAGCGACGGCGATCTCGGCCATGGCAAGACCTTCGTCTGCAAGGACCCGGATGGGCACACGGTCGAGCTTTATTACGAGACCGAATGGTACGACGCGCAGCCCGACAAGAAGCCGGCGCTCAAGAACCAGGCGCAGCGCTATCCGGCGCGCGGCTGCAATGTGCGCCGCCTCGACCACTTCAACGGCTTGGCAGTCGACATCAAGGCCAACCGCGAATTCTTCGAGAACTATCTCGGCTTTATGCTGACCGAGCAGATCGTGCTCGACGACGGCAGCGAGGCCGCCATGTGGATGACCGCGACCAACAAGTCCTACGACTTCGCCTATACGCGCGACCATACCGGCACCAAGGGCCGCTTCCACCACGTCACCTACGCGCTCGATTCGCGCGAGGACGTGCTGCGCGCCGCCGACGTCTTTCTCGAAAACGGCGTGTTCATCGAGACCGGGCCGCACAAGCACGCCATCCAGCAGACGTTCTTTCTTTATGTGTACGAGCCGGGTGGCAATCGCGTGGAGGTCGCCTGCGCCGGCGCGCGGCTGGTGCTGGCGCCGGACTGGAAGCCGATCCGCTGGACCGAGGCCGAGCGCAAGAAGGGCCAGGCCTGGGGCTTGCAGACCATCGCCTCGTTCCACACCCACGGCACCCCGCCGGTGGAGCATAAGTAAGCCCGGCTGCGGGCGTTATACGCAATCCGCAATTTGCGTATAACGGGCTTTGAGGCGATCGAAACATTGAGTTCGCCGAGCAAGCATGCGCACCATCCCCACCATTTCACTCCCCTCCGGCGCAGCGATCCCCGTGTTCGGCCTCGGCACCTGGCGCATGGGCGAGAGCGCGCACCGGCGCGCCGACGAAGTCGCGGCCCTGGCGCATGGGCTTTCGCTCGGCATCACGCTGATCGACACCGCCGAGATGTATGGCGACGGCGAGGCCGAGCGCATCGTGGCCGACGCGGTCGGCGCGCGCCGCGATGAGGTATTCATCGTCAGCAAGGTGCTGCCGGAGAATTCCAGCCGCCGCGGCACGCTTGCCGCCTGCGAGCGCAGCCTGAAGCGGCTCAAGACCGACCGCATCGATCTTTATCTGCTGCATTGGCGCGGCTCGCCTCCTTTGCAGGAGACGCTCGCGGCTTTCGAAGCGCTGGTGGCGGCCGGTAAAATCCGGCACTGGGGCATCAGCAATTTCGATATCGGCGAGATGCGCGAGCTATGGGAGACAGCGGGCGGGCAAGCCATCGCCACCAATCAGGTGCTCTATAATCTGACCCGGCGCGGTATCGAATTCGACCTGATGCCGTGGTGCCAGGCGCGCAGGATTCCGATCATGGCCTATTCGCCGATCGAGCAGGGCCGCATGCTCGATCACGCCACGCTGCGCGAGGTGGCGGCGCGCCATGACGCGACGCCGGCGCAGGTCGCGCTCGCCTGGCTCACGCGCCAGGACGGCGTCGTGACGATCCCCAAGGCGTCCACGCGCGCGCATGTCGAGGAGGACCTGGCGGCGCTCGACCTGCGGCTGACGCGCGAAGATCTCGCCACGCTTGACCGTGCCTTTCCGCCGCCGAAAAAACCGCAACCGCTGGACATGCTCTAGATGACGCCGCAGGGAAATGGATGCTCCCCGCCCATGGATGCCAGCGACCTGGTGCTGGCCGACCACGCCTTGGTGACCGTGCTCGCGGAGCAGAAGCGCAGCAATACAAATTCGGCGCCCTCCCCGCTGGTGTCGGCGCGGCTGTTCGGCTTTCCAGACGCCATGGTGATGGCTTGCGAACACCAGCCGTTCCACGGCAAGACCGCGCGCGTGAGCCGCATCTTCGTCAAGCGCGACGGACAATGGCTGATGGCGGTGAGCTTCCAGACCACCCGGCAGGACGCGCCGGTCAAAACCATTTAATATTCAGCCATCGAACAACGAATTACGGAACAGCCATGACCCGTCGCAATACGCCGCGTGTGTCCTTCATCGGCTTCGGCGAGGCCGGCCAGGCTATTGCCTCCGGCCTGCGCGAGACCGGCATCGAGCGCATCGCCGCCTGGGACATCCTGTTCCCGGTCGCCGCCGGCGAGCGGCTGAAGACCGCGGGCGACAGGATCGGCGTGCGGCTGGCGACTTCGGCCGCCGACGCGGTGCGCGACACCGACCTGATCGTGTCGGCGGTGACCGCGGCCTCCAGCGTGGACGCCGCCCGCTCGGTCGCCGCCCATCTTGCCGGCAATCCCTATTATCTCGACATCAATTCAGTCTCGCCCGGCCGCAAGCAGGAAACCGCCAAGCTGCTCGACGGGCGCGTGCGCTATGTCGACGTGGCGGTAATCGCGCCGATCCATCCCGCCCGCCACAAGACGCCGCTGCTGATCGCCGGCCCGCACGCCGAGGAAATTTCGCCGCTGCTGCGCGAGCTGGAGATGCAGTTGTCGATCGTCGGCGCCGAGACCGGCCAGGCCGCCGCCATCAAGATGATCCGCAGCGTGATGATCAAAGGCATCGAGGCGCTCACGCTCGAATGTTTCCTCGCCGCCAGCCGCGCCGGCGTGCTCGACGAGGTGACGGCATCGCTCAAGAACAATTACCCCTGCGAGCGCCGCGCCGCCGAGATGGAAGAATCCGCCGCCACGTTGCGCGAGCTCGGCCTCGATCCGCTGATGGTCGATGCCACGGTCGCGCGCCAGCGCGAGATGGGCACGCTCGGCAAGCACGAGAAAGTGCGCGCGACGCTGAAAGACGGCCGCGCCGCCATGCTCGATGCCATCAGCGCCGTTGCCAAGGATCGGCGCTAGCATCGAATCGCAACATACTCGTTCGAGTTGCTATGAGGAGCCACAACTGGTACAATTGTTTTGAAAATGAAAATGTATCCGAAAAACGTCCATCTTGAATGCTTACTGTGCATTCGGTGACAAGATGAAGCCCCCTCGCGCCCGCAGCGATCGCATCGTCGTGCGGAATCTCGATAGCGAGGTGCTGATCTATGATCGTGACCGCAATCAAGCGACCTGCTTGAATTCCTTTGCGGCTCAGGTTTGGAGCCGTTGCGATGGCGCTACATTGCCGGCTGCGATTGCGCAGGAGATCGCCAAAAATACCGCCGACAGCATTGATGAGCGTGCCGTTTGGCTTGCGCTTGCGCAACTGGGTCGGTCACAATTGCTGGATGAACCTTGCAAGGTCCCTGCTTGGGTGCTCGGCGGGGGCAGCCGCCGCGCGCTGCTCAGGACTTTAGCGGTGGGCGCTGCCGCAGCCGTTCCTGTCGTTACCAGCATCGTCGTGCCGACCGTCGCTGATGCTGCGTCGGGCCTTCCCACAGGCGCTCCCTGTGCGTCTCATGCTGATTGTGCCAGCGGCTTGTGTGTGGCCGGCACCTGCACCTGAACATCTGTGAGTGCAACATTGCTAACCGCCCCGACCCACGGTGGATTCACTTTTGGGCACCTTGTCGCAAACGTTCTTGCCGGCTCTTGGCGACGTGAGCCGCCCGCTCTGACCATCAATTCCGAGGAGCTCGCACGGGTAGAACCGCTGCTGACATCATCCGGCGCGGCCGGGCTCGCCTGGAACCGGGCTTCCCGCACCGCGCACCTTACGAGCGCTCCGGAAACAGCCAATCTCCGGGCGATGTATCGACACTTGGCACTACAAGCGACGATGAATGAAGGCTCGATCCGTTTCCTCTCGGAACGCCTCGCTCTGAACGGCCTGGAACCCCTCATCTTCAAGGGCTGGGCGAGCGCTCAGCACTATGCGCTGCCCCATCTCCGCCCCTTCGGCGATATCGACATTTGCGTTCAGCCTGGCCGCCACGCCGAGGCGCGGGAACTGCTCCAACGGCATGTGATTCCCGGCGTCAACAACTTGGTCAACGGACCGTTCGTCCTCGATTGCGGCCCAGCCGGCAAGCTGTGCCAAATCGATCTGCATGCCGGCCTGGATCAATTTCATTTACCTTCGCTCGACACTCTTTTTGCGCGATCTCAAAGGATTGCCTGCGGTGATCGTGCAATCCGCATCCTGTCTCACGAAGATCATCTTCGTCTTGTGGCCATGCATTTTCTCCGCCATGGCGGCTACCGTCCGTTATGGCTGTGCGATGTCGCTGCCATGCTGGAAACCGTTCCCGGTGATTTTGATTGGGACATTTGTTTTGGCAAAGACCCGCGTTACGCGCACTGGCTGGCCTGCGTCTTCGAATTGGCGCGCCGCCTGCTCGGCGCGCGGATTGAAGGCCTTCCGCAAGCATACCATGTCGATACTCTGCCGGATTGGTTCATGCGCACCGCCTTAAATGAATGGCAAGTTCCATACCTGTCTCGGATGAAGCAGCCCTGGTCGTATTGGGCGGCCAAGCCTTGGATCATTCCGTCGCAACTAAAAGCACGCTGGCCTAATCCGATCTCCGCGACGTTCAAGAGCGGAGGAAATTTCGGCAGAAAATCGCGTTTGCTATACCAGCTGGCTTTTCTTGGCGCTGCAATTGTGACCGCGGTGTCCAATCGCCTTTGCGCCGCAATTCATTCAATTGCTGGTCGGCGCAGACACCTCCCTAAAGAGGCTGTCTCTTGATCTCAATTTGGGACGATAGCATATGACGGCCTTAGCGATTCCGCTGCCGCTTCTCTCCAGCAAAGCCACAACCGTTTGCTGGGGCAATCTCAACAAAGTTGAATGGAGCCACGGCTTCTCGTTCACATGCTATGGAATCCACTTCGGCGTGCGGGTCAGCGATCCCGCTCTTTTGCCAATGTTGCACAAACGCCTGCCAGCGGACGCGACGGCTTCCGACGCGGAAGTCGTCGACCGCTATTTCTCGGTAATTCTGGGAGGCAGCGAAGGGAATTCTCGGGTCCGCCGTTATAATGTTGTCTATGTCGACCACGTCAGGTTTGCCCGGTCGCACGATCTCGATGATATTTTGGATTCATTCGAAACCGCCGTTCGGTTGAGCACGGCGGAATTGGCCCGCAACCGCGTCTTCATTCATGCCGGAGCTGTCGGCTGGAATGGCAAGGCGATCGTGCTCCCGGGCAAATCCTTCGTCGGCAAAACAAATCTTGTCATGGAGTTGGTGAAAGCCGGCGCGACTTATTATTCCGACGAATTCGCAGTGCTCGATTCCGTGGGCCGTGTGCATCCCTATCTTAAACCACTTTCGCTTCGCGAAAACGGAAGTGGGCGGCAACGCAATATCCCAGTCGAGGAGATCGGCGGACGGCCCGGGCGTAAACCGTTGCCGGTCGGACTCGTCGTCATGAGCGCCTACAAACCGAGCGCGCGCTGGCGACCGCTAACATTGTCACCGGGCAATGGAGCGCTTGCCCTGCTTTCGAATACCGTCAGTGCGCGTCGAACGCCTGAACGGGTTCTCGCAACCCTCGAACGCATGGTTTCGATGGCACCCGTGATTGAGGGTAAGCGCGGAGAGGCAACCGTAGCCGCGAGCGCCGCGCCGCCGAGATGGAAGAATCCGCCGCCACGTTGCGCGAGCTCGGCCTCGATCCGCTGATGGTCGATGCCACGGTCGCGCGCCAGCGCGAGATGGGCACGCTCGGCAAGCACGAGAAAGTGCGCGCGACGCCGAAAGACGGCCGCGCCGCCATGCTCGATGCCATCAGCGCCGTTGCCAAGGATCGGCATTAACTCATCGGGGCACAATCGGCATAGGGGCGCGGAGGTAAAAGCCTCCGCGTCCCCTGCCACACCACCCGGCATGCGGGTCCGCACCGGGCGGTTCGAAGGGTTGAGGTTAGCGGACAAGTCGGAGAACTCCCAGGTTGTCGAAGAGGCGGTTCGGTAGCGCGATGTGAAGGTTCATCGCCGAGTTGCGCCACCAACGCCGGCTGTTGCCGGCAACTCGAGCAGCGGCGTCGGGTGTCATCCCGCGGGCAAGCAGCTCGCGGTAGACGACCCGGCCTCGCTTCCAGTGCTTGAGCTGCACGGCCCGCAGCCGATGGCGGACCCACCCGTCGAGATCGTCAAACACGCCGGGCGTCTCGGCGAGCCGGAAGTAGACCTTCCAGCCTGTCAGGTAAGTCCCGAGCGGCTTGCACATCTGCGCGAGGCTGCGCCCGGCACTGCGCCGGGTCAGCTCGCGCACGCGCTCCTTCATGCGTTCGATGGCCTGTGGTGCCACGCGCCGCCGGATGACCCGTCCCTTGGCCGCCCAGAACGAGAAGCCGAGGAACTTCGATGCCGTGGCGCGTCTCACCTTGCTCTTGGCTTCGTTGACGCGGAGCTTCAGCCCCCCAAACAGCTTGCGCAGCGAGGTCATCACCCGCTCGCCCGAGCGCTGCGTCTGAACGTAAACGTTCAGATCGTCAGCGTAGCGGACGAAGGCATGTCCGCGCCGCTCCAGCTCCTTGTCGACTTCATCCAAGAGCACGTTGGCCAGCAGCGGTGACAGGGGGCCGCCTTGCGGCGTCCCCTCGTGCCGCTCGATCACCACCCCGTTCGCGAGCACGCCCGCGTTGAGGTAGCGGCGGATCAACCGCAGCACCCGACGATCCGCGATCCGTTTGACCAACCGTCCCATAAGGATATCGTGGTTGACCCGGTCGAAGAACTTCTCCAGGTCGATGTCCACCACGACGCTGCGGCCCTCCTGCACGTAGGCCTGCGCACGAAGCACCGCATCGTGCGCCCGCCGTCCGGGCCGGAAGCCATAGCTTGCATCCGAGAAGGTCGGATCGAACAGCGGTTGCAGGACCTGCAACAGGGCCTGCTGGATGAACCGGTCGAGCACCGTCGGGATGCCGAGCTCGCGCTCGCCCCCGCCGGGCTTCGGAATCGCCACCCGTCGCACCGGCCGCGGCTGGTAGCGTCCCGCGAGCAGTTGCTCGCGCAGGCGCGGCCAGTGCACGCGCAGATACTCGGGTAGTTCTTCCACCGTCATCCCGTCGATGCCGGGCTTACCCGCATTCTGCCGAACACGCTTCAATGCGGCCCGAAGGTTCAGCCGTTCGCACGCCCTCTCCATCAGGTCGCCGCTTCCCAGGCGCTCGTCTCCGCTGCCGGCCGGCGGCGCTTCCACACGCAAGCGCGGCCCTTGCGGCTTCACCGCGCCGGCCGTTTGTGCGCTCGGACTTAGGTCCGACTTCTGTGGCATGGCGTCGTCGAGGCGCACGGGCGTCTCGCCCTCTCCATCGTTCGGCCCTTCGCCGCTGCCACGACTACTATGGCCTCTGCTGACTTCTCGCTCCGTCGGCCTTGCAGCCTCCGTTGCCCTTTCGGGCGTAAGGCGAGACCTCCCCGGGTAAGAACATCGGCCTTCGCTGCACGACCGCCGGATTTACGCCGCCTGAGCCTTGGTCACAACGGCTTCGTGGTCATTGGCCCGCTCGCCCTGCTCGGCATCGCCTTCTATCCGGTTCCTGTTCGTCGGCCCGCAGCTTCGCTCCCCGCTTCCTTCACGCCGGCCTCGCGGTCCGACGCTCTGCGGTTCGCTTCGCTCGCTGTGACCAGCTCACGAGAGGAATTCCACCTCCAAGTCGATGCCCATGCCGGGCGCACTAACAGACGGGCCGCTGCCAGGCAGCGGCCCCTTCGCATTTGCCTCAAGCGCGCCGTTATTTCTTGCGCGGCGGAATCTGGATGAACTCCGCCAGCTGTTCCTTGGTCAGCGGCTTGTCGAGGAATTTCAGCTTGACCGCGTCGGCATTGGCGCCGTCGAGATCGGCCATGGCGTCGGATTGCAACGCCGCCTTCGGATGGAACTCCTTGACCGAATCTTGGATCAGGCTTTCATCCGCACGGACCTTGTCGGCATACATCTTGATCGCCTTGGGGTCGGCATACATCCAGTCCACCGCCTCGCGATAGGCCAGCATGAACCGCATGATGGCGTCGTGCTTGGTCTTCAGCGCATCGGCGTTGACGATCAGCACCCGCACGGTTTGCCCCTTCAGCGACGGCACGTCGCTGCCGCGGGCGATGATGCGGATTTTGCCCTCCTTGATTTCCTTGAGTCCGAACGGCGGCGCCGCCCAGCCGATATCGACTTGGCCGGACATCACCGCGGTCAGCGTGCCGGCCGGACTGCCGGTGGCGACCGCCTTGGCCTTGGCGCCCTGCTCGTTGATGAAGGCGACGACGATGTTGTTCGAGCTCGAGCCGCTGGTCGAGTAGGCGATGGTGTTGCTCGCGGTCGTGTCCTTCAGGCTCTTGATCGGCGAATCCGCCTTCACGTACCAGTACAGATCGCCGGTGCCGGTGAAGGCCGGCGCCAGGACACGCAGCGGTGCGCCCTTGGAGAACGCGCGCATGGCGCCGGCAACGCCGACGCCGCCGCCGATATCGGCGCTGCCGGAAATCACCGGCTGCATGGTCTCGCCGGCGCCCGCGGTGCCGACAACCTCCAGCACCAGGCCGTGCTTCTTGAAGATGCCGGCGTCCTGCCCGAGCGTCACGGGCTGGTTTTCCCAGTTGTTGATCTGCCCCATTGCGACCTTGAGCCGGTCCTCGGCCGCGGCCGCCGGACTGGCGAGCGCCAGCGGCACCAGCAGCCCGAGCGCGCCGACGATTGTTCGCAACGTTTTCATGCGGTTCCTCCCGTTATTTTCTGATCGTTAGAAATGAAGCCCCCACTCATATTGGTTGGCCATTCAACACCGGGACCGGCCAGCGGGGAAGCCCATTCGTCAGCGGCGGCGGGCTTTAGGGGCGCGCTTTGGCTTGGATGTGGGCTTGGATGTGGCACGCACCGGTTTGGCAGGCTTGTTAGCAGGCTTGGCGGCGGCGCCGCCGGCCTTGGCCACCCGCATCGACCAGTATTCCCACGAGCGCGTCAGGCCGGTCGTGGTGGCAACGATCTGGCTGGCCAGTTGGGTTTCGCCCGGCGACAGCGACGCAATGGCGCCGCCGATCGCCAGCGCTTGCACCTGGTACTCGGCATTGCGCGCCGAATAGACCGAACGGAACACGCAGTCGCGCACGCTGGTGCAGGCGACGGTGACGCCGTGCCGTTTCATCAGCACCATCCAGTGTGGCCCAAGCGCGCGCGCCAGCGAGGCGCCCTCCTCCAGCTTGCACACCAGCATGTTGGTGTCGCCGAATTCGTCGTGCTGGTCCCAGAACGGCGGCTTGATGCCGCCGATCGCGCCGAGATGGAAGACCGGCACGTAATCGGTGCCGGTGGCGAGCAGCGGCATGAAGGCCGCGCAATGATGGTGGCATACCGACATCACCTCCGGCCGCGCCTTGTAGATTTCGCCGTGGATCACCCGCTCGGAATACTGCGTCACGCTTGGCTCGCGCACCGGCTGCGAGTCGAGGCCGTATTCGATGAAATCCTCAGGCGCCACCAGTTCGGGCGCGCGCGAGCGCGACAGCAGATAGCGGCGCGGATTGTCGGGATGGCGCATGCTGACATGGCCGAAGGCGTCGATGACGCCCTCGTTGGCGACGATACGGTTGGCGAGCGACAGCTCGCGGCGGGCTTCGATAAGGCTATTGGCCACTGACGTTTCCCCTTGAATAGCGCCGACGTTTGCGACGCGCCGATGGTTGCTGTCCCGCATGATAGGACGAAATCATGAAGGCGCCGCTTGACAGATCGCGGCGGTTAGGGAGGGTTCATGCCACCATGAGCGTGCCCGCGCAAATCGTCGTCGACCAAGTCAGCCATCTGTATCGCCCGCCGCGCGGACGCGAGGTGCTGGCGCTCGACCAGGTGTCGCTGGACGTGGCCAACCGCGAATTTGTTGCTCTGCTGGGGCCGTCGGGATGCGGCAAGTCGACGCTGCTCTACCTGATCGGCGGTTTCCTGCCGGTCGAGACCGGCGCGATCCTGGTCGACGGCAAGCCGGTCGCCGCGCCCGGACCCGATCGCGGCATCGTGTTCCAGCATTTCGCGCTATTTCCGTGGAAAACCGTGCGCGGCAACATTCTCTATGGGCTCGAACGGCAGGGCATGCCAAAAGACGAGCGCGAGCAGCGCGCGCTCGATTTCATCGAGCTGGTCGGGCTCAACGGCTTCGAGGACAGCTATCCTTCGCAGCTCTCAGGCGGCATGAAGCAGCGCACCGCGATCGCGCGCACACTCGCCTTCGATCCGAAAATCCTGCTGATGGACGAGCCGTTCGGCGCGCTCGACGCGCAGACCCGCGGCCTGATGCAGGCCGAGCTGTTGCGCATCTGGCAGCGCACGCCGAAGACGGTGATCTTCGTCACCCACGACGTGCAGGAAGCGGTCTATCTTGCCGACCGGGTGGCGGTGATGTCGGCGCGGCCGGGCCGCATCAAGACCATCGTCGACACCAAGTTCGACAAGAACGATCCCGCCATCTTCAAGGCAAAGGCCTTCGTCGAGAAGGTCGACGAGATCTGGAACCTGGTGAAGGACGAAGCCATCAAGGCGCAGGGCAAGCGGACATGAAGCAATTCATCCGCTACCTCCCGCTGCTGCTGCTCGCGCTCGGCTGGGAGCTGGCGGCGCGGCTGGAGCTGGTATCGACCACCGCGCTGCCGCCGCTGTCCGAGGTGGTCGTCGCCTGGATCGACATGATCAAGACCGGCGAGCTCGTCACCAATGGCCTCGCCTCGCTCTATCGCGCCGGCGCCGGTCTTGGCCTGTCGATCGTCATCGGCGGCGTGCTCGGCATCGCCATGGCCTGGTCGAAGCCGGTGAACGTGCTGGTCGCCCCGCTCGTCGAGATGTTCTATCCGCTGCCGAAATCGGCGCTGATCCCGGTCACCGTGATCTGGCTCGGCTTCGGCGACGGCTCCAAGATTCTGCTGATCTTCCTCGGCTGCATGCTGCCGGTGACGATCGGCGCCTTCAACGGCGCGCGCTCGAGCGAACAGGTGCTGGTGTGGTCGGCGCGCAGCATGGGCGCCCACAAGCTGCGCATGCTGTGGGATGTGGTAGTGCCGAGCGCGATGCCGGAACTGCTCAACGGCATCCGCACCGCGCTCGCGCTCTCGTTCATCCTGCTGGTGTCGTCGGAACTGATCGTGGCGCAGATGGGCTTCGGCTATCTGATCGGCTATCTCGGCGCCAACGGCAATTACGACGCGATGTATGCGGTGGTGCTGACGGTGGCGTTTCTCGGCTTCGCCGCCGACCGGATTTATCTGTTGATCACCAAGCGGACGCTGGCATGGCGCGAATAGACCCCGCAGCGAGCGCGACGATGCCGCCGGACGGCTGGCCGGAAAAGGCCGCGCGCTTCACCTATATCGTGGTGACCCGCTTCTTTTCCATAGCCGTGCTGCTGGCGGCCTGGGAAATCCTGGCGCGCAGCGGCACCTTCACGCCGTTCCAACTGCCGGCGCTGAGCAATGTGCTGCTGCGCATCTGGCAGGATGCCGTCACCGGCGATCTCGCCATCAACACGGCGCTCACGCTCTATCGCGCGCTGGTCAGCTTCGCGATCTGCGCGGTCGGCGGCGTCGCCATCGGCATGGCGATGTCGCGCAACAGACTCGCGCATTGGTTCTTCGATCCGATCATTTCGGTCGGCTTTCCGATGCCGAAGATCGCCTTCCTGCCGGTGATCATCCTGTGGCTCGGCGTCTACGACGTTTCCAAGATCAGCATCATCGTTATCGACGCCATCTTCCCGGTGATCGCGGCCACCGTCATCGCCATCCAGGGTATCGAGCGCGAACTGCTGTGGTCGGCGCGCAATATGGGCGCGCGCGAACGCGAAATGCTCTGGCAGATCGTGCTGCCGGCGGCGCTGCCGCAGATCATGACGGGCCTGCAGGTGGCGCTGCCGCTGACGCTGATCGTGGCGGTGGTGGCCGAAATGCTGATGGGCGGCTACGGCCTGGGCGGCGCCATGATGACGGCCTCGCGTTTCGCCAATTCCACCGGTGTGTTCGCCGGCATCGTCGAGATCGCCGTCATTGGCTACTGTTTGGTCAAGGCGATGGCGCTGCTGCGCCGGCGGCTATTGATATGGCACCAGGAAGCCAACGAGCCGACGACGGCGTGACGCCGGCGACCTGTACCGCATGGCGGGTAAAACGGCGCGGCATGCGGCTTGCCAAAATCGGCTGGAACTCCGACAATCTTGTCGTCACGATGCGAAGCTTGCCAGTTCGAAACGCGCAAGTCGATTAGCGCTAAGTCCGGCGGAATTCTGGGAGGATGCAATGCGTAATCTGAAACTCGCGCTGGCTGGCGTGTGTGCGCTCGGCCTTATCGGCGTCGGCACCGCCAACAGCGCGGAGCCGGTGAAGATCCGCATGTCCTGGGTGGCGCCAGTCTCCAACTGGGCCTCGATCGTGCTGGAGAAGAAGGACCTCGCCAAGCACATGGGCAAGTCCTACACGATCGAATCGATTCGCTACCAAGGCACCCCGCAGATGATCGCAGCGATCGCCAATAACGAGCTGGAAGTGTCCAACCTGGCCTATTCCTCGCTTGCCATTGCGATCGGAAACGCCGGGCTCGAGGACATCCGCGTGATCGCCGACGAATTCCAGGATGGCGTGCCCGGCCATTACAGCAGCCAGTACTACGTGCGCAAGGACAGCGGCATCAACAAGGTCGAGGATCTCAAGGGCAAGGTGGTCGGCACCAACGGCGGCGGCAGCGCCATCGACATCGCCATCCGCGCCACGCTCAAGAAGCACGGCCTCGAGGAAAAGCGCGACTACACCATGCTGGAGGGTCCGCTGCCGGCCATGCCGGCCATGCTGCTGGAGAAGAAGGCCGACCTGATCCCGGCTGTGCTGCCGTTCGCGCTCAATCCCAAGCTCAAGGAAGAAGGCAAGGTCCTGTTCGAGCAGCGCGAAACGCTCGGCGTGACTCAGATGATCGTGTGGACCGCGCGCAAGTCGTTCATCGACAAGAACCGCGCCGCCATGGTCGATTTCATGGAGGACATGCTGATCATCACCCGCTGGTACCAGGACCCGAAGAACCACGCCGAGGTCGCCCAGATCGCCTCCAAGATCACCAAGGCGCCGCCTGAGCGGTTCGGCTGGCTGTTTACCAAGGCCGACACCTATCGCGACCCTAACCTGATCCCGAACGTCGAGGCGTTGCAGCGCAATGTCGACGTCACCCAGGACCTCGGCTTCGTGAAAAATAAGATCGACATCAAGAAATACGTCGATCTGAGCCTGGCGCAGGAAGCGGCCAAGCGACTGAAATAGACCCTGCCGCGACGAAACGCGAAACCGCCTCGCTGGGAAACCGGCGGGGCGGTTTTGTATTTGGTTTCGTATCAGATGCGCTTGATCGGGATGGCGCCCAGGAAGTCGCGCTTGCCGATCTCCACGCCGATGCTGCGCACAATGGCGTAGGCGGCAGTGCGGTGGAAATAGAAGTTCGGCAGCACGAAGTGATTGAGATAGTCGGCGCCCATCATCTGGCCCTTGGCTGGACCGAGCGGAAAGGTGATCTCGCGGTCGGCTGCGGCGTCGATGGCCTCGGTGTCGAGCGCCTTGAGGAAAGCGACGGTCTTGGCCAGCCGCTGCTTGAGCTGCTCGATGGTGGTCTCGTTGTCCTCGAATTTCGGCGGCTCGACACCGGCCAGCCGCGCCGCGCCATTCTTGGCCTGATCGCACGCCACCTGCACCTGCTTGCCGAGCGCGTACATGTCGGGCGCCAGGCGCCAGCCGAGCAGCACCGCCTGATCGATTTTCTTCGCCGCAGCAAAGGCCGCGGCCTTGTCCAGCACGGCGGAGAGCGCGTTGAGGCCGATCTCGAAGACCGGCAGGGAAGCTTGCGACATTGAAAACGGCATGTGGGCGTGAATCCTTGCGCGATGAATTGCATGCCGGCGTCGTGCCGGCGCGGCGGACGATGCACGCAAGCGGCGCGCCGTTCAATCGGCGGCGCTGCGAAAAAATCTGCACGCGCGCCATGGAATACAGCCCCTTCCCTTCGCCGCCATCGGACCGGTTGACTCCTCGATCATGATGTAATGTTATAATATTACATGTGCCGTCCGATCGGCTTTCGCGCTTGGGGGAGAATTCATGCTAGTTGCCGGTCGTAGCGTTTTACTCTTGGCGGTGCCGCCGTTTGTGCTGCTGGGCGGGCTGGCCACGTCCGCACAGGCGCAAATCGCGCTGCCCGAGGTCGTGGTGAGCGCGCCCAGCCCGATCCAGCGCTCCACGCCTGCATCCGGGAGCGGCGCCGACCTGCAGGGCACGCTGCCGGTCGTCACCGACCAATTCGCCACCGTGACCGTGGTGCCGAGCGACGATATCCGCCGCAGCGGCGCCTCCACGCTCGGCGATCTGCTGTTCGGAAAGCCTGGCATCGCTGGCTCCAGCTTCGCGCCTAGCGCGTCGAGCCGCCCGATCATCCGCGGGCTCGACGTCAATCGCGTGCGCATCCAGGAAAACGGCATCGGCGCCAACGGCGCGTCCGATCTGGGCGAAGACCATTTCGTGCCGGTCGACCCGAACACCTCCGATCAGGTCGAGGTGATCCGCGGGCCGGCAACCTTGCGTTTCGGTTCGCAGGCGATCGGCGGCGTGGTGGAGGCTACCAACAACCGCATCCCGACAATGATTCCCTCGCGCGGGATCAGCACCGAGTTTCGTGGTGGCGCCACATCGGTCGACAATGGTCTCGACGGCGCGGTGTTGCTCGATGCCGGCGCCGGCAATTTCGCGTTTCATGCCGACGCGTCCGGCCGCAAGACGCAAGACTACCGCGTGCCGTACTATCCCTATCTGATCGCGCCCAATCCGGCCGACGCACCGAACGCGACACAGCCGGGAGCCTTCAACGGCCGGCAGCCAAATTCGGCGGCGCGTAGCGATGGGCAGGCGGTCGGCGGTTCCTACATCTTCAACGAAGGCTTCCTGGGGCTCGCCGTCGTTCAGAATAATGCGCTGTATCACATTCCTGGAATTGACGGCGAGAACTCGCATACCCGCATTGACGCGCATCAGACCAAAGTGCTGAGCAAGGGCGAATGGCGCGCGCCAAATTCCTTCATCGATGCCATCCGGTTTTGGAGTGGCGTGACCGACTACAAGCACAACGAGATCGGCCTCGCCGATCCAACCAATCTGACAAGCGACGGCATCCGGCAGACCTTCACCAACAAGGAGCAGGAGGGCCGCGTCGAGGCGCAACTGGCGCCGTTCAACCTGCGCTTCGCGACGCTGACCACCGCCATCGGCGTGCAGGGCGGCTATCAGAAGCTCACCGCGCCCAACCCCGACAATTCCGGGCTGTGGGACCCGAACTTTAACAACCGCATCGCCGGCTACATGTTCAACGAATTCAGGTTCAGCGAGACGACCAAGGCACAACTTGCGGGCCGCATCGAGCAGGTCAACTTGTCGGGCATCAGCCGCGTATTCGACCCGGCACTCGGGCTGGTTTCGTCGATGCCGGTCTCGCCCCAATATACGCCGAAGAGCGCGAGCGTCGGTCTGATCCAGAATCTGCCCTGGGATCTGGTCGGCAGCATCACCGCGCAATATGTCGAGCGAGCGCCCAAGCCGGCCGAGCTGTTCTCCGGCGGCGTCCATGACTCCACCGTGACCTTCGACAAGGGCAATGCCAATCTCACGATCGAAGCCGCGCAGTCGATCGAAGTCGGCCTGCGGCGCGCCAAGGGGCCGTTCCGCTTCGAAGCCACGGCCTATTACACGAAGTTCAAAGGCTTCATCTACCGGCGGCTGACGGGCAATACCTGCGATGGCGACGCCGCCGTTTGTGGGCCGGGCGCTGGCGATCTCAACGAGGCCCTCTATTCGCAGGGCGACGCGACCTTCCGCGGCGGCGAATTCCAGAGTCAATGGGACCTCTTGCCGCTCGGCGCCGGCATGTTCGGCATCGAGAACCAGTTCGACGTGGTGCGCGCGACATTCAGCGACGGAACTAATGTGCCGCGCATTCCGCCGCTGCGCATCGGCGGCGGTGTTTACTGGCGCGACGCCAACTGGCTCGTGCGCGTCAAGCTGCTGCACGCCTTCGCGCAGAACAATATCGCGCCCATCGCCGAGACCATGACAGCGGGCTACGACGATCTGCGTGCCGAGCTGAGCTACAAATGGAAGCCAGCCAATCCAAATGCCAGCGATCTCAGCGAAGTCTCGGTCGGCGTGAGCGGCAGCAATCTGCTCAACCGCGACATCCGCAACAGCGTGTCCTATTCGAAGGACGAGGTGCTGATGCCGGGCGCCAGCGTGCGACTGTTCACGAGTGTCAGGTATTAGCGCTATGATGCAACCCGCCGATGCGGCCGGCCGTAAATTCGCTATGAATACACTGGGTGTTGGCCGTGCCGCGCTGGCGGCCACGCTCGACCGGGCGAGCGCCGGCGACAAGCAGCAGCGCGTATTCCTGCGCGCCGACAGAAGCGTGCCCTATGGCGAGTTGATGACGCTGATGAACGAGTTGCGCAGCGCCGGTTATCTGCATGTG